>NZ_JBMDKV010000003.1:0-527796 GCF_057809895.1 Rhizobium sp. FG113 | reverse complement strand
CGTCATCCTCGGGCTTGTCCCGAGGATCTGCTGCCGCCAACCGGGAATTCGACGGGAGTGGATTTGTCCATGACCGTTGCGACAATTGGAGACGTGGTTAGATCCTCGGGACAAGCCCGAGGATGACGACCGTAAGAGTTGGTGCAGGGAGACGATGGTTGGCGTTGGGCGTGTTGCTTTTCTCCAACGTCGTTCCCGGTGTGAAGGCGAACTTGCCTCACACTCGGCGTCATCCTCGGGCTTGTCCCGAGGATCTGCTGCCGCCAACCGGGAATTCGACGGTAGTGGATTTGTCCACGACCGTTGCGGAAAATGGAGACGTGCTTAAATCCCCGGGACATGCCCTGGGATGACGACGAAAAGGAACGAGATCGGCCGTAAGGGGCGTAAGGATGAGTGGCTTTGTCTACATGATGTCCGATAAGCCGCGCGGGGTGATCTACACGGGTGTCACCAGTGATCTGCATGATCGCAGCTGGGAGCACCGCAACGAAGTGCATGAAGGGTTTACGCGGAAGTATCGAGCAAGGAACCTCGTCTGGTTTGAGCGCCATCCAAACATCGTGTTGGCGATACAGCGGGAGAAGTCCTTGAAACGCTACATGCGTGAATGGAAAATCAAGCTGGTAGAGAGCTTGAACCCGACCTGGGCCGACCTCTACGAGCGGATCGATGACATCGAGAATGCCTATCGGCCTCATCCGCAAACGGAACAGTGGTCGGATTACAATTGAGTGCCCGGCGGTCCTTGAAACCGCTGCATGAACAGGAAGAACACAATGCTTGAAATCAAGAACCTGCACGCCCGCATCGCCGAAGACGGCACCGAGATCATCAAGGGGCTGAACCTCACCGTGAAGGCCGGCGAAGTGGCTGCCATCATGGGCCCGAACGGCTCCGGCAAGTCGACGCTGTCCTACATCCTGTCCGGACGCGACGATTACGAAGTCACCGAGGGCGAGATTCTCTACAACGGCGAGAGCATTCTCGAACTCGATCCGGCCGAGCGCGCCTCCAAGGGCATCTTCCTGGCCTTCCAGTATCCGGTCGAAATCCCCGGCGTCGCCACCATGCAGTTCCTGAAGGTCGCGATGAACGAGCAGCGCAAGGCGCGTGGCGAGGAAGAGCTGAAGACGCCTGATTTCATGCGCCTCGTCAAGGATGCGGCCGCCAAGCTGCAGATCAATACCGAGATGCTGAAGCGTCCTCTCAACGTCGGCTTCTCCGGCGGTGAGAAAAAGCGCGCCGAAATCCTGCAGATGGCGCTCTTGGAGCCGCAGCTTTGCATCCTCGACGAAACCGATAGCGGCCTCGACATTGACGCGCTGAAGATCGTGGCCGACGGCGTCAACGCGCTGCGCTCGCCCGATCGCGCCACCATCGTCATCACCCACTACCAGCGCCTGCTCGACTACATCGTGCCGGATACCGTTCACGTTCTCTACAAGGGCCAGATCATCAAGAGCGGCGACAAGACGCTGGCACACGATCTGGAAGCCAATGGTTATGCCGACATCATCGGAGCGGCGGCCTGATCTAGGCGGAAAGGAACTGGTCGCATGAACATGCAGACGACGACCCGCCTGACCGCCGCGGAAGCGGCGCTGATCGAGGCGTTCAACAACCAGATCGGCGAACTGCCGGGCGACGGCGCCGTGATCGCCATTCGCGACCGGCTGCTCGACGACCTGAAGACATCGGGCCTGCCGACGCGCCGCGTCGAGGCCTGGCACTACACGGACCTGAAGACGCTGCTGCGCGCAGTGCCTGCTCAGGCAGGCGATGCCGGCTCCGACGCCCGCGATGCGCTGGTCGAGGGTTCGGCGGTGCTCTCCGTCATCCAGGGACGCCCTGATCACAAGGCGCGCGCCGGCGATCTCGTGCTCTCGAGCTATGCCGAGCAGCTGTCGAGCGGTTCTGCCGCCAATGGCCTTGGTGCGCTCGACAAGGATGACGCGGTCGGCCGGATCAACGGCAGCTTCGTGCGCGACGGCTATGTGATCGACGTGCCGGCTGAAACCGTGCTGGAAGAGCCGCTGGAAATCCAGTTCGTGCATGCCGGCGGCCAGACGCATACGCGCCTCCCTGTCAGCATCGGTTCCGCCGTCAAGGCGACCGTGATCGAACGTCACCTGTCGGTGGCATCGGATGCGGCGCTGGTCTCGCACGTCAGTGACGTCACGGTCGGCGAAGGCAGCGAGCTGACCTGGATCATCGTGCAGCAGCAGGGTGCCGACGACACGCATCTCGGCCAGATCCGCATCGATCTCGGTGCAGATGCCAAGCTCAAGCTGTTCGTCATCAATGAGGGCGGCCAGCTGGTGCGCCAGGAGCTGCACATCAAGGTGACGGGCGAGGGGGCCGATCTGACGCTGCGCGGGATCAACCTGCTTGGTGCCGAGACGCATACCGACGTGACCATGGTGCTCGGCCACAATGTGCCGCATACCGGTTCCACCGAGATCATCCGCAACGTCGTCTTCGACCGCGCCAAGGGCGTGTTCCAGGGCATGATCCGGGTGGCACCGGACGCGCAGAAGACCGACGCGAAGATGGCGTGCAACACGCTGCTGATGTCCGACGATGCCGAATTCTCGGTGAAGCCGGAGCTGGAAATCTTCGCCGACGACGTGCAGTGCGGCCATGGCGCCACCGTTGCCGATATCGACCACAACCATCTCTATTATCTGATGGCGCGTGGCATCCCGGAGAGCAAGGCGCGCGCCATGCTGGTCAACGCCTTCGTTGCCGAGATCGTCGAGGAACTGGAAGATGAAGCCCTGGTCGAGGCGCTGGAAGGCGTGATCTCGGCATGGCTCGAAAAGCACGCGTAACGGCAATTTTCGCCGTGACCTTCGGGTTTGTCCTGGGGATGACGGCGGTGAGGGTTGGTGACGGGAGACGATGGCTGGCGATGGTGAATGTGGCCTTGCCATGATGTCGTCTCCAGTCTGACGGTTTGTGTGACGGCGGGTTCGCCCCACACGCGACGTCATCCTCGGGCTTGACCCGAGGATCTGCTGCCGCCAGCCGGGAATTCGACGGAGGTGGATTTGTCCACAACCGTTGCGACGAGCGGAGACGTGCTTAGATCCTCGGGACAAGCCCGAGGATCTGCTGCCGCCAGCCGGGAGTTCGACGGTCGTGGATTTGTCCACAACTGTTGCGACGAGTGGAAACGTGATTGGATCCTCGGGACAAGCGCGAGGATGACGGCGCGGAAGCGCGATATGAAAGGGCCTGACATGGATCAGACTGCACCGGCCGCCTATGACATCGAAGCCATTCGCAAGGATTTTCCGATCCTTGCGAAGGAAGTGTACGGCAAGCCGCTGGTCTATCTCGACAACGGCGCCTCGGCCCAGAAGCCGCAGGTGGTGATCGACGCGATCAGCCATGCCTATTCCAGCGAATACGCCAATGTGCATCGCGGCCTGCACTTCCTGTCCAACGCCGCCACCGAAGCCTATGAAGCCGCGCGCGAAAAGGTGCGCCGCTTCCTGAACGCGCCTTCGGTGGACGACATCGTCTTCACCAAGTCCTCGACTGAGGCGATCAACACGGTCGCCTACGGCTGGGGCATGCCTAATATCGGCGAGGGCGACGAGATCGTCATCTCGATCATGGAGCACCACTCCAACATCGTGCCCTGGCACTTCATCCGCGAGCGGCAGGGCGCCAAGCTGGTCTGGGTCCCCGTCGACGACGAGGGCGCCTTCCATATCGAGGATTTCGAAAAGAGCCTCACCGAGCGCACCAAGCTCGTCGCCATCACCCATATGTCGAATGCGCTGGGTACCGTCGTTCCGGTCAAGGAGATCTGCCGGATCGCGCATGAGCGCGGCATTCCCGTGCTCGTCGATGGTTCGCAGGGCGCTGTCCATATGCCTGTCGACGTGCAGGATATCGACTGCGACTGGTACGTGATGACCGGCCACAAGCTCTACGGTCCCTCGGGGATTGGGGTGCTCTACGGCAAGAAGGACCGTTTGAAGGCGATGCGTCCGTTCCAGGGCGGCGGCGAGATGATCTTCGAGGTCACCGAGGATGCGGTCACCTACAACGACCCGCCGCACCGCTTTGAGGCCGGCACGCCGCCGATCGTGCAGGCGATCGGGCTCGGCTATGCGCTCGACTACATGGACAAGATCGGACGCGAGGCGATCGCAAGGCACGAGGCGGATCTGGCGGCCTACGCCACTGAACGGCTTCGCGACATCAATTCGCTGCGCGTCATCGGCAATGCGCCGGGCAAGGGCGGGATCTTCTCCTTCGAGATCGAGGGGTTGCATGCCCATGACGTCTCGACCGTAATCGACCGGCGCGGCGTTGCCGTTCGGGCGGGCACGCATTGCGCCATGCCGCTCTTGAAACGCTTCGGCGTCACCTCCACATGCCGTGCATCCTTCGGCATGTACAATACCCGCGCCGAGGTGGATGCCTTGGCCGACGCGCTGGAATATGCGCGCAAGTTCTTTGGCTAGAGCTGTTCCATCTTTCTTCGGATGGAAGAACAGCTCTGCTTTGTTTTGTTTTGTATACGCAATTCCGGACGGAAAACCGCTTCGCACTTTTCCTGGAATTGCTTTAAGGAGTGGGCCACATGAGCCTCGACGACAGCGAACAGAAGATCGACGTGCGCGAAGGCATCGTGCATTCCAGCATTCCCGCAGATGAACTGGCGCGCCTCAGCGACGACGTCATCATGGCGCTGAAGACGGTCTACGACCCGGAAATTCCAGCCGACATCTTCGAACTCGGGTTGATCTACAAGATCGACATCGAGGACGACCGCATGGTCAAGATCATGATGACGCTGACGGCCCCCGGCTGCCCCGTCGCCGGCGAGATGCCCGGCTGGGTCGAAAACGCCGTCGGCTCCGTCGAGGGCGTCTCGGGCGTCGAAGTGGCGATGACCTTCGATCCGCCATGGACGCCGGACCGGATGTCGGAAGAGGCGCAGGTGGCCGTCGGCTGGTATTGATCGGCCGTTTCGACTAGCATGGTGCTTCCTGGCAATGAGGTGCACGCGATGGGTCGCCTGGAGACAATCAGCATTGAGTTGACGCCGGAGATGGCGGATGCCGTTGATGCGGCTGTGCGCTCCGGGCGGTTCGGTTCGACAGCTGATGTCGTGCTGACCGCGCTCGATCAGTGGCACTCCGACCGGCTGGTTCATGGTTACACGCCCGAGGAACTTGAGCGGCTGATCGAAGAGGGCGAAGCCAGCGGCGAGCCGATCGATGGACCCGAGGCGATGCGTGAGATACGCGCGAAATTCGAGCGAGAATTCGGGCTCAAGGACTGATGAGCTATCGCCTTCGGCCCAAAGCGAGAGCCGACATTCGCGGGATCATCTCCTTTATCGGACAACACAATCCTCACGCCGCGCTGGCGTGGCAGGACAGCATGACGGAACTGTTCGAACTGCTGGCAACTCATCCGCATTCGGGTGCTCCATATGCGACGGACAAGTATAGCGTCCGCATCGTGCCACGTGGAAATTACGTGGTGGTCTATAGATTGCGGGATAGCGATGTGGTGATACTTCGCGTCATCCATGCCGCCCGCGATTGGCCGAAGCAGATGCGGTGAGATCGCTCGGTATTGAAGCTCAGGCCGCTGATCTGCCGTCGGGCATGACGGGCGCAAGGCCGATGCCGAGCGCCTTCATCACCTTCATGATGGTGGCGAATTCGGGATTGCCCTGGCCACTCAGCGCCTTGTAGAGCGCCGCACGGCTCATGCCGATCTCTCGCGCTAGTTCGCTCATGCTGCGGGCCCGGGCCACGACGCCGAGGCTTCTGGCGATGAATGCCGGGTCCTGGGTTTCGAAGGCGGCGACTATGAATTCCTCGATCGCTTCGTCGCTGTCTAAAAATTCCGCCGCATCGAAGGGCAGGATTTCGGTGGTCATCATCAGTCCTTCAATTCGCTTGCGAGGCGTTTCGCCTCGATGATATCGCGGGCTTGCGTCGACTTGTCGCCGCCGCAGAGGAGTACGATCATCGTCGAGCCATCCCTCATGATGTAGATCCGATAGCCTGGACCGTAGTCGACGCGCAATTCGCTGACGCCGTCACCGATCGCCTTGATGTCGCCGAGGTGCCCGGTTTCGACACGCAGCAGCCGGGAAGCAATCCGCGCGACGGCGCGGCGATCTTTCAGCCGTGACAGCCATTTGGCGAAAGTCGCCGTTCGCAACACTGTTAGCATGAAAAATGTATCCTGTAGAGTACACCTGTCAATGAAAAAGCATTTGAAGGCAATGATCTCGGCATTCGATATTGAAGCATTGATCATCGCCGCTTAAATTGGTGAGCACAAGCACCGGACCTTGACCCCGGTTGCGGAAGGAGAATGGGCCTATGGGCTTTGCAGTCATGAGCATGACCGACACCGCCGCGGCGCGGGTGAAGGCGATCGTTGAGAATTCGGGACCGGAGGCGAAGGGGATTCGCGTCGGGATCAAGAAGGGCGGTTGTGCAGGGATGGAGTATACCATCGACCTCGTCACAGAACCCAACGCCAAGGACGACCTGATCGAGCGCGATGGCGCCAAGGTCTGGATCGAACCCTCGGCGGTTCTTTATCTGCTTGGCACCGAGATGGGCTTCGAGCAGACGACGCTGCGCTCCGGCTTCACCTTCACCAATCCGAACCAGACGTCGGCTTGCGGCTGTGGCGAATCGGTCGAGTTGAAGCCTGCGGACCTGGCTGCTCTCGCCGCGCGCGGCGATGCCGTGGTGCCGGCGCGGTAAGCAGGGCGAAGGCGGTCGCTCATTGCCGCCATTCAATCTCTGCCGGTAGTTTATATCGGCTTTGGCTCACGGGCATCTTGTCTTGAGCATTTCGTCACAGGCCGCCGGTTTCGGCGGCTTTTTTCGTTGCGGTGCGCGCCAGAGCGTTTAAGACCGCCATATGCTTCTGCTGTTTCTCAAGGGCGCCGTGCTGGGTGTCATCATCACCGCGCCGCTTGGACCGATCGGCATGCTGTGCATCAACCGCACGCTGGAGCGCGGCTTCCTCGCCGGCTTTTCCTGTGGCTTCGGCACGGCGATTGGGGACGCCAGCTATGCGCTGGTGGCAGTGACGGGGATTGCCGTGTTCGCCGAGACCATGTCGATGGCGACCTTGCCTTTGGCGATCGGCGGCGGATTGCTGTTGCTGTTTCTCGGTTGGCGCGGGCTGACGCACGATCCGGTCGAGGCGGCCGAGATCCGGGCAGGTGGGCTCGTCGCCACCACGGTCGCGACGTTTCTGCTTACCATTTCGAATCCGGCTACTATCCTTTCCTTCGGAACGCTGTTTGCCGGCTTCGGCCTGCTGGACGAGACGAGGCGCTTCAGCTCGGTTGCGATCGTTGGTGGCGTGTTTGCGGGGTCGCTCGCCTGGTGGTTTTGCTTAAGCGGCGCCGTCAGCCTGGCGCGCGATCGGTTGTCGGAGGATTTTACGTCCAAGGTGATGCGGGCAACGAGCTGGCTGCTGATTGTGTTCGGTATCGTGGCGCTTGGTTCGGCGGCATATACGTTGCTTGGGTGAGGGGTTTGTGGGTTAGAGGTGGCTGGCGTTGTGCCGGTGGCCCCCTCATCAGTCCTTCGGGCACCTTCTTCCCGTTGGGGAGAAGGGAGGTCGGCGCGAGCGGCTTGCCACGAGTCTCTTCTCCCCCTCGGGGAGAAGGTGGCGGCAGCCGGATGAGGGGGCCGCTGGCGCTGACGTTAGCCACTTTCAAAACTCCCACCCATAAAAGACATGCCTCTACCCCGGCAGGCTCTGTCCCCCGGTTGATACGGCATCTGATCGGACGGGGCGCCAAAAGCTGCCTCGTAAATAGTTTAGTTTTATTGACACCTTCCGGCGCCCCGTTCGGCGGTCTGCTATCGTGTCCTGGTTCCTTTACCGGGTGGTCGGCATCTTTTCAGAGATATGCTCGCGGGATTGTTCTTGTTCTTGATGCTTTCGCTCCCCGGGCATCCCGAAGGGCCGTCTTGATCGACGCCGGGAGGGCCTCCGCGAACCTGTCGCCCGCGGCACCCCGGCGCCGTTCCGCAACAACCCTTTCGGGCTCCACGGTCGGCCAGTCGCCGTCCCTTATGTGCATAGGCGCGTGGTATCGGCGAACCGACCTATGCACCCGCACACCAGCTCTTCACTGGCGGGACCATTCCGCGACGCCCCTCGTTTCACCCTGCGTCAGGGGCTTCCCGAAAGCGCCGGCCCCGCCTCGCCGGTAACGCAACCGGTGTATCCGAAGACGGGACGGGGGTGAGTGTGGCGCAGGCGGAAAGCGCGGGGATGAAAAGACGGTTAGGTCACTGATTTTATTAGGGGCATGCCGATTTTCATCATCATCATGCCCGTTCTTGCAGCGCTGGTGGGCCGGCTATACCGATCCAGGGTAATGGTGCACGCGATGCGGGAGATATTCCATTCGTTCCCGATAATATTGAAATATATTGTCATACTAATCGCATCGAAATACAGATGGAGATGAGCAGTATTGCTTGTTTTCCTCCCTGTTCAGCTTCGTTGCAGAGAGCTTTTCTGTGGTTTCTTGCAGGTGAATCCGGTTATTAGAAATTAGTTCAATGTTAACTGCGCAAAACGGATATCCGTGATCGATATTTCGCTCATTGGAGGCCGAATTGTTTTCGATCCGTAATGTTTTGATTGCCGTCGTTCTTGTGATTTCAGCCGGGCTGACCGCTCTGGTGACCAGCAAGCTTCTTTCTTCGCACGCCACATATTCGAATAACGGGCAGGTTGCTGCCAATGCGCAGCTTGACAAGGCGTTGTTCCAGGCGCTGCTGGCATTTCGCAGCGAGCGCGGCGACAGCGCGACCGCGCTTACGCTTTCGGCCGCAGACGCTGCAGGCAGCATGGAGAGCGTGCGCAAGCAGCGGGCGATCGTCGATGCGGCGCTTAGCGAGGTCAAGGAAATCTCTTCCGGCCTCAGCACAGACACATTGAAGACAGTGCTCTCCGATCTCGATGCCGGTTATGCATCGCTGGTGTCGCTACGCTCGTCGATCGACGCCGAACTGGCAAAGCCGGTCGACCAGCGCGACGCGGCACTTGCGCCACGCGTTCTTTCGTTCGGCAGCGAATTCCTTGCCAAGCTCGAGACGACGTCGGCTGCCACGGAGGCCGAAATTCGCACGCTCGACAATTCGCTGATGGATCTGGTGCAGCTGCGCTACTTCGCGTGGTCGGCGCGCGCAGCCGGCGGTTCGGCAACGGTCGCCATCAATGGCGCGATATCAGGCAACCGGGCGCTGACGCCCAAGGAAGCCTCCGAGCTTGTCGCCGGAGACGTGCGCATCGCTTTCGCCTGGGCATCCACCAAGATCCTGGCCGATCACCCCTCCGTTCCCGAGGCGATCAAGAGCGCCGTCGCGACCGCTGACTCCAGCTATTTCTCCGGCTCGTTTTCTGAAAAGCGCGCCGGCATCGTCGCCGACCTGACCAACGGCCGTCCGTCGACGATGGGCATCGACCAGTGGCGCACGGAAGCGACGACGGCACTCGGCACGATCGGCAATGTCGCTTCGCTGGCGATGGATGCGCTTGCCGCCAAGGCGGAAACGACGCGCCAGGCAGCTCTTGCGACCCTCATCTTCTACAGCCTGATGCTGGTTGCCACGGTCGCCGTGACTGTTGCCGCCTTCGTGATCGTCGTCTTCCGCGTCGTTCGTCCGATCGGACGCCTGACGACGGCGATGAGCGTTCTCTCCGACGGCCACACCAACATCCTGGTGCCCTACGCCGAGCGTGGCGACGAGATCGGCAACATGGCCCGCTCGGTCGAAGTGTTCCGTCTGGCCGCCATCCGCAACAAGGAGCTGGAAGCCGAGGCGGAGGTCAACCGCCAGCAGTCGGAGCGCGAGCGCATCGAAGTGCAGCGTCGCGCCGAGGAAGAGGCCGAAATCCGCCTCAACCAGGCAACCGGCGCGCTTGCTTCCGGCCTCAAGCTGCTGGCCGCGGGCGACATGACCTGCGAGCTCAACACGGCGTTCGCGCCGCAGTTCGAAGCGCTCCGCCACGACTTCAATACCTCGGTGATCCAGCTTCGCCAGGCGCTTGTCGGCGTCGGAAGCGCGGTCGACATGGTTCGCAACGGCAGCAGTGAGATCTCCGGCGCGTCCGACGATCTCGCCAAGCGCACCGAACAGCAGGCGGCCTCGCTGGAGGAAACAGCGGCTGCGCTCGAAGAAATCACCTCGAACGTCGTCGCCACCTCCAAGCGGACCGGCGAGGCGCGCGACGCGGTGCGCGAGACCCGCAGCCGCGCCGAGCACTCCGGCTCGGTCGTGCGCAATGCCGTGGAGGCCATGCGCCGGATCGAGGATTCCTCGCAGCAGATCAGCAAGATCATCGGCGTGATCGACGAGATCGCCTTCCAGACCAATCTGCTCGCGCTGAACGCCGGCGTCGAGGCGGCACGCGCCGGTGAAGCCGGCAAGGGCTTTGCGGTGGTTGCCCAGGAAGTGCGCGAGCTGGCGCAGCGCTCAGCGAACGCCGCCAAGGAGATCAAGGGCCTGATCGGCAACTCCGCCGTCGCCGTCTCCGAGGGCGTGCGGCTGGTCAACGAAACGGGCGAGGGGCTGACGGCGATCGAGCAGCTGGTGCAGCACGTCAACGCGCATAAGGATGCGATCGCGACGGCCGCGCAGGAGCAGTCCGTCGGTCTCGGCGAGGTCAACACCGCCGTCAACCACATGGACCAGGCAACGCAGAAGAACGCCGCGATGGTCGAGGAGATGAATGCGGCGGGCGCTGGCCTGGCGCAGGAGAGCACCAACCTCAGCACGCTGATCGGCGCCTTCCAGCTCGGCGGCCGCACCGCGCAGCTGCGCGACGTCGCGCGCCGGATGCAGGAACCGGCCGCCCCGGCACGCGCAGCTTCGCCAGCAGCTGCACCGACGCGGGCGCCGCGCGCGGCTGCACCTGTCTATGCCAGCCACGGCAACGCGGCAGTTGCCAACAAGGATTGGGAAGAGTTCTGAGGACGGCTTCGCAGGCTGAATGAGCGGGCGCCCGGACCTTTGGTTCGGGCGTTTTGCGTTTTGTGCGGGAGAGACGCGACGGGCAGCCGAAGCGGCGAGCGTTGTGGGGGGCGGTGGGGCCTGGATTTTCTAACGTGTGGTTTTTGAGGCGTAATCCCCATTCGCGACGTCATCCTCGGGCTCGTCCCGAGGATCTGCCGAGGGTTGGTCTGGACTGTACGTTCATGGATTTTGGCTCGGATGGGTGATCCATGACCGTTGCATTCCTGGAGACGTGCTTAGATCCTCGGCACAAAGGCCGAGGATGACGTCGAGAAAAGGGGGAAAGCTCAGTCACGTCAACGGGTTACGAGCGCCGTGTCCATTCGAGACGTCATCCTCGGGCTCGTCCCGAGGATCTGCCGAGGGTTGGCCTGGGCTGTACGTGCATGGATTTTGACTCGGATGGATGATCCATGACCGTTGCATTCCAGGCCACATGCTTAGATCCTCGGCACAAAGGCCGAGGATGACGCCGAGCAAGGGGAAAGCTTGGCCACTTCAATAGGTTACGAGCGCCGTTCCCACTCTCGACGTCTTCCTCGGGCTCGTTCCTTGATCCCACTCAATGAAGAGATCGCCCATTTCGACCATAGTGCGCCGTCGCATCCCGGCACGGCGACGGGTGGAGGTTGCCGGTTGGAACGATGCCGTGGCGCTGAAGACGATCTCATCCATCTTCGACGATCTCGATCCCGGCGACGCACTCGCCGAGGTGCTCTTCGGGCTGATCATGGCGCTGACCTGGACGGTCGGGTCGCGGCTGGTGATGCAGGAGGAGGGGCTTGATGTTCGCGGGCTGGTCATCTCCACGCTCGGATGCAATGTCGCATGGGGCATTATCGACGCGGTGTTGCGCATATTGGGGACGACGTTTTTCAGGAGCAGGCGGTTGCATCTGTTCCAGCAGATCAGGAGCGCGCGCGATGAGAAAACGGCACTCACTGTCATCCGCAACGAGTTTCCGACCGAGGGGACGACGCTTGCCGTCGATGATGCCGATGCGGAGGCGCTCTACCGGTCACTGCTGGCGCTTGCTGTCCGTTCCGAACCATCGAGGGTTTCGTTGACGCGAAGCGATCTGCGTGCGGCGGTGGCGGTTTTCTTTCTGGTCGCGGCCACGGCTGTTCCCGCGGTCATCCCCTTCTTTTTGATCGACAGTGCCGAGCGCGCGTTGCGGGTGAGCAATCTGTTGCTGATCGGGCTCCTGTTTTTCACCGGCTATGCCTGGGCGCGCTTTTCCGGCGGGCGGCCGCTTTATGCGGGTGTGACGATGACGTGTCTCGGGTTGGTCATGGTCGGCATTGCCGTGGCGTTGGGTGGCTGACAGTGGGAGAAAGTATTGTGGCACCGAATATCGAGATAAGCGAGCTTTTCGGGGTCGAGGAGGTCGTGGCGATCTATCCCTTGTTTCGGCAGGTCAACACTCTCGACGAGGCGTCGTTTCGGGTGCGGCTTTCGGCCATGTGCGCGCAGGGCAACTATCGCTGCATCGCCGCCTATTTGGATGGCCGGATGGTCGGTGTGGCCGGCTTCTGGATCGGCACGCAGCTATGGTGCGGCAAATACGTCGAGGCCGACCATGTCGTGGTCGATGTGGCTGCTCGCGGCATGGGGATTGGCGCGGGGCTGATGGCGTGGATCGAGGCGGAGGGCGAGCGTGAGGCGTGTGCGCTGTTTCGGATCGCGGCGGTTATTTCCAACCTGGATGCAAGACGTTTCTATGCGCGCAACGGCTTTTTCGACGACGGGATCCTGATGGCGAAGGCGCTGAGCCGAGGCGCCGCCGCCTTTCCTGAGTACGTCGCCCGGCGCGACAGCGATTGATGTTTGCTGCGTGATCGGGGGAGCGATCTAGCCGATCTCCTCGGGGATGAAGCCACCGGTCTGGCGTTTCCAGAGGCGCGCGAAGAGGCCGTCGCCTTCGGCGAGTTCCGCCGGGCTGCCTTGCTCGACGATACGGCCCTGATCGAGCACGACGATGCGGTCCATCATGGCGATGGTGGAGAGGCGGTGGGCGATGGCGATGACGGTCTTGCCGCGCATCACCAGATCGAGCTTCTCCTGAATGGCGGCTTCGGATTCGCTGTCGAGCGCCGAGGTCGCTTCGTCGAGAACGAGGATTGGCGCGTCCTTCAAGAGAACGCGGGCGATCGCCACGCGCTGGCGCTGGCCGCCGGAGAGCTTGATGCCGCGGTCGCCGACATAGGCGTCGTAGCCCTTGCGGCCGTCGGCGTCGCGGAGTTCCGCAATGAAGGCGTCGGCGCTCGCCGTCTCTGCCGCCTCTTCGATCTCGGCGCGCGCTGCCTCCGGCCGACCGTAGCGGATGTTGTCGCCGACCGAGCGGTGCAACATCGCCACGTCCTGCGCGATGACGCCGATGTTGCGGCGCAGGCTTGCCTGGGTGATGTCGCGGATGTCCTGGCCGTCGATGCGGATGGCGCCCGAGCCGATGTCGTAGAAGCGCAGAAGGAGGCTGACCAGCGTCGTCTTGCCGGCACCGGAGAGGCCGACGAGGCCGACTTTTTCGCCGGGATGGACGGTGAGTGCGAGGTTTTCGATGACCGGTTTGCCGGTCTTGTAGGCGAAACTCACGTCGTCGAAGCGGATTTCGCCTCGGGTGATGTCAAGATCGACGGCACCTTCACGGTCGGTGATGGTGGGTGGCGTCGTCATGACGGGCATGGCGTCCTTGATTGTGCCGATCGCCTGGAAGATCTGCTGGCCCATCTGCAGGAAGGTGAAGGTGTGGCCGGAGAGGCGGTGTAGCACATAGATGGCGCCGACGAACTCGCCGATGGTCAGGAACTGATGCACGAGACCGGTGAAGCCGATCGAGACCATCGCCAGCCAGAGCAGCATGTTCAGCGCCACGACGATGAGCTCGGAGGTGCGATAAATCCGCTGCTCGCTGTGCTGGGTGCTGACCGACTTGCCGATGACGCGGCGTATGGCGCCGGCCTCGCTGTCTTCGGCGGCGAACTGCTTGATCATCTGCATGTTGGTGTAGAGATCGGTGATGGCGCCGGCGACGAGACTGCGCTGCTTGGCGGTGCTACGCGAGCGTTCGGTGAAGACGGGCGCCATCTTGACCGCGAGCGCGACGTTGAGCGCCATCCAGATGGCGGCGGGCAGTGCGAGTTGCCAGGAGAGCGCGCTGAGCAACACCACCGAGCCGACCATCTGAAGCAGGAAACGCGGGATCGACTGGAAGGCGGCGATGATCTGCTGCTGCACGGCCGACGACACCTGCTGCAGCCGCGAGGCGACCTGGCCGGCATAGAGATCGTGGAAGAAGGCGAGATCCTGCCGCTCCACCGCCTTGTGCCCCTGCCACTGGATGGCGGCGGGCATGCCGACGCCAAGCGTGTGCGAGGTCAGCGTGTTGACGAGAAAGGAGGCGATCGGCATGGCCGGGAAGATCAGCAGGCCGAGGAAAGTCAGGAACGGCCATTCGTCGCGGAGGAAGGGCGCCGCGCCCTTTTGCGTGACGCCGTCGACGATGACGGAGAGGCCCCAGACCATGGTCAGGTTCATCGCCTCGATGGCCATGGACGAGAGCGCGAGCGCGATCAGCACGCCCCGGAACATCGAAATGAAGTGCAGGAGGACGGCGACCGGTCCCTTGGACGGCAGCGGCCGGTAGGGGATGTCGAGCGGCTGGATCAGGCGCTCGAAGGGGCGGTAGATCGCATCTGAAATCGACATCGGCTCTCGGGTCTGTTGGGGGATGACGGGCGCATGCAGACAGTCCCGGCGGGCATCATGTCTTCAGGTGGTGACTAGCGGCGACGCACGAGAAGTTCGTAGGCGGCGAAGGCGAGCGACATCAGCGCGAAGACGCCGATTGCCATAGGGTAGTTGGCGGGTGCGGCGGGATCGAAGAGCTTCGGCACGCCGATGACGGCAACGGCGGATATCAGGGCGGAAAGCGCTGTTTCCTGGGCGATCATTCTGATGACAGGCGACATGCAGTGCTCCCTCGGCTGTATGAAAAGCGGCGTGAACATGCGGACTAGGGAAGATTAGAGCAATCTCAGAGGGTATCAAGCGTTTGCGACGTGGCGCTTGACGCGTGGTGCGTGCATGTTTTTGCTGTGGAGGCTGGCAGCGCGGGCGGCAGCTTGGTAGGGCTTTTGCCTGCAATCTGTTGCGCCGCATGTCTCAATCCGCCCGAGGACAATCTGCCATGGCCATCCAGACGTCTCATTCCAAATCGACCGAGGAGGTCATCAAGATACCGGCGATCGGGCTGGAGCTCGGCGTGCGGGTCGATCCGTCCACGACGGATGGAGAGTTCTGTTTCATCGACACGGTCAACGCCCCGGGCTTCGGCCCGCCGCGCCATCGGCACAAGGAGACCGAGGTTTTCCGCGTCATGGAGGGGCGGTATTTGTTCGAGGTCGATGGCGTGCAGTTTTATGCCGAAGAGGGCGATGTCGTGACCGTGCCTGGTGGAGCGGCGCATGCCTTCGTCAATGTCACCGACCGGCCGGCGCGGCAGTATATCCTGATCGCGCCCGGGCTCGATGCGCGGGCCTTCTTCCTCGGGCTTGCCGATGTCATGCGCGATGGGCGGCCGGATACGGCAGCGCTCAACGTTTTCGCCAAGACGTGGGACGTGGAATTTCTGGGGCCGCCGCTGACGGTGCCGACTGAGTAACAGCCTAGCTGCTCAGTCCTTCTTGATATCGATGCCAGCCTCGATGGCGGCTGCGATGAAGGCCTTGCGGGCGTCCTCGTTACTGCGCTTGCCCTTGATGACGTCGGCGCAGACGAGAAGCGCCTTGTCGAGCGCGGGGCCGTCTTCCGTCGGCCAGTCCTCGATCATCGCCCAGGAGGCGGCCTGGGTCGTGTCGATCGTCACATACTGGCCGGGTTCTTCGAGCGCCAGCATGACGGGCTTCGGCCAAGGCTGCTGGGTGAGATCGCCGTCGGATTTTGCCATTGACTGGTCGCCTGTTGTCTGTTGTCGCGTGGCGGCCTGCTTAAAGCGGCGGGCGGGTGTGGGCAAGCGGAAAGACGCGGGATGTCAGCCATTGGCCGATGATGGCGGGTTCGTCGGGGTGGAGATTGTGGTCGGTCGGGGACGAATGGCTGGTGACGTCGGCGCCGGCCGCCTGGAATTGCCTGGTGATTGTGACGGCGTCCTCGGGGGAGCGGCGGTCGTCGCGGTCGCCGGAGAGGATGAGGACGGGCTTGGCCGATATCTGCGGGACGATCGCGTCGGGATCTGGCGAGAGCGGGCGGATGAGGATGGCGCCGGCTGCGATTTCTGGGTCGCGGATCAGGAGGGCGGCGGCGATGATGGCGCCGTTGGAGAAGCCGAGGAGGATCGGCGGACGGGTGAGCAGGCCGGTCTCGAGGGCTGCGTGGATGAAGGTGTGCAGGCGCTCGGTCTGGAG
Organism: Rhizobium sp. FG113; assembly: GCF_057809895.1. Classification (NCBI taxonomy): domain Bacteria; kingdom Pseudomonadati; phylum Pseudomonadota; class Alphaproteobacteria; order Hyphomicrobiales; family Rhizobiaceae; genus Rhizobium; species Rhizobium sp. FG113. Next base: position 511,346 of record NZ_JBMDKV010000003.1, on the reverse strand, counting down.
CGCGAGGTCGTTTTGGTCGAGGGTGCGGTCGGGGTTGCGGCGGAAGAAGGCGTAGCCGCTCTCCCAGGGGAATGGCCAGCCGGGAGCGGCGGTTTCCGCCAGCGGCGGGAGTTCGGTCTCGTCGCGGCTGCTGCCGTGGAGGAGGAGGAACAGCGGGCGGGTGTCGGTGGATGAGGTCGCGCGGTAGTGGAAGCCTTCGAGGTCGGGCATTGGGGTGTTGGCTTCCTGTTTTCGGTTGGCGTTTTGGTCCATGACCTTGCGGGCGTGGTTGGCCCTTTGTCCGGCGTTTTCTCGGCGTTCCCATCCCCACGGCGTCATCCTCGGCCTTGTGCCGAGGATCTAAGCACGTTGCCCGGAATGCAACGGTGCGGATGAATTGGCGTGGGTGCCAGCGGTGGCTTTGTCCACTGCCGTAGCGGCTTTGTTGGGCGTGATTAGATCCTCGGGACAAGCCCGAGGATGACGAGGGAGAGGGGATTGGCGCTCGAAATCAACAGGTTATCTCTGCGCCGTTTGCACCACACCCCAAAACACCAAAACGCCCGGACAAAGCCGGGCGTTTCGATCTCGTATCCTTACTCGGCCGCTTCGGCGTAGGCTTCCAGCGGTGGGCAGGTGCAGATCAAGTTGCGGTCGCCGAAGACGTTGTCGACGCGGTTGACCGGGGACCAGTATTTGTCCACGCGGAAGGCGCCGGGGGGGAAGCAGGCCTGTTCGCGCGAATAGGGGCGATCCCATTCGCCGACGAGGTCTTCGACCGTGTGCGGGGCGTTCTTCAGCGGGTTGTTGGCCTTGTCGGAGCGGCCTTCCTCGATGTCGCGGGCTTCCTGGCGGATCGCCAGCATGGCCTCGCAGAAACGGTCGAGTTCGGCCTTGGTTTCCGATTCCGTCGGCTCGATCATCAGCGTGCCGGCAACCGGCCAGCTCATGGTCGGGGCGTGGAAGCCGCAGTCGATCAGTCGCTTGGCGACGTCGTCGACGGTCACGCCTGAACTGTCGACCAGCGGACGGGTGTCGATGATGCACTCGTGCGCCACGCGGCCGGCCTCGGACTTGTAGAGCACGTCATAGGCGCCCTTCAGCCGTGCGGCGATGTAGTTGGCGTTGAGGATCGCCACCTTGGTCGCCTGCGTCAGGCCTTCGCCGCCCATCATCAGGCAGTAGCTCCAGGAGATCGGCAGGATGGAGGCCGAGCCGAAGGCTGCTGCCGATACCGCGCCCGAACGGCCGTCGGTTTCCGGGTGGCCGGGCAGATGCGGCGCCAGGTGCGACTTGACGCCGATCGGACCCATGCCGGGACCACCGCCGCCATGCGGGATGCAGAAGGTCTTGTGCAGGTTTAGGTGGCTGACGTCGGAGCCGATGTCACCAGGGCGGGACAGGCCGACCATGGCGTTCATGTTGGCGCCGTCGAGATAGACCTGGCCGCCGTGCTTGTGCACGAGATCGCAGATCTCCTTCACCGTTTCCTCGAACACGCCATGCGTCGAGGGGTAGGTGATCATGCAGCAGGAGAGGTTTTCCGAATACTGCTCGGCCTTGGCACGGAAGTCGTCGAGGTCGATGTCGCCGTTTTCGCGAACCTTGACGACCACGACCTTCATGCCGACCATCTGGGCGGATGCCGGGTTGGTGCCGTGCGCCGACGTCGGGATCAGGCAGACGTCGCGATGGCCGTTGCCGTTGGCGATGTGGTAGTTGCGGATCGTGAGCAGGCCCGCATATTCGCCCTGCGCGCCGGAGTTCGGCTGCATGGAAAAGGCGTCATAACCGGTGACGGCGCAGAGCTTTTCAGTCAGGTCGTCGATCATCTCGCGATAGCCGAGCGCCTGGTCAGCCGGCACGAAGGGATGGATATCCGAAAACTCGGGCCAGGTGATCGGCAGCATTTCCGCCGTGGCGTTGAGTTTCATCGTGCAGGAACCGAGCGGGATCATCGAGCGGTCGAGCGCAAGGTCGCGGTCCGACAGACGACGGATGTAGCGCGTCATCTCGCTTTCGGCGCGGTTCATGTGGAAGATCGGGTGCGTCAGGTAATCGCTGGTACGCGCGAGGCCCTTCGGCAGGCGATAGCTCGGCTCGAAATCGGCGACGGCGAAGTTGCCACCGAAGGCGCGCCAGACGGCTTCCAGCGTCGCCGGGCGGGTGCGCTCGTCGAGGCTCATGCCGATCTTGGTGGCACCGACCTTGCGCAGGTTGACACCTTCTGCGACCGCCGCGCGCAGGATGACGCCCTGCATGTGGCCGACATCGACGGTGATGGTGTCGAAGAAGGTCTCGGGCTCGATAGTGTAGCCGAGCTTCTCCAGGCCCTTGGCCATCAGCACGGCCTTCTGGTGGACCTGCTGGGCGATCGCCTTGATGCCCTTGGGACCGTGGAAGACGGCGTACATCGAGGCCATGACGGCGAGCAGAACCTGCGCGGTGCAGATGTTCGACGTCGCCTTTTCGCGGCGGATGTGCTGTTCGCGGGTCTGCAGCGACAGGCGGTAGGCGCGGTTGCCGCGGGCGTCGACCGAAACGCCGACGAGGCGGCCGGGCATGGAGCGCTTGTGGGCGTCCTTGACCGACATGTAGGCCGCGTGCGGGCCGCCGTAGCCGACGGGAACGCCGAAGCGCTGCGACGAGCCGATGGCGATGTCGGCGCCCATTTCGCCCGGTGACTTCAGAAGCGTCAGCGCCAGGATGTCGGCGGCGACGATGGCGATTGCGCCGGTCTGGTGCAGGCGCGAGATCAGGCCGGTGAAATCATGCACATGGCCGTGCGTGCCCGGATACTGGAAGATGGCGCCGAAAACGTCGACCGGGTCGAGATCGGTAAAGGGGTTGCCGATGACGACGCTCCAGCCGAGCGGCTCGGCGCGGGTCTTGATCAGCTCGATGGTCTGCGGATGGCAGGCGGCGTCGACGAAGAAGGCCTTGGCCTTCGACTTGGAGACGCGCTCGGCCATGGCCATGCCTTCGGCGGCGGCGGTCGCTTCATCAAGCAGCGAGGCGTTGGCGACGTCGAGGCCGGTGAGGTCGCAGATCATCGTCTGGTAGTTTAGGAGCGCCTCGAGACGCCCTTGCGAGATTTCCGGCTGGTAGGGCGTGTAGGCCGTGTACCAGGCCGGGTTTTCCAGGATGTTGCGCTGGATGACCGGCGGCGTGATCGTGCCGTAATAGCCCTGGCCGATCAGCGAGGTCAGGACCTTGTTCTTGTTGGCGGTCTCGCGCAGCTTGTCGAGCGCCTCGCGCTCCGTCATCGGCGCGCCCCAGAGGAGCGGCGCCTTCTGGCGGATGGAGGGCGGGACGGTCGCATCGATCAGCCCGTCGAGGCTGTTATAGCCGATGACCTTGAGCATATCGGTCATTTCAGCCGGGGACGGGCCGATATGACGACGATTGGCGAAGTCGTAGGGCTGGTAGTCGGTAAACTGGAATTCCGTCGGCGTCGTCATTACGCAGTGAGCTCCTTGTAGGCCGCTTCGTCGAGCAGGCCGTCGGCATCGGCGGCATTGGCGAGCTTCAGCTTGAAGAACCAGCCGGCGCCCTGCGGGTCGGAATTGACGAGAGACGGATCGGCGACGATGGCGGGGTTCACTTCGGTGATCTCGCCTTCGAGCGGGCAGTAGACATCCGATGCGGCCTTGACGGATTCGACGGTGGCCGCGTTGTCGTTCTTGCCGAAGGTGGCGCCGACTTCAGGCAGTTCCACAAACACCAGATCGCCGAGCTGCTCGACGGCATAGGTGGTGATGCCGACGGTAGCGACACCGGCTTCGATCTGCAGCCATTCGTGTTCTTCGGTGAATTTCAGCATGGGATGGTCCTCTCTGGGGAATGGGGTGTTTGGGTGGTGTAGGTACTGAAGGCTGTGCCTGGCGATACCCCCCTCTGTCCTGCCGGACATCTCCCCCACAAGGGGGGAGATCGGCGAGTGGGGAGGCCTACGCCAAACAATGAAGGTCGAGCGAGCGGGTGCGCCCAGCCAATCTCCCCCCTTGTGGGGGAGATGCCCGGCAGGGCAGAGGGGGGTAATCCTCGCGCAACGCTCACGACGGCGGCCTGCGAACAGTGCGCCTGAACAGGCAGTGCAACGATATGGATCGCCGCCGCGCTCATAGTCTTATCGCTTGTAGGTCGGCGTGACGAAGGGAAGTGCGGCGACCGTGACCGGCAGGTACTTGCCGCGGACCTCGGCGTAGACGACCGTTCCGACGTCACTAGAGGCCACCGGCACGTAGCCCATCGCAACCGGGCCTTCGACGCTCGGGCCGAAGCCGCCTGACGTGACTTCGCCGATCTCGGTCTTGCCTTCCTGGTCGGCGTAGAGCTTGGCGTGGCCGCGCACCGGGGCCTTGCCGTCGGGCTTCAGGCCGACGCGGCGGCGGGTGGCGCCGTTGTCGAGCTCGGAGAGGATGCGCGTCGAGCCCGGGAAGCCGCCGGCGCGGGCGCCGCCCGATTTGCGGGCCTTCTGGATGGCCCAGACGAGCGCTGCCTCGACGGGGGTCGTGGTGGTGTCGATGTCGTTGCCGTAGAGGCAAAGGCCGGCTTCGAGGCGCAGGCTGTCGCGGGCGCCGAGGCCGATCGGCTCGACGTCGGGATGCTCGAGCAACCGTTTGGTGACGTCGACGGCCATGTCCGAGGGGATCGAAATCTCGTAGCCATCCTCGCCGCTGTAGCCGGAGCGCGAGACGAGACAGGAGACGTCGTGCAGACGGCAGTGGCGCACGTCCATGAACTTCATGGCGGCGACGTCGGCCCAGAGTTCGGCCAGAGCCTCGACGGCGCGCGGACCCTGCAGCGCGATCAGCGCGCGGTCGAGCACCGTGATGTCGCAGGTGTCGGAGAGGTGCTTCCTGAGATGCGCGACGTCGGCATCCTTGCAGGCGGCGTTGACGACGACGAAGAGGTGGTCGTCGAGATGGGTGATCATCAGGTCGTCGAGAATGCCGCCGTTTTCATCGGTGAAGAAACCGTAGCGCTGGCGTCCTTCGGCCAGCCCAAGGATATCGACGGGAACGAGGCTTTCGAGCGCAAGCGCTGCGTCCTCATACTTGCCCGACTTCGCCTTGATGACGACCTGACCCATGTGGGACACATCGAAGAGGCCGGCGGCTGCGCGGGTCTGCAGATGTTCCTTCATGACGCCGGCCGGATATTGCACCGGCATGTCATAGCCCGCGAAGGGCACCATGCGGGCGCCGAGCGACAGATGCAGGTCATGCAGCGGGGTTTTCTTCAGGGCAGCAGTATCGTCCAAGGACGCCTCCGGTGTTTGCGCGTGGGTTCCATGCGCGGGCTCAATATTCGGGCGCGGTTGCGCCTTGTTTCGAGCCCCCTCTGTCTGTTTGCCTGAGATTGTTATCCCTTCGGCGCGCGTTTCAAGAACGCGTCTCTCCAGAGTTCCGTCTGCCCCTTGCTGGTCCTTTTGCCTGAGAGTTTCCGGGGCGGTTGCTCCTTCGGCACCGGCTGCGACGAGCCAGCTTCTCCCAACAAGGTTGAGCGCAATTATCTGGCGATGACGGTGCTTGGCAAGGGGGAATGTCGCCAGCGAGCAATTTTTTGTCGCGGGCTTCTTCGCCGGTCGAATTGCAGATCGATCGGAACGAGTGGTCTCAGTCTTCTTCGTAAAGCTTGAGAGCCTGCTGCAGTGCGGCCTGCGGCTGGCGCTGGCCCATGGTCATCAGGTCGAGCGCGACTTCGGTGGAGTTGATGACGGCGGCCGATTCATCGGTATCCTGGCCGGCATCGGTCCGGCGCTTGATGTCGGCGACCTTGCGGGCATCCTTGGCGGCGGTGCTGGCGGAGACGCGCGGGGGGATGCGCAGCGCTTCAAACGCCGCGGCCGCCGTACTTGCCGAAATGGAACCAACCAGAACTGTCATGTGACAGATTTAGGACGGCGGACCTTCCTGTCCTGATAAGAATATCGCTAAAATATGATCGATCGTGATTGTTCTTGTGCTTAATTTCGGTTCTCAAGCTATAGTGAGAATGTATTGCGCCTCTATATCTGTCTCATTGCCGCGTTACTTCCCGCATTACTCGACAACAAAATAGTACCGGTCCTTCAGAGGAGACGTTCAGATGCGCCGTTTTCACTCTCTTGCCCTGGCGGGAGCGCTTGTCGTCACCGCCTTCATAGCCACGGCCTGCACCACGACGGAGCAAAGCCGCGATGCCCGCATGCCGCTGAACTCGGCCTGCGCCTATGGCTTCAACAACGACCGGCCGTGCAGCTATTGAGGTGGCGGGGTGAAGCGTATCTTTAGCGGTCAATTGGCAACTCATCCGGCCTGCGCTACACAAAGCCTATGATCCAAGCTCTTCTCGTCGCCGTCGGCGGCGCCATCGGTTCCGTGCTTCGCTATTTCGTCGGCCAGTGGTCGTTGCGGCTGATGGGCCCGAACTTTCCGTGGGGAACGCTTGTCGTCAATGTTGTGGGATGTTTCGTCATCGGTGTTTTCGCGGAGCTGATCGCGCGGCGTTTCAATGCGTCGAACGAATTGCGGCTTTTGCTGATCACCGGCTTTCTCGGTGGCTTCACGACGTTCTCCGCCTTTTCGCTGGATGCTATCTCGCTGATCGAGCGCGGGGCGATGGCGTCGGCGGCGGTCTATATGGTGGCGAGTGTCGGGCTGTCGATGGCGGCGGTTTTTGCCGGGCTTGCGATCATGCGGGCGTTGATCTGAGAGGGGGATCTGACGTCCTCTGAGATTCAGGTTTCCGTTTTTGCGTAAAATGCTCTAAAGCCAGCGGCAAAGGCCGCGCCTGGTGCCGGCAACTCTTTCCGAAAGTACAGACATGGCTGGCATTGAACATATTACCGTCGAAGCCGACGAGGCGGGCATGCGCCTCGATCGTTGGTTCAAGATTCACTATCCCGGCCTCGGATTCGGTCCGCTGCAGAAGCTGATGCGCTCCGGCCAGGTGCGTGTCGATGGTGGTCGCGTGAAGACCGATGCGCGCGTGCAGCCGGGGCAGGTGGTGCGTGTGCCGCCGCTCGATGTCGATGCCAAGAAGGCCGGGCCGATCGCCAGCCATGATCTCAAGCATGGCGGCGACTACGAGCTGCTGCAGCGCATGGTGCTGCATGAGGACGACAAGGTGATCGTGCTCAACAAGCCGGCCGGCCTTGCCGTGCAGGGCGGTTCCGGTGTGACCCGCAACATCGACAAGATGCTGGAGGCCTGGACGAGCCCGAAGGGCGAGAAGCCGCGGCTGGTTCACCGTCTCGACCGCGATACGTCGGGCGTGCTCGTCATCGCCCGTACGCGCGGTGCGGCGCAGAAGCTGACGGCGGCGTTTCGCGAGCGCGATACCAAGAAGACCTACTGGTCGCTGGTGAAGGGCGTGCCGCGCAAGCACGAGGACAAGATCTCGACCTGGCTGGTGAAGGAACAGACGCCGGATGGAGACCGTATGCGGGTCTGCAAGCACGGCGAGGAGGGCGCCGATCACGCGATCTCCTATTACAAGGTGCGCGAGACGGCGGCGCAGAACCTCGCCTGGCTGGAGATGGAGCCCTATACCGGCCGCACGCACCAGCTGCGCGTCCACGCGCTCCATATCGGTCATCCGATTATTGGTGACCCTAAATATTTCGACGACGACCACAACTGGGATTTCCCCGGCGGCATCCAGAAGCGTTTGCATCTGCACGCCCGCAAGATCGACATTCCGCATCCGAATGGCGGGCGCCTGCGGGTGACCGCGCCGCTGCCGCCGCACATGGTTCAGACCTGGAACCTGCTCGGCCTCGATCTGGCTGAGGCTGACCGGGAAGATTTCGAATGAATTCGGGAATGAAGCTGGCATTGTTCGATTGCGACGGCACGCTGGTCGATAGCGCCGCGCTGATCCATGAGGTGATGGCGCGGACCTTCGTGCATTTCGGTCATGACCGGCCCGAACTCTCGCAGACCAAGGCGATCATCGGCCTGACGCTCGATATCGCCATTGCGCGCATGCTGGGCAAGCCGCATGTGGACGACGAGGCGGTGGCGATGACGGCGCATTACAAGGCGATCTACGCCGATGTTCGCGCCGAAGCCGGCGTCGACGTGCCGCTGTTTGATGGCATCAGTGAGCTGATCCGCACGCTGGCGGAAAAGGACGAGGTGCTGATCGGCGCCGTGACCGGCAAGTCGCGTCGCGGGCTGGTGCATGTTCTGGAGACGCACGGATTTTCCCGCGATTTCATCGTGTCGCGCACCGCCGACGATTGCCCGTCGAAGCCGCATCCGGCCATGGTGACGGAATGCTGCAGCGAAACGGGGATGAATCCCGCCGATACCATTGTCATCGGCGACGCGATTTACGATATGCAGATGGCAAAGGCTGCGGGCGCCACGGCGATCGGTGTCAGTTGGGGTTATGCCAGCGTCGAAGACCTTGTCGCGGCCGGCGCCGATACCATTGCCTATCATCCGGCCGATATTCTGAAGCATTTTTCCTGAGGTGAGCCATGCGTGATCTGTTGAACGACCTGTCCGAGGGGCTGAGCCATCCCGATCCGATCCGCCGCGCGCAGATCCAGATGAAGAAGCCGCTGCCGAAGCGCTTCTACACGGACGTCTCGGTGAGCGAGGCGCAAGGCACCGAAGCCGGCTTCGTCGTGGAACTCGACGGCAAGGCTGTGCGCACGCCGGCCCGCAATCTCCTGGCGGCTCCGACACGCAAGCTTGCCGAGTTGATGGCCGACGAGTGGAAGGCGCAGGGCGACGAGATCGATCCTGCATCCATGCCGTTGACCAAGCTGATCAACACGGCGATCGACGGTGTTGCAACGGACACGCAGGCGGTCTTCGAAGACATCCTGCGCTTTTCCGGCACCGACATGCTCTGCTACCGCGCCGAGGGGCCGGAAGAGCTGGTGGCGCGGCAGACGAAGCTCTGGGATCCGGTGCTCGATTGGGCGTCGAACGCGCTCGGCGCGCGCTTCATCCTCGCCGAGGGCATCGTGCATCAACAGCAGCCGCAGAGCGCGATTGCCGCGTTTTCGGCGGGGCTGCGCAAGCACGACAATGCGATCGCGCTCGCGGTGCTGCACACGATCACGACGCTGACGGGATCGGCGCTGCTGGCGCTGGCTTTTGCAGAAGGCGAGCTCGACGAAAACGAGGTGTGGTCGCTGGCGCATCTCGAAGAAGACTGGACGATCGAGCACTGGGGCAGCGACGAAGAGGCGGAAGAGCGCCGCGCGCTGCGTTTCATCGATTTTCTGGCGGCCACGCGTGCTTTTTTGGCACTGAAGGGCTGAAATAGATTGCCATGACCGTCTTTATGGCGAAGATCGCGACTCTTAATGGGGTGGACGCGGTTTTTCGTCATGAATATGTTTCAGTCGGTTATTTCAAAAATTTTACTGTCTTTTATCGCGCTCGTTTCGGGTTTGGCGCTGATTTCCTGCGGCTCGCTGATGCACAAGGAGCCGCCGGGACCAATTTACGACGTACGCAGCGCCGTGGTCCTATCCGGACCGAAAGTGCCGCCCGCGGTGCTCGCGGGCGTGGGTGATCGCGTCAACAAGGCGATCAATGCCACGGTTCGCACCGAGGTCTATCCGCGCGTCGTGCTCACCATCCGCGTCGTCTCCGTCACCACGGGGCAGGGATACGACAAGAGCCAGAGTTCTGCGAATGTTACCGTCGATGCGGCTTCCGTCGACGATGGCACTGTCATCGCCGTGTCGAAATTCGATGTGCTCAGCCGCTCGAACCTTTCGGACGCATCCGACGAAATTCTTGCTGAAAACATAGCAGCGCGTATCCGGTCGATCTTCACGCTCAGCCCGGGCTCGGAATAAGCGCGCCGTAACGGGAGGTCGCCTTGAAGGAAATTCTCGAAGAGCTCGAACGCCGCCGTGACATCGCCCGCAAGGGTGGCGGGGAGGCCAGGATCGAGGCGCAGCACAAGCGTGGCAAGCTGACCGCGCGCGAGCGCATCGATCTCATTCTCGACGAGGGGTCCTTCGAGGAGTTCGGCATGTTCGTCGAACACCGCTCCAACGATTTCGGCATGGAGAAGAGCCGGATCGCCGGCGATGGCGTGGTGACCGGCTGGGGCACTGTCAATGGCCGCACGGTCTTCGTCTTCGCCAAGGATTTTACCGTCTTCGGCGGCTCACTGTCCGAGGCGCATGCCGAGAAGATCATCAAGGTCCAGGACATGGCGCTGAAGAATCGCGCGCCGATCATCGGGATCTATGACGCCGGCGGCGCGCGCATCCAGGAGGGCGTGGCAGCACTCGGCGGCTATGCCGAGGTGTTCCAGCGCAACGTGCTCGCCTCGGGCGTCATTCCGCAGATCTCGGTCATCATGGGGCCTTGCGCCGGCGGCGACGTCTATTCGCCTGCGATGACCGATTTCATCTTCATGGTGCGCGACACCTCCTACATGTTCGTGACCGGCCCTGACGTCGTCAAGACCGTGACCAACGAGACGGTGACGGCGGAAGAGCTCGGCGGCGCCTCGGTGCACACGACGAAATCCTCGATCGCCGACGGCGCCTATGACAATGATGTCGAAGCGCTGCTGCAGGTGCGCCGGCTGATCGATCTGCTGCCGCAGTCGAACACCTCGCCGGTGCCGGAAATCGAATGTTACCAGTCGGTGACCGAGACGGATGCATCGCTGGATACGCTGGTGCCCGCCAATGCCAACAAGCCTTACGACATCAAGGAACTGATCCTGAAGACGGCGGACGAGGGGGATTTCTTCGAGATCCAGGCGAGCTTCGCCAGGAACATCGTCTGCGGCTTCGGCCGGATCGAGGGGTCCACGGTCGGCTTCGTCGCCAACCAGCCGATGGTGCTGGCCGGCGTTCTCGATAGCGACGCGTCACGCAAGGCCGCCCGCTTCGTGCGCTTCTGCGATTGCTTCAATATCCCGATCGTTACTTTTGTTGACGTGCCGGGCTTCCTTCCGGGTACGGCGCAGGAATATGGCGGGTTGATCAAGCACGGGGCGAAGCTGCTCTTTGCCTATGCCGAGGCGACCGTGCCGAAGCTGACCGTCATCACCCGCAAGGCGTTCGGCGGGGCTTACGATGTCATGGCGTCGAAGCATATGCGCGGGGATCTGAACTATGCCTGGCCGACGGCGCAAATCGCCGTGATGGGCGCCAAGGGTGCCGTCGAGATCATCTTCCGCAAGGATATCGCCGATCCTGAAAAGATCGCCGAACATACGAAGATGTACGAGGAGCGGTTCCTCTCTCCCTTCGTGGCGGCCGAGCGAGGCTATGTCGATGAGGTGATCATGCCGCACTCGACCCGCAGACGGTTGGCGCGCGGATTGAAGATGCTGCGTAACAAGGATCTTACCAATCCCTGGAAGAAACACGACAATATTCCCCTCTAAGGTGAATAAGTCGTGGAAAATCAATGAAAATCAAGCGGATGTGATGGGAGCACTAAAAATCGTGACTTCTCTGTTTTCAACCAGATCGCTAACGCTCCTCTGTCTTTTGACCTAAGGAGAGTTTTATGCCCCGTTTCGAACGCCTTAACGCGTACCAGCCGTACGCATTGGCCGCGCTCCGCATCATCACCGCTCTGCTCTTCATCGAGCACGGCACGATGAAGCTTTTCGCCTTCCCGATTCCCCAGGGTGAAGGCGGTCCGCTGCCGCCGCTGATCCTTTTCGCCGCTCTGCTTGAGACCATCGGCGGTCTGGCGATCCTCGTCGGCTTCTTCACCCGTCCGATCGCCTTCATCCTGTCGGGCCAGATGGCGGTCGCCTACTTCATGGCGCACCAGCCGCGCGGCTTCTTCCCGGCCGAGAACGGCGGCGAAGCGGCAATCCTGTATTGCTTCGTCTTCCTGGCCCTGGTGTTCACCGGCGCCGGCGCTTTTGCGATCGACAAGAACAAGGCGTGATCTGACGGCCGCGGGCCCGTCCCGCGGCGCGGTCTGATCAGGCAACATAAAGGATGCGCCGGGGACGAGCGCATCAACCGATCGGCCCCTCTCGGGGCCGATCGTGTTTTCAGCATTTATCAGCCGAGACGCTCGGCGTGCCACTTCAGGTGATCGTCCATGAAGGTCGAGATGAAGTAGTAGGAGTGGTCGTAGCGTTCGTGCATGCGCAGCGTCAGCTTTATGTCGGTGTCCTCGATCGCCTCTTCGAAGAGCCAGGGGCGCAGGCCGTTTTCCAGGAAGCCGTCGGCCTTGCCCTGGTCGATCAGGAATTCCGGGAAGCGTGCGCCATCCTTGACCAAGGCGCAGGCATCGTACTGACGCCATGCGGCGCGGTCTGAGCCGAGATATTTTTCGAAGGCGGGGGCGGACCAGTCGGCGGTCGAAGGCTCGACGATCGGCGCGAAGGCCGAGCAGCTCTTGAAGCGGCCGGGGTTCTTCAGTGCGATGGTCATGGCGCCATGGCCGCCCATGGAATGGCCGAAAATGCCCTGGCGATCCATATCCATGCGGAAGTGCGGGCGGATGAAGGCGGGCAGTTCCTCGGTGATGTAGGTGTACATCTGGTAGTTTTCGGCCCAGGGCTTTTCGGTGGCGTTCAGATAGAAGCCGGCGCCCTTGCCCATCTGCCAGTTGGTCAGTTCATCCGGCACGTCGTTGCCGCGCGGGCTGACATCGGGGCAGACGATGATCAGGCCGAGCTCGGCTGCCATGCGGCGATACTCGCCCTTTTCCATGACGTTGGCGTGGGTGCAGGTGAGGCCCGAGAGATACCACAGAACCGGGCAGGGCTTTTCGATCGCCTGCGGGGGCACGAAGACCGCGAAGGTCATGTCGCACTTCAGGGCATCGGACGTATGCGTGAAGACGCCCTGCATGCCGCCAAAGGCGGTCGCCTGGGATAGGATGTTCATTCTATTCTCCTGGTGGTGGGGTGACGGCCTTGGCGCGGCGGCACAGCCGATCGAATGTTTCGAGGAAACGGGAGCGGTCCTTTGGACCGAAGGCGGCGTTGTAGCCCTTGCTTTCGCCGGTTTCGCGCAGATGCGCGCCGAGATCGCGCATGGCGGAGGCCATGCCGATATTGGTGTCGTCGAAGACGCGGCCGGTGGGGCCGGTGACGAACGCGCCCGTCGCAACGCAACGCACGGCGAGCGGAACGTCGGCGGTCACGACGACGTCGCCCGGGCCGGCATGTTCGGCGATCCAGTTGTCGGCAGCGTCGAAGGCGTTGGAAACGATGACGTTGTGCACCATCGGATCGCGCGAGGGGCGCAGGCCGGAGTTGGCGACGAAGGTCACTTCGATGCTCAGCCGCTCTGCGACCTTGAGGACCTCGGGCTTGACCGGGCAGGCGTCTGCGTCAACGTAGATATGGTGCATGGGTGTTTGTCGGTGTCCTGTAGTGTCAGTCTTCAAAGAAGCGGTGATAGTCTCGCGCGGCATGTAAGAGGCGGACCAATTCTATGCCCGATCCATCGGAAATGGGTTCATAGACCACGATATATTGTCTGAAAGTAAAAAGCCGGAGGTTTGGGAACTTCGGAAAACGGGTTACGCCAAGAAATGGATTGTCGGCAAATATCTGTGCCCGATCTTCAAGCCTCAACGCGAAGTCATCCGCCCGAGATTCGCTATCCTTGGCAATGAAGTTCCAGGCATCAAGGGCATCCAAAAGGAACAGCCGTCGACGACGTATCGTGCCGCGGCTCATATCTTTCCGGTTCGGAACTTGACGAGGAGGTCCTTCATCGGCTCCATCGGCTCCGAAGGGCCACTGGCTAGCCCTTTTTCGATCTCGGCCTCGAGCCCGGCAATAAATGCCGCCGCTTGCCGTTCACGCTCTTCGACCAAGCGAAGCCCCGTCGACACAACGTCGTTCGCGCCGTCGAAACGGCCAGTCTCGACCAAACGATCGATGAGATCCTGCTGTTGTTTTGTTAGAGACAAGGCGGATGTTGCGGACATGCGTGGTCCCTTGGTTTGTCGTTGGCTGCAGCTTATCAAATCGACACAGCCGGCGCTTCCTAAAAATACATGGATTGGCGTGCGAAGGCGCTGCGCGCGGCCGGCGCGCAGCGGGTTTCACGGTGAGCTCGATCCTCACGCCTCCTTCAGCGTGCCGGCCTTCTTCGCGGCGAAGGTCGCGAGTACATCCATCAGCGTCGGGTTCAGGCAATCGTAGGGCGCAAGCCCGAGCTCGTTCAAGCGGCCGCGAACGCCTGACATCGCCGAAGGTGGCGTGCCGCTCTCGATGATCGAGGAGACGAAAGCGGCGAAGGTGGGTTCGGGCCAGCCGGATTCCTGGAAGCGCTCGGGGTGGACGAAGGACAGTCCCTTGAAAGCGTGGTCGCGCTCGACGGGGCCGTACATGTGAACGCCGCATTCCTTGCAGGCGTGGCGCTGGATCAGCGCGTCCTTGTCGACGACCGCGAGCTTGTCGCCATTTTCGAGAACGCTGACGTTGTCTGTCGAGGCGACAGCGACCACCGAGAAGGCGGAACCTTTCGGCTTCCAGCACTTGGTGCAGCCGCAGGCATGGTTGTGGGCGACCGTGCCCTTGACCGAGACTTTTACCGGGCGGCTGGCGCAGGCGCAGACGAGCGTGCCGCCCCCGAAATTCGCCTGGCCCTTCTTGACCCCGCCATCGAGCGCGGGGTGGATCGATACCTGGTATGCCATGCTCAGCTTCTCCTCCTCAGCTGCCGGTGGCTCCCAAATCAGGACCGATTTGTGAAAAAGCCGCCGGCCATTTCAAAGTCGTGCCGCATTGCGTGGTGGGTCTGTCGTGGCGTGGAATGTCGAATGCAAATCTAACAAACCGGCCCTGTGAAAACCAGCGAATCCGCATGGTGGGGTTTGTCGGTTTCTGCCGGCATGCGCTGATCATATCGGCCCCTGTCGACCCTGACAGCCACGCGATTTTCAGGCTGCGCTACCTCTTTCGTTTCATATTGCCTAACGCTCCAAAGTGGAGCATGTTTCGCGCACTCAGCGAAACCGTGTGAATTTTCCTACAACTTATTGGAGGTAATTATGCTTGCCATCAACGACATTGCTCCAGATTTCGAGGCGCAGACGACCGAAGGCACGATCAATTTTCACGATTGGATCGGCAGCTCTTGGGCGGTCCTGTTTTCGCATCCCAAGGATTTCACGCCGGTATGCACCACGGAACTCGGTTACATGGCGAAGATCAAGCCGGAGTTCGACAAGCGCGGCGTCAAGATCATCGGCCTCTCCGTCGATCCGCTGGATCGTCACGACGGCTGGATGAACGACATCGAGGAAACGCAAGGGACGCGCCCTAACTACCCGATGATCGCCGATGTCGATTTCAACGTCTCCAAGCTCTACCACATGCTGCCGGCAGCCGTGTCGGGTGATCCGACCGTCCGCACCGCGGCCGACAACCAGACGGTTCGCAACGTCTTCGTCATTGGTCCGGACAAGAAGATCAAGCTCATCCTCGTCTACCCGATGACGACGGGCCGCAACTTCGACGAAGTCATCCGCGTCATCGATTCCTTGCAGCTGACCGCCAAGCACAAGGTCGCGACGCCGGCCAACTGGCAGAACGGCGGCGACGTCATCATTGCCGGTTCGGTCTCCGACGAGGACGCGAAAAAGCAGTATCCTGACGGCTGGGTGTCGCCCAAGCCCTACATCCGCATCGTCCCGCAGCCGAAGGGCTAAGCTCGACGCGGGACATCGATATCGGACAGAACGCAGGAGGCGAAGATGATCTTCCGTCAGCTTTTCGACCCCGCATCCAGCACCTACTCCTACCTGATGGCAAGCAGGCGGGGCGGGGAGGCGCTGATCATCGATCCTGTGCTTGAAAAGGTCGATCGCTACCTGCAGCTCATCCATGAACTCGACCTGAAGCTGGTCAAGGCCGTGGACACGCATCTGCACGCCGATCACATCACCGGTCTTGGCGCCTTGCGCGACAAGACCCACTGCACGACCGTCATGGGCGAGCAGACGAAGGCCGATGTTGTCTCGATGCGCCTGTCCGACAATGACAGGCTGACGATCGAGGGCCTGTCGCTCGATGTCATCTACACGCCTGGTCATACCGACGATAGCTACAGCTTCGTCCTTCCAGACCGTGTCTTTACCGGCGATACGCTGCTGATACGCGGCACCGGCCGCACCGACTTCCAGAACGGCGATCCGCGCGCCCAGTTCGAATCCATCTTCGGCCGCCTGCTGAAACTGCCGGATACGACCCTGGTCTACCCTGCCCACGACTACAAGGGCGACACGGTCTCGACGATCGGCGAGGAGAAGGCCTTCAACCCGCGCCTGCAGGTGCGCTCGGCCGATGAATATGCCGATCTGATGAACAATCTGAAGCTCGCCAATCCCAAGATGATGGACGTGGCGGTGCCGGCCAACATGAAGATCGGCATGGATCACCACGACGTCGACAGCCACGGATGGTCATTGAGCGTCCGGCAGGTCTTTGATCTGATGGGCAGGCCCGATGTTGCGCTGATCGACCTGCGCGAGGATAGCGAACGCCAGCGCCACGGCGTTATCCCGTCATCGCTGCATTTTCCCTATCCGGCGCTCGCTGAAAGCATCAGCGCCGGCGGCGTTCTGCATGAACTGGGTGTCTCGACCACCAAGCGCCTGGTCTTCTACTGCGCCTTCGGCGAACGCTCCGCCATGGCCGTGCAGGCCGCGCACGACGCCGGCATCGCATCCGCCTGCCACATCGAAGGCGGCATCGATGCCTGGAAGAAGGCCAACGGGCCGGTCACCCACTGACCTTCTTTATCTTATGAACAGAGCGGCCTGATCAGGCCGTCTTCGCTACCGGCACTGTCTCGCCGAGCCACGTCGCGCAGTCGCTCAGCGCCCGCTTGGCGATCAGCTGCCGCTTCATGATCGTCTTGTCCTTGCCGCGAAAGCGCTTCACGCCCTCCGGCTTGACGATCGAGCCCGGCTCGAGCTCCGGAAACAGCCCGAAATTGATGTTCATCGGCTGGAAGGAGCGCTTGCCCGGTTCCTCGTCATTGCTGATATGCCCGCCGGTGATATGGCCGAGCAGCGAGCCGAGCGCCGTCGTCACAGGTGGCAGCGACACCGCTTCGCCCTTGCGCTCGGCAGCTGCGAACCGGCCCGCGAGCAGGCCGACGCTGGCGCTTTCGACATAGCCCTCGCAGCCGGTGATCTGGCCCGCGAAGCGCAGGCCCGGCCGCGACTTCAGCGTCAGCGAACCGTCGAGCAGCGTCGGTGAGTTGATATAGGTGTTGCGGTGCAGGCCGCCGAGACGGGCGAACTCGGCATTCTGCAACCCCGGGATCATCTTGAGGATCTCGGTTTGTGCGCCGTATTTCAGCTTCGTCTGGAAGCCGACCATGTTGTAGAGCGTGCCGAGCGCATTGTCCTGGCGCAGCTGCACGACGGCATAGGCCTTGACCGTCGGATTATGCGCGTTGGTGAGCCCCATCGGCTTCATCGGTCCATGGCGCAGCGTCTCGCGGCCGCGCTCTGCCATGATCTCGATCGGCAGGCAGCCGTCGAAATAGGGAGTGCCTTCCCATTCCTTGAAACCGACTGTGTCGCCGGCGATCAACGCATCGACGAAGGCATTGTACTGCGCTTCGTCCATCGGGCAGTTGATGTAATCCTTGCCCGTGCCGCCAGGGCCGACCTTGTCATAGCGCGACTGATACCAGCAGATATCCATGTCGATGCTCTCGCGATAGACGATCGGCGCGATGGCATCGAAGAAAGCGAGCGCATCAGCACCCGTCTCGGCCTGGATGGCGCTCGCAAGCGACGGCGCCGTCAGCGGGCCGGTGGCGACGATCGCCAGATCCCACTCCTTCGGCGGAAGACCAGTGATCTCCTCGCGCACCACTGATATCAGCGGATGATCGTGCACCGCGCGGGTGACGGCTTCCGAGAACCCGTCGCGATCGACAGCCAGCGCGCCGCCGGCCGGCACCTGGTGCTTGTCGGCGCACGCCATGATCAGCGATCCCGCCATGCGCATTTCCGCATGGATGACGCCGACGGCATTGGCGGTCGCGTCGTCCGAGCGGAACGAGTTGGAACAGACGAGCTCGGCCAGATGGTCCGTCTTGTGAGCATCGGTGCCGCGCACGCCGCGCATCTCGTGCAGGATGACGGGAACGCCGGCGTTTGCGATCTGCCACGCGGCTTCGGAGCCCGCGAGCCCGCCGCCGACGACGTGGATGGGAGAATGGGAAGAGGTCTGGGTCATGCGCGGCTGATTATCACGCCGCGCCATCACAGCAAACTGGATATTGGCAGGAAACCGGATATTTGAGCAGCATCTGCTGTACCCCGGTCACCCCACCATTCTCTAGAGATCAAGCTCCAGCCGCGTCTCACCCTTGGC
This sequence comes from Rhizobium sp. FG113, assembly GCF_057809895.1. Classification (NCBI taxonomy): domain Bacteria; kingdom Pseudomonadati; phylum Pseudomonadota; class Alphaproteobacteria; order Hyphomicrobiales; family Rhizobiaceae; genus Rhizobium; species Rhizobium sp. FG113. The sequence goes on along the minus strand of NZ_JBMDKV010000003.1, from coordinate 493,058 downwards.
CGGAACCGCGCAGCAGATCAAAGCCTCGTCGTCTGCAACCTCGGCCGTCGGCTCCCTGGTGTAGGCAACCGTACCCGACAGCACCTTGGTCCGGCAGCTACCGCAATTGCCGAGCCGGCAGCTGAATTCCGGCTGCAACCCGCGCGCCTCGGCAAGTTCCAGCAACGTCCCGCCCTCCGGCTCCCACCGCGCCTCCTTGGCCGATTGCGTGAAGTAGACAGGCACCGGCACATCCGCCGCCGCCCGAGCCTGCACCGGGGCAGCCTCGGCCGAAACGCCACCCGATCGCGCAACCGATGCCACGCCGAAAGCCTCGGCATGGATCCTGGGATCGGCGACGTTCAGCCCGCGCAGCCCGTCATAGACCGACTGCATGAAACCCGGCGGGCCGCAGAGGTAGAAGTCGTAATCGTTGAACGGCAGCACGGCGCGCAACAGCGCCATGTCGATCCGCCCCTGCGCCTCATAGTCTCGCCCCTCGACCGCACCGGAGACATCCCCAAGCAGCCGGACCAACCTGACTGCACCGCCAGAAGCCGCGACAAGCGCTCCAATCTCATCGTCAAACGCGCGCTCGGCCTTGCTGTGCGCGGAATAGAACAGCCACACCGGCCGCATCCCGCGCTTGCGGAACCCCTCGTAGACGACATGCCTGAGCATGGCGAGCAATGGCGTGATGCCGATGCCGGCCGCCAGCATCACCGCCGGCCGCGGCTCCGCCGCATCGATGCCGAACGTGCCGCCAGGCGCACGCGCCTCGATGATGTCGCCGACACCGATGTTGTCGTGCAGATGGCGCGAGACGACGCCCTCCCGCTTGACGCTGATGCGGTATCGGTTATCGGACGGCGCGACCGACAGCGTATAGGTCCTGATCAGCGGCCGATCCTCGCCGGGGACAGTCACGCGTATCGGCAGATATTGCCCGGCCGCATGCGCGATCAGCCCGCCGCCATCGACGGGCTCCAGGTGAAACGAGCGGATGCCGGCGCTCTCATCGACAATGCTTGCCACCCGGAGCGGCCGCCAGCGGCTCGCCATCTCGGCGGCGCTGATACGCCCGGCCGCCGCCGTCCAATCGCCGGTCATCAGCGCGTTCGGCGATTGCCCGTCGGCGCGCGCGTTCCACCGAAGCGGCAGCGCATCCGCCCGATAGACGACCCGATGCGGGCGGAAGCGCCACAGACGCTCCGCACCCTGGAAGGCGGCGATCTCGGGCGAATCCAGGATGACTTCGGCATCACCAGACAATTGCAGCAGATCGCCGCTGTCGAAATCGACGAAGACGAGGCCGGCGCGGCCATTGATAAGGATATTGCCAAGCGTATTGAAGAACAGATTGCCGGCGAAGTCGGGGATCGTCAGAACCCCATCCTCGCCGATCCGCACGAAGCCCGGCTTGCCGCCCCGGTGCGAAACATCCACCTGCCGCTCGCCATCTTCGCGATCGGCATAGGACGCCACGAAGAACGTATCCGATTTCGAGATCAGTGCCATCGCCCGCGCGTCCAGCGTCTCCGAAACGACGGCCGGCACGGCAGAGGAGAGCTCAGGCTCGCGGCTGAAGCCGAAATCGCGCAGCTGGATATATTGCGGGCAGTTGCCATAGGACTGGCCGACGGTGACATCGAAGCGATCCGCTGAGCTGCGTGCGATCGTGCCGTTCAGCCGGTTGCGCCGGCGCGTCTGCAGCTCGATCCCGAGCATGCCGATCGCATTGCCATCCTCCATCCCACGATCGGCCGGATCGGCGGGCTCGCGCGGCAGCTTGACGCTCAGCGTGTGCACATCCGGACTGTCGAGGAACCCAGGATAGTTCGCCCGCAGCGTCGCCCAGGCGTCACCATCTCTATCCACCGTGCCGAGCACGATGAAGGGGAGCTGCGGGTAGAACTGGCGGTGTTGCTCGATCAGGTGGTCGCGCAGCACGCGCGCGCCCACATCCTTCATGCGCGCCGCGACGCCGGCCTTTTCCTGCAGGGCAATCTCCCCGTCATGCCACGGGGAAGGCTTTTCAGTCTGCTTCAAAGCAAGCATGACATTCTCCTTCGCGGATTTGTGAGGATCGGCGGCGGCGCGTGGCCTGTCTCAGGCCGCGTCGGGAATACCGATCGCTGTCTTCTGGAATGGGCGGAATCCGGGCAGCGCCTCGATACGCTTCAGCCAGGCGCTGACATTGCCGTAGCGGAAGCGATCGACATTCCCCTCCGGCGCGCGGGCGATGTAGCTGTAGAGCGCGACGTCGGCGATCGTCGGCCGATCCGCTGCGATCCATGCCTTGCCCGCCAGTTCCGCATCGATCAGCGCCAGAATACGGTGCGCGCGTCCGATCACCTCTTCGGTGTCGAAGCTCGCGCCGAACACCGTGACCAGCCGCGCGGCGGCGGGGCCATAGGCGATCTCGCCGGCAGCGACCGAAAGCCAGCGCTGAACGGAAGCGGCGCCCACGGCATCCTCCGGCAGCCAGTCCGGCGCATGCTTCTTGGCGAGGTAGACCAGGATCGCATTCGAATCCGCAAGCACCAGCCCGTCGTCGTCGAGAACGGGGATCTGCCCGAACGGGTTGAGCGCCAGGAAAGCGGGCTTCTTGTGCTCGCCACCGGCGAGATCGATGTCGACAATCTCGGCGTCGATCCCGGCAAGTGAGATGAACAGGCAGGCGCGGTGCGCATGGCCGGAAAGCGGGTGCGAATAGAGCTTCATGGAACTGGTCTCCGTTGATGTTGGCGGAGAGAATAATTGTTCCTGATTTCGTGCGGAATTTCGATTATTAGAAAGGGACTGTTTCTCTGTGTGGAATAAAGGTGGCGATATGGATCGGCTTCAATGCATGAAAGTCCTGGTGCGGGTGTCCGAGACGGCAAGCTTTGCGGAAGCGGCACGCCAGCTGCATATGAGCCCGCCCGCCGTCACCCGCGCCGTGGCTTTTCTCGAGGATGCCACCGGCGCGCGCCTCTTCGTGCGGTCGACGCGATCGGTCAACCTGACCGAGGCCGGCCGACGCTATGCCGATGATTGCAAACGCATTCTGGCCGAGATCGACGAAGCCGAGGCCTCCGCCGGCGGCTCGCACGCGACGCCATCAGGCATGCTGACGATCACCGCGCCCGTGCAGTTCGGGCAGCTGCACATCATGCCTGTCATGACGGAGTTTCTCGATATCCATAAGGGCGTGACCGGCCGTGTTCTGCTCTTCGACAGGATCGTCAGCCTGGTGGAGGAGGGGATAGACGTCGCGATCCGCATCGGCCGCCTGCAGGATTCCGACCAGACGGCGATCAAGGTGGGCAGTGTCCGCCGCGTCGTCTGCGGCGCGCCCTCCTATTTCGAACGCCACGGCGAACCGAAGACACCCGCCGATCTCGCCAACCACGCCACCATCGTCAACACCGGCTCGTCGGCACCCCTCGACTGGCACTTCGCTCCCGACGGCGCCGCCGCCACGCTGCATCCGCGCCTCTACTGCAACACGGTCGACGCCGCGATCGCCGCCTCGGTCACCGGCTGGGGACTATCCCGCCCGCTCTCCTACCAGGTCAGCCGGCACGTTGCTGCAGGCCAGCTGCGTCTGGCGCTCGAAGATTACGAGGAGCCGCCGCTGCCGATCCATGTGGTTCACGCCGAGGGCCGCCACGTGTCGGCCAAGACACGGGCCTTCGTGGACTTCGCGGTGGCGAAGTTGCGGGCGTTGGAGATGTAGGTGGGGAGGGTGTATCTCAAACGCGAAAACGGCGCCTTGTGGGCGCCGTTTTGGGTACTTCAGGCGTTCCGCTATTAGCGGAAAGCGCGCGAAGCGATGTTGTGGATCTGGTAGCGGCTTACGCCGATGTCAGCCAGGGCCTGGTTGGAGAGGCTGCCGAGTTCGCTAAGGGTACGGCGGTAGCTAATCCAGCTCTTTGCAATGCGGATCGGGTTCATGGGTAGTTCCTCAAGATCAGTTCAGTGAGCGGCGCGATTGCCGTCTCAGTGGTTGACGCTGATATAGGTGATCCCGGTCATATTGTGCAGTGCATTTATTAGGCTCCTGCCATGCAATTGTGCAGTACGATGCACAGATAAAGCGCAAGTGTCACTTTTTGAGCAGGCGGAACACTTGGGTGCGGTGCAACCTAGGCGTTAATGAGACGTTAAGACAAAAGAAAACGCCCGTTGCCTGGTGGCAGCGGGCGTCTTGGTGGGGCGATTGGCTTGGGAGGAAGCGAACCGCCCTGAGATCAGCGAAGATATTAGCGAACGGCGTCGCGAGCAACACGCTGGATGTCGGCGCGGTCGATACCGAGGTCGTGCAATTCGCGGTTGGTCATGCGGCCGAGTTCGGTAACCGTCTGACGATACTTGCGCCAGTTGTTGAAAGAGCGAGAAATGTTCATGTCGATCCCCTTTCCGAGGGCTTGCGTCTGCCAGCTGCCGCCTATCGGCGCTGACCTCTATTTGATGAGCTGAATATATATTGCACTGCGAAGAGCTAACAGAGACAAGAATTCAACGCACATATGCAGCGGCTGCATCTCTCAAGCTGTAAATCGCACGATTTGGCCACGTTCTGGTCAATCAATAGGCAAAAAGCGCAATCCAGCGGCGGCGGGGCGTGTGAGCTGCCCCATGCGGGCCAAAACGAAGACGCCCACCGGATGCGCAATCCGGCGGGCGTCCATACGTATGACCGGCAACTGGGAGGAGGATGTTGCAGGTCGATCGGGGTGTTTGGAGGGGGAGGATAGATCCAAATCCCGATCCTATCGGCGGAAATCATATCCGAAGGCGTCCGGTAATCCGGTCCGGGTACATCCCGGCTGCGCGCATGCTCAATGGTTTTGAGTAAGAGTGCGATGCAGTATCTTGGCCGTCTCCATGCGCAATATGCATGGCATGACGTAGCGTAAGGGCAAAGTCTTGCCGGGCAATTAACGGTAGCTCCGAATGTCTGTGCCGAAAGGGTCTGTGAAGGAAATAACAAGGAGCCGTTTCCTCAATCGCCAAACCGCGTCTATAAGGTTGAAAATGAGGCGCGCCGGAGGGCTGTTTGCGCGCGATTTGCGGGGTAGGGCATGTATCGCGGACGTCTGGAGAGGGATTTGTCGCAGTGGGTCGGCAAGGGGTTGCTCACCGAGCAGACCGCCGATGCGCTGCTCAAGGAATATGACGGGCGACCGGCAAGCTTCAGCCTCGGCAATGTGCTGATGATCCTCGCCGCCATCCTGCTCGGCGCCGCCATTCTGCTGGTCGTCGCGTCCAGTTGGGAGGCGATACCGCGCCTCGTCAGGATGTTCTTCATCCTTGCGCTGATCTGGTCGGTCCATCTCGGCGCCGGTGCTGCCCTTGTCCGCGGCCAGATCGCCGCCGCCAACGCGCTGCTCGTCATAGGGACGCTCACCTTCGGCGGCGCCATTTCGCTGGTCGGGCAGATGTATCACCTGTCGGGTGACGAGCAGACGGTCATGTATCTCTGGTTCGCCATGGCCGTGGTCTCGGCCGTGCTGTTCCGCTCAGGCGTGGTGTCGGGCGTGGCGGGCTTCCTCGCCTGGGGCAGCTTCGGTCTCTATCTCAGCGGCTCCGACATGCGCCTGATGACACTTGATTCATGGGCGGCGCCCGTCATGGCGGCAATCGTCGTCGCCTTGGTGCGCTACACCGGCGCCGGCCGCGTGCGTCATCTGGCCTATCTGCTGCTGCTTGGCTGGCTCGCCTGGCTCTACACGCTGAATTCCGACCTGTGGCTGGCGCTGATCTATGTCATCGGCGGCATGGCGGTCTTCGTGCTGGTCAGCCTGCCGGTGGCGCGCCTGTCCTCGCTGATCAAGGGTGCCGGTGCCGCACCCGCCTTCTATTCCTTCCTGCTTGCCGTCATCGGCCTGTTCCTGCTGCATGTCGAGCTCGATGCCAGTAAATGGGTTCTCCCGCTCGGCATCGTCACGCTTGCCGCCTCCGTCCTGGCGATCGCGCTGCAAGGGCGTGACAACGGCGCCGTCCGCTATCTGGCCTATACGGTCTTCGCCGTCGAAATCCTCTATCTCGGCTCGGTAACGGTTGGTTCGATCCTCGGCACCTCGGGGCTCTTCCTCTGCTCCGGCCTATTCGTCGCTGCCGTTGCATGGATCGTCATCCGTCTCGAACGACGATTTGCCGGCAAGGCCAGGGAGGCGGTCCAATGAGCATATTCTCCTTCAAGGGCTATTCGAAACGCCGCTGCGTCACCGCCGCTGTCACCGTGGCGCTGCTGCAGACGGCCGTGCTCGGCTATATCGTCCAGAGCCGCGCCTCCGTCCTGCGCAACGGAACGCAGGTGCTGTTGAAGACCGCGCCCGTCGATCCGCGCGACTTCCTGCGCGGCGATTACGTGGTGCTGAACTACGACATTTCGTCCGTGCCCGTCTCCTCGATAACAGGCGCCATGCCAAAGGAGGCCGCCGAGCGTAGCCTCTGGGTGCGTCTGAAGCCGGGCGAGGGCGGTTTCTGGCAGATCGCCGAATCATCCTTCGACAAGCTCCCGCCAGCCGACGGTACGGCCGTCTTGCACACCCAACCCTTCTATAGCTACGGCGAGACCTCGCAGGCCGAAACCATCCGCGTCGAATACGGGATCGAGCGCTATTATGTTCCAGAAGGCGCCGGACATGCGCTGGAAGAGGCGCGCCGCGACGGCCAGGTGTCGATTGCTGCAAGCGTTGGCGCCAATGGCATGGCGCAGATCAAAAGCCTGCTGGTGGATGGCAAGCCGGCCTATGAGGAGCCGCTTTACTGAGTTTGACCGGTTGCGGGCGCAAGTCCGCGCGGCGGCGGGAAAAATCACTGTCATTTGACCTTCATTTTTCCTTTGCCTCCTCCAAATCGGGTGATATAGAGACGCCGCGCTCCGGAAGGCCTCATGTGCAGGCATATGCATGCGGTTTTTGAGAACGCGGGTATGGTGAAATTGGTAGACACGCCAGATTTAGGTTCTGGTGCCGCAAGGCGTGGGAGTTCAAGTCTCTCTACCCGCACCAAAGCTGGCTTGCAGGCGAGGGACCGAAAACGGTGCCCCTCGATTGCCCGGAGCCAAGCGCCGTTCCGCTCACGCAGAACGAAGAAGAATTGAGAACAAGCCACGCCCGGCACTTTCCGGCGTCGTGCTCATCGAAACGAACGGCGTCTGGGCACGGCCGCCACGAATTGAAGGTAGGAAGACATGCAGGTTATCGAAACGCTCGCTGAAGGGCTGAAGCGCGAAATCAAGGTCGTAATCCCGGCCAAGGACATGGAAACCAGGATGAACGAGCGTCTTGCCGACGTGAAGGACAAGGTCCGGATCAACGGCTTCCGTCCGGGCAAGGTTCCGGCCGCTCACCTCAAGAAGGTTTACGGCAAGTCCATCATGGCCGACCTCGTCAACGAGATCGTCCGCGAACAGCCGACTTCCATTCTCGCCGAGCGCGGCGAAAAGTCCGCCACGCAGCCTGAAATCGCGATGACGGAAGACAAGGACGAAGCAGAACTGATCCTGTCGGCTCAGAAGGATTTCGAGTTCACGCTCTCCTACGAAGTTCTGCCCCCGATCGAACTGAAGTCCGTCAAGGGCGTCAAGATCACCCGCGAAGTCGTTGATATCTCCGACGAGGAAGTCAACGAGCAGGTTCTCAAGGTCGCTGAAAGCGCCCGTTCCTACGAGACCAAGAAGGGCAAGGCCGCTGACGGCGACCGCATCACCATGGACTACGTCGGCAAGGTCGACGGCGTTGCCTTCGAAGGCGGCACCGACCAGGGCGCCGAACTCGTTCTCGGCTCGGGCCGTTTCATCCCGGGCTTCGAAGAACAGCTCGTCGGCACCAAGGCTGGCGACGAAAAGACCATCAACGTCACGTTCCCGGCTGACTACCCGGCCAAGAACCTCGCTGGCGCTGAAGCCACCTTCGACGTTACCGTTAAGGATGTTGCTGCTCCTGCCGACGTTGAAATCAACGACGAACTTGCTCAGAAGCTCGGCCTGGAATCGGCTGACCGTCTGAAGGAAATCGTTCGCGGCCAGATCGAATCGCAGTACGGCTCGATGACCCGCCAGAAGGTCAAGCGTCAGATCCTCGACCAGCTCGACGAGATGTACAAGTTCGAAACCCCGGCTTCGCTCGTCGACGCCGAGTACAACGGCATCTGGAACCAGGTCGCCAACGACCTCGCACAGTCCGGCAAGACCTTCGAAGACGAAGACACGACGGAAGAGCAGGCTCGCGAAGAGTACAAGAAGCTCGCTGAACGCCGCGTCCGCCTCGGCCTCGTTCTCTCCGAAATCGGCGAAAAGGCCGGCGTCGAAGTGAGCGAAGACGAAATGCAGCGCGCCATCTATGAGCAGCTGCGTCAGTATCCGGGCCAGGAAAAGCAGATCCTCGAATTCTTCCGTAGCCAGCCGGGTGCGGCCGCTTCGATCCGCGCGCCGATCTTCGAAGAGAAGGTCATCGACCATCTGCTGACCGAACTCGACGTCACCGACAAGAAGGTCACCAAGGAAGAGCTGCTCGCCGACGACGAAGGCGAAGGCTCCGAGAAGGAAACCAAGAAGGCCGCTCCGAAGAAGAAGGCTGCTGCCAAGGCTGAAGCCGCTGAAGGCGAAGAAGCTGCTCCGAAGAAGAAGGCCGCTCCGAAGAAGAAGGCTTCCGAGGAAGGCGCCGAGTAATCTCCGGCCAATCGATCCAACGAAAAACCCCGCTTCAAGCGGGGTTTTTTGTGCTCAAAATTTGCGGTCGGGCAACGCCGGCTCAGCCCGCCCGATGCGCATGCGTGAGCTCGTTGACCTTCTTGATATGCGAGACCGCCGCCTGTCCGCCCGCCGTCTTGGTGAAAAGCTCCAGCGTCTCGTCCTCGTGGTCACCGACAGGTGTCAATGCCTGGTCCATATAGGTCTTGGCATTCTTGTCGCGTGAAATCATGAAGGCGGTGACCGCCAGCCGCGCGATGGTGCCGCCGAGCTTCAGATGCTTGGAAATCGTCTCGCCGACGAAGCGCGGCCAGAAGACCAGTGCGCTCTCGCGCGGCAGGTCCGGCCGGCGCTCCGAGGGATGTTTCAACCGCAGCAGCCCGCTCTGCAGCGGATGCACGTTTTCCAGCGGCACGGTGGTGGCGAACGACACCAGCACCTTGACCAGCCGCGCCAGCGGCACCCCCGTCGCCACCGCCCGGCGCAGCAGCGTCTTCATATGCTCCGGCGAATAGTAGAGCGACCAAGCCTCCTGATAGATGCTCTCCCACTCCTGCTTGCTCATCTTCGGATGGTCGGTGCAGACATGCTCGACATCGTAGATGTTGAGATCCGGATCCATCGCCACGCCCTTGCGGAACAGCGTCTGGTGATCTTCGGAGCCGGGCAGTGGGGTCAGCACGAAGAACTCGATTACATCCAGCGGCAGCTCGTGCTGGATGATCGCGATATCGCGACGAATCGATTCCGGCGTATCGGCCGGGAAACCAAGAATGTAGCCGGCGAGCGTCATGATGCCCTGCGCCTTCCAGGCGAGCAGCATCTTGCGGTATTCGGTGATCTTGTTCTGGTTCTTCTTCGCCGCCGTCAGATTGTCGGGGTTGACGTTCTCCAGCCCGATGAACACGCGGGTGACGCCGGCGCGCTTCGATTTCTCGATGAAATTGGGGATCTTGTGGCACAGCGTGTCGACCTGGATCATCAGGCCGAGCGGAATGCCATCCTTTTCACGCAGCTGGATCAACCGGTCGAAGATTGCTTCCCAATCCTTGTTGCGGGCGAAGTTGTCGTCGGTGATGAAGAACTTGTGGATGCCCTGCGCCCAGTTCATCCGCACCAGCTTCTCGACATCATCAGCAGTGCGGAAGCGCGACTTGCGGCCCTGCACGTTGATGATGGTGCAGAAGGAACACTGATAGGGACAGCCGCGCCCGGCATCGAAGCTGGTGCTCAATCCAAGCGTCTGCGCGACATTGACCTTCGGCAGGAACGGAACCGCGGCCCCTTCGATGCTCGGCAGGTCGTTCATGAAATTGTAGAGCGGCGCCAGCGCACCCGATGCCGCGTCCTGCAGCACCTTCTCCAGCCGCCCCTCGACTTCGCCGGCGAACATCGAGATGCCCATCTCGCGGCATTCGTCCAGGCCCACGGCGTGCCCGTCGAGCATCGAGAGACAGCCGGAGACGTGAAAGCCGCCCATCGCAACAGGAATGCCGGCATCGCGGAAAGGCCGGGCGATATCGAGCGCGCGCGGATACTGGTTCGATTGCACGCCGACAAGCGCGACCATGCCGAAATTGCCGTTGGCCTTCAGTTGCCGCAGCAATGCTGAGGTGTTCACCCGCGTATTGGTTTCGTCGATAACGGTGATGTCGATGTCGACACCGGGGCCGAGCACTTGCCGCTCGGCGCAATCGGCGGCAATTCCGTAGAGCGCCGCCAGCGAGTTGGAGGGGATCATCGCCCGCCACCAGCGGATCACATAGCCATCGTCGTCGTAGTGCGACGGCTTGATGAGGATGAGCTGGAAATTCCGGTCAGTCTTCTCGGATAGTTCGCGCACGGTCACTCGCTGATTAGAGAGTCCCCCAGTGACATGAACGCTATCAGACGCAGCCGATTATACAAGCTGCGCCTATTACGAGGTTGTCAGGCGTCGAAACGCCCTCGTGGAGCCCGTGAACAAATGGGCTGATGTGCTTGATTGTGCTTACGGCCACGGCGGATGCGCGTGAAGCGAAGAGCTCAAAGCTCCGACTTGATATCGCCCATCCGGTTCCAGGCATCGAGGCCGGCGATCTTGTAGGCTTCGGCGAGAGTCGGGTAGTTGAACGTGTTCTCGACGAAATACTCGACCGTTCCCTTGAGGTTCAATACGGCCTGGCCGATGTGCACCAGCTCGGTTGCGCCTTCGCCGACGATATGGACGCCGAGCAGGCGGCGCGTCTTCAAGGAGAAGATCAGCTTCAGGAGACCGGTATCGAGGCCCATGATATGGCCGCGCGAAGTCTCGCGGAAACGGGCAATGCCGCATTCATAGGGAATGCCGCGTTCCTTCATCTCTTCTTCCGTCAGGCCGCAGGTCGAAATCTCCGGTACGGCGTAGATCCCGTAGGGGAAGTATTTCGGCGGCTCCTTGGCGACGGCGCCGACGGCGACGCGCGCCGCGATGCGGCCCTGTTCCATCGAGGTGGACGCGAGGCTCGGGAAGCCGACGACGTCGCCCGCCGCGTAAATGCCGGGCACCGATGTCTCGAACGTCTCGGGATTGACCTTCAACCGGCCACGGCCATCGGCCTCGAGGCCAGCCGCCTTCAGGTTCAGCGCATCGGTGGCGCCCATGCGGCCGGCCGCGAAGAGAACCATGTCTGTCACCAACCGGCGACCATTGTCGAGAATGAGCTCGACCTTGCCGTCATCGAGCTTCGTGACCTTCTCCGCCTTGGTGCCGAGCATGATCTTCATGTTGCGGTCGCGCAGCTGGTAGGTGAAGTCCTCGACGATTTCCTTGTCGATGAAATCGAGCATCGTCGACTTTGGATCGATCAGCGTGACGGCGGTGTCGAGCGCGCTGAAGATGGTGGCATATTCGATGCCGATGACGCCGGCACCGATGACGACCATGGAGCGCGGCAGTTCCTCGATATCGAGCAGTTCGTCGCTATCGAGCACCGTCTTGTTGTCGAAGGGGATATAGTCTGGACGGAACGGCTTGGTGCCGACGGCAAGCAGGATGCTGGCGGCCGAGACGCGCATGACCTCGCCGTCGTCCTTGACGATCTCGAGCGTCGAGGCATCGATGAAGCTCGCCTTGCCGCGCAGATGCTGAACGCGGTTGCGGGCGAACTGGTGCTCCAGCACCTCGACTTCATGATCGAGCGTGATCAGCAGGCGGCGGCGAAGGTCCTCGGCGCTGATCTCTTGCTTGACCCGGTAGGCCTTGCCGTAGAAGCCGCGCTCGCGCCAGCCGGAAAGATTGAGCGCCGTTTCGCGCAAGGTCTTCGAGGGGATGGTGCCGGTATGGACCGAGACGCCGCCGACGCGCTTGCCCTGCTCGATGACGAGCACCTTCTTGCCGAGCTTGGCGGCCTGGATAGCACCACGGCGACCGGCCGGGCCGCTCCCCACAACAACGAGATCGTATTGAAACATGGAAGCGGGCCCCGGTTGAAAAGCTGGAATCATATTGCGACGCAAAATGGCGCGTTCACACGTATCCGGTCAATGTTGCAGATTGATTTACGGCCGAATATTAGGAATGAGCGAGACGAAATAAGGGCGGCAGTGCCGGTGCTGCGGGATGGTTCGTCATAAAGACGGCCATCGACGATGAGAAAGAACGGGTCACTTCAGAATAGCGGATCCGGCCCGAGCGGGGAAAATCCACGGCCGGCGTTTTCAGATCAGCCGCAATCCCTTGAGGCTGGCATGGCCGTCCTTGCCGATGATGATGTGGTCGTGCACGGTGATCCCGAGTGGCTTGGCGGTATCGATGATCATCTTGGTCATGTCGATATCGGCACGCGACGGGGTAGGGTCGCCGGACGGGTGGTTGTGCACCAGAATGATCGCGGTGGCCGAAAGCTCCAGCGCGCGGCGCACCACCTCGCGCGGATAGACTGGCGTGTGGTCGACCGTGCCATGCCCCTGGACTTCGTCGGCGATCAGCGCGTTGCGCTTGTCGAGGAACAGGATGCGGAACTGCTCACGCGTTTCATGCGCCATGGCGGCGTGGCAGTATTCGATCACCGACGACCATGACGACAGCACCTGCTTGCCGCGCAGCTCGCTCTTCAGCGTCCGGTGCGCGATGGTCGAGATCAGCTTCAGGTCCAGCGCCACAGCCTCGCCAACGCCCTTCACCTCCTGCAGCAGCGCGATCGGGGCGCCGAAGACGGCGGCGAGCGAGCCGAAGCGGTCGAGCAGCGCCTTGGCGATCGGCTTGGTATCGCGGCGCGGGATCAGCCGGAACAGCATCAGCTCCAGCATTTCGTAATCGGCAAGCGCGGTATCGCCATGATCGCGGAAGCGCTGGCGCAGCCGTTCGCGGTGGCCGTGGTAATGCTCTTCCTTGGCGGGCGAGGGCCGGAGTGCGGCGGGCTTGCCGGCCTGCTCGGCGAAGAAGGACCGCTCGTCCATGCCATCGTCCTCATCCGCCGCGAAAGGCAGCTCCAGGTCTTCGGAATGGGGAACCGGTCCTTTTGCCATCAGCGGCTCATTTTGTGAGGGGTGGCAGGCCCGGGCGGTCGAGCCCGCCGGGCGACAGCGTGAAGATTTCGCAGCCATCGGCGGTGACGCCGACCGTGTGCTCGTATTGCGCCGACAGCGACCGGTCACGGGTGACGGCGGTCCAACCATCGGCCAAGACCTTCACATGCGGGCGGCCGAGGTTGATCATCGGCTCGATCGTGAAGATCATCCCCTCGCGCAGCTCCGGCCCTTCGCTGGCGCGGCCGTAATGCAAAATATTCGGGCTGTCGTGAAACAGCGCGCCGACCCCATGGCCGCAGAAATCGCGCACCACCGAGCAGCGCTCGGCCTCGGCATAGGTCTGGATCGCCTCGCCGATGGCGCCGGTGCGGGCACCGGGGCGCACGGCCGCGATCCCGCGCATCAGCGATTCATAGGTCACCTCGAGCAGCCGCTCGGCGGCGCGCTTGACCGTGCCGACGGTGTACATGCGGCTGGAATCGCCGTGCCAGCCATCGACCACATAGGTGACGTCGATATTGACGATATCGCCTTCGCGCAGCGGCTTGGCATCCGGGATGCCGTGGCACACGACATGGTTGATCGAGGTGCAGGTGGATTTCGTATAGCCGCGGTAATTGAGCGTCGCCGGAACGGCGCCATTCTCAAGCCCGAAATCGAACACGAAGCGATCGATCGCATCGGTCGTCACACCCGGCTTGACGATATCATCAAGCGCATCCAGACACCGCGCGGTGACCTGGCACGCCTTGCGCATGCCCGCGAAGGCATCGGCGCCGTAGAGCCTGATGGCGCCGGTATTCTTGGATGGCGCGGAGGAGGCTTCGATATAGTTTACCATTGCGGGGGCCTTAGCGGAAATTGTCGTCATTCATAATGCAGCTATGCCGGGTTCGTCCATTGCGATCAATGGGGGAGGCGCATTTAAGCTATCACGCCTTCATCGCACGCTGCCATCCCATTGGCACCCGATCGAGCCACCCGGCACCAGCAAGCCGGAAAACGAAAACGGCGCCCTTGCGGAGCGCCGTTCGCAGTCCTGCCGAGGCAGAAACCAGTATTAGTTGGCCGAGATGTTGACGGCCTTCGGGCCCTTGCCCATGCGATCCGGCTCGGTGTCGAAGGTAACCTGCTGGCCTTCGCGGAGCGACTGGATGCCGGAAGCCTGGAGAGCGGAGATGTGAACGAATACGTCCTTCGCACCGCCATCAGGAGTGATGAAACCAAAACCCTTGTCCTGGTTGAAGAATTTTACGACGCCTTTGGTGGCCATTGGGATAGGTCCTTTTCCCTGTAGTCTGTCTGGTATCCATCCCCCCGAGAGGAAATGGACGGCTTTCACTTTCGCGCTCCCTCATCTTAACTCAGAACGCGAAGGGTCAGTCGAGTAGTTCACGAACGGGGAAAGAACGTCTACGCGCGTGAAGGTCCCCCCACGCCGCCCCTCAAAGAAGGGCTCAGCCACATCAGTCCAGTCACCGGCATGCAAATGCCCGAGTACACAATTGGTGCCAGTAAACGGAGCAAAATGCAAGCGACATTATTCTGACACCAGCCGCTCCAAAGCGGGAATGGCCAAAGATTCAAACACTTGACGATTGGTAACGCTGAGCCGGTATCGCTGACCCATTCCTGGAATGCGTAGCGAAACGGCACGTTCACATCCCCAATTCGTGCGAATGCCCAACTGTTGGGCGACTGCCCGCTGAACGCGAGCGGAATTCCCGGTAGACGCGAGTTCGATCAGCGGGCGGCGCCGGCGCTGAGCTTGTGCTGCACCATGTCGGCACTGCCACGCACATAGGAGACGGCAGGCTTGCCGGCGGCATCGGCGGCGGCGTAGGCGATGATCGTCACGTCTTCCTCATAGGTCGAGACATAGAGCACCTGGGCCGGATTGACGTAGATCGTGTGATTGTGGGTGTTCTTGAAGCCGACGAATGCCATTGATGTCTCCTACCGTGTCTCGATGCGAGATATGCCACGCGGGCGTTGACGCAAGTTTAACGCGATGTCGGCGGGCAGGGCGGGGCGCTGGGGGCGCCGGGGGCGGTGGCGATCGCGATCGCATCAGGGTGTGGCCTGCGCTTCCTTCTGCGGGTGCCCAAGGAACGGTGGCGCTTTCTCGGCGATAAGGGCAAGTGTCTCATCAAGGCAGGCGAGCGCCCGGGCGTCGCCGGCAAGGCAATCACGGACGACCGACACCGTATGGCCGCGCAGGTCCGGCGGCAGGAGGTCAAGGAGCCGGAACATCGCGCCGTGCTCTCCATCGCGAGCATCGGCGCAGACCATCCCGGCCCAGCCGAGATAGTCGGTGAAGCAGGGTGTGTATTCCGAGGGCAGCGTATGGACGCAGGCGAGCTTGCTTCCCTTGACGGCGATGCGCTGGCAGGCGCGAGCGCGGCGGCAGCGGTTGATCGGGCAGGTTACGAGCGGCATGGACAGCATCTCCGATGTCCTCGCCGCCAGCGCAACGATCAACTCGAGACCGAGGCGGTCCCTGAGGTCCTTGCCGGGATCGTCATGAGCGTGCTGCGGCATTGCGGTCCTCTTCGGCTCCGGCGCGCGGCAAGGCCGTCACGCGGCTGGTTTCACCCGTGGTTTGATGGTTCAGGCTTCACTCGTGTAGCGCGCAAAATCGCGTGGCAAAGCGCGCAACTTCGATTGGCAACACAAACCTTTTGTAAGGCGGCCTTTAAAGGCACTTCACAGGCCCATTGATCTGGGTGCGCTCGGGGCCAATATTCCGCGCATGAACGATCTCAGCCCTTTCAACGAAATCCACCTCCTCAACCACACTGTTGTCCACTGGCGTCGCGCAGATGCAGGCTGGGAAATTGCCGCCTATCGGACATCGTCTGGCGGAGGAATGTTGCGATCTGTGGCCGGCGAACTCATACGAAGGACATCGTTGAGCGGCCCTGGCTCAACGGAGTTCAGCGAGGCGCTTGGCATGGTCACGTTAATTGCATGCACGAAGATACAGAGTGATAGGGTCAATGGACCTCGCCGCTGATCATGCTGCCGGACGCCCTCGCGACCGACAGCACTGTGCTTAGTTGCTTATGATCAGCTCTTTAGCGGCCACACCCTTGCCTCCGGAAACCGAATAGAGCAACTCGGCCTCATGAATCGTGAACGCGCCGAATACCTCCCGTATGGCTGGGACGTCGTTTATCGAGAGGATGAAGCGACCCCTGATCTGGCCTAGCATCGTCGCCATGGCGGCAAAATGTTCTCTACCAAACAGGTTCTTTCCATAGTCACCTTCGCTGCCGTAGTACGGCGGATCGAGGTAGAACAGCGCACCTTCGCGATCGTAGCGCGCTATGAATGCCCCCCAGTCAAGGTTCTCTATGACGACGCCGGATAGGCGCTCATGCACGTCTTCAAGGAGCGGGACGAGTCTTGTCAGATTGAAGCGCGCGCTGCCGCCAGTGTCCACCCCGAAGTTCTGACCTGCAACCTTGCCGCCAAATGCGAGCTTCTGAAGATAGATGAAGCGCGCAGCCCGCTCGAGGTCGGTGAGCGTCGTCGGATCACAAGCCTTCAACCGCTCAAACTCGCGACGGCTACTGACTTGGAACTTGAGGGTGTCCATGAACTGCGGATAGTGGCGTTGTAGGATGCGAAAGAGGTTTATCACATCACCGTTGCGGTCGTTGATGACTTCAGCTCGTGGCACCCTCGTGCGGCGGAAGAAAACGCCGCCCATCCCGACAAAAGGCTCCGCATAAAGCTGGTGCGGGATGTCGGCAATCATCTTGACCAACCGAGGCGCAAGCGAGCGTTTGCCACCAATCCAAGCCGCTGGCGGGTGCGTGTTCGGCACATCCCGCCAAGAATCAATATTCACCATTTCCAAGAACTCACGAGTCAGTCACTAGAAACCCGCCCTGCAGGGTACGGGTGTGACGGTTGTGTATGCGGCTGTCGGACGGGTCTGGTCGCCAAACTGTGGCCCGTCGTCGGAGCGCTATTAGCGCTCTGACCACCCGTCTACAATCAGACTTGCGGCCACGATAGTTCATCGAATACGGCCTGCGCAGCTTCTTCAGTCTGAGCAGCTTCGATAGCAAATTTCGTACCTAAACGCGTTGCTTCGATAGCCGCCCCGATAAGCTGCCACTGAGAATATGCGCCGTTGACCACTGTCGCGACCTCGGCGAGCGTCGGAGCTGTTACGCCCACCTCGGCGGAAAGCATCGGATAGTCACTCACTTCGGGATTGGTAGTGGCCAAAAACTTTGAAGCCTCGGCCGCCTTCTGCTGGTAGGTCATGGCCTGCCCAGCGCCCGGCGTGATGGACCTGAGGCGCTCAGCTTCAGCAGCGTTGTCGACCATGGACTTCAGCAAAACTTTGACTTGTTCCAGAGTCAGTGGCGGCTGCTCGGGCTCCTCTTCACGCGGAAGCTCGACAACATTGAACCCGTCATCGATCGAAATGATTTTACCCTCGACCATCCCAGCGATAGCTGCGGCGTATTGCTCATCAGTGATCGCAACCCCGCCCGGAAGTTCTTCTGTCGATATTTGTCCATTGATTGCCCAAGGCATTATTTGACCCTCATGTAAGCTTTGACCCCGAGATTTTTCATGCGGTTTTCGTTGGCGATGCGCGGCGTTCCATTGGTGCCATCGGTAACCGGGCCCGTGGTAGTGCCCGTGGAAACGATGCTGTAGCCACCACCTCCGATGTTGGAGCCACCAGCACCTGTCGCACCAGTCCAGTTGTGCACGTGTCCCTGTGAAGCGTCATCTTGCAGCGTTCCCGGTGCAGTGCTGGGGCGAAGAATTCGGCCTTCTGTGTTGATAAGCCGAATGGTTTGCCCGTTCATCGGGGAGCCCGCTACCGAGATGACAGCACTTGCTAGAACTTGTGGCGCGGTTCCCGAAACGCTTTCCGTTGTCAGCTTCGCGTTGTTGAACGCACCCGCGCCAGTCAAGCCGGCAGTAAGTTCGACAAAGACAACCTCGGCGTCACTGACCGGAGGAACGTCAACACCGGTCAGAGCGGTGTTCACGTAGTAGGTCTCGCCGATCTTGACCGATTTCCATTTCGACTGCGCCCAAAAGTTGGCGAGCGTGATTTTACGCAATGCTCCCGAGACGCTGTCCCAGAAGCCGATTTCATCCGCTGCCACAAAAGCAGTTTTCGCGGTGGCGCCATGGATCGCGCCGGCAAACCCATTGACCACCGAGTTATAAAGAGCCAGCGTCTTGCGATACCAATGAAACGCAGAGAACAGGCCACTTCCGGCTGTTACTTCGACGTCTTCGGCCGCGTTCGCGAACCTATCGGCAAGCGAGGCGCTGCCTGCTGCGTTGAAGGCGGCAGCTGTGGCGTCCTCAAGCAAAGCTTCAGCGGCTGCGACGATGGCAGTGCTGGCCTGATCGGTAATCAGCCGGAAAACATCTCCATCCTTAACGCCGACGATGAGCATGTCTTCAACCAGCCCCTCTGGAGCGATGTCGTTCCCGGAGTTTGACTTGACCGTCAGAGCCGCTTGGCCGTTGAACGAAATCGTGACGGGGCTCGTCGTGTTCGTCTCCGCGATCGGCACGATGACCAGGGCAATCTCCGATACCGGGATGCCCGTCGTGGCCTGGATGGCGGAAGGCGAACCAGCGCCGACGTTGGTAGCTTTGATGAAGCTGTAAGGAAGTTCCATCGCTTTGACCCAAGCGCCGGCGAGACGACGATAAACGCCGTTCTTTGCTGGATCCGGGTCAGCATAGACCCAAGGTGTGAAATCGCCCACGGCAGCGGCTACCAGCTCCGCATAGGTGGTAAAGATCTTCCCAGCATTGGTGAGGAGCTGGAAAGGCCCCGTGGCAAGCAGCTGCGCCGCCGCCGCCTCGACCGGAACGAGGACCGTCGATCCGTTTCGGTTGCCGATGAACTCGTCCAGGAGCGATGCCTGATCGATGTTGGTTGATCTTACGCCGTCGTCCATTTCTTCCTCATCGAATCGTGACGGAGAACGGGCCGGAGATCGGACCGGCGACGCCGTCAGCATTTTGGGGTTCAAGCCAGTAGTAGTGCACGCCGGATGGCAGGCAGGTTTCTGTTTCCAAGAAGGCAACGACGTTGTCGATCGAGCCCACGAAGGTGGACGATGCCGAGAGGCCGAAGACGTTGTTGCCGGCGACGGCGAGCAGCCGATCAGAGAAGTTGCCGCTCACAGATCGTGCAGTTCCGTCGACGTTCGCCACGCCGGACAATCGAGGAGCGACATTGCCTGCAGAGACGCCAGAAAGCGTCCCGGCTATGCGGTAGTATTTTCCGGCCGTGGCTGCGAGGGGCTGTGAAATCACCGCTGCCGTCCCGGCCGAGTGCGAAGCAACGCCACCGGCGATCGACCAGCCGGTTCCAAGCGTCCACGTGGAAGCGCTGTCGAACCCACCATTTGTGATCAGGTTGCTACGCGTGCTGTCCCCATCTGGAATGCTGTAGCTGCGCGACGCAGAGACATCGAGCGCCGTGCCGATCGCGTCAGTCGCACGATTGAGGACGTTTGACATCGACCTATAGAGCTGCACCTTTTTTGTTGCAGCGTTGTCGGTTGTCGAGAACATCACGGTCGCGCCGCCGAGGAGCGCTCCGACAGTGACTGTGCTGCTATCGAGCCCAGTCGGGACCGGCGCATCATCGTTCCCGATCGTTACGTTCACCACTGTCGTGAAAGGACCGAGGACGTTGGCCGGCGAGATGGCGGCGGCGCGGAGCTGCACAGGGTTTCCGGTCGCATAACCGGGAATCGATGCACCGCCATCGGAAGACGGGAAGTCGATACTGTTCCAGACAGATGCGCCGTTAAGACGATGTTGAAGCCGGAAAACAGAGCTGACGATCGCGCCGGAGCCGGCGTTTACCAGCACATTCAAGCCGCCTTCAACACCGGTTCCATTGAGGCCGGTTTTTATGGAGCGGAAAGCGGGCGCCGGCGGCTGTGCGGTGGCATCGCCAACGTCATCACCTACACGGCCTGACCACTCCGGAGGCTCTTCCTCGTCTGTCAACTCGTCGATGATCGGCGCGGCGTCGACGAGCCTGTACACGGAGGAAAGGTTCTGGCCCGCTTCAACGCGGGTCACCAGGAGCGGATAAGACTCGGTCAGCGACTGCCCAAAATGAAGAATGTCACCGATGATCGGCCGATCCTCTTCATTGCCCTGGAGCATGACGGCGGACGAGCTGCCGACGATCGGCACAACCGGCCGAACGACACTCACGCCGATCGTGTCGTCCTCGTCGGCAAAGACGCGGTAGCGAACTGCGTAGGTTCGACCTGCGACGATCTCGACCTCTTCGTCCAGCTCGATGAGCTTACCCGTCACAGACCGAACGCGAGCTGCCACCTGGGTGCGTTCCAACACGTCGAGCGAACCGACAACGAGGTCACCACGCGTGGCTACGCGAACGGACCCGGCTTGCACAGCAGAGTAGGTATCGAGGCGATATAGCGCCTCATACATGCGCCGGCGCGCCTCGATCCAGATCTCGTCCGGATCGGTCTTGCCTGGTAGCTCCAGCGCTTCAGTGAGGATGATGGAGCCAGAGTGCCCAGGCCACGGCACCAGGCGCTCGGCCGGCTTGTAGTCGTTCGTGGCATCGAGAAACGAGACGCGAAACCCATCCGGCGGATCGAAGTAGTTGCGGGTCGCTTTGAACTGCCAGCTGTTGCGCGGGTTGATGTGATCGACGACCAGAGATTTCGGCCGATCGACGACAACAGTCCAGCGTAGGCCGTCATGTCGCTGCATGGCGCGACCGGCAGCAGCGATCTCAGCAAGGTTTTCACGAAACAGCTTATCGTCGTCCAGGGCTCTATCAAATTTCAGGCCCTTCAGAGTGCAGTATTCGTGCCAGTCCTGAAGCTCTTCCAGATTGATGCCACTATCGTCGGTCGGGCGCGGATTGGCGGGTGACTGAAGCGCATAGCGGAACCACGAGGCGGGGTTGCTGGTCTCACGTACGACCCACGTACCTGTCGCCTTATCCCAGTCGAGGCAGCGCTTGGAGGCAATCGCGTTAAAGCTCTCCAGCGTCCCATTCAGCTGGTACGTCGCCTTCACCCGAACCGCGACCAGCGCAAGCGGCTTGTCGAAGTTCAATGGATATTCCGGGCGCAAGGTCTGGAGCGACAGCCAGCTGGAGCGGCTCTGCGTCCTGGTCGACGTGTGTTCGTCCGTCATCCGCTCGACTTCGATTTCCCAGCGGCCGCGCGATGGAAAGTCCCACGTGTGCTGCCGATAGAAGCCCTCGAACTTAGCATTGGTGATGTTCAGGGTGATTACGTCCGCCCACGCCTCGGTGTTGGCCTTGCGCTGGCGGATGCGGATTGCCACCGTCACGTTGATCGGATTTCCGCTATCGTTGACGCTGCCGCAGCCGGCAGGAAAACCGACAATGATCGAGGCCCCGGAGGCATCGGAACCTGTGGTGCGCACGATCGGCGTCGATTTCGACGGGCCGGAGATGACTGTGCCGGCATCGTTGCGTGGCAGCGGCCGTACCAGCTCGGCACCGACGTTCTCCTCGTTGACCTGCTTCGAGTAGATCGTAAGAGGCGCATCGGTGGCGAGCCCCTCTCTGATCTCCGTGGTCACCTCGTCATATTCAGACAGCTCGGTATCGCCGATCCGGAAGCCAGACAGGTTGAGGCCGTATTGACCTCCATAGCCGAAATTGAAGACGGCGCGGACATACTGAATGTCGCCGACGATCTCAGTGTAGGACATGGCTGCAAAGGGCGGCGCATACCTGACCTTGCCGACAATATCGGGAACCACGCCATTCGGATCGAGCCGATTTTGCCATCCCGAGACGGTGTAGACCGGGTTGGTGGTCGTGTCCTTCGGTGTCTTTGGTTTTGTCGGGGGGATCAACGCATTGATCAGCAGCGAGCCGAGGACGTTCACGCCCAGGCCGATCAAGCCAGCGGCCACGCCCGTCGAAATACCAAATGCGCCGGCCAGCGCCGGTGCCCAGAGCTGCCCGAGCGCAACCGCTACGACGGACACGACGATCGACAGCAGGGATTTCAGAATGCTTTTGCCCGGAACGATGCGGATGACGACCTTGACGCCGGCTTTCGGCCGAACCCGGCTCCACTGCTCCCGCTCGATCACCAAGACACCTTGTGCGGTGACGAGCGTGACACGCATGTGCTGAAGGTCGCGACCGGAAGCGCGAGGCAACGAGGCTTCGACCATCTGGAGCAGCGACAGCCCTGTTGGAAGCTCGATGTCGATGCGGCCGGCGCCTGGATCGAGAAGTGGTGCGGCCAGAACCGAGACCACGTCGCTTCGATCGGCTGGGATAAGCGCCGGCGCGTTCACGCTGCCACCTGCGAACCGGCTTCAACATGCCGATAAATGCCCGTCAACCGATGCTGCCAGCGACCCGTGCTGTAGTGTTCAATCTTCGCCTGATCATCGGCGGTGACGTGCAGCATGAGGCCGGGTGACACGACGATGCCGATATGTGTTTCAAGATGCCCGCGCCGGAAGGTGGCGAGGTCAAAAGTCCGCGCGCCCGCGACGGGACGCCAGCCATGCGCTGCGCGTTCGCCAGCGACCAGCGAGGCCACTTCGGCGCGCTCCTCGACCGAGACGTATTCCCCGGCATAGGTCGGCAGCACGATGCCGAGTTCTTCGCGATAAACGAGAACGGCGAGACCCCAGCAATTGCAGCCATCAGCCGCAAAGCCGAACTCGCTGTAGGGAGTGCCGACATATCTATTGGTCCAGTGGATCATCTGTGTAGCCCCGGAAAACGATCCTTGGTCATGCGACCGCCTGGATACTTCTCGTCTTCGATGTCCTCTCGCGAGAAATCGATGGTGACCTCGCCGGCGTCGATCTCGGCCGAGGTGATCTTCATGTCGCGGAATTCGGCCTCGATCAGGCTTGGCGACGAGGCGAGCACGACGGCAACGTGGATCGTCGCAAGGCTGGTAAAGCTGCGCAGGATTTTTGCGATTTCATTGTCGACGTTCTCGAGCACAAAGCTGCCGGAAGCCGGCGCGTCTTCCAGGTCGGAAGGAACGAGCGCGCTCGCCAGCACGAAATAGAATGGCTCCGAGGCCGGATTGCTGCCCATCCAAGTTGAGCGTGTGCCGTACATCAATGGGTCGTCGGACAAGCGCTCGGTGTTGTCTGTCGACAGGCGCACCGGGGAATCAAGCATCGGGTGGTCGATGAAGAAGAGCGCAACCTCGATCTCCTCCGATCCCTCGGCATCTTGTGCCATGCGGGCATTGAGTGACATCCGTCTCATGGCATCACCGTCACATTGAACGTGATGCGGAACCTCGTGCCGACGATCGCCTGTGAAGGAAGCGTATCACCGAACAAGCAGAGCCAGCGCTTGGCAATCAAGACCGGATGACCGGAGCTGGTGAGGAGCGGCCGACCGTCAGCAAGCAGAAGCTGCCAGCCATCAGTTGTCGGATCTGGCATGTAGAAAGGCAGCGCACCGCTCTTCGTGTCCCGCTTGTAGAAGGAATCGAAGACGGCCTTCTGATCACGCTGCACGAAGATCGAGAGCGTGACGTATTCGGGCACTGACGAGAACCGGCGCCGATATGCCGGCGGGCCGCTTTCGCCCTGGCGCTTGAGACGCGCATCCATGGGCGTCAACTGGAAGGTGTTCCGTTCCGGACGCGGAAGCTCGGCCGGCCAAAGAGCAACTGTCATCCGCGATTAACTCCCTGCCTGCGCAGGCCGTACTGCCGCTCCATCGTGCGGGAAGCGTTGCCACCCTTCTTCGCGATTGCGCCGCCAACACCCTCGGACAAGGTGAAGATCGTCTGGCGCTGGCCTTTGTCGTCAGTGCGCTCCTCGGTCTCGACGTGCGCGCCGCTGTAATTGTGGATCTCGATCTTGGATCGGTCGTTGGCGGCCGCCATGTAGCCGCGACCTCCGACAACTCCGCCGGTGGCATAGCCCGGCTTTCCGAGACGCATCGCTTCGACGACGGCAATGCCGCCAGCATCCGCGATGTTGCGCTGGCTCCAGACAATCTCGCCCTTGTGGACGATGCCCGCAGGATCGTTGATCCCGCCATGGCCGGTAAAGCCACCGGTGTCATAGAGGCCGATGCCGCCGTTGGCGGCCAAGGTAGCTTGAGCGCCATTTGGAACGAACGCTCCCCCAAATAGGCCGCTGAAAAGTTTGCTGAACCATCCTCCGCCGCTCGAGGTAGGAGCCTGCGGAAAGAAATTGGTCGACAGGCTCTGGCCGAGCTGGCCCAAGCCGTTCCCGAACTGACCAAGCCCCTGTGTCGCGCTTCCGCTCGCACCGGCCAGCTTGCCGATCGATTCAGTGGCGCGCCGAACCTGAGTTTCTGTCGCAGACACCCAGCTGGTGCCGACGCCACCACTGGTGTTGCCCGACAGCATTTCGAGTTGGAGCTGACTGCCTGTGCCTCGCGTTGCTCCGGTCGCAAAACCGACGTGACCGCCGGTTTGGTTTGCCCCGAGCCCGCGCGACTGGACGAGAACGTCGCCGCGCAAAAGCTGCGAAACATCGACTTTACTCCCCCAGTTCTGAAACGAGTTGGCAATTTGAGATCCGGACCCCGTAACGCCGATCTGCTTCAGAGACGAGTTTACGAAAGCAGCACACCATGCCGTCTGTGCCGCATCGATATCGACACCACCCTGCTTCAAGAAGGCGTTGATGCTCGGGTTGCCTTCCTTGGTGCCGATAAGCGAGGACGCAAGATCGACAGCCGAGGAGCCTTTGCTAACGGAGTTACTGTTCGCAGCGCCACCGAAAAGGCCGGCAAGCCCACCAGCGCCGCCAGAAACGCCGCCATTGATCATGACCGTGCCTGCGTTGACACTCATCGCACCAACACTCTTGCCCAGGACCGACCCCGTAGCGGTGTCGCCACCAAATAGCTTGGAGAAGATCCCGCCTAGGCCGCCTATATCGGAGAGCGTTCCGTAGTCGGTGCCCAGCAATGCATTCTTGAGTGGATTCTTTACCGACAGCTCCAGGAAGGTGCTGGAGATGTCCTTCGCGATATCTTCGAGCGCGCCACCGATGTCGCCGCTGGAGAGGCCATCAACGATACTGTCGATCGTGTCCTCACCCGACTTGCGCACCTTATCCCAAGCCTCGGTCTGCCTACGCAGCTCGTTGGTGACGTCGGAAATCTGCAAGGCATTGCGCCGATATTCCTCGGCGGCCGCGCTGTCGGCCGAAATGCCGCGCTGGCGCAATTCCTGCTCTGCCTGCAGAAGAGCGAGTGTCCGACGGCGTTGCTGCTCACTGGCTCCGACAAGGGAAATCTCGGTTCTGAGCTGAAGGATGGTATCATTTTGTCCACGCAGCATGTTAGCCGCAGCTATCTGCTCAGAGAGCTTACCGTAAGCCGCGGCCTTTTCCTTGATCAGAGCCAGTTCTGCCTGATCAACCTGCACACCGTTTCGGGCCGCCTCTTCCTTCAGTTGCTGCGTGAGGCGGTATTCCATCCGCAGCCGTTCGGTCTCACCGACCGTTTGGCCGATCAGGCTCAGCTCCAGTTTCTGGCTATCGAGCGTTTCGTTAAGCGCCGTGAGCCGGTCGCGCTGCGCATCCGCGAGCGTCTTCTCGGCTTGGGCTAAAGCGAGCGCACTGGCCTTTTCTATCCGGTCCCGCCGATCAGTCGCTGAATCGTCACCGTTGTACTGAGCGGCAGCAGACGCTCGCGCTGCATTTGCCCGTTCCTGGGGAGACCGCGCATTAATTTCCGCGATCTGCGCATCGAAAGCCTGCTGTCGCCGCTGAGCGGAGACGCGCTGCTGGGATTCCCAAAGG
This sequence comes from Rhizobium sp. FG113, assembly GCF_057809895.1. Lineage (NCBI taxonomy): Bacteria > Pseudomonadati > Pseudomonadota > Alphaproteobacteria > Hyphomicrobiales > Rhizobiaceae > Rhizobium > Rhizobium sp. FG113. The sequence continues at coordinate 467,089 of NZ_JBMDKV010000003.1, read as the reverse complement.
GTTAAACTAGTGCTGTCAGCTCTCGCTGTTGGCCCCTGGGAGAGGAGCATGCCGTTGGGACCACGGTCATTGAACACTGCGCGCTGGATGCGCTCCATCTCCTGGAGCGCCTTCGTTCCCTGACGATACTCCTCGACGAGAAGTGCCAGTTCGTCAGCACGCTTGGCGAACTTCGGGTCTAGCGCTGCCTGCTTATAGAGGCTGTCATAGAACGCATCGAAGTCAGGCTTTCCTTCTTTGGCCTCTCCTCTCAGCCGCCTCAGGGCGTCTTCGATGGGCTTGTACGCACTATCAACCGACAGGTCATTGCCACCTTGTGTGCCGCCACGAACCCGGCCGAGGATGTTGCCCGTCTGGTTGAACAAATTGTACTGAGCCGTGTTGGTGACACTGCGCAGCGCTCGAATGTCCGATCCCGACTGGAAGGTCAGGACTTTCGCACTTTCGGTTGCGAAGCTCTTCGCCTTGTCGACCAACGATCCATAGCGCTCTTCGAGCCGCTTGAGCACGCTCTCGTGGTTTTGCAGGACATCGTCCATCTTCCGCGTCTCGGTCGCGGCGTCCATAAGACCGACCCCAAAGTGGATCGCTGCAGCGGTAGCTGTGGTCAACCCGATTGCCACCAGCGAAACAGGGCTCAAGATCTGGCCGGCAGCAGCTGCAAGCGTGGTTCCGGCCTCTTTCAGGCTCTGGCCGGCAAACGCGGAGGCCAACTGTGGACCCTGCTGAAGGCCGACTGTTGCCGGGTTCATAAATGGCGCCGTCGTGAAAACGTCCTGCACCTGATAGGCAACGTTCGTCGCCTGAAAATTCTGGTTCCCAGCAGAGCGCTGTGCGTTGACCCGCCCTTTGATCGCATCGATGCTCGCCAACGTCGCCTGACGCTCGCGAACCATAGCAGCGGTCATCTCGTTCGTGGAGAGAGCGCCCTGGGCGTGAAGAGTACGGATCTCAGTGAGGCTGGCCTTGTATTCGCGGATGACGGCAAAGAGCGGATTGTACTTGGCCCGCAGATCATCGAGTGACTTGCCCTGGGCGGCAAGCGCGCCGGTCCACTCGCGGGCATTGCTGTTGGCAGCGCCGGTATTCAGCCCCACCGAGGCATTGATAAGCGACTGGAGCTTGGTCGTTGTGCGTTCGGCCTCGGCGCCGATCGCGGCGACGGCTTGCTGTGCCGACGCGCCGCCAGCCTTTGCGCCAGCGGCATCGATATTGACGCCGATCGAAAGTCTAAGTGCGTTCGCCATCAGTTGTCACCAGAGTTCAGCACGACCATGGCGGCCTGCTCGATGACGCGGAGATCGTCAAAGACGCCCGCGTCGGCGTTGCGATGCTGAAGGACGACCTGACACGCGGTGTAATCGAGCCCGATCCAGATCAGGCCAGCCAATGTAGCCACGACACGCCACTGCGTATCGCAAGCGAGGAAGGCTTTGAGCGACGGCCAATTGGATGCGATGATGGGCAAGAGGTCGTCCTCGTCTGCGCTTGCTTCAGCTTGTATGACGACGCCCATCTGCCGGAATTGCCCACGAGCGTCGTCGTCGATTGGAGCGGGCTTGGTACGATCGGAGCGGCCGAGGTGGTTGTTAGCCCAGGCGACGGCCGCTTCCTTCAGTTTCCCAGGCGGGCCTTATCCTGGCTGATCGCCTCCTGATAGGCGCGGTTGAGGCCGGCACGGATGCGATCGTGCTTCATGGCTTCAACGAAGTTTTCTTCGGTGAAGACGATCGGCTTGTCAGCCTCATCGATGACGCCGCGCCAGTTGCGAACCACCCGGCGGAAGGACGAAAGATTGATGCTTTCGAGTTCGGCTTCCGTCGATTTCAGGGTCGCGGGTGACTGATCCTTCTCGGCGGCAGCAAGCGCTGTGGCGCGCATCTCATCGAAGCGCTTGGCTTCCTGCCGGTCGATGATCTCGAATTCCACCTCGAACTCATATTCGGTCATCTTGCCCGGAGCGTCCGGATTAGGCTCGACCACCTTCACCGGCCACCAGCACGTCAGGTTCTTCACAAGTTTGAACATGTCTCTCTCTTCTTTAAAGCGGGTTACAAGCGCCTTCGAGGTCACTTCACGGTGATGGAAAACTCGTCGTTTCCGGCCACCGTCGTGAACATCAAAGGAATGGTGTTGTTGACGATCTTCTGGGTCTCGCCGTAAGCGACGCGCCCAATCTGGACGGCCGGCGCGTCGAGCTTGAAGATGTTGCCGGCGATTGTGCCGTGCTGAAGGGCAAGTGCGCCGGTCTGGTGCTGCGAGGAGATGGAGAACCAGTCCTTCGTCGCGAGGAGAACGGCCTCCATGGTGGCGCTGCCCGTCATGATACGGTCTACCTGCTCGATGCTCTCGGAGCCGATCAGGAAACGCGGCTCGATCTGGTTGCCCAGGTCGAACGAGAAGCCCTCGCACGCGCCAGTGAGGCCGAAGAGCGAGAAGGTCGAATTCGCCTTGTTCACCGGCACGGGCTTCTTGAACGCGGTTAGCGTGACCGCCGGAATCGGAATATCCGAAATGATGCCGAGCAAGCCCGTCATCGTGTAAGAAAGACGCGGGATCTGCTTCGGTGTCAGGGACGCCTTCACGGTGCCACGCGATCCAAGCATGACGTGGTTGACGCCATCGACGTTGAAGTAGATCGACGCCGCTTCCTGCTGAGAGGATATCGGCGTGTACTTCACGTCGGTACCGACGGTGATGACCTCAGCCATGCCGCATGCACGAAGAGCGGGTCCGAAGGCCGGAGCGGTCCCTGCTACGCCAGAGCCCGCGATCTCGATGTCGAAGGAAATGGTCGCATAGTTGCCGACCAGGATCACGCCCTGGTGGCCCATGTAGGGTACGACCAGGTCTCGCGAAACTTCCTCGCCGACCGAGGGATTGAATTCGACGTTCGTGGCGAGGACCGCGTTCGCAGCTCCGGTGGGAGTTGCGTCGGTCCCGTACGCGGTTTCGGTCTTCAACAGGAGTGCGCGGTTGCGGAAATAGCGCTTAGCCATCGTTACTTGGTTCCTTTGCCCTTGCCACCGACCGGCGCTTCATCAGCTTGCTCGACCAGTTCGGACGGTGCGTTGTCATCGGCCACGGCGAAGACCGTCTCCGGGTGTTCGGTGCGCTGGTTCAGCTTCAGCGAGCCGTCTGGTTGGCGGGTGTAGGAGCCGCCTTTTCCTTCGGTGTTGTCCAAGCTCATGCCTCCAAGTAGCGGCTGGTCTGCCACGTCTGGACGTAGACGGTGACGCCGTTGCCAAGTGCTGTGCCCTGTCCGGACACCAGTTCGAAGAGTCCGTCCTCCGGCGATACCGACCAGCCAGCCAGCGCGCCTTCGACCGAGGCCTTCAGGCCGTCGAAGTCCGCGACCCGCTTGCCGCCCTGGTTGTCGTCGTGGCGGCGGATGACGATGACGACGAGAAGCTGCACCGCGACGAGCTGCCGGAAAGCGCCGGAGCCGAACTCGTTGGGTTCGGCCTGTTCGCGGTAGGGAACGACAAAGACCGTGCCGTGCTTCGGTGCCGTGCCCTTGGAGACGGCCTCCAGTTCCTCGGCCGGCCTGACGTCTGCCACTGCCGTCGCTGCGGTCTTCAGGCGGGCGATCACCTCGTTGATCAAAGCCATCCCTCCAACTTCTCAGCCGAAAAGACGGGATCGGGACCGGTGACGCCGATCCGGTCGGCATTCGATGCGGTCGGCTGCGGCTCGTCTACGCCGGCCGGGTATAGCTTCAAGCGACCGGCTGCCACGTCCTTCAGCGACGACATTGCGTCCTTCCAGTCGCGGACGACGTAGTCAGGAGCGCCCTGGCGGTGGAGCGTGTAGCGGGCGATCGAAGTCGCCCAGGTGCGGACGAGATCCGGGACCGATGCCAGCGGGATCGCGTAGGCGACGGCCAGATAGCCGTTGATGGCGCTGTCAGCGCCGGCGAGAGCCGCCTCGACAACGTCGGGATCCGGCGTGCCGTCATCGTCGCGATCGGCGACCTGGATGATTTCATCCGAACCGGCGCGCTCGATCAGATCCTGAAGCGTGGCGTACGGCATGGCTCAGCCTTTCTGGACGGCGCTTGCGTTGCGGACGGCACGCTCGGCGGCCATGAAGCCGAACTCGATCTGCGTGCGAGCCATCGCGATCAGGCGCTTGTCGATGCCGTCAGCTCCGGCGATCTCACCGAGGATGACGGTCAGCAGTCGCTCGTAGGTCTGCAACGTCGTCAGCATCTCGACATTAAGCTGCACGGACAGGCCATCCAGCGTTGCCTGCTCGGCGGCCGTCATCGATCGGTCTCCAGCGCGTCAGTATCCCAGTCTGGAAACACGGCACCCTGTTCGGCCAGGGCGGTGTGTTCCGCGCGCGTGATCTCGATGATCTCGCTATCGACGATCTTGTTGTGCAGGATGACGCCCTTCAGCAGCTCGAAGCTTCTGAGCTCGTTGTCGATCGGCTGGCGCGCGGCGACAGCATCCTTCAAGGCCTTGGCGAAGATTTCGGCAATTTCCTCCCGCGAGAACAAGACCCCGTCGAACGTCACACCCTCGGTCGACATAACGCCCGACGACAGGAACAGCTCGCCACTCGAGAGGATCCCGGAAACCGATGCCTCCGCTTCCGGGTTTGCTGCCGCCTCGTTAACGGTCAGCGCTGGCTCAGGGTTTTCCGGCTCGCTAACCTTGCCGGTGGCATCTGCATCATCGCCCTGGGTATTCGTCGTCTGCAGGTCGTTGCCCTGCGAATTGGTGCCGCCGGGCTGCTCCTCGCCCGTGGCTGAAGCGGGGTCCTGGGAGGACGTTGCGCCCGCCATGAAGACAGGCGCAGCCGTCACGACGCCTGTGGAGCCCTCGTTCGAATCCGTCGTGACGATCTCGGTGCCAGACGTCGCCGTCGCGGTGCCGGCCATAAGCTCGGCAGTGGTGGTCTTGGTCTTCTTCGTTGCCATCACAAGTTCCTTCGGTTTTTGAAGAAAGGCCGGCGCACCCGGCCCTTGTCCAAACACCGCCGGTCGGGGAGAGAGATGACCCGACCGGAGGCATTGCCATCGTCCATCAGCAGCGCAGCGGCGGCTTCAGGAAGATGAGACCGTGGGTCTGATAGCTCTCGGCATATTCCGGCTTCAGCGGAGAAGCGGTGGCCGCATAAATCAGGTGGCCGCCCGGATTGTGGATCTCTGCGACGAGGGCGAGATCCGCCGGCGCGACGACGACGGCCATCATGGCCTTGGTCGCCTCGAGCGAGGCCTCCATGTGGTCGATGACGTTGAAGCGGAGCTCGGCCGGCATCGGCGTGGCGGAGCTCGGCATGTGAAGAAGGAAGATGCTGCCGATGAATGACAGCGCGCCGATGATGCAAATTCGAAATGAGCGCATTCGAAATTCCCTGTGAGTGTGGTGCTGGTGCCGGCGGCGGTGGGGTTTGCCGCCGCCGGCGGGTTCGATCCCGACGGCTGGAGTTCCCGCCGGGCCTTCAAGGCGTCACCACGCGTGACCTTAGATGACGTCCTGGAAGAAGTAGCCGAGGTCAGGAGCCGCGATGACTTCCTTGACGCTCATGCCGGCGCGAACGCGCTCGCTGCCGCGAAGACCGATCTTCGGCTCCGGAAGCGTGCCGGAGACTGGCGTGCCGAAACGGGCGGTCCAGCCGAACGTCGCCTGCTTGCCGTCGCTGCCGGCGAGCTTGTCGCGGCGAATGAGCGAGCAATGATTGCCCCAGAGGCGCAAGCGCACAGGCGCTTGACCGGGCTTGGCGGAATTCAGCCAAGAGGAACCGACCAGAATTTCGTCGAGTTCGAGCAGATCCGCGACTGCGCGCTTGTTTGCCATACCATCACCGGCGCCGGACGGCGTCAGAGCGCGCAGGACCGAAGCGTTGGTGCGAAGGGCCGTCCAAGCCGACTGGCCGAGGACAGCAACATTCGGGCGCATGATCATAGTGTCGGCCGCAGCCGCGATCTGATTGATCGGCTTGCTGTCGTCGGCATTCCACTTCGAACCGGCAGCAACGACGACCTTGTTGGCTGCAGGATAGGTCGCAGCGTTGTGAACCTTGTCGGCAACGCGCTTCTCGCGGTCGAGGAGGGTCAGATCGTAGAGTCGCTGCGCAGCCGTCGCGAGTGGGTCGAAGCCGGTGCCCACGGCGTTTGCGATGTCGGAATTCGGCACCACGTCGTCGAGGCCGTAGTCATCGGTTCGATCGTTTTTCTCGATCGCGTTGAATTCAACCTGGTTCGGCTCGGACTTTCTGCCGACCTTGGTGTCAGGCAGCGAGATCTGCTGAGCGAAGTCGAACAGCCACCACGTGAACTTCTCAGAGTTGAGGTCTGGCGGAAGGATCGGCAGAACCTGATCGGCAATGTAATCGCCATTTTTGTAGGCGATCAGAATGCCGGTCAGGACCGGATTGATTGGGAAGGGCGTACCCGACATGCGTTATCTCTCCTATTGACCGGGGATTAGCCCTGGATCTGCGAGGGGTTTACGAGGGCCTTGGCGACATCGCCGGAGGCAGCGTTGATCAGCAGGCGGCCGGCAACAGAGGCGTTCGCGCCTGCAGCCGGCGCACCAGCCACGGCACGGCCCTGCGCATCAGAGACGATGAACTGGCCGGGCAGGATGTTGCCGCCGCACTCCACGTCGGCCGGGCCGAACAGGACCACGTCGAAGCGCTCGCCGTTGGCAACGCCGCCAGGGCAATCGACCACGCCAGCAAGCCGCTCGTTGGCCGCGCCCGATGCCTGGACGAGCGTGCCGTCCGTGGCCGTGAATGCCACGAGGCGGCGGTGCGAGACCGCGCCCGAGGCGACGAAATTCTTGATGAACGAATTCATGCTGGTTCCTTTAACGGCGGTTTTGAAGGCGCATGGCGGCCGTGGCGGGGTTGAGCTGCTCGCCCTTGGCTGCCGCCTCCTTGATTTCGGAGACGATGGCGACGGCGACATGCTGCGGATCGGAGAAGTCCGGACCGTCGCCGGTGGCCACCTCGTCAGTAACGACAGGGATCGGCAGCTTCTCGAGGAGATCCCGGAATGCCGCGCGCGAGGTCTTGCGGACCTCCTCGCCACCTTCAGAGAAGGTCAGCTCGCTGGCGTCCGACAGGTCGGAAAACAGGAGCGTCGCCGTTTCCTGCAGCCCGATCGGCAGACGACCGGCCTTGACGATCTGGTCGACGAAAGCAGCATCGGCGGTGGCGCGGGTCTTGCGCTCGGACTCGGAGAAAGTGGTTTCGCGGTCAGCGACCGCCTGTTCACGGGCCTCAAGCTCGGCAAGGCGCGCGGCAATATCGGCCGCCGTGGTCTGCGTCGTCATGGTGTCGTCCTTCTTTTCGGAAAAGGCCGAGCCGGTCAGCTCGACCGTGTTTTGCGCCCGCAGATCGGCGACGCTCTGAGTGAGGTCGTCGATGTTCCACTGCGGCACGATCTTCTCAGCCGTCTCGATGTCCTTCGTCTCGATGAAGTAGTCACGAAGGTTGCGGAACATGCGGGTGACGCTTTCCAGCATCCACACCTGCTTCCAGTCGGCGAATTCCAGATCCGCGAAGACGAGACCGCCTTCCGCGTCGCCGAACTCGACGGCCTTCAGGCCCTTGACGGCCGGCGGCTCAGCACCGAGGAAACCGACATGGCGGAGATGATACGCGCCGGGCGTCGGGTTGTTGGCGCTGTCGGGAGCGTAGAACGCGGCTGAGCGCGCCTTGAACTTGCCGTCCTTGACGAGATCGGAGAAGGCCGCGTCGATGTCCTTCGGCTCGGCGACCAGACGGCCGTCACGAACCGACAGGCTCTTGATCCAGCCATAGGCCGGCGCATCCTGCTTCGGGTGCCCGACAACGATCGGGGCTTCATAGACGGACGGATTGTATCCGGCCGCGATAGCGGAAAGGTCAGTGTCGGCGAAAGCGACTGCGACGCCCTGGGCGGACGTGTGCTTGCCGGTGCGGAAAATCTCGAACGGTTTCATGGTCCGGAGGATGCCGGAACCGCATCATCCGAAACATTGACAACCAATTGCGAGTGTCTTTGGCAGTCGGAATGCAAAGTGGGGGAGCAAGGCGGGGATGACTTCGCCGTTAAAGCGGTTTCAAAGCCCCTTAGACGCGCTTGATGACTTCCAAGCTATCATCGCCGCACCAAAAGCGCCAGACGGCGTTCTATGGCCGTTTATTTCGATATCGCATTTTCGCCAACCGCCTCGACGAAGTGGTCGGTGATGATGCCGAGGATTTCGCGCTCGTCGGCTTGGCTGAAACCGAGGAACTGGCGCTTCGGTATCGTGACCTTCTTCAGACGGAATGTGCGACCGCCCATCGAAAATACAAGAGCGCTTGCAGTCTTCGGAACAATCGTGCCGCCTTCGTTGTGAATGCGGGCATAGATCAGGTTCGTGCCGATCTCGACGCCGTTGCCATCGGCAAGCTGCCAGATGATCTGCGACAGTGACCGCGTCTCGCCGACGAGGATACCCGGCCCCTTCTTGGTCTGGGCATAGAGCGGGTTGAGGTCGCGCCACGGGTTGCCGGCTGGATCCTGCTTGCCGATGAAGCGCCGCCTGGACGAGCTGGCCTCGTACTCACCGATGTTCTTCAGAGCCGGTGTGATGTCGTCGGCCGCCTCGATTAACGCCGCCAGGGCGTCATTGATCTCGGTGGAATCCAGTGTGAGTGTCGCGCCTGCCATCAGTCTTTCCTCCGGTAGAGAAGCGCGCCCTGGCGAAGAGCGTTCAAGCTGGCGTCCAGGCGATCGGCATCGACCTGCCAGAACCAACCCGCCTTCGACCAGTCGACGCGTAGCAGCACGACCTGACCGTTCGGGAGGCGGACGTTGCGGAGATAGGCCCGGCGGAGGATCATGCCCGACAACGTCGAAACCCAATCGGCCCAGATCTCGTCTGGCTTGGTGACGGCCGTCGCCAGCAGAGCCGCGAACCGCTGATCGGTCGACGCGACGTCCTGGTGGAAGAGCGCCGGCGCGAGGGTAAGGATGCCGCCCGCCCGATCGCGATAGATGCCGCGATCGTTCTTCAGGTCGAAGGTGTCGAGGAATGCCTTCGAATAGGCCGGTGCTGGCAGGTCGTCGCTCAGCAGCTCGGCCGCTTCAACGGGTGTCGGCTTCGGCATGGGCTGCGACGCGGTCACCTGAGCGGGCTTCACCGCTGGCAGCGGTTTGCTCAGTTGCGGCGGCACCATGCCGTCGAGCCATTCCTCGCCGACATTGTACTCCCAGCCGCGATCGATGCCGGGATAGCGCGTCTCCGGCTCACCGGTGCGCGGGTCGGTCGACTGATAGGCGCCGAGATCGGGGGCTTGATCCGGTCCGCTCTTCCCAAGCGCACGCAGCTCGCGCGCGGACAGCGCCTGGACGTCGCAACCGCACCCCCAGCCATTGGGCGGGAACATGATGCGCCACGCCGGGTCGGTCGCCGCCAGGACAAGGCCGTTCCAGGCGAGGTGCTGTTTGCGCGGGTGGAGCGCGCCGGAGTGAATGTATTCCCAATATGGCCGATACTTCAGGACATCGGGATCCATCATCTGGGCATAGCGGCCGGCCATGTAGCTGGTGCGCATGTTGGTCGTGTAGATGATGCGGGCGCGCCAAGCGCGGCGCTCTTCCTCGTCGCCGCCTCGGGAGTAGAACTTCCAACCGGTGCGATCGACGATGGCGTTAAAGTCGCTTTGAAACTCCTTGAAACCAGTGCCTTCGACGCGAGCCTTCTCGATCGCCGCCCGAAAATCCGCCAGCATGTCCTCGCGGGTGACGCCGGCAACCGAGAAGGCGTGAGCATGCGCACCATGGCGCAGGTCATCCCAGCGCCGCGTCGGCAGGTTCGTTTTCGCCTTCAGGAAGTCGATCGCCTCCTGGAACTGGACGCCATCAGCCATTGACGCTCACGATCCCTTCAAGCCGACCGAGCGTGACGCCTTGCTCCATGATGGAGGCGAGATCGTTGATGCCCATCTCCGACGAGAGGCGCGCGAGACGCACGATCAGATCGTCATAGGACGTCGCTTCGGTGAACTCGGTACGGATCGCCTCGATCATGCCGTCGATCGCCGGGCCGCCGGCGACCTCGAGCTGATCTGCGAGCTGCTCGGCGACGACGTCACCGTTGCGCCTGGTCGTGATCGGATTGTCCGCAAAATCGAGGTTTGCGGCGATGCTCTCGCCGGGCTTGCTGCCGATCTGCGTCGCGACCGCCTTCTTTACCCATTCGCCGCCATAGGTCTCGTTGATGTAGCTGACGTCCTTCGGCTCGTAGCCCATGTCGAAGATCTTCTTGTCGCGATCGGAGCGCGCATCGAGATCCTCGGCCTCGGAGAAGTCACGCCAGACATCAGGAATGCCAGCGCCGGGGAAATTAAGTTCGACGATCCACCGGACCAGGGTGTCACGGATGGTGGCGCTGACGAGATCGGAATCGGCCTTGGCAATGGCGATACGCACCTCGTTATGGATCTCGCCCAGCGATCGTGCGCCGCGCTCGCCGGAGTTCGTTGACAACGTCTCGCCGAGCACGGCCTCGCTCATCAGTTCGTCGAGGTAGCGGTTCAGCGTCTCGTAAAGATCCCCGCCGCCGCCGCGCGCAGCCTCAAGCAATTCGACCTTGACAGACTCTGGCGTCGCAATGCCGGTATCGTTGGACAGACGGCGAAGGCTGCTGAGGATCTGCGCTTCCTTGGCCTGATCGTAACCGCCCTCGTAGGTGGCGTGCGTCGTCGGCGTGGCATGCTTTTCCGTGCCTCGAAGCCAGTGGGCGAGCGCCTGGCGCTTGAACCAGGCGGGCCAATAGAGGACCGAGCCGAGGCCGACGCCATAGGGATCGTCATCGTCATCATCGATCGAATGACGGTGGACGATAAATTTCCTGTCGGGAACGCCCTGGCCATCGAGCGTGTTCGACCGAGTGAGCACGCGGAGCTCGCCCGCCATGTTGAATCGGAACCGGCGCTGCTTCTTCACGGGCACGCGGACGGCCGTCCAGGTGCCGCCGATATTGGTCCAAACGATCTCGGCGACTGCGAATCCCTTGAGCACCGCGCCCATGAGGCCGCCAGTCAGCCGGTCGAAGTTGAGCGCCTTCAGCTGGCGTTCGACTTCAGCCGCGGCCTTCTTGTCGAGACGGCTCTCCGAGGCTGGCGTGACGCTCCACTCGCGCGAGGTCACCTCAAGCTTGCGCTTTTGAAGGATCGCGAAGGCATGCGGATCCTTGCGGATCTCGTCGTAGAGCGCGAAGCCCTTGCCAGCGCCGCGCAGACGCAATGTCTCGTCGGTCGGCGGCAGGACAAGCTGGAAGCTCGGAACGTAGGGATCGGTCGCAGCGGTGGCGATTTCCGGAAGAAGAACAGGCGCGGTCATTTACATCCCCGTGAAGGCAAAGAGGTCGGCGCGAACCTCGGCAGAACCGAAGTCGCCAGCAAAATCGTCGAGAGCTGCGGCAGTCACTCGCTCAGTGCCGGTCGTGCCGGAGCCGACTTCCCCGGCCTTCTGCTCGCTGGCGAAGACGGCGAGCGCGCCGGCAATGGCGCTATCACCGTGGCGCGGGAAACCATCAGCGCCATCGGAGCGGGCATCATCCGGGATCTTGGCGACGCCCTTGGTCATGACGATCGCGCGATAGTCGTTCATGATGTCGTCATCGAGCGGCAACTCGAAGGTGCCGTCCTCGAATGCCGCCTTCAGCTTCGGCATGTTGAGCAGGTACCAGCCGGTCGACAGCTTGATTTCGCTGACCATGGATGCGCCGAAGGCCTGCCGGCAGGCCTCCGCCAGATACGCGCCGTTGCCGCTGGCGTCGAATGCGGCATGGAAGAAGCGCGGCATATGCTGGCGCATGTAAACGGCAATCTGCTTCTGGCTCTCGAACGGCACGTCGCGGAGCTCAAGCACGAACGGCGTCGACAACGACAGGTTCGGACGGACCTGCAGCGGGTGGATTACCGACAAGTCGCCCGATCGGCCAAAGTCCTGGCCAAAGCACGACCGCCAGTGCGGGTCGAGCTTGTTCAGGTGCGGCTTCAGCTGCTCCTCGCAGAATGCCTTGATCTCGGCGTCACGCAGCTCCTGCGGCCAGTCGACGAAGCCGGGAGGAGCCTTCCAGCGGATGACCGGGATCTCGGCATGCATGCGCGCCTGGATCAGCGTGCGGGCAAGATAGGCTCCGCTGCCCTGCGAGGGAATGCAGCGCAATTCCTCATCAGCGCCGGAGCCATAGGACTTGTAGATGCCGGCGCGCCATGTCGCCTCGGCTTCAGCCGACCATTCCTGTCCGGTCTTCAGACAGACACGCTGATAGAGCCCGTATTCAAGAGCGTCGTCGAAGGTCACGCGCACGACCGCGCCTGGACGCTTGCCGGCGCGGATCTCCTGGATGAGCTCGTTGAACGGATTATCGACGCCGTTGTGCGTCGAAATCACCAGAACCTTGCCGCCCCAGATCAGCAGCGCCATTGCCGCCTTCAGCAGTTCGGCCGGATCATCGTGGAACGCATACTCGTCGAAGATGACGAAGCCCTGGCGACCGCGCAGCGATCGAGGCTTGGAAGACAAAGCGCAAATCTCGAAGCCGCTGGCGAAGGTGATGCGAAACGCCTTGATGGCGTGGTCAGCACCTTTTTCGCCCTGCTCGATGAACAAGAATTCCTGCACCTCCGAACATGCCGGCATGAAGGCACGCGCCCACATGCCGCAGGTGTCGATGAACTCGCGCGCCATGTCGAGATTATACCCGAGATAGAGCACGTCCATGCCGCCTTCGGTGCGGGCAAGGCCAGCGGTCAGGACGGCGTCAGCGCCGACGCCCCAAGTCGCGCCAACGCGGCGGCTCTTGTCGGTAACGACGAGGCGGTGAGCAGCCGTCGCCTGCAGGAGCTGCTTTTGGTGGGTGAGCAGAACGTCGGGCAGCGACTTTCCGTCCAGTTCGACGGGCAGCTCCATCAGCATGGCGCGGCGGTGGCGTGCCCAATCTTCCTCGGTGACGAGCTCGGCGGTGTCGATATCGGTTGGGTTGACGCGAAGGCTCATGCTGCCACTCCAAGGATCTCCGCCTTGATCTCGGCGACCGTTTTCTTCGTCAGGCCCTTGGCCTTGGCGACGGTGTCGATGGCCTGGGCGGCCTTCTCATTGAATTCCTTCTCGACCTTTTGGCGCGTTGCCAGCGATACGCCCTGGGCCTGCGACGCCGATCGCAGTGCGTCGGCAAGTGCCTTCGCGCCCTTGGGATCGAGCCCGGCTTCACCGGCATTGGTCAGCAGTTCGAAGATGAGCGTCTTGATCGCCTCGGCCGCAATAAGCGTGAGGTTGTCGGACGCCTGGGCATCGAACTTCTCAGCGATCGTCGCCGCGATCTCCCGCGTCTGGTTGAGGCGGCTGGAGAGCGTGGCAAGCTTAAGGCTGAAGCGGTTGAACGCCGTTCGGCTGGGAATCGTGAAGTCGAGCTCGCCGTGGTACTCGCGCTGCAGCGCTTCCATCTTGCCGTAGAACTCAGAGTAAATGTCAGTCTGTGTCCGCTCACGGTCCTGCAGTTCGCGTGCGGCCCAGGCCACGATCTCCGCGCACTCCTCAGGGAGCAGCTCTATACCTGAAAGCCTGCCGCGACCCATGTCATTCTCCCGCCCGGGACGGGCGCTTCACGCCCTCGATGTGAACATGACGATCGAGGTGACGGCGGCCGAGGTTGGTCAGCGTGCCGATCTTGACGGAGCCGGCCTCGACGACGGAGATCGCGCCCATGTTGCGCAGATACTCCATCTCGCCATGGATCCACGGCCGTTCCTGGTAGATGGCGAACCGCGCCAGTACGGGCTCCAGCATGCTGCTGTTGAGGCTCTCGTTGGTCTGTTCGCCAAGCGCCTTCAGGATGATGAGGCGGGCTTCCTCGCGCATGATTTTCATGTAGTCCATGGCAATTTCCATCATCTCTTGCTCGTCTGTGCCTGTTCAATCAGCAGTTCGTTCAGTCGTTCGTTGGTGGCTTCGATCGGCTTCAGCTTTTCATTGAGCGTGTCCAGCCGGCCGGTAATGCGCTCCATCGCCAGTTCCAGGCGATGGGCGGTAGACTTATCCGGCAGGTGCTTCAGCTCGCCCTCAAGCGACTGGATGCGCCGATCGTACTCGACGAGCTTGGACTCGGCCTTCGTCTGGCGCTCATCGAGCTTCTTCTCACCGGCTGACAGCATGGACTTGATGACCACGAGCAGATTGAGGGAGGACAAGATCAGGGCGATAATTGTGCCGGCATCTCTAACGTCGAAGTTCATCGGTTTCTCTTCTTCAGTTCGTATGCCGTCTGACAGGCAATGCACCTAATGGCAGAGGACATAGCCTCACGCCGCGCAGGCTCGATTTCATGTGGGCAGTCCTGACAGTCGAATCGACCCTCATGTGCCAATGCCAGGCGCACGCGGGTGATTGCCGCCTGTCGCTCCTTTTCTGCCAATTCCTCGGCAAGATCGAAGTTCCTATCGTTACCGTTCAAGGTGTAACCCCGTTGGCAGCGTCGATCGCGGCGACGGCGGCAGCGCGCCGCCGATCGCACGATACAATTTCCGTCCGGTCCGACGACGCCATGTTGAACACGGCAGCTTCGTCGGCTCGGTTGGTGACCGGGTCGACGGCAGGCTTCGGTGAGGTCTCGCACGGCTTGCGGGCCTCGGGCGGCACCTGGATGGTCGGTCGCGGCGCGATCGGCGTCACCTCGGGCGGCCCGTCAGTGCGGGAGCAAGCCGACGCGGTCGCCGCTAAGGCCACAACTGTCAGCGTTCGCCAAATGCGCATTCTTCACCTTCAGGTCGGCTAGAGTTTGCTGGTCGGCGAAGTTCTTCTCCGCGACATCAGCCTGAATTTTGAGGACGGTGGTCGCCTGATCTGCGGCCTTCTTGTTGATTTCGGCGTTGGCCTTCTCGATCTTGCCAATCCAGTAGGCGTCTCGCTCGTCCGCCTTCAGCTGGACGGCTGCAGTGATCATGCTGTCGACCTTTGCCGTTCGGAGGTAGTCGACGTAGAGCGCGGCGATCACGAGGACCGCCGCAACGATGATGACCACCACGAGCTTCGCGATCCGGGCCGTCATTGCACCTCTCCCTGATCGGCAGGATCCGCGCGAGCGTCATAGGAGGCTGGAGGGCGCGAAGCTGCCAGGGCGGCGGAGCGGAAGTCCATCGCCCCTGAAAACCGGTGAATGCCGAGCATCGATCCGATCAGCACGACCATGCTCGGGACCACGATCGAGGCGAGATCGACGGCCTTCTCTTTGCCCATAAGGCCGCCGGCGACGATCGAGAGGATGACAGCCCAAGCCAGCCAGAAGGCGAACCACATCTGCTGACGAGATGTGGAATAGCCGGGTTTTGGATGTTCAGGCTTCATTGTGAGACAGGCCTCCGGAGGCGGTGGCGCTGACGCGGCCGCCGACCTGCGCGCCGCCCGTCCTCGGCCAGCGGATCGCTACGCAACGGGATTTCTCGACATTCGATAGCTTGACGCTGTTGCCCTGGTTGCCGCCCAGGACAACGTAGCTGTCCTTGTTCTCGCCGGCATAAAGGCCGACGTGGCCGCCACCTGGGCGCTTGAAGACGAGGATCGCTCCGATCGCCGGCGCGGCATCAATGCCGAAATCCGCCCAGGCAAGTGCCGACAGCGGATTGGTCGGAATGCGCTCAGTCGGCAGCGTTACGCCGACGCAATGCGCCATGAACAGGCCGCACCAGGGCGTATCGTCGTTGGTGTAGAAGTTGGAAACCCAGCCACCCAGCGCCTTTGCCCAGCCGAGAATTACCTGATTGGATTTCGGGCCGGGGATTTCCTGCACGCCCATGAAACGGCGCGCCTCTCGCATCCAGATCGGATCGAGCGGCTTGGCGGGACCAAGGGTGAACTGGGAGGAACCTTCGCCGCCGGGGTTCTTGCGAAGCTCGTGGACCGTGGCATCGTTGGCGGTGCCTGTCTGATCGAGATTAACGGCCTTTTGAAAGGCCTTCAAAGCTTCTGTTACCGCGCGCGGATTGACGTCATTCAGTTTATAAAAGCCGAGCGCCTTCAGACGCTCGACCAGCCACTTATCGAAATCCATTTTGACCCAACATCAGTGATTTGCCCGATGCTGAGAATGGTCGATCGCCAAGGGATTATCCCTTGGCAACTACTTGCTATCGAAAGCCTTGAGATGGTCGAAGAGGGTAAGCTGGCGCTCGTTGCGCGGCTTCAGCCACTTGCGGACCGTTACGTCCGTCGCGCGCAGCTCACGCGCTATAGCCTGAATTTTCCAGCCTTTCGCAAACAGACGGCTGGCGGTCCACTCTTTGGCAAGCGGAACACGAAAGATATGACCGGAGCCGAGCTTGCTGGCAAGAGCCTTTACGTTGTCGACGCCAATCAGCTGCGCGGGACCGCCGCCGGGCTGAGGCCGATCGGAGAGATAGATCTGCGCGCCGCCGAACTCCAGGAAGAACTGGATTGCCAGATCTTCACCGAGCACGGACACATAGGCGGAAAGGTGAGCCGGTACTTTTTCAGCCATGAACACCCTCCGGCCGCTGGCCTCGGTAAATGACGATGTTCCGCAAGGTGTAGATCTTCGAGAACTGGCCATCCTTGTCGATCGAGCGGTAGACAAGACGGGCGGTCATCGTGCCGTCAGCCTTCTGCCAGACGCCAGAAGAGCTGGTGATCGTCATACGATCGCTCGGCACGTCGAGCCCAAAACCAGCTAGAAGACGCGGCGCAAGCTTCTCGAGCTCCGGCAGAGAGATGCTGACTTTCCAGTTGTTGCGGCGCTTCTTACCCATGTCGTTTCCCTCGGAGCCTGCCAATCAGGCGAAGTTGTTTCGTCGTCAGATCCCGGAGGTGCGCCTCCAGTTCGATCCGTCGTTCCGATCGCGGCCGCATGCGATCGATCCGGGCTTTCAGGTCGCGCCGCTGCTCCTCGAGCGCGGCAACGTCGTTTCGCTCCGGCCAGTCGAAAAGCGGCAATGCTGTATCGGCCGGAGCGGTTTTCATGTTCAGCCCTCAGGCTTCCAAAGGATCAGTCGGCCGTCGAAGAGGTCGACGCCTGGATGATTGGCGCGCCAAAAAAGCCCCATGTTTTCCCTGGCTGTCTTGGCAACACGCCCTTTCAGCTTCACCTGCAGCCGGTCCGGATGAAATCCGTCAAGGCAGGCGAACTCCTCGATCGCGTCGCGGTGAAGGATGATGCCATCCACCTCGATCGAGGCGATGATCTCGTTGAGGAGCTCGTTCAGCCGGATCCGGACCGGAACGATTGCGATGCAGACCTGATCGGCGATGATGCGCCGGCAGTGCTTCGTCCGCATGCCCTCGTAAAGCTGGATGGCCTCGCCAGGACGAACATGGCGGCCGCGATCGGCGCGAACGGTCTGGCGCTTGGTGCCGTCTTCGATCTGCGGCGAGAAGAATTTCTTGAAGCCGTAAGCCACCATCAGAGGTCTCCCTCCGCGACGATGACGCCGTCGACCCTCAGACCGGTCCGCATGGCAGCGAGGCGCGCCTCGGCGTCCCGCCACCCATACGCCCAAATGCTGAAGGCCCAGAACCTATCATCATGGCGATAAGACATGCCGAACCGACGCATGACGTGGCCGCCCTGGTCGAGCAGGATCGGCGCTGGCGAGGTTCGCAGGACGTTGTCGCGGATCAGACCGACGACATTGGGGTGCTGGCTATCGAGGTCGATCACGCAGCATCCTTTCCACCGGTGCGGATCCGCCGGCCGAGCTCGTTCATGACAACCTGCCAGTCTTTCGTGTCGCAGACCGCGACAGCCGCGTCGGTGAGCTGCAGCACAAGCTGATGGAACTCCCGCACGCTGTTCGCATGCGGATTGCCGCCGAGCTTCAGCCATTGGGCCCAGGCAACCTTGAAACCATCGGCGCGTGCATAGTCCGGAATGATCTCACTGTCGGACCAATCGACACCGCCCTGGCGTGCGATCCATGCCTTCAGTGCTTCGACTGCACGGCGGGCGTCGGCCGCGAACTTGAGGAAACGGACGTGCTCGAGGCCGGTTTGCCGTTCGACGAACTTGACCAGGGCAGCATCGTCGCGGTTCTGGACGATGCCGAGGTTCCAGGCCGAGATCCACAAGGCCTGCAGCTTGCCGGCATATTTGCCAGTCAGCTTCAGGCGACCGTCGGCCCGGCGCGCAGCGCGCTCAGGCTTGAAGCCGTCGCTCTCGAAGACCTTCAGCACCTTGCGGCGCTCGGCATCCGACATCAACTTGGTAGACGTCTTTCCGGTGATCACCTGCAGCTTGGCGCGGTATGTTTCGTCGTCCAGGCCGAGCTGCTTTTTGGCGACGTGGATCAAGGCGATCGAGTTCTTCATTCGCCTTCTCCCCTGTATGTCAGCTGAAGCGGAGGAGCGGGCAGCGCGAGAGGTGCGGTCTTGACCTTGGTTTCCTTTTTTGGGCGAGCCGCCTCCTTCTGCGCCTTCAGGATCCGCTCGAGGTCGTCAAGGAGATATCCAGCCTCGCTATGATCGGTGCTCTCGATCTCGACGCGGATCACGGTTTTGCCGGCCTTCGTAGCAGCGCTGTAGGATTTCAGGCGGCAAGGATCTTGGAAGTAGATGCCAGTCATTACGCATCCTTCTCTTTGGACGGTGGGTTCTCGGCCTGCGGTTCCTCCGTATTGACAAGGTGCGGAACCACCTTCCGGAGATCGACGCCACCTGTGGAACGGAGCGTCATGGAGCCGTTTTTATGAACGCGTATCGAAACCGACTTGCTGGATTTCTTAGCCATCGACGGCGGCCTCCGAAGCTGGAGCAGCTGGAAGCGGCATCCAGTGGGTGAAATCATTGCTCTCGTAGAGATCGAAAACGAAACCGCGCTCGTCGGTCTCGTTCAGGTCGTCATGGACGACGTCGAAATAATCTGCCCAAACGAAGGCGTTCTGCTCCGCGCCCCACTGGACGACCAGCACTCTCTCCCATCGACCGAGGGTGCATTTCGGACGAATTGCGATAAGCGGCGTGCCATCTCTGGGAGCCGTCTCGATCGGAAGCCAGCCGCCCTGTGATGGAATAACCACCTGCGGCAATGGTGAATGCTTCGGTTTTGACGCCTGTTTGGCGCGGATTTGCTCGACCTTCGTCCAGACACGCGACAGCTCTGTTTCCGCCGCTTCGTGCATGTCGAGTTCGTTTGCGAGGCAGAGAGCGGCGAGCGTCACCATGACGCCGCCGACTTCCTGGGCAGGTTCGCCAATTGCTCGGCCGAAGACGTAATCGACGAGCTGGTAAGCCTCGTCGGCGGTGCAGCCGGTCGATTGGACGAGTTCAAGAGCCTCTTCGAGGAAGCGGTGGTTTCGCTCCAATCGATCGCCTGCGATCATTTCGCCGAAGCATTCCATCATCCACGGCTGCACACGGTCCTGGAACGATGCGGCTTGAAGTGTCGTCGGTGCTGGTCCTTGGCAGTTGGCACACACCGCCGAAAATCCGCCGGTGAAGAAGGGACCAATACGGCCGTCGCCGCCACAGGCTACGCAATTTGGATTGCTCATTTGTATTGAACTCCCGCGTCGTCGAGAATGGCGTCAGCAAGCCCATCGTCGGCGATGCGCTCGATCAGCAGGCACATGAGGGCATCAACAGTGAGCTGCCGCGCTGCAGCTGCTGCGCGGAGCTTCTGGCGGTACTCGAAATGAACGGCGACAGGAGCCGCCGTCTGGTTTCGACGTTCGCCACGGTCACGCTGGATTGCATCGGCTGAGCTGAGCAACCCATGGACCTTCTTCCGGTCGATGCCCAAACGGTTGGCGATCTCGGCATTGCCGATGCCTTGCCCCTTTAGCGCCAATGCTGCGGCGGTACGGCTTGGGTAGCCGAGTGCAGGAATAGGCGCGCTCATGAAAGTGCCCTCGCCATTTCGCCAGCAATGCGGCTGACGTTGATCTCGGTCATGACGATGGTGCCGGCTTCGTCTTCCGCCGTGACGCGGGCGAAGGACATGCCGTCGTGTGCAACGACGTCGAAACCTTCCTGACGGTAGGCATCGATCATCACGCGTTCATAGTCAGCGGCGGTCCATGATGTATTCTTTCTCATGCCGCACCTGCCTTGATGAGGGCGTGGGTAACGTCCTCATTCAGCTGCTCGGCTGCGATGTTGGATGGGGCCGGGCAAACGGTGGTCGGCTCGATCGCGCGGCCGATCTCAGTCGAGAACTGAGAACCGCACGCAAAGCTGACAGTCTTGGAGCCGTTTCGGCTCGACGAGCCTTCACGGGATGCGCCGCAAGCAGGGCAACGCGTGAGCGCTTCCAGCTTGCCGACACGGGCTTGAGTGAGCTGATCCATCACGCATCTCCCTTCAGAACGGCACCGGCGAGGAGAAGGCCGACGAACAGGAACCAGCCCCAGCCATTCTTGCCCTGGTAAGCAAGGTAGGCGGCGGCACCTACAGAAATCGCGGAAGGGACCAGCAGCAGAATTTCAACGTAATCCTTCATGGGTCACCTCAAGCCTTGGCGATGTCGATGGTGACAGGCTCGAAATCGTCCTGCTGGCTACGTCGACGATAGAACCGGACGTACTCTTTCGAACCTGTCACGCGGATAGAATCGCGGATCGCCTCCATCGCCTTCAGCCAGCGCTCATCCTTGATATCGAGCTTCAGCAGCATGAACACGTCCGAGCGGTTCACCTGACCTTCCTTGTCGGTGTTGAAAGCGCGCATAATGATCGACTGGATCTCCTCGCGGCTGTCAGCGGCCCACTCGACGAGGCAGGTGTCGATCAGCGACTTGGCGATCTGCAGCTCCGGGCCGAAGGTGATCTGATCGGAGACCTGCAGCTTGATCTGCAGCAAGCCGTCATAGGTCGAATATGTGCGGTTGCCCTTCTTGCCGCCGATCTTCGTGCTGTATTTCTCGGCGAGGAGCTCATCCAGGGCGAGCAGGTCGGCGGCCGTGTGGCCCTTGAACCGGCCGATCTGCGCGCTGAGGCTTTCGGCAAAACCGAAGATGCTGCGGACGGTCTCGTCCTCGAGCTTATGCTGAGGCTTGACGACGGACACCGGATCGTAGCCGCCCTTGGCGTTGATCATGAAGGTGTTGCCGTTGACTTCAATGGTGCCGGGTTTTGCGCCGTCGGCGATGATGACAGAGTCCATTTCACTGGCCTTTCAAAGAGTGTTCAAAGCGGGATTAAGCGGCGCTGCCGCCGTCGAACGGCGATGGCGTGCGGGCTGGGAACGCGACGACGTTGCTGTTCGGGCGCATGGCTTCGAGGATGACGACTGTGCCGGGGGTCAGCAGCTGCGCCCGATCGGCGGCCGCGCGGCGGTTCCATTCGTCGGCGCTAAGGGCGCTCTCCAGATCGAGCGAGTGCTGCAGGATGCCATCGACTTCCTGGATGACACCTTCCAGTGCCTCGTCGGTGAGGACGACGCCGCCGTGACGGTTATCGGCGAGCCAGCGGCGCATCTTGCGAAGGCGATCGGATACGTAGTGCAGTTCGGTACCATTACGGGTCATTCAATCTCTCCTGACGGTTGAGCGATGGAAATTCGGCTGTGAGGGCATTGGGTGCGGCAGGCGCGATACATCTGCGCCCGCAGCGATGACGTGACGACGGCCGGCTTGGCCTGCCATTCGAGGCAGACGTTGCGGGCAATCTCTCCGAGGATCGGGCACACGATGGTTTCAGCCATCAGAGCGCCGCGAACCATTTCCCGCACGCGGCTGAGGTCGCCGCGATACGAATTCGAAAGCACCTGGCTGACGGTGGCAGCTGAATAATCCAGCTGCTTGGCGACAGCGCTCTGGCTCGAAAGCATGCAAGCCTCGGCGAGCACGACGACCCAATCCGGGGCGTCTCCCCATGCAGCAATAGCCTTTGCCTTGTGATCGACGGCCGGGCGGCCTGCCTGAGGTCCACGGTTCACGTGCGATCCTCCTCTGCGATGACCGAGCCGATGATCACACCCTTGTTCTGGTCGTAGACAAGGTTGGCGTTATGGATCCGCGGTGCTTTTGGTCCGGTGTTGGCGCTCCCCAGGAGCATGAAGACATGCCAGGATTTACCCGGCTTGCCCTCGCGGACCACGCGGAGGAGGCCAGCTCGATGGAGCTTCGCCACATACTTCTTGGCGTTGGCGAGGCTCACCTGGACATCATCAGTGCTGGCCGCGACGGCGAGATCCGCGATGGTGAAACCGCCGTGAGCCCGGCGCATGGCGTTCCACATGTTCTGACGGCCGGCGCCGACGTTGCTGAGATCGCCGTTGCGCGCGATGATCGGGCAATCGCGCTGACGCTTGAGGAGCCGGTAACGTATTGGCCGCCCTTCGATCCGCTCGATGTAGCCGCCCTTGATCATCTTGTTGAAGAAGGTGCGCAGTGCGCCTTCCTGATAGGGATCGCCGGCATTGTCGACCTCGTCGAACGTGACTGTCTCGCCATTGGCGGTCTTGTCGAGCATGACGCTCCAGAACCATTCGCTTCCGTGGCGAACCGGCTTTGCACCGGCCACCTCGAGCTTGAGAACAAACGGCATCAGCGTACTCCCCGACGAGGAGCCTGACCGGTGAAGATCGAGCCGTTATACGTCTGAAGGCTGACGGTATCCGTGCCTTGGGCCTTGGCGGACTGGGCGACCGCCGCAAGCGTGGTAACGATGCGCGATGCCGTCCCCTTGGTCTTGTCGACGATCGCCGCCAGGAGGTCATCCTGGACCGTCATCCATGGGTGATAGATCTTCGCGAGCGCTCGGGCATCGTCGATGTCGGACGGCTGAGCCATGCCGAAAGAACTGACGCGGTTCTGGCAGCGCTCGTAAGCTTCCAGCTTTTGCGGAAGCTTCTCTTCGCCGACGAGAAGGACCGGAATGCGGGCACCCTTGTAGATGTCACGCACCAGCTCGATCATTCCCTTGTCGACCAGTTTGTCAGCCTCGTCGATAATCAGGAGGCGGTTCGGATCGTCCTGCAGGAGACGAAGAGCCTGTTGCATCATCGCCGCGATGGTGCCTTTAGGCTTTTCGACGCCGAGTTCGCCGAGCAGCATTTCGCAGAAAGTCTTCCGGCTCCAATAGTCGAAGACTTCGAGATAGAGCGCGTTGCACTTGTTCTGAATGAACATGCTGGCGCGGCTCTTCCCATACCCTGAGTGGCCGTAAAACAGGCCGAGACCATCGACACCTTCAGGTCGGTTGATGATCTCCAGCGCCA
Source organism: Rhizobium sp. FG113 (assembly GCF_057809895.1). Lineage (NCBI taxonomy): Bacteria > Pseudomonadati > Pseudomonadota > Alphaproteobacteria > Hyphomicrobiales > Rhizobiaceae > Rhizobium > Rhizobium sp. FG113. Next base: position 443,928 of record NZ_JBMDKV010000003.1, on the reverse strand, counting down.
CGGTATAGGCCGCGACGACGTTCTTGAGCGGGGCCACCGAGCCGAAACCGGTGTTGACACCCTGTGCTCTTGCATTCATGATTCACCTCGTGATGTTGACTTTTTCCAGTGCCCGCCGGCTGCAACCGGCGGGTATTTTCTTTTTCAGGTACGCAGTCCCGGAGCCTGATCTCCGAATTCTTCCCAAAGCCCGCGATGGGTTTTGTATTCAGTGCTCTCCCTGTAGGAGCCGAACCAAACGACCTTCTCCGGATCGACAGGTTCGCCATTCTCAAGCGCCCGCTCGATCGCCTGCGCCTTCCAGAACTTCTGCGCTGGCGTGGCTTCGGTGCGGATCGGGCGGACATTCTCAGTTGCCGGCATCGGCGCGAGCTCGGCCTCGACGCGAGCCATCATCGCGGACACGCGGGCATCGAAAGCCATGAACTCGTCGCGATCGATGACGCCGTCTGAGGCGTTGGCAGCGTCGAGCGCGGCAGCGATCTGCGGCGTGCTGTGGACCTCTTCGCGCTTCGGCAGAGCGATGACGTTCGGGACGTCGCGTGCGGCAACTTCTAGCGCCTTGTCGATCAGCGGCTTGCCCTTGACGATCTTGCTGATTTCCGCGCGGATCGGGTCGATGCGTTCCTTGATCAGCTGCGCGTTCAGTTCCTTGCGGGCGCGCTCGAAGGTCTGTGGATGAATGCCTGAAAGCTCGGGGCAGATTGCCTCGCCAAGGTAATCCGACTGGTTGAGGCTGAAGACCAGGACGCGGCCGGCATCATTCGGATCGCACCGCACGAATACGTCGGTGCCGGGCATCAGACTTGCCGACCGGTAGTGGTTGCCATCGATCTGGATGCCGAACTTGGTGACGCGGCGGCGGCCGTTCGAGCCGGCGACCGGCATCAACAACACGTCCAGCGCGCGCTCCGAAACCGTACGGACTGTCTCCATCGACCGGGCGGCGACATTGAATGGCGTCTGCCTGTTCAAGCCCTCGTGCTGGCTGTGCTGGTAATCGTCCAGGCACCAGCGGTCGGATTTCTCCTGCAGTTGCGCCGCCGAGAGCTGCACATTGAAGGCCTCTGCCGTGTCCTGGCCGAGGCGCTCGGCGAAGCTCTTACGGTCCTCGATCGCCTTGCGGTCGGTAACGGAGTGGCCAACATAACCGGGCAGCAGCTGCACAAACTGATGCTGATAGGTCTTGATTGCACGCTCAACGTGGCCCTTTTGAGCGGGCGTGTAGGCGTCCGAAACGTCGGGCTCGATGCCGAGGTTCGTGAACAGCCGTTTGGTCTCGTGCGCAACGAAGTCCGAACCGTTATCGGTCTTGATGACGCGCGGTGTTCCGAAGGCAAGGATCGCCTTGCGGATCAGCATGCCGACGGCCGAGGCGCGCGGTGTCTTCGAGACGTAAAGCACAAAACGACGGGTGGCGATGTCGATGCACACATAGATCGAGTGGCGGCCATCGGTGCAAAGCGCATCCACCGGCGAGGCATCGATCTGCCAAAGCTCGTTCGGCGTCGTGATATGCGAATACATGCCGGTGCCCGATGGCAGCATCGTCGAGCGGAACTTGTCCGGGTTGGTGAGCTTCAGCAGCTCGACCTTGTGCGTTTCCTTCAGCCCCTTCAGGACGTGCTGGAAGGTGCGGACCGGCGGCATTTCGATGGCCTTTCCAACGCCCTTTGAAACGACGGTGATGGTGTCGCCGAACTCGGCGCGGCAGAGCTTGCGGACCTGAGCGGCCGACAGATGCGGTTGATGCGCAATGAGGGCCAGCATATGGCCGCGAACACGACCACCCTCGGCATTGTCGAGGATGCCAGTACCGGCGCGCGCCTGTCCGCGATCGACAGCAAGTTTGTCGGTCTCCGCGCACCGCTTGGCGCTCAGCCAGCGATAGAGCGTGCGCCGGCCGAAGCTTGGAACAAGTTCCTTCACCCAGTCGTCGATCTTGATAAAGCCGGTTTCGTAGCGATCGGAGAACAGTTGGATGCAGGCCTGCTGGTTCAGGCTCAGGCCGCGCGAGAACTTTTCGTAGGCCGCAAGAATTGCCAAGCGGGCGTCGCGCTCACGGGTGCCCCGAGCCGTTAAAGACGGTCCGTCAGTCGATGTCGTCGGGGCCGCAGTTTCATCGCCTACACTGACGTACCGCTGGAAGTACGCGATCTGTGCTAAGGATGGCAGAATGCGGAAATGATACTCGGCACCACCGCCACGGCCCTTTCTGGCTCGAGTATAGGTCGGATGTGATCCCCAATACTCACGGTCGGCATAGAGCTGAATGCCGCGTTCAGTATCGGGCATCATCGGAAGCCGTTCTTCGGCAATTTCCCGTGCGGTCAGCCACTCTTTCATGCGCGGCGTCCCGACATGATGCGCGCGAGGATCTTCCTGGCTTCTTCGATCGAAATCAGGTCTCCGAGGACCGCATTTAGCTTGCGGAGTTCGACGAGTAGACGTCGGCCCTGGCTACGCTCGGCCTGATACCAGATGCAGGCGCCCGTTGCGGTTACGGCCCAAACGCCGAAGAAAACAACGATCGGCCAGAACATGTCGGAATGTCCCGTCATTGTGCAATCCATGAGATAAGGTTGAGAGTGATCGCGATCTCGGCCCAGTAAACCGCGCTCAAAACGAAGAGCGAGATCGCCGTAAACGCGGCTATGTCCTGCAGAAAATCCTTCAACGCCTTGCCCTCCATTCCGCATCAGCGGCATTGGCTTCCCTTTCGAGCTGGTCCCTCAGCTCCCTGGCTCTCTCGCGCTTCAAGAGCGCTTCGTATTTCTTCGGAATGACGATGAAGCCGGCCTCTTCGAGCAGCACGTTGAGTGCGCGCACGTCCTCGGTGACGGTAACCAGCGCAGCCAATCGGACAGCGGAAATCGAGTGCTGCTCACGGGCTTGGCTGGCGTAGGCATCCAGCGTTGTCTTCGAGATCGGCGACTTCGTGAGGTCCGTCATGGCCGCCGCGATTTCGTCTCGCGACATGCCACTTTCTTCCATCGTGCGCGCGACGGCCTTAGACAGCTTGCCAGACAGGGAGTAGGCCTTGACCTCGTCGATGTCGAAACGCTCGACGACAGGCTGCGGCGAATAATCCCTGAACAGATCAACTGTGAAAGTGTCGCGCTTGCGGGCCATTACTTGCCCTTCTTTGCCTGCCAGCGTGCAATCGCTGGCTCATTCAGGTCAAAGAAACGGTCCTGTTCCGGCTCTGCGATGCGTGCAAACTGCTCGGAGAACTTTTCCCAAGCTGCCTGGACGTGGCGTGGACGCTCATCGAGAGCCGCGATGGCGTCGGCAACGCTCGAGGCCTTGCCGCCGAGGATTAGATCAAGGATCGCGGCCTGCCTTGCGGTTGCTTGAGCAGCAAGCGCCATCAGTTCGGCCTGATTGTTGGAAATCGGCTCGAGCGCAATTCGGTCGCGCTGCAGGGCGTCGATCGAGGCTATCTTCAGGGCGCGAAACACACCGGCCCTGGAGACACCGAGAAACGCTTGTGCGGCGTCGGAGAAGCTGGCCGCAAACTGACCACTGGCGGCCATCAAATCGGTATCAGATGAATTGAGTATCAGGTTGATACCTAATTCCCCGCGTGCGGTAGCTGCCGGCTTGCGACCCGGCTTGATGCCCGGCTGAGCCGCGCGGTAGATCTCGCACCAGTCGGCGATATCGACACTGCGCTCGAGGACGGAAAGCTCGCGCCGCGCCATGTTTTCGGAGATCGAGACGAGCCGGATCGCCGCGCCAGAGGCGAAGTCTTCGCGGCGCTTGACCTCTGCCTTGATCTCGGAGCGACCGAGATAGGCGATCGCATCAAGGCGAAGCGCACCAAAGATCAGCTGGTAGCTGTCGCCATCGATCAGAACTTCGATCGGCTGGCGGTGGCCGTGGACGTCGATGTTCTCAGCCATCGCCTGGATGGCGGCCTGAGAATGCTTGCGATGGTTCGCAGTCCGGGTGACTTGCGCAACCGGGATCATGAAGGAGGTGAGGCTGTCGGCTGTGACGGCAGCGGCGGCCGATCCGATTGACTGAATCATCACGCAACGCTCCGAAGAGTGTCAGTGGAAACACCGCCGTTTTGACTCGCGTTGCAACTCTTGTTGCTGCTAGTCTTCTCCTGGTCATGACGACCACGAGTGTAGCTGTCTGGGAACATCTCGCGGAACGGTACGCCCAAGGCTGTAGCGATAGCTTCAGCACCAGGGCGGCTCGCGCCGATAATGCCCTGCCTGCAAGCGCTCGCGTACAGTCCAGCATCCTTGGCTATTCCGGTCAGAGTTTTGTTCTGCCGTAACAGCTCGGTTTTGATGGCTGCGCGATCCCACTTCTTTGTGGTCGTCATGGTTGCTCCCTGCTTTTTGACCTCTTCCGAAGGTCGATTGGTGGTCGGGTAGGTGTTCAAACAATGTTGCAACGATATTCGCAATATAGTGCTCAGCAGTCAAGCACCAAAGGCCGAAAACGGCGTTCGGTGTTCCGATTTCAAGCTCTTTGGTGCGAATTTGGCTTTTGTGCAGCGAAAACAACGGCTTGAATTGTGGATTTACCCTCGCGGTAAAGTCCGAAATTTATTCGGAGTTAGGCCTATATGCCGCACGATCTGTTCGTAGAGCGCCTTAAAGAGCTAATTGGAGAAGGGAGTGCGAACGCATTTGCCAAGGAGGTCGAGATTGGCGAGAGTTTGATTCGCAAGTATCTCGCCGGGGGCACGCCAGGACTGGATAAGGCCGTCCAAATCGCGAAAAAGAAGAACGTTAGCTTGGATTGGCTCGTCGGTGACTACGAACGAACGACCCCAGTGACGCGTCCTTCCGCCGAGCTGCCTTCGAGTTTCTCATTAGTGCCTCGCCTCGATATCCGGGCATCTGCGGGTGCCGGGACACTGGCTTACGGAGAGGACCCGCTGGACTACTTGGCCTTCCAGACAGAATGGTTGCGGGCCAAGGGTATAAATCCTGTGGCGGCAAGGGTTTTGACCGCTCGTGGTGACAGTATGGAGGAGACGATCCGCGACGGCGACGCATTGCTGGTGGACACCAGTATAAATCGCATTAAGGACAACGCGATTTACATCGTGGTCTACGGCGACATGGTCCTCGTTAAGCGGGTGCATGCGCGGATCAATGGCTCAATGCAGCTTATCAGCGACAATCCACGGTATCCTCCAGAGGAAATTTCGCCGGGTGAGAGCGACTTACTAAATATAGCTGGGCGTGTCATGTGGTACGGCCGGTCCATTTAAGCTGGGGATGTTCATCTTGTTCAGACGTTTATTTTCTGTAGCCGCGCTACTTACTTTGGCGGGATGCAATACCGTGCCTTCCGAACCTGACTTCGTCGCGTCATTTTCTGGGAATTACAAGGCAATCGCGGATTGCGCTTACCTGACCTTTCGCGACATGGATCACTGGAGGCGCCAGGACCTCGATACCATGAGTAAGGTCGAATTCTCGTTCGGTAATGGTACTTCAACAGCAGGGCGAATCTTCATACAGGCAGACGGGGCCGGGCGAACCAAGGTCGTTTCGTACGTCCAGTCCGCAGTATGGGGCAAAGACTACTGGGCAAAGCGTTATCGGCCCATATTTGCCGGATGTGCGAGCTGATTCATGCTTAGACCACTGATTCTACTAATCGTTCTGACCGGGCCTGCTTTGGCCTCGGAGCAGAACGACTTACCCACCAAGAGTTGGCAGGATCTTGTTCGCGCGAAAGTCTGGGCAGATCGATGCGCCCTGGATATAAATCCGGCCACCACCAAATGGCTCGACAACATGTTCGCAACAATGTCCGAGGCGGATGTGGGGGCGACGTCAGACGATGCAGATCGGTCGTTCGACGAGGTGCAGGGACGAGGTGCAGCTCACGTCGTATCTTTCTGCATCGATCTTCGCGCCAAATTTCTCAAGGATGGCTGGCTTTAGCTGACGGGCGCAGTTTGCCATTCGATCTTGCGCGCCATCATCTCGGTTAAAATGAGCTTCCGCCGCGACAATGCCTGCTGCTTAGGGCTTTCGCCGCTCGCTCCCGCCTAATCCCACATAATCCCGGATACGCCATCTGATCTTGCGGGTTACAACTCGGACGGGGCGCTAGAAATCACCTCGATAGAGTAAAAAATATGGTGCCTTCCAGCACCCCGTTCGGCGGTTTATGAACGCAACTCCGGTCTCTCTGCCTTCTCGCCCAACTTCGCGACGAGACCATGTGTGCCTCACAGGCACGTCCGGGCACAACTCGGGCCCGTCTTGCGACGGAACCCGCCGTCACCGGAGGGAGACCATTTTCTGCGAACCCCGGATGAGAGAGCTTGCGTCCTCCTCAAACACCCAGCGCCGACCCCACCTCGCCGGCACGCCTGCCGGTGTATCCGTGGTGGGGTGAGGGGATGATGGCATGGGTGGGGAGGGTGGGGGAAATTTTTGTGGCTGAGCGATTGACAATACTGGTCGAAATGAGCTGCCTTTCCTCGCTGGGACCGCAGATTCTTCTTCTTTTTTGAGCTTAGATTTTATTGGTCGATCTTGGAGAAGACCAGATCGATGTTGTTCATCGATTGAACATCGATGTTTATGTTGCCGCTTTTTATGCCTCTTCTCATTTTGGCGAGCGGGGACATGGAAAATGTAAAATCCTCTGCCTTCATCAAAGCGTTCTCTAGTAAAGCAACGTCATCATTGAATGATGGAGAACCCGTTGAAGCCGAAATAAGGCAGTGAATCGCCGCAATGGTGACGGACATCGGCGTCCCTGCTCGTGGCTGCAAAGCACTCATGAAATGCAACGCGCCAGTGAAGTCTGATGATATGAAGCAAGATATAGCTTTATTCACTTGGGAAAACGGTCGTGACGCGCCATTGTCCTGTGCCTGCGAATACAACTCGAAAGCGCTCACTCCATCGCCACTTTCGACAAGTGCATTCGCTCTTTTAGTGAGTTCATTAGGGTCGTCGCCACCCTTTGATGACTCGTCGGCGCTGTTCTCAGCAACCGCTCCTTCAAGAAACTGTTCCTGAAGTCTTTGCGCAACCAGGTCGTCAGGGACCAATTCGAGTGCAAGATCAATGTCAGCAAGAGCGCCTTTGCGGTCGCCAGATAGAAATTTTGCACGTGCTCGTCCAAGATATAGTGTATGCATATTAGGAGATAAGTTAACTTTTTCGTTATATAGTATTATTGCCTCCTTGTATTTCTTTGAGCGCACCAATGCAGCAACAGGCTCCTCTGGCTCTGATGTGCTCTTTGATATATTTTCACGAGTTACTTCATTTTGAAGCTGATCATCAATCTGTTTCTTTAATCGTGCATCTTCGTCTTGGATAGACTGAAATTCTCGATCGGCGATTTCGAGCAATCCCGCCAAGGCTATGAATTTTCTTTCTAGTGATCGAGGAACGTCAGATTGATTCTTATACTGAATGTCGTGTTCTATCTCTGCCCAGGCGTGCTGAAGCACCGTTCTTATTTGAATTTCGCATATTAACCCTTTGTATTTTGTGTTTTCTGAGAGGGAAACTCTGTTTTCGGGGAATTGTACTAAGTAGTGTATACTTTGGTATCCAAATTTTCCTTCTCTGTATCTCTCTTCCCCTACGTCTCTTTTTTCAACTATATCGAAATTTGAAGTGATAAATTTGTCGACTTTATCCAGGTCTCGTAATGTATACGTGATAATTCGAACGCCAGCTAAATCGGTTATATCTGTAAGGGGGAAGTTGTATTTCTTGTCGTCCCCGCTTCCTTTCGATGATTTCTTAATGAAGCTTTCAATATTTTTCGCTCTCGCTGATATATTTTGGAAGTATATCCCATTCTCATCGAATGATTCGACAATAATTCTCTTTGTTTCTTCGCAAAACTTTTCGTAACGCGGTCTCACTTCCGCATACTGTTCAGCTAAGGTAACTCTTAGTTGATCATTTCCCACCGGCTTCCTCCATAGATAACGATTGCAAATCTAGGGTTGCAGCTAGGCGGATGTCAATAAAGTATTCTTCTTCGAATGATAGATAAAAACTATGTCGTTGGAGCGCTCTCGGAGTAAGATGAGCGAGTATCATCTTAAAGGTGGATAATTTCACTTGGTTGCGATTAATGCCATGCTAGGGAGCGTTCCGCCTTTGCAAGTCGACCGGCCACCGCTGCGCCGCATGGAAAACCGCAATGATCTCGACGTGCCCGGCGTTGAGCCGATAGGCGACGATGTAGGGAATATCCGCCAGAGCCAGTTCCCGCGTGCCGGCTATGCGGCCGGGACGTCCCAGGTCAGGCTGATCACGCAGGAGATCGATGGCGGCGGCAAGTCGGGCGATGACGCGTTGAGCGGCAGCGGGGTTATCCTGCCCAATCCATTCACCGATGTGCCTTAGATTGCCGAGCGCGCGCCTCGTGTAACGGATTGGCGGCATCAGGCGCCGCGTGTCGTAACGCCATACTTGGCGAAAACCGCGTTCACCTCATCCTCGCTCGCAAATTCTCCCCGTTCGGCTTCCGCGAGACCGGCCTCGATTTCGGCCAGCTGCCATTCCTCGCGGGCGAGAAAATCCTCGATCGCATCGGCGGCGACGCTGTCCGCCGGCTTCGACAGCTTGTCGGCCAGGCGGTCGAGGCGAGCGGCGGTTTCTTCGGGAAGATGGACGGTAATCGCGTTCATGGAGAACCTCCGGTTCAGGCGATTATGGGAGTTTGGTAAGTGGCGTCAAGCTGGCGCCACTTACCGCCCCGGCCGCCCCGTCTTGCCCTTCGTCCGCTTCTGCCTCTTCACATCCCCCGCATCCTCATAGCTGCCGACGCCTGTCTTGCCGCGCACGAGGGGGCGCGGGTCGTCGCGGTCGGGTTGGCCTTCGAGCAGGGGGGAGAAGCGCTTGGTGCTCTTGGCGGCGTCGGGCTTGTCCGGGAGCTTGCCTGACACGGGCTTTTCGGTGCGGCCGACGGTCATTTCGTCGAGGTCGTTGCGGCGGAAGGTGCGGGACGGGATGGCGGTGTCGGTGCCTGGGCCCATGTCGTCGAGGGTGGGTTTCTGGAAGAGGGAGGTCGAGGGCGTGGCCCCCTCGTCCGCCCTGCCGGGCACCCCGGGACGAGCCGCTTGTCTCGTCCCGTCCTCCGGACCCCCGCTGGGGAGAAGGGACTCGCGGGTCGCCTTGGCGTTCCGCTTGATGCCTTCCATGGCCTTGGATTCCTCGCGCGCCATCGGGTCGTCCATGACGGCGAGTTCGGCGGCCTTGAGGCGTTTGATTTCGTCGCGCAGGCGCGCGGCCTTTTCGAAGTCGAGGTCGGCGGCGGCGTCGCGCATCTGTTTTTCCAGCGCGTTGAGGTGGGTCTGCAGGTTACCGCCCACGAGGTTGCCGCCGTCGGCAAAGCCCTTGCCTGATACACCGGAGATGTCGGCGCGGACGTGGTCGCGTTCGTAGACGCTGTCGAGGATGTCGGAGATCTTCGCCTTCACCGATTCCGGGGTGATGCCGTGTTCGGTGTTATACGCTACCTGCTTTTCGCGGCGGCGGGCGGTTTCGTCCATGGCGCGCTGCATCGAGCCGGTGATGTTGTCGGCATAGAGGATGACCTTGCCGTCGACGTTACGCGCCGCGCGGCCGATCGTCTGAACCAGCGATGTCTCGGAGCGCAGAAAACCTTCCTTGTCGGCATCGAGGATGGCGACGAAGCCGCATTCGGGAATGTCGAGGCCTTCGCGCAGAAGGTTGATGCCGACGAGGACGTCGAAGGCACCGAGGCGCAGGTCGCGGATGATCTCGATACGCTCCAGCGTGTCGATGTCGCTGTGCATGTAGCGGACGCGCACGCCCTGTTCATGCAGATATTCGGTGAGGTCCTCGGCCATGCGCTTGGTGAGCACGGTGCAGAGCGTGCGGTAACCCTTGGCTGCGGTCTCGCGGATTTCGCCGAGCACGTCGTCGACCTGGCTGCGGGCGGAGCGGACTTCGACCGGCGGGTCGATCAGGCCGGTCGGACGGATCACCTGCTCGGCGAAGACGCCGCCGGACTGGTCGAGTTCCCAGCCGCCGGGGGTGGCCGAGACGGCGACGGTGTCGGGGCGCATCGCGTCCCATTCCTCGAAGCGCAGTGGGCGGTTGTCCATGCACGACGGCAGGCGGAAGCCGTATTCGGCAAGCGTCGCCTTACGGCGGAAGTCGCCCCGATACATGCCGCCGATCTGCGGAATGGTGACGTGGCTTTCGTCGATGAAGAGCAGGGCGTTGTCGGGGATATATTCGAACAGGGTCGGCGGCGGCTCGCCGGGGCTGCGGCCGGTGAGATAGCGCGAATAGTTCTCGATGCCGGCGCAGGAGCCGGTGGCCTCAAGCATCTCGACATCGTAGCGGGTGCGCTGTTCCAGACGCTGGGCTTCCAGCAGGCGGCCGGCCTTTTCGAGCTCGGCGAGGCGCAGGCGCAGCTCTTCCTTGATCGCCTTGATGGCGCCGTTCAGCGTCGGGCGCGGGGTGACATAGTGGCTGTTGGCGTAGATCTTCACGCTCTTCAGGTCGCCGGTCTTCTGGCCGGTGAGCGGGTCGAACTCGGTGATGGCGTCGATCTCGTCGCCGAACATGGAAATGCGCCAGGCCGCGTCTTCCAAGTGGGCCGGGAAGATTTCGATCGTGTCGCCGCGAACACGGAAGGAGCCGCGCACGAAGTTGATGTCCTGGCGCTTGTATTGCTGGGCGACGAGGTCGGCCAATAGTTGACGTTGGTCGAGGCGGTCGCCGACCTCCATCTGGAAGGTCATGGCGGTGTAGGTCTCGACCGAGCCGATACCGTAGATGCAGGAGACCGAGGCGACGATGATGCAATCGTCGCGCTCGAGCAGCGAGCGGGTGGCGGAGTGGCGCATGCGGTCGATCTGCTCGTTGATCGAACTTTCCTTCTCGATGAAGGTATCGGAGCGCGGCACATAGGCTTCCGGCTGGTAGTAATCGTAGTAGGAGACGAAATATTCCACCGCGTTGTCGGGGAAGAAGTTCTTGAATTCGCTGTAGAGCTGGGCCGCCAGCGTCTTGTTCGGCGCCAGGATGACGGCCGGGCGCTGCGTGGCCTCGATCACCTTGGCCATGGTGAAGGTCTTGCCGGAGCCGGTGACGCCGAGCAGCACCTGGCTGCGGTCGCCATTGTCGAGGCCCTCGACGAGATCCTTGATCGCCGTCGGCTGGTCACCGGCAGGTGAGTATTCCGAGTTCATGCGGATCTCGATGCCGCCTTCGGATTTCGGCGGCCGGGCCGGGCGATGCGGCGTCCACATCTTGCCGTCCTTGAACAGCGGATTGCCGCTCTCGATCAGCGCCGAAAGCGCCTCCACCGTGGCGGTCACCGCCGTGCCCGCCTTCAGCGCGGCGGCGTCCTCAAGCGAAACGTCGAGGCCGGAGACCGGATTGAGGCCGGCGGCAGCGCGCGTCTTCGGGTCGGTCGAGCCGCCCATCGACGTGCCTCTGGCGGATTTGGACGCGGCGATCTCCACCTTCTTGCGGTGCTTGCCGGCCTTCGAGGCGATCTGCCGTTGCGTCTCGACACCGGATGCCTCCGCATCGGCCTCCAGCTGCTTCACCCAATCGGCGACGGAGCCCTCGAGCGGGGCGCCTTCGAACGCGGATTGGGGAGCTTCCTCGAAACCATCGGGGGCGGGGGACTTTTTCGGAGATTTGGCCATGGCCGGAATATGGAGAGAGTCAGCGCGAAATGGAAGAGGCAAAGAGTACAAAAGGGAAACGGATTTTGCGGCGTCCGACGCCGAACGCCTGAGGTCACCAAATGGCCTGGTGATATTGCATCGCGGCAAAAAGGCGGTTTATAACGGAGACACTCACCACGGACCCGGTGAAACTCCGGGTGGCTCTTCTGGCCGCCGATCCGCCAGACAACGCAAAACCTGCACGCCATATTTCGACCGCCCGCCCGGGCGCGTTGGGCCACGCTTTGCGAGATATCATCAACATGCACGTATCCTCCTTCCGCCGGGATTGGTTTTCCAATCCGACCCGCGAAATGCTTGCCGGCGCCGTCGCCACTTTCGCGCTGATCCCCGAGGTCATCGCCTTCTCCTTCGTCGCCGGCGTCGATCCGCGGGTCGGCCTCTTCGCCTCCTTCGTCATCGGCATCGTCATCGCCTTCACCGGCGGCCGCCCGGCGATGATTTCGGCCGCCGCCGGTTCCGTGGCGCTGGTCGCGGCACCGCTGGTGCACGCCCACGGGCTGCCCTATCTCTTCGCCGCCGGCCTGCTCGCCGGCGCCATCCAGGTGGTGTTCGGCCTGCTGCGTCTCGGCGTTCTCATGCGCTTCGTGTCGAAGTCGGTCCGCACCGGCTTCGTCAACGCGCTGGCGATCCTGATCTTCGGCGCCCAGCTGCCGCATATCATCGGCGGCGACTGGATCGCCTATGCCATGCTGGCCGCCGGTCTCGCGGTGATCTACATCGCGCCGCGCATCACCACCGCCATCCCGTCGCCGCTGATCTGCATCCTGCTGCTGACAATCGCCTCCGCCGGCCTGCATCTGCCGGTGTTGACCGTCGCCGATCTCGGCAAGCTGCCGGATTCGCTGCCGATCTTCGCCTGGCCGCAGGTGCCGCTGAACCTGGAGACGCTTGAGATCATCGCCGGCCCGGCGCTGGCCATCGCCATGGTCGGCCTGCTGGAATCGATGATGACGGCGAGCGTCGTCGACGACCTCACCGACACGACGAGCGACAAGAACCGCGAATGCGCCGGCCTCGGCATCGCCAACGCCGCCGCCAGCCTGTTCGGCGGCATCGCCGGCTGCGGCATGATCGGCCAGACGGTCAGCAACGTGAAGTACGGCGGCCGCGGCCGTCTCTCGACGCTGTTCGCCGGCGCGCTGCTGTTGATCCTCATGGTGCTCTTGAAGCCATGGGTCTCGCAGGTGCCCGTTGCGGCCTTGGTCGCGATCATGGTCATGGTGTCGATCGACACCTTCGATTGGTCGTCGGTCAAGACCATGGTGGTGCATCCGAAGACCTCGAGCATCGTCATGCTAGCGACTGTTATCGTCACCGTCTTCACCGCCAACCTGGCGCTCGGCGTCACCGTCGGCGTGCTCTTGAGCGGCGTCTTCTTCACCTTCAAGGTCGCCAAGCTGCTGTCGGTCCGCAAGGACACGGACGATGCCGGCGAGCGCATCGCTTACCACGTCACCGGCCAGGTCTTCTTCGCCTCCGCCGACGTCTTCATCGATGCCTTCGATATCGCTGATTCCGAGGGCATGGTGGTGACGATCGATCTCACGCACGCGCATTTCTGGGACATCACCGCCGTGGCGGCGCTGGACCGCGTGGTGCAGCGCTTCAAGGCGCACGGTGTCGCAGTCGAGGTGAACGGCCTCAACGAGGCGAGCGCCACGCTGATCGGCCGGCTCGACAATGCGCCGAGCCTGAAGGAAATCTGATCGTCTAAAGTCGTCCTGCCGCGCACCCGACCTGTAACAAAACCGCCGACACCGGCGTATACGGGTCGCGTCAGGACAATCAGGCATAAACGGCATGCCTGAACGAGGGGCATCCTCACCTGCGCCAGCCGGCGATCGTGTCTTGGCTGCAGGTCTTGGCCAAGGCACGGCGACACCATCAATGGTGTCGCGACGGTGCCCGGAAGAGAACCGGCAGGCGGATCCAGATCGATCGGTGCCGATCATGCGCGAGGTCACAGCCTGTCGCAGGATCGGATGGATCAAAGCCGAAGGTAAAGACCATGATGATCAACAGACGGACTTTCTCGACAGCGCTTCTCGCCGGTGCTGCCGCTTCCCTCATTTCCACGCGCGGCATGGCCGCGATGGCGCAGCCCGCCAAGGCACGCAACATCGTTCTGGCCCACGGGCTGTTCGCCGACGGTTCCTGCTGGACGGAGGTGATCGCGCGCCTTCAGGCAGCCGGCTTCAACGCCACCGCCGTGCAGAACCCGCTGACCACATTGCCGGAGGCCGTTGCCTCGGTCGAGAAGGTGCTGGATCGCCAGGATGGCCCGACCGTCCTCGTCGGCCACTCCTTCTCCGGCATGCTGGTCACCGAGGCCGGCGTGCATCCCAAGGTTTCGGCGTTGGTCTATGTCGCCGCCCGCGCGCCCGATGCGGGCGAGGACTATACGGCGCTGGCGAAGACCTACCCGACCCCGCCTGCCTCGGCCGGGATCGTCTTCGATGGCGATGAAGGACGGTTGAGCGAGGAGGCGTTCCTGCGTGACTTCGCCGGCGATCTGCCGGAGGCGAAAGCCAAGGTGCTCTATGCGGTGCAGGAGCCGTTCCACAAGGCGTTGCTGACCGGCAAGACCACGCAGGCGGCGTGGCGCTCGAAACCGAGCTGGTACGCGGTGTCGACGGAGGATCGGACGATCAACCCGGATCTCGAGCGCTTCATGGCCAAGCGCATGGGCGCCAAGACGATCGAGCTCAAATCCAGCCACCTGTCGCTGATCTCGCACCCCGACGAGATCACCCAGATGATCATCGAGGCTGCCGGCGGCCGCTGAGGTGAGGTGAAGCCAGTGACGTCGCGGTCTTAGGACCGCGACGAGAACAGCGAGGCGAAGGTGGAGCGCGGCTTGTCGGGCATGCTTTCGACGACCACCAGCTGGCGGATGTCGCCGCGCTTGAAGGCGGCGAGGAAGCGCTTGTAGTCCTTGAAGGAGACGCAGCCGTTGGAGTCGCCGCGTGCGCCGAGCATGTAGGTGTGGGCGAGCAGGCCGACGCGGTTGAAGATGTTGCCGGCGCCGCCGACCGGGTTGAGGCGGATTGCCTCGACGCCGTGGAACAGGCTTTCGCGCATTGTCAGCTGGTAAGTGTGCGGCGGGGTCGGGCCGCGCATCTTTTCGCGAACATATTTCGGATTGTCGCGCATCTTGCCGAGGCCGGAATGGGCTTCGAGACGTTCGCCGTTCGGCAGATAGACCATGCTTGCGGAGATGTCATAGACGGCGACGCCGGCGCGGGCGACTGGGCTTGCCTGGCGCTTCGGCACGACGGGGATTTCGCCTTCGTCATCACCGATATCAGGCCGTGCATAGGCGAGCACCGGTTCGGCAGGGCGGCTGGCGCGGTCGTTTGCCGGCGCGCGCTTGGTCATGCCGTCGGGACGGGCCATCGGCAGCGGTACGGAATTGTTGTCGTTGAGCACAAGGCCGAAGGCGTTGCCGGCGTCGTCGCCCTTGCTGGCATCGCTCTCGACATCGACGCTTGCCACTTCGACAGGGGCGGGCTTCGCGGGAATGGAAGCGGGCGCGTTGACGGCAACGCGGGCCTGCTGTTCATCCGAAGCGGCTTTCGGCATGGCGGCGAGCGCAAGCAGGGCAGGGCCTTCGAGTGCCGCGATCTCCGCCTTGGACGGAATGACGATGCGATCGGACGAGCTGGCGCTGGCGACCTGAGGCGTTGCGGCGACGGCGTCGTCCTTGACCTTCGACGGCTGTGCGGCGGCAACGACGGTGCGCGCCGGCAGGGCGTCAGCAATGACAGGGCCGGAACTGCCGACGAAGGCGGCTCTCAGAACGTCAGGCGTCAACAGCCGATCGCGCTTCGACGACCGGTTTTCCGCCGTCAGCGGCTGCAGGCGCGAGAACTTGCTCACGTGAATATTGCGCTCTTTGGGAGCGGCCGCGGCGGTGTGCTGCACGAGCGCGATATCGCCGATGGCGTTCTTGTAGGGTGCGGGAGCGACAGCGTGCATCGTCGCGATCGACGTCACGACCCATGCCGAGGCAGCAAAACTAGCACCGATGAGACCCGCCCCGGACATAAGGCGGAATGAGCGACTGAAACGAGAAATGGACGTACCTACTGGCCTGGTATTGGCAAACACATCGACCGCAAACGCCATAACACTCGTCTTTCACAACTCGTTACTAAGGCCGGCGGTACAGATAGATGGATACTTCTTCGCCGGGGCCGGTAATGGAGCAACAGGGCCAAAATGCGGCCTGTTGCTCCATTACCGGTTGGCTCAGATGATGCCGAATTATGGTAACCAAACCCTTTACGGCGGCGACGCCTGTTTCGAAATTCGTCACCTTATCCGCTAACCATATTGATCTTGTTCGATTTTTTCTAATGCTCTTCAGTGCCTGCCTGATGGCGCGATCTATGTCGCCGTTTTGACATAAATATTAGCGGGAAAACATATTGCGGATGTGCTATGAAAAGGCATCGAAGGCTTCCGAGGGGAAACGCCAATGTCTTCGGCACAAACCACACCTGTTAACGAGATTTCGCCGGCCTTGCTTGTCGATGCGATGTTCGCCGTCCGCAAGACGGCCGCCATCAAGGCGGCGATCGAACTCGACCTCTTCACCGTCATCGGAACGGGCCAGACGGCCAAGGCGGCGGCATCCGAGATGCGATGTGCCGAGCGCGGCGTCCGCATTCTCTGCGACTATCTCGTCGTCGCCGGTTTCCTCGGCAAGAGCGGCGACGTCTACGCGCTGACACCCTCGAGCGCCGTGTTCCTCGATCGTCATTCGCCAGCCTATATGGGCTCGGCGATCGATTTCATCGCGGCACCGCAGATGCTCTCCCTCTTTCTGACCGACCCCGCCGCCTGCGTGCGCAATGGCGGCGCCGAAGGGCTGGCGAACCTCTCGCCGGATAATCCCGTCTGGGTGCGATTTGCCCGCGCCATGGGTGCCTTTACCGGCGGGGCGGGCAGGACGCTTGCCGCCGACGTCGCGGCATGGCCGCAGCCACCCTCGAAGGTGCTCGATATCGCCGCCGGCCCCGGCTATTTCGGCATCGAGATCGCCAGGGCCATTCCGCAGGCGCGGATCGTCGCGCTTGACTGGAAGCCGGTGCTGGAACTGACGCGGGAGAATGCGACGGCATCAGGCGTGGCCGATCGTTTCAGCTTCATCGCCGGCAGCGCCTTCGATGTCGATTGGGGCAGCGACTACGATCTCATCATGCTGCCGAACTTCCTGCATCATTTCGATATCGCCGGCTGCGCGGAACTGCTCAAGAAGGCACGCCCAAGCCTCAGCGCCAAGGGCAAGCTGATCGCCGTCGAATTCGTCCCCAACGAGGACCGCGTCTCGCCCGACTTCCCCGCCGCCTTCGCCTTCGAAATGCTGGCGACGACACCACGCGGCGACGCCTACACGGCGTCCGACCTGCGAGAGATGGCCTCGATGGCGGGCTTCCGCGACATATCAATCAGTCCGCTGCCGCCATCGCCGGCGAGCGTGATCATGTTCGAGTGAATTCAGAGAATATCCCCGGATGGTGATGTCTGCTGTCCGGGCGGCTTGCGCTGATCTGTAATAGCGGAATAGTCTGCGAGTTGAAATTTTGAACGTCATTGCCAGAAATTCATTGCGGCAAACTTTATTGAACAGCTTCATGGTCGCGTTCGCGATCGGAAGAGATGACCGGGTTTATCAATGCGTCGGCTTTTTCTTTCATCCGCTATTTCCGCCTTGGTCCTTGCCTCCGGCGTGACCGCAACCGCCGAGGTGATGACTGTTCCCGGACCACAGGGACAGCTTGAGGGCGAGGCGATCATCGTGCCTGGCGCTAGCGCAGGCGTCGTCATCGTGCCGGGTTCCGGTCCGATCGACCGGGATGGCAACAGCCCGATGGGGCTGCGCAGCGACAGCTATCGATTGCTGGCCGAGGCGCTGGCATCGACCGGCCTGAGCACGCTGAGGATCGACAAGCGCGGCTTCTTAGGCAGCAAGGATGCGATTGTTGATCCCGAGGATGTGACGATTGCCAACTATGCCGCCGACGTCGATCTATGGCAGCGCGCTTTCGCCGAGCGGATCGGCACGAATTGCGTGTGGATCGCCGGTCACAGCGAGGGTGGCCTCGTGGCACTTGCCGCCGCCGCAAAGGGCGCGACGCCCTGCGGACTGATCCTGCTGGCCGCGCCGGGCCGACGCGTGAGCACGCTGATGCGCGAGCAGTTCCGCAACAACCCGGCCAATGCGCCTTATCTTGCGGAAATCGACCGTATCGTCTCCGGGCTGGAGCAGGGGGAGAGAACGGATGTCGGGACCATGAGTGCCGTCCTGCAGCCCCTGTTTCGGCAAGGCCTGCAGCGATACATGATCGACCTTTTCAGCTACGATCCCGTGGCGCTGGCCAAGGGACTGAGCTTGCCCGTGCTCATCCTCCAGGGCGACCGGGATGTCCAGGTGACAGTCGAGGATGCCGGCTTGCTGGCGCGATCGATGCCGCATGCACGGGTGGTGCAATTGCCTGGTGTCACGCACATGCTGAAAGCGGACGTGCCGGACGCGCCCTTTGCCACCTACCAGGATCCGGCTCTGCCGCTGGCGCCGGGCATCGTGCCCGCCATTGTGGAAGCCGTGCAAGCACACACAAGGCGTTGACTATAGATTACGCCTTCTCCAGCACATAGCTGCCCGGTGCTTCCTCAAGCGCATTGAGCGCGTCGCCGCCTGGCTTGCGGGCAGCTACCCGCTTGCCGTCCTTGGCCTCGATCCATGCCTGCCAGTGCGGCCACCAGGAGCCGGCCGCTTCCTCGGCGTCGATGAGCCAGTCCTCGTATTCGCCCTTGGCCGGACCACCGGTCCAGTATTGATACTTCTTCTTGTCCGGCGGGTTGACCACGCCGGCGATGTGGCCGGAGCCGGCCAGCACGAAATCGACCTTGCCGCCGAAGAACTGGCTGCCGAGGAACACCGATTTCGCCGGCGCGATGTGGTCCTCGCGGGTGGCGAGATTGTAGATCGGGATTTTGACGCTCTTCAGCGAAACGGCCTGGCCGTCCAGCACCATCTCGCCCTTGGTCAGCGCGTTCTTCAGATAGCAGTTGCGCAGGTAGAAGGCGTGGTTGGCCGCCGCCATCCGCGTCGAATCGGCGTTCCAGAACAGGAGGTCGAAGGCCATCGGCTCCTGGCCCTTGAGGTAATTGTTGACGAAGTATGGCCAGATGAGCTCGGAGGCGCGCAGCATGTTGAAAGCGGTCGCCATCTTCGAGCCGTCGAGATAGCCGGTCACGTTCATGTAGTTCTCAAGCCGCGTCAGCTGTTCCTCGTCGACGAACACCTTGAGGTCGCCTGCGTGGGTGAAATCGACCTGGGTGGTGAACAGCGTCGCGGAGCGGATGCGCTTGTTCTTCTCCTTGGCGTGCAGCGCCAGCGTCGCGGCCAGCAGCGTGCCGCCGACGCAATAGCCGATGGCGTTGACGTCCTTCTCGCCGGTCGCCTTCTCGATGGTCTCAAGCGCGAAGTCGATCCCTTCGCGCGCATAGGCCGCCCAATCCTTGGCCGCATGGCGCGCATCCGGATTGACCCAGGAGATGACGAACACCGTCTGCCCCTGATCGACGCACCACTTGATGAAGCTCTTCTGCGGATTGAGATCGAGGATGTAGAACTTGTTGATCCAGGGCGGGCAAATGAGGAGAGGGCGCTTCAGCACCGTCTCGGTCGTCGGCTCGTACTGGATAATCTGGCAGATCTCGTTCTGGGCGATCACCTTGCCCGGCGTCAGCGCCATGTCGCGGCCGACGGCGAACTTGGTCATGTCGGTCTGTCGAAGCTTCAGGTCGCCATGGCCGGCCACGATGTCCTCGGCCAGCATCTTCATGCCCCGCACCAGATTTTCACCGCTGCTCGCGATCGTCTCGCGATAGAGCTGCGGATTGGTGGCGACGAAATTGGTCGGCGAGATCGCCGCCGTGATCTGCCTGACGTAGAAGTTGGCCTTCTGCCGCGTGTGCTCGTCCAGCCCCTCGGTCTCGGTGACCAGCTTTTCGGCCCAGTCCGCGGTAATGAAATAGGCCTGCTTCAGGAATTCGAAGAAGGGGTTCTTCTCCCAGTCCTGATCGGCGAAGCGCTTGTCCTTGCGGTCGGGCTCCGGCTCGAGCGATTCGCCCTGCATGCGCTGCATCGAGCGCATCCATACGCCGAAAAAGCTGGTCATCAGCTTGGTCTGCGCATCGAAGGCACGGCGCGGGTCTGATATCCAGTATTCGCTGACCTTGGAGAGCGTCTTGACCATGTCGGTGACGGGGTCGGCGGTGTTTTCGCGGATCTCGCCGCTTTCGCGCGGGCCAAGCCAGGCGGACGCCGCTTTCCCCAGGTTTTCCAGGGCGCGGGCGAAGTTCAGCGCCATCGTTTCCGGGTCCTTCAGCATGTAAGGATCGAAATCCTTTGCCTCGAAGCCCGGGCCTTGGCCCTTATCGCTCTTGTCCTGGTTGCTGTCGGTCACGCGGTTCCTCCGGCGGCAGCATCTCTATCCAAATCAAGTTGTATCCGCTCGGATCAAGAAAACAAGTTCCGCAGACATGCCTTCATGCTATTGCTTTGTGCAGGCTGCGAATTTAACAAGTCGAAGCAGCTTAAGGATTTGGAACCTCTGGCATGACCAACACAGGCATTCGTACCATCGCAAACGTCACCCGCATCGCCCTTATCGGCGCCGCCGCGGCCATGGCGCTTGCCGGATGCATGCGAACGCCCGAGGAAAAGGCCGAGATCGCCGCCAGGCGAGCGGCCCCGACGGCCGTGGTCATGAATGCCACCAAGGGCGAGGCGCCGACCGAAAGCGGTCTGTCGCACTATCGCGATGGCTATCCGGGCTTCGGCGCGCCGCTGACCGCCGCCAACGTTCAGATGAACGACGAGGAAGCCTCCAGCCTGCAGCAGAAGCTGACGGCGCTGAGCAACCGGCGCAAGGCGGGCACCATCTCGGAAGCCGAATACCAGCGCCGCGTTGCGGAATACCGCAAGCTCGCCGAAGACCACGGCCCGGAAACGCTGTCCGAAATCACCAAATAAGGCCTTGCCTTCTCTGGCGTTTGCAAGCAAAGCCTTCCGTCAGGTGCGGAAGATGAAATTTTCCTGATAAAGCGTCAGCCCCGAGGCGGTCCGTCAAAGAATCGCCGTGCGCTGGACGTCTGATGAATACGGCGCTCGCGATTCTGAAGTTCGTGTCGCAAGCAGCCGGAAGTTAGGACGAACTTCGATTTGCGGTCATGGTGGCCGCGTTTCCGTGGGGAAAGAAATGGAAGAGTTTCACAAAGTCCGGCGTTTGCCGCCTTATGTTTTCGAACAGGTCAACCGTTTGAAAGCAAGCGCGCGAGCGGGCGGAGCCGATATCATCGATCTCGGCATGGGAAACCCTGACCTGCCGACCCCCAAGGCGATCGTCGACAAGCTCTGCGAAGTGGTCCAGGACCCGCGCACGCATCGCTATTCCTCGTCCAAGGGCATTCCCGGCCTGCGCCGCGCCCAGGCCGACTATTATGCCCGCCGTTTCGGCGTGAAGCTCAACCCGGATACGCAGGTGGTCGCAACCCTCGGCTCCAAGGAAGGCTTCGCCAACATGGCGCAGGCAATCACCGCGCCTGGCGACGTCATTCTCTGCCCGAACCCGACCTATCCAATCCACGCTTTCGGCTTCCTGATGGCGGGCGGCGTGATCCGTTCGCTGCCGGTCGAGCCGGATGACAGCTTCTTCCCGCCGCTGGAACGCGCCGTGAAGCACTCGATCCCGAAGCCGCTGGCGCTGATCGTCAACTATCCGTCGAACCCGACGGCCTATGTCGCGACGCTCGATTTCTACAAGGACGTCATCGCCTTCGCGAAGAAGCACGACATCATCGTGCTCTCCGACCTTGCCTACTCGGAGATCTACTTCGACGACAACAACCCGCCGCCATCGGTGCTGCAGGTGCCTGGCGCCATGGATGTCTGCGTCGAGTTCACCTCGATGTCGAAGACCTTCTCCATGCCCGGCTGGCGCATGGGCTTTGCCGTCGGCAACGAGCGCCTGATCGCGGCGCTGACGCGCGTGAAATCCTACCTCGACTACGGCGCCTTCACGCCGATCCAGGTGGCCGCCACGCATGCGCTGAACGGCGACGGCTCGGATATCGCCGAAGTTCGCAACGTCTACAAGCGCCGCCGCGACGTCATGGTCGACAGCTTCGGCAAGGCCGGCTTCGACGTGCCGCCGCCGGCAGCCACCATGTTCGCCTGGGCGAAGATCCCGGAAAAGTTCCGCCATCTCGGCAGCCTGGAGTTCTCCAAGCTCCTCGTCGAAAAGGCTGACGTTGCCGTGGCGCCGGGTATCGGCTTCGGTGAAATGGGCGACGATTACGTGCGTCTAGCGCTCGTCGAAAACGAGCACCGCATTCGCCAGGCGGCGCGCAACATCAAGAAGTTCATGTCCACCGCAGACGAGACGATGCACAACGTCGTCTCGTTGAACGCTCACCGCTGATACAATCAGTTCTTTCGGCAGCCGCTCCGGCGGCTGCCATTCATGACATATTTCAGGATCGATCCATGGCAGATGCCCTTAAAATCGGCGTTGCGGGCTTGGGTACCGTTGGTGCCTCTCTCGTTCGTATCATTCAGCAGCGCAGCGACCAGCTTGCCGCGACGTGCGGCCGGCCGATCCTGATTACCGGCGTTTCCGCCCGCGACAAGACCAAGGACCGCGGCATTGATGTCGGCGGCATCGAGTGGTTCGACACGCCTGAGGAACTGGCGACCAAGGGTGACATCGACGTGTTCGTCGAACTCGTCGGCGGTGCCGAAGGGCCGGCCAATATCGCCGTCCGCGCCGCGCTGCAGCGTGGTCTCCACGTAGTGACAGCCAACAAGGCGCTGCTCGCCTATCACGGCGTCGAGCTCGCCAGGATCGCCGAAGAGAAGGGCGCGCTGCTCAACTTCGAAGCGGCCGTCGCCGGCGGCATTCCCGTCATCAAGGCGCTGCGTGAATCGCTGACGGGCAACACGATCTCGCGCGTCTACGGCATCATGAACGGCACCTGCAACTACATCCTGACCAAGATGGAGAAGGAAGGCCTGTCGTTCGCCGATTGCCTGAAGGAAGCCCAGCGCCTCGGCTATGCCGAAGCGGATCCCGCCTTCGACATCGAGGGCAACGACACCGCCCACAAGCTCTCCATCCTGACGACGCTCGCCTTCGGCAACCAGATCGCCGTCGACGACATCTATCTCGAGGGCATCACCAACATCTCGATCGACGACATCCATGCGGCCGCCGATCTCGGCTATCGCATCAAGTTGCTCGGCGTTGCCCAGCGCACCGATACCGGCATCGAGCAGCGCGTGCACCCGACCATGGTGCCCGTCGACAGCGTCATCGCTCAGGTGGATGGCGTCACCAACGCGGTTGCGATCGAATCCGACATTCTCGGCGAACTCCTGATGGTCGGCCCCGGCGCCGGCGGCAATGCGACGGCCTCGTCGGTGCTCGGCGACATCGCCGACATCGCCAAGAGCCGCCCGGGCGCCCAGCAGGTTCCTGTGCTCGGCCATCCGGCCAAGTCGCTCGAGCCCTATCGCAAGGCGCAGATCCAGAGCCACGAGGGCGGCTATTTCATCCGCCTGACGGTTCTCGACCGCACCGGCGTCTTCGCCAGCGTCGCCACCCGCATGGCCGAAAACCACATCTCGCTCGAATCCATCGTGCAGCGCTCCAAGCAGCACCTTTCGCCATCGCACCATCAGACAATCATCCTCGTAACCCACGCGACCACCGAGGATTCGGTGCGCAAGGCCGTCGAGGCGATCAAGACCGAAGGCTATCTGGTCGGCGAACCGCAGGTGATCCGCATCGAGCGTCCGAAGGAAGACTGATCGGGCGTCACCGTACGGTGATCTATTCTGTGGGCGGCGGGGCGCAGGCGTGCTCCGCCGTCTTTCGTTTGCCGTCACGGCTCTGTAGAACGGCCTTGTAGTGGCAGTGGAGTGACATGATGGATATCCCGGCCGATCCGGTACAGCGCGCCTTTCTGGGTGTCGAGAAATCCGTTCTCGACAATCGCTGGATCTCGCGGCTGGACCAGGCCGGGCAGAACCGGGCGCTCGCCATGTCGCAGATGCACGGCCTGCCGGATCTGATCGCCCGCGTGCTTGCCGGCCGCGGCGTCACCGTCGACGAGGCGGTCGAGTTTCTCGATCCGACGCTGCGCTCGCTGATGCCCGATCCCTACAAGCTCACCGATTGCGAAAAGGCGGCCAAACGCATCGTCGATGCCATCAACACGCGCCAGCAGGTCGCGATCTTCGGCGATTACGATGTCGACGGCGCATCCTCCTCGGCGCTGATGTACCGCTTCCTCAGCCATTTCGGCGTGACATCCGAAATCTACATTCCAGACCGCGTCTTCGAAGGCTATGGCCCGAACCCGGCGGCCATGGACCAACTGATCGACAACGGCGCCCGCCTGATCGTCACCGTCGACTGCGGCTCGACAAGCCACGAGGCGCTGGCGGCGGCGGCCAGGCGCCATATCGACGTCGTTGTCATCGATCACCACCAGGTGACACATGACCTGCCGCAGTGCCATGCGCTCGTCAATCCGAACCGTGAGGACGATCTGTCGGGGCAGGGGCATCTCTGCGCCGCCGGCGTCGTCTTCCTCGTGCTGGTCGCCACGCTTAGGCTGCTGCGCGAGGCCGGCCACCCGAAGGCACGCAGCATCGACCTCCTGCAATGGCTCGACATCGTGGCGCTGGCGACGGTCTGCGACGTCGTTCCGCTGAAGGGCCTGAACCGCGCCTATGTCGTCAAGGGCCTGATCGCCGCCCGTCACCAGGGCAATGCCGGTCTGTCGGCGCTGTTTCGCAAGGCAGGCCTCGCCGGGCCGGTGACGCCCTATCACTTCGGCTTCCTCATCGGCCCCCGCATCAATGCCGGCGGCCGCATCAGCGACGCGGCACTCGGTAGCCGGCTATTGACACTCGATGATACCGGCGAAGCCGAAGCCATTGCCGAGCGTCTGGACGAGCTCAACCGCGACCGCCAGGTGATGGAAGCCAACATGCTGCAGGAGGCCGAAGCCGAAGCATACGCCGAATATGGCGACGGCAGCGGCGCGTCCGTCATCGTCACCGCGCATGAAAAGTGGCATCCCGGGATCGTCGGCCTGATCGCCGCAAGGCTGAAGGAAAAGTTCAAGCGCCCGGCCTTCGCCATCGCCTTCGACCCCAATGGCAAGGGCACCGGCTCCGGCCGCTCCATCAACGGCTTCGACATGGGCAAGATGGTGCGCGCGGCGGTCGACGAAGGCCTGCTGGTCAAGGGCGGCGGCCATGCGATGGCGGCGGGCCTCACCGTCGAACGCGACAAGCTCGGCCGGCTGCGCGGCTTCTTCTCGGAACGCGCCGAAAAGACGGTGGCGGCGCTGGTGGCCAACGAAACGCTGAAGATCGACGGCGCGATCGGCGCCAGCGGCGCGACGATCGATCTGATCGACCGCCTGGAAACGGCGGGTCCCTACGGATCCGGTCATTCGCAGCCGATCTTCGCCATCCCCGCCCATCGCGTCCGCGATTCGAGGATCGTCGGCGAGAAGCATGTGAAGGTGACGCTGGAAGCCATGGACGGCGCCCGCCTCGACGGCATCGCCTTCCGCGCCGCCGATACGCAGCTCGGAAACCTGCTCCTGAACTCGCGCGGCGCCAACCTGCATGTGGCGGGCTCGCTCGGCGACAATCACTACCAGGGCTCGCGCCGCGTGCAGCTGCGGGTGATTGATGGCGCCATCGCGCGCTGATCTTTTCTCGTCAGAGCGGCACCGTCAGCGTCGATTTGACATTGTCCATGGCGATGAAGGTCTTGAATTTCTTCACATTGCCGCTGTTGAAGAACAGCCGCCGCGTCAGCCGTTCGTAATGGGCCATGTCGGGCACCAGCACAACGAGCACGAAATCCGCCTCTCCGGTCACGTAATAGCACTGCTGCACCTCGGGCGCCCCGGCAAAGCTCTGCTTTAGCGCATCGATCAGATCGGCGCGCTCATTGTCCACCTCTACCTCGACGAAAATGGTGATCGGCTGGCCAATCTTGGCGGGATCGAGCAGCGCTGCGTTTTGCCGGATGACGCCGCTTTGCTCCATCCGCTTGATACGCCGCTGCACCGCCGGCGCTGACAGGTTGACCGCCTCGCCGATTACCCGCTGCGGCGTCGTGTTGTCCTCCTGCAGGATTTTCAGAATGGCGATGTCGAATTGGTCGAGACCATCGGCGGACATGGTGGCTCCACGAAACAAACTTGCAAAACAGGGGCCATTTTGCAGCGCCTTTTTCGCGCCTCCTGCAATATATCTTTATGGACAGGAGGGATCGACATGTTTTTGAAGAACACGCACATCGATTTCGGCAAGCCGCTATCCGCAACCGATGCCGACATGCTCGGCCCCGAGGGCGCTGCCCATGCGCAGAACTATCTCAGTCACCGCGACGGCCACAAGCCGACGCCGCTGCACGCCCTGCCGGGCCTGTCGCGCGCGCTCGGCGTTGCCTCCATCCACGTCAAGGATGAGGGCCACAGGCTTGGGCTCGGCAGCTTCAAGGCGCTCGGCGGCGCTTATGCGGTCGCCCGCCTCGTGCTCGACGAGGCATCGAAGCGGCTGGGCCGCGCGGTCGATATGGCGGAACTGCAGACGCCTGAGGTGAGAGCCGTGGCCGCCACCATGACCTTTGCTTGCGCAACGGACGGAAACCACGGCCGCTCGGTGGCGCAGGGGGCTCAGTTGGTCGGTGCCCGCTCGGTCATCTCGGTTCACTCAGGCGTCAGCACCGAGCGCGTCGCCGCCATCGCCCGCTATGGCGCCGAGATGGTCCGCGTCGAGGGCACCTATGACGATTCGGTGGCGGAAGCCGCCCGCGTCGCCACAGAAAACGGCTGGACGATCGTCTCCGATACCGCATGGCCGGGCTACGAGCGCATCCCTGGCCTTGTGATGCAGGGCTACACGGCGCTGGTGCGCGAGGCGCTGCAACAGCTTCCGGAAGTGCCGACCCATGTCTTCGTGCAATGCGGCGTCGGCGGCATAGCGGCGGCGGTGGCCGCCCACCTCGCGCTTGAACTCGGTGAGAACAAGCCTGTTTTCACCGTCGTCGATCCGGCCCGCGCCGCCTGCATGTTGGAGGCGGCCAGAGCGGGGCGGCCTGTCGCCGTCGCCCATTCGGAGCCGACGGTCATGGCGATGCTCGAATGCTACGAGCCGTCGTCGATCGCCTGGCGTATCCTTAGCCGGCTTGCCGATGGTTTCATGACCGTGGAGGATGCGGACGCGATCGCGGTGATGAACCGGCTGGCGCGGCCCGCTGCCGGCGATCCGGCCATCGTTTCGGGCGAAAGCGGCGGCGCTGGCCTGGCCGGACTGATTGCCGCGCTGTCTGATCCCGGGGCCAAGGTGGCGCTCGGACTCGATGAGACGGCGCGCGTCTTCGTCATCAACACCGAGGGCGCCACCGATCCGCAACGCTACGAGGAGCTGGTCGGGATAGCACCGGATAAGGTCGGTCACCGTGTGGAGATATCCGCATGAGCCTTGCTTCCATTGATCGCGAGCGCATGCTCGGGCGCATTCGCGAACTGGGTGAGGTCGGGCGCAAAGACGGCCGACTGACGCGGCTCGCCGGATCGGATGCGGACCGCGCCGGCCGCGATCTGCTGGTCTCCTGGCTGGACGGCGCCGGGCTTGAGGTCAAAATAGACCGTATCGGCAATATCTTCGGGATCTGGACGGAGGGGCCCATCGCCGACGAGGCGCCGGTGCTGCTTGGCTCGCATATCGACACCGTGATCAACGCCGGGATCTATGACGGCTGCTACGGCGTGATCGCCGGGCTGGAGGTGATCGAAACGCTGAAACGAAACGGTTTTGCGCCATCGCGGCCGATCGCGGTGGCAGCCTTCACCAACGAGGAGGGCGTGCGCTATGCGCCCGACATGATGGGATCGCTGGTTCATGCCGGCGGGCTCTCTGTCGAGGCGGCGCTTGCAAGCGTCGGCACGGACGGATCGGTGCTGGGCGAGGAGCTTTCGCGCATCGGCTATGCCGGGGACATCGAACCCGGCTTTCTCAGGCCGAAAGCCTATGTCGAGCTGCATGTCGAGCAGGGGCCGGTGCTGGAGCGCGAGGCGCTGCGGGTCGGCGCGGTCGAGACCCTGCAGGGCATCTCCTGGCAGCGCGTGACGATATCAGGTGTCGCCAACCATGCCGGCACGACGCCGATGTCGATGCGCTCGGATGCGGGCCAGGCCGCCGCCGAGGTGATGGTTTTCCTGCGGCAGCGCGCCACGACCTCCAACATTCCCGTCGTCGCCACCATCGGCTGCATGGCCTTCGAGCCGAACGCCATCAACGTCATCCCGTCGCTGGCAAGCTTCACCGTCGATCTCCGCAGTCCCGACGAGCAGCGTCTGCGCGAGGAGGAGGCGGCCTTGGACGCCTTGCTCGATGCGCTGGCATTGCGCGATGGTTTCGGCGTTTCCGTCGAGCGGCTGGCGCGTTTCCAGCCGGTGACCTTCGACCCAGCTATCGTGGCGCTGATTGAGCAGGCGGCCGGCCGACGCGGCCTGTCGTCGCGTCGGATGACATCGGGTGCCGGCCACGACGCGCAAATGATTGCCCGCATCGCGCCCTCGGCAATGATCTTCGTCCCGAGCCGCGGCGGCATCAGCCACAATCCGAGAGAGCATACCGATGCCGATGACCTTGTCGCCGGCGCCGACATCCTGCTTGATGTCGTCCGCGACCTCTCTGCATGATCGGGAGACGATGACATGACAGACCTGAAAGCGCTGAGCGATGAAATGACCGCATGGCGACGCGATCTGCACGCGCATCCGGAATTCGGCTTCGAGGAGACAAGGACTGCGGCCTTCGTGGCGGATAAGCTGCGTTCGTTCGGCCTTGAGGTCGCGGAAGGGATCGGCGGGACCGGCGTTGTTGGCACGCTCAAGCGCGGCACCGGAAATCGCGCGGTTGCGCTTCGCGCCGATATGGACGCACTGCGTATCACCGAACGGGGACGGGCGGACTACCGCTCTCAGGTGCCGGGTACGATGCACGCCAGCGGTCATGACGGGCACACCGCCATGCTGCTCGGCGCAGCCAAACTCTTGGCCGAGGAGGGTGGTTTCGACGGCACCGTGCGCTTCCTGTTCCAGCCTGCGGAGGAATGGGGCAAGGGCGCGCTCGCCATGCTCGACGACGGGCTGATGCAGCGCTTCCCCTTCGACGAGATCTACGGCCTGCACAACATGCCGGGCCTGCCGGTTGGGCATTTCGAGACCAGGGCAGGGCCGGTCATGTCGGCGGAGGATAATTTCGAGATCGTGCTCACGGGGCTCGGCGGTCACGCCGCCCGACCGCAATCGGGAAACGAGGTGCTGGTCGCGGCCTGCGCGCTGGTGACCAACCTGCAGACGATCGTCTCGCGCCGGCTGAGCCCCGCCGATATCGCCGTGGTCTCCGTCACCGAACTCATCACCGACGGCACCCGCAACGCGCTGCCGGGGCTCGCCCGCATTCTCGGCGATGCCCGCAGCTTCCGCCCGGAGGTGAGTGCCGAGATCGAGCGGCAGATGCGCGTCATCGCCGACGGCACCGCGATGGCCTACAACGTGACGGCCGAAACCCGCTACACCCGCGAATTCGTGCCGCTCATCAACGATACCACTCTGGTGGAGGAGGCGATGGCCGCCGCCCGCACTGTCTTTCACGCCGACGACGTCAGGGTCGCCGCCGAACCGATGACCGCATCCGAGGATTTCGCGCGCTTCCTGGAACACGTGCCCGGCTGCTTCGTCTTCATGGGCAACGGCGAAAGCTCCGCGCCGCTGCATAACCCCGATTTCGATTTCAACGACGCTGGCCTTCTGCCGGGAGCACGCTACCATGCCGCGATCATCAGGCAACGCCTGCCGATGGCCTGAGTTTCCGCCCGCATATTTCTACTGCCTGACATTCAATCGCAATGGAGCATCGATATGGCGCATTCCCTGAACAAGTCCTCCGCGGCAACCGGCGTTTCCGGCGCCAACCAGCCGGAGCTCGACACAGAGGAGGTCTGGCAGGCCCGCGCCGATCTGGTGGCCTGCTTTCGCATGGCGGCGCGCCATGGGCTGGAGGAGGGGATCTGCAATCATTTCTCGGCGCTGGTTCCCGGCTATGACGACCTCTTCATCGTAAATCCCTATGGCTATGCCTTCCGCGAGCTGACGGCCTCGAAGCTTCTGATCTGCGATTTTCACGGCAACGTCGTCTCGGGCGAGGGCGAGCCGGAGGCGACTGCTTTCTATATTCATGCCCGCATCCACGCCCGCATTCCGCGCGCCCGCGTCGCCTTTCACACCCACATGCCTTATGCGACGGCGCTGTCGATGACCGAGGGTGAGCCGCTGATCTTCGCCGGCCAGACGGCGCTGAAATTCTACGGCCGCACCGCCTATGACCGCGATTACAACGGCCTGGCGCTGGACGAACGCGAGGGCGACCGCATCGCCAATGCAATCGGCGACGCCGACATCGTCTTCATGAAGCATCACGGCGTCATGGTGCTGGCGCCCAATATCGCCGAAGCCTGGGACGATCTCTACTATCTCGAGCGCGCCTGCCAGGTGCAGACGCTGGCGCTTTCCACCGGCCGCCAGGTCCTGCCCGTCGCCCCCGATATCGCCGAGGCCGCCTACCGCCAGATGCGCGAGGGGGACCAGGAATCGGCGCGGCTGCATCTGGAGGCGATCAAGCGCATGCTCGACGCCGAGGAGCCAGAGTACCGCAATTGAGGATTGTTGGCATTTTATTAAACATGTAATCAATCTCTCCTGGGGATGGCGCGTCCTTTTCCGCTTCGAGACGTTTACCGATCGAAGCGGAAGGAAAAACGGGCATGGAGAAATCAACGCGCATTGTTCTGGTGGTCGAGGACGAACCGCTTGTTCGGCTCAACATCGCGGATGCACTCGAGGATGCCGGCTTTGTCGTCCTGGAGGCGGCAAGCGTCCTGGAAGCGGTAGGCCTTCTCGGTCGGCACGATGACGTGGCTGCCGTTTTCACCGATGTGGACATGCCGGGCGGGCTGAACGGGCTTGATCTGGCGCGGCTTGTCGACGGCTGCTCGCGCGCGATCGGCATCGTCGTCACTTCGGGGCGTAATGTACCGACACAATCGCTGCCGGGCAGGGCACGTTTCCTGCCTAAACCCTACAATCTCGATGTCGCTGTCTCGATGATCGATCAGGCCACGGATGAAACCGCATTGCGAGACGTTCGCCAGTCGCAGGGACGCGCGTGAGGAGCAGCCGGACGGCAGCTGACGTACGTTATGCAATGGGGAAATTCACCGAAAAATCAGCATCATATAACTGATGGTGAAGAGAGAAGTGGCACGCCCTAGGGGAGTCGAACCCCTCTTCCCAGAATGAAAATCTGGTGTCCTAACCGATAGACGAAGGGCGCTTCCTTCGTGGTGGCGCCCTTATAATCAGGCACTTGGATTCCCGCAAGCGGCAAAACGCATAAAAATGGTGATGTGCTGATCTTTTCCCTATCTGTTTGATAGTTAATGGCTATTTTCAGCGCTTGGCGATGCGTCGATCCTGTCCGGGCCGCGGATGTCGGCCTCTTTTCAAGCGCGAACCTCAAACACCATGTTGAACGGCGTTTCGGTCGCGCGGTGGAAATGCTTGAAGCCAGCATCGAGCGCCACCTTGCGCAATCGCGTTTCGCCGGCCTGCGCGCCGAGCGCCAGTCCGACCTCCTGCGACATCGAGGCGGGCGTGCAGATCATCGTCGAGGCGCCGTAATAGACGCGGCCGACAGGGTTGAGATTGTCCTTCAGGTGATCATGCGCGAAGGGCTCGACGATCATCCAGGTGCCGCCGGGCGCAAGCGTTTCCTTCACATGCTTTCCGGCGCCGACGGGATCGCC
Organism: Rhizobium sp. FG113; assembly: GCF_057809895.1. Taxonomy (NCBI): domain Bacteria; kingdom Pseudomonadati; phylum Pseudomonadota; class Alphaproteobacteria; order Hyphomicrobiales; family Rhizobiaceae; genus Rhizobium; species Rhizobium sp. FG113. The sequence continues at coordinate 412,251 of NZ_JBMDKV010000003.1, read as the reverse complement.
CATGTCGTGCAGGCAATCGAACATGGCGACAAGGTCGTAACGCCCGGCCGGGAAGCTCGCGGCCGAGGCCTGCTCGAAGCTGACGCGATCGGAAACGCCCGCCTCCTTGGCCGCCATCCGGGCGCGTTCGATCGACGGCATGTGATAGTCGTAGCCGACGAAGCGCGAGGCGGGATAGGCCTGCGCCATCAGGATGGTCGAGCTGCCATGGCCGCAGCCGACATCGGCCACCTTGGCGCCGGCCTTCAGCTTGTCCTCGACGCCATTGAGCGCCGGTATCCACTCGGTGACAAGGCTGTTGTTGTAGCCGGTGCGGAAGAAGCGCTCGGTGCCGCGAAACAGGCAGTTGCTATGCTCGTGCCAGCCCAGCCCCTTGCCGGTGCGAAAGGCATCGGCCACCTTCGGCTCGTCCGTCCACATCGCCTGCACCAGCTGGAACGCGCCGGTGAAGAAGGCGGGGCTGTCCTCGTCGGCGAAAACGAGCGCCTGCTCCGGGCTCAGCCGGAAGCGGTCGGTCTTTTCGTCATAGGTCAGATAGTCGGCGGCGGCGAGTGCAGATAGCCATTCGCGCAGATAGCGTTCCTTGACCGCCGTCTTTTTTGAAAGCTCGGCCGCGGTCACGGGCTCGCCGTCGCCCATCGCCTTGAACAGTCCGACGTCGTCGCCGAGCACCACGAGGGAGCCGGATACGGCGGCGCCGATATCGCCGACCAACCGGCCGACGAGGGCATCCACTTTTTGCATGTCGGGTTGGCGCATGTCATCCTCCATAGAAAATGCAGGGAAGAACCAGCAGCGCGACTATACACCCGCTCACGGCGCCGTGAAAGGACGGCGGGGTGTCACGCAATATTCGCGAAGCCATCAAAAAAGCCGCGTTGACAACAAAATGCGCCGGGATAAGAGTGGCTTAGCCTGCATATTAGGCTTTGGAGGAATGACCATGATCAAGCATCTGACAATTCTTGCCTCTGTTTCCCTGCTCGGCGCGCTCGCCTTCGCCACGCCGTCCTCGGCGCTCTCGATGAAGGAGTGCAGCGCCAAGTACAAGTCCGCGCAGGCGGATGGTTCCGCCAAGGACATCAAGTGGAACGACTTCCGCAAGGCGCAGTGCGGCCCGGATGCGACGGCCGAACCCGACGTTACGATGGCAACCGGCGCCGAGCCTGAAAAGCCGACGATGGACGCTCCCAAGGGCGTGACCTTCCCGACGGCGATTGCTCCCAAATACGCCAAGGAAACCCCCGGCAAGGGCCGCATGCACACCTGCGTCGATTCCTACCACACCAACAAGGACGCCAACACGCTGAACGGCCTGAAGTGGATCCAGAAGGGTGGCGGCTTCTACAGCCTCTGCAACGCCAAGCTGAAGGGCTGATCGGCGCGCTTCGGATCAAGGCACCGGATACAGAGAAAGGTCCCGTTCGGGGCCTTTCTTGCGTTTGGTGGCAGGGGCTGGATGTTGCGGGCGATGGCCTTGGTCGCGGTATCGCCTGTGGAACCTAGCGCTGTTTCTTGAGGCTGCGTGCCGCCCTGACCATGTCAACGTGGGGGATGCCGTCCTCGAGATATTCCTCGGAGGTCACCTCGAAGCCGAAGCTGCCGTAGAAGCGGGAGAGGTGGCTTTGGGCGGAGAGGTAGATCGGGGCTTGCGGATAGCGCTCCTCGCAGACGGAAATGGCCTCGCGCATGACGGCGTCGCCGAGGCGTTTGCCGCGATGATCAGGAGAGACGACAACGCGGCCGATCTTGGCGGGCGCGTCTTTGTCCGCCGGGGCGAAGATGCGGGCGGCGGCGATCAGGTCTCCGTCCTGCAGCAGGCGCAGATGCAGGGCGTCCGCATCCTTGCCATCGAGTTCCGGATAGGGGCAGTTCTGCTCGACGACGAAGACATCGACGCGCATCTTCAGAAGCGCGTACAGCTCGACGGCGGAGAGCTCATCGAGCCTCCGCGCATCGACCGTATAGTTTCGCAAGGTGATCAATAGACCACGACGCCGCGGATCGATTCACCCTTGTGCATGAGGTCGAAGCCCTTGTTGATGTCTTCGAGCGGCATGGTGTGGGTGATCATCGGATCGATCTGGATCTTGCCTTCCATGTACCAGTCGACGATCTTCGGCACGTCGGTACGGCCGCGTGCGCCACCGAAGGCGGTGCCCATCCAGTTGCGGCCGGTGACCAGCTGGAACGGACGCGTCGAGATTTCCTGGCCGGCGCCGGCGACACCGATGATGACAGACTTGCCCCAGCCGCGATGCGAGCTCTCGAGCGCCTGGCGCATGACCTTGGTGTTGCCGGTGCAATCGAAGGTGTAGTCGGCGCCGCCGATCAGATCGCCGTGACGCTTGGTCATGTTGACCAGATAAGGCACGATGTCATCGCCGACTTCCTTCGGGTTGACGAAGTGGGTCATGCCGAACTTCTCGCCCCAGGCCTTGCGGTCGTTGTTGATGTCGACGCCGATGATCATGTCGGCGCCGGCAAGGCGCAGGCCCTGCAGGACGTTCAGACCGATGCCGCCGAGACCGAAGACGATCGCGGTGGAGCCGATCTCGACCTTGGCGGTGTTGATGACGGCACCGATGCCCGTCGTCACGCCGCAGCCGATGTAGCAGACCTTGTCGAAGGGAGCGTCGGGGTTGATCTTGGCGAGCGCGATCTCCGGCAGAACGGTGAAGTTCGCGAAGGTCGAGCAGCCCATGTAGTGGTGGATCTTGTCCTTGCCGATCGAGAAGCGCGAGGTGCCGTCAGGCATGACGCCCTGGCCCTGGGTCGAGCGGATCGAGGTGCAGAGGTTGGTCTTGCGCGAGGTGCAGGAGTAGCACTCGCGGCATTCCGGCGTGTAGAGCGGAATGACGTGGTCGCCCTTCTTCAGCGAGGTGACGCCGGGGCCGACATCGACGACGATACCGGCGCCTTCATGGCCGAGGATCGCCGGGAACAGGCCTTCCGGGTCGGCGCCCGAGAGCGTGAAGTCGTCGGTGTGGCAGATGCCCGTGGCCTTTACCTCGATCAGCACTTCGCCGGCCTTGGGGCCCTCGAGCTGCACGGTCATCACTTCGAGTGGTTTACCTGCCTGTACGGCAACAGCGGCGCGAACGTCCATTTTACAGTCTCCAATATGCTGATTTGGTCGGGCGGACTTTTGCACGCGGGAGGAGCGCTGCTCAAGGAAAAAAGGCAGGGGGAGCTTTATAGTTTCTGCGTCAAAACAGCCGGTCGATGGCGGTGATGACGGCGTAGCCGTGCATGGCGATGGCGGCGTAGAGGCCGAAGGAGACCAGCATGCGCTCGCCGCCGTTCATCTCCTCAAGCTTCTCGCGGGGCTTGAAGGAGCCGCCGCCGATGACGCTGACGAGGGTGAAGACCAGCAGGCCGATGCCGAGATAGCGAGCCGAAAGCCCGATTTCGGCGCCGACAGCGAGGATGCAGAGCGTCACCAGAAAGCTCGCCAGGATCTGCGAGCGCTTGGTCCTGAATATCTGCCGCAGCACCTGACCGCCATCGAAGCGATGCATGGGGAGAAGATTGAGCAGGTTGAAGGCGCCGAGGATCAAGAGGAAGACAAGGATGGGCGGATCGGCCGCGGCGGGAAGGATGCCGTGATCGGCGAAGCTGTGGCCAAGGACCAGGATCGGCACCAGGAATGCCGACATGCCGGATCCCATCAGCGCGCAGGTCGCGACCTCGAAAAGAGACCGGTAGGGCCGGCTGCCGATGGCGATGCCGCCGAGAAAGGGAATGAAGACCATGCGCACCGACGTGTGGCCGAACATGCGGTAGGCGGCCATGTGGCCGAGCTCGTGCAGCGCGATCACGACCGTGAGAAAGGTCGAGACCATCAGGCCGCGCTGCGTCAGGCCGAGGAAGGGCCATAAAAGCAGGGTCGACAGGATGGCAAGCGCGACCTGGACGAGCGGGTGCTCGAAATAGCCCTGCGGTTGCGAGATACCGGTTTTCAGCCAGCCATCCAGCGCCTTCATCTCGCGGCGGAGCGCCACGTAGCGAAAGATCAGGAAGGCGAGGCCGCGATAGCGGTCCGTCTGGTCGACTTCCAAAACCGCGCGGCCATCCGCCGTGGGCCGGATGATGCGGCGTTCGCGATAATCCTTCCAGAAGGACGCGTCGAGCGTGCTGTCATCGACGATGGATGATTGAAAGCCCTGCGCATTGGAGGCAAGGGCCGCCAGCGGCTCGATCGCGAGCAGGCGGCGCGTAGGGGCGTCGTTCCTGTCCTGATAGCGGTAGGTCTGCTCGACGACGTTGCCGCCCGCCTCCATCTGCCGGCTCGATATCACCTGATGGTGCCAACTTGCGTTCGAACCCATCGGGTTCATGGCGTTCCAGAGTGTTTCCGGCGTGCAATCGAAGGAGCGGCTGACATGCAGCGTTCTCAGCCCCAGGGGCATTCGCATCAGGAGCCACAGCATGCCGAGATTGATAAACAGCAGCAGCAGCGCGGATTGCATGACACTCATCATTCACTCCATCCGGCAGGGATCCGGATGGGTTAAAGACTAGCGGCGACGCGTTAACAAATGCGGAGCGGAACGTGACGGTCTGGTGTGCCGGAACGGGTCAGGCGAACTCCATGATGACGGCGTCCACCGCCAGGCTTTCGCCCGGCTTGGCGTTGATGACGCCGACCACCAGGTCGCGCTCGGCACGCAGTACGTTCTCCATCTTCATGGCTTCGACGACGGCAAGCGTCTCGCCGGCTTTCACTTCCTGTCCCTCTGCGACCGCAATCGAGACGACCAGGCCCGGCATCGGGCAGAGCAGGAGCTTGGAGGTATCCGGCGGCAGCTTGACCGGCATCAAGCGGTCGAGTTCGGCATGACGCGGCGTCAGCACCTTGGATTTCACGGAAAGGCCCTGCCAATCGAGCCTGACGCCGTTGAGGATCGGCCGCAGCTGCGCGCTGACCGGCTGCTTGCCGACCTTGCCGCGCCAGACCGGCTCGCCCGGTCTCCAGTCGGTGACGACGCTCAAGGTTTCGCCAGCGATATCCATTTCCATCTCGAAGGGAACGGTCACGAGACCGTCGAGCAGGCGCACGTCGATATAATCGTCGCCGAGCCTGACGCACCAGTGATCGCGCAACGGATCAGTGGCGCTGCGCAGGCGGTCGGCGAAGGTTTCGCGGCGGTTGGCTTCGATGAGCGAGGCGGAGAGAGCGATGGCGGCAAGTGTGGCGCGTTGGCTCTCATCGGGCATCACCGGCGCGAATCCGTCGGGATATTCCTCGGCGATGAAGCCGGTGGATAGCCGGCCCTCGCGCCAGCGCGGGTGCTTCATCAGGGCCGACAGGAAGGGGACGTTGTGTTCGATGCCATCGACCACGAAGCCATCCAGCGCCTCGCCCATCGCCTCGACGGCTTCAGCGCGGGTCGGCGCCCAGGTGCAGAGCTTGGCGATCATCGGGTCGTAATACATCGAGATTTCGGCGCCTTCGAAGACGCCGGTGTCGTTGCGCACGACTGCGTTGCCGGCCTTGCCTTCCTGCGGCGGGCGGTAGCGCGTCAGGCGGCCGATCGAGGGCAGGAAGTTGCGATAGGGATCCTCGGCATAGATGCGGCTTTCGACGGCCCAGCCGTTGAGCTTGATGTCTTCCTGCGCGAAGGGGAGCTTCTCGCCCGCGGCGACGCGAATCATCTGTTCGACGAGATCGATGCCGGTGACGAGTTCGGTGACGGGATGCTCGACCTGCAGGCGGGTGTTCATTTCAAGGAAGTAGAAATTGCGGTCGCGATCGACGATGAATTCGACGGTGCCAGCGCTCTGGTAGTCGACGGCCTTGGCGAGCGCCACCGACTGCTCGCCCATGGCGGCGCGGGTGGCCTCATCGAGGAAGGGCGAGGGCGCTTCTTCGGCAACCTTCTGGTTTCGGCGCTGGATGGAGCATTCGCGTTCGCCGAGATAGACGACATTGCCGTGGGCGTCGGCCAGAACCTGGATCTCGATATGGCGGGGATCGACCACGTATTTCTCGACGAAGACGCGGTCGTCGCCGAAGGAGCTTTTGGCCTCGGAGCGGGCGCGGTCAAAGCCATCGCGGACCTCCGCCTCGCTCCAGGCGATGCGCATGCCCTTGCCGCCGCCGCCGGCAGACGCCTTGATCATAACGGGATAGCCGATCTCGGCGGCGATCTTTTCGGCGTGCTCGGCATTTTCGATGACGCCGAGGTAGCCGGGGACGGTGGAGACATTGGCGGCGCTGGCGAACTTCTTCGATTCGATCTTGTCACCCATGGCATTGATCGCCTTGGGCTTCGGGCCGATGAAGACGATGCCCTCTTTCTCCAGCGCTTCGCAGAAGGAGGCGCGCTCGGAGAGGAAGCCGTAGCCCGGGTGGACGGCCTGGGCGCCGGTCTTTTTGCAGGCTGCGATGATCTTTTCGGCCAAGAGATAGCTCTCGGCGGCCGCGGCCGGGCCGATGTGGACGGCCTCATCGGCCATCTCGACATGGAGCGCATCGCGGTCGGCGTCGGAATAGACAGCGACGGTCGATATCCCCATGCGGCGCGCCGTCTTGATGACGCGGCAAGCGATCTCGCCGCGATTGGCGATCAGAATTTTCGTGAACATGAAGACTCCACCCATGACCTGCGTTCCGAGTCTTAAGCATAAAGACTGGAACGCACAATCATGGAGAAGGCACGCACGGAGAGGGCACGGAGAACAGTGAGGCGATCAGGCGACGGCCGCTTCGCCGCCGAGCCTGTCGTCGACGATCCGGAGCCAGCGGGTGCGGCGCGGCGCCTCGGCGTAATCGGTGAGCGTGAGCGCCGATATGATCTGCGACCAGCGCGGATGGTTCGACGCCGGCAGCGTCTCTTCGCCGATTTGCATCAGCACCGCCCAGGTGAGCGCCTGTACCGTTATGGTACCGCCGTCGCTGAGCGCGCGCAGGATGCGCATGACGTAATCCACATCCTGGCGGGTGATTCCCCGGCGATCGATGGCGCGGTTCTTGTGATAGGCGCCGCGGTTGTCCGATAGCGCCAGGCGCAGCTGATCGAGCGCAAAGGCGCGCAGCTCGTCCGGCACGTAGGCCGAAATCTCGATGACGTGGAGCACGAGCTCCAGCTCGACCGCCGAATGGATGACACCGTCGGTCGCGACCATGCGCATCAGCCAAGCGACGTTGATTTCGTCGAGGGAGCCTTGCGGATAGTTATAGTGGACGATGAAGGCCGCGAGTTGCTCCACGAAATAGGTGTTCCATTCGGGGCATTTCTCGGGGCAGGCATTGTTCAGTGCCAGCATGACGACGACGTCGTCGGCGGTCCTGATTCCCTCGGGAAAACTGTGTCTGCGTAGAAGATCGATATCCTCCACGCCAAGTCGCTGCTTTCCGGCGATGACACAAGCCGGAAAAGCGAGTCGAATTTCGCTCATCTTTTCTCTCCAGGCCTCATCATGAAGCCGAAGATTCTTCTAGCGCCAGCGAATTGATGTTCTCTCAATAGGCGGAGTTAACAAGGTGTTTACGGCTCAGGCCTGTTTGGCGGCCCGCGCCTGCACCCGTTCGCGCCAGATGATGAAGAGGCCGGAGGCGACGATGATCATGATTCCCACCCATTTGGAGAAGTTCGGGAAATCGCCGAACAGGGCGTAGCCCAAGATGGTGGCGGAGATGATCTCGAAATACTGGAACGGCGCCAGAAGCGAGAGAGGCGCCATGCGGAATGCCCGGACGACGATCATGTGCACGTAGCCGGAGAGCGAGCCGAGAATCAGCAGAAGCACGAGGCCGAGCAGCGATGCCGGGAGCGAGACGTCGAAATCGCTGACGCCCATGCCGTTTCCGACGATGAGCGCGCCGGACATGAAGAGCGTGCCGCCGATGCCGGCCATGGTCTGCATCGTCAAAGGCGAATCGGCATTGCCGATGGCGCGGTTGAGGAAAAGATAGAGAGAGAAGAGGAAGGCGCAGCAGACGGGCAGCAGCGCCTTGAGGCCGAAGACTTCATAGCTCGGCTGGATGACGATCATCGCGCCGCCGAATCCCACCACGATCGCCGTCCAACGCCGCCAGCCGACCTTGTCGCCGAGAAAAAGCGCCGAAAGGCCGGCGAGCATGAAGGGCTCGACGAAATAGATGGCGAAGACGTCGGCGAGCGGCATGTATTTGACCGCGACGAAAAACAGCAGGCTCGCCGCCCCATGCAGCGCGCCGCGCAGCAAATTCATCCAGGGACGTTTCGCCGAAAGCGCGCCCCAGCCGAACATGATGAAGAGAATCGGCAGCGTGCAGAGGAGCTGGAAAAAGAATCGGTAGAAGGTGACCTGTCCAGGCGACATGCCTTCGAACGTCGCCATGTACTTGGCGATCGCATCCATGGCGGGGAGGACGATCATTGCGCCGGCCATCAGCGCCATGCCTTGCAGAGGATTGTGCAGGTCGGTTTTATCGGACATCTTCGAGAAATTTCATTGGGCTGGGATCCAGCCGTTATAGACAATAAAATCTCTCGTTAAGAGATGCCGCGGACGACATATCGCGTCGTCGGGAGCCAGTTGCTCTGGCTGGTCTCACTCCTTAGGAGAGAGATGGTGCGGTCGAGAAGACTCGAACTTCCACGGGTTGCCCCACAGCGACCTCAACGCTGCGCGTCTACCAATTCCGCCACGACCGCATCGTGGTAGGTGCCGGTTTGTGCCGGCGACGCAGCATGTAGCAAAAGGTTTTTCGGGACACAAGGGCCATGTGACAGATTTTTTCAAAGAAGGTGACAGCGTTTGTAAAGGCAGCAATTCGGAGCCATATAGATGCTCGAAAAAGCCCGCGATCACAGGCGCTGCGGGCCGCAAGGAATGGCTATGTTACGAACGGACCTAGATTTTTCCATGTTTCCACAGGCCGGCTCGCGCCCGGTGCGCTGGCGGATCTCCGATGGGCTGGTGCCCTATCAGGAGGCTGTGGATATCATGGAGCAGGAAGTGGCAGCGATTGCCGAGGGCGGCGACGAGCTGGTGTGGCTGCTTGAGCATCCGCCGCTTTACACGGCCGGAACCAGCGCCGATGCACGCGATCTCGTGCAGCCTGACCGCTTTCCCGTTCATGCCACCGGGCGCGGTGGGGAGTACACCTATCATGGGCCTGGCCAGCGGGTCGCCTATGTGATGCTCGACCTGAAACGCCGCCGCCAGGATGTTCGCGCCTTCGTGGCGGCACTGGAAGAGGTGATCATTCGCACGCTGGGCGAGATGAACGTGCGCGGCGAGCGCCGTGAGGATCGTGTCGGCGTATGGGTCTGTCGCCCCGACAGGCCGCCGCTGCCCGATGGGACGGTGGCTGAAGACAAGATCGCGGCACTCGGCATCCGCTTGCGCAAATGGGTGACGTTTCACGGGCTGTCGCTCAATGTCGAACCCGATCTCGATCATTTCGGGGGAATCGTTCCCTGCGGGATCTCGGCCTATGGCGTCACGAGCCTCGTCGATCTCGGCCTGCCGGTGACGATGGATGATGTGGATGTGCTTTTGCGCGAGGCGTTCGAATCGGTCTTCGGCGAGACGGTGAACGGCTGAGCGCGGAATCGGACGATCCTGATATTGAGAAAGGGCCGGCGTTTCGCCGGCCCTTTCTCTTTTTCACGTCTACTTGGTGCCGACGTCGCGGCAGGCATCGGTATGCGAGGCGCCGCTGTCGCCGCCTGCGGTGTGCAGGCCGTGACCTTTCGGCGAATAGTCGCATGGGGGGAGTGGCTTGATGCTTGCCGTCGACATCTTGTCGACCGGCGGTGCGACGCGAACGGGAGCGAAACCATCGCTGTCGTTGGTGTAGTCGTCCGAATATTCCGGCGCCTTGTGCTGCGTGTAGTGAACGGGCTTCGGCGGAGCAACTTTGACGGGAGCGAAACCGTCGCTATCGTTCGTATAGTCGTTGGAATACATCGGCTGGGCGAAGGCGGCACCGGAAAGGCAGAGGGTAAGCACGGCTGCGGCGGCTGCAAATTGAATGCGCATATCAGATCTCCTCAATCCATTGTTGCACACAATGTGACGTCCATTACCCTCGGCAAGAGCAAGTTCGCGCCTCAATTGAGGCCGGATTGTGAAGGGGATCTGACAGTCGCAAGCACGTTTTTTCACATGAAATCACGGCGCCGCGACTGTGTTTGATCGCTATTTGATTGGCCTCGCGATTCGCTAAACCAGCGAGTGACGCGGCGCCATCTCGGCAATCGGGAGCTGATTTTTTCGGCCGAAACAACCGTGTTTTGACCGAAAATGTTAGCCAGCGTTGCGCAGGTCCGCCGTGTCGATCAGCTCGTCCACCAGCGCAGGCGTGAGCTCGCTGAAGGTCTTGATGATGTGCGTGGGCTGCAGGCTTTCGATCGGGACGTCGGAATAGCCGAAGGGCACCGCGATCGATGGGATGGCGGCATTGCGGGCGACGAGGATGTCGTTGGCGCTGTCACCGATCATGATCGTGCGCTTCGGGTCGCCGCCTGCCTTTTCGATCGTGCCGAGCAGATGGCCGGCATCAGGCTTGCGTACCGCGAATGTGTCGCCGCCGGTGATGGCGTCGAAATAATGGGTGAGCTGCAGGCGCTCCAGCAGGGTGCGGGCAAGGCCCTCCAGCTTGTTGGTGCAGACCGCGAGCTTGTATCCCTTGGCCTTCAACTGATCCATCGCGTCGATCAGTCCCGGATAGGGGGCCGTCGCGCCCGGCATGTTGTCCGTGTAATGCGTGATGAAGCGCTCGAGCAGATCAGGAAATTTCTCGGGCTCCAGCGGATGTCCCTGCAGCTTGCAGGCTCTTTCGATCATCACCTTGGCGCCGTGGCCGACAAGATGCGTCAGGTCGTCATAGGTGACCGGCGCAAGATCGAGTGCTGCTATCGTGTAATTGAGGCTGTCGACAAGGTCGACATGGGTGTCGAGGAGCGTTCCGTCGAGATCGAAGACGACAAGGGCAGGGGTCAATGGAGTTTTCGCCTGTTCAGTTGGGATGCATCCGAGTTAAGCGATGAAGGCCGCAAAAGCAACGCTTTGGCCCGGCCTGGCAGGCCTCCGGCATGTGCTTTGGATTTCGAAAGTCTGACGTTATTTTGGCTTTCGTTTGACTGGCGGGCCGTGTAAACAACGCAACCAACGTAACAATGCGTAACGTAACACTGGGAGTAAGCGGCGCATGGACGCCCGCGAAATGAAGATCAAGGCCGCGGCTGCGGCACTCGCCCATGTCGAGCATGGGATGCGTCTTGGGATCGGAACCGGAAGCACGGCCGAGGAATTCGTGCGGTTGCTTGCCGAGAAGGTCGCAGACGGGTTCAAGGTCGAGGGCGTTCCGACATCGGAGCGCACGGCACGGCTTTGCGTCGAGCTCGGCGTTCCCCTGAAATCGCTCGACGAGCTGCCGGAACTGGATCTGACGATCGACGGCGCCGACGAGGTCGATGCCGCGCTCGGGCTGATCAAGGGCGGCGGTGGAGCCTTGCTGCGCGAGAAGATCGTTGCCGCAACATCCGGCCGCATGATCGTCATCGCCGACGAGAGCAAGCTGGTGGATACGCTGGGCGCGTTCCCGCTGCCGATCGAAGTCAACATGTTCGGCCTTGTTTCGACGCGCATCGCGATCGAAAAGACGGCTGCGCGGCTTGGCCTTTCGGGTGAATTGACGCTGCGCCAATCCGGCGACGGCAATTTCACCACGGATGGCGGACACTACATTATCGATGCATCTTTTGGCCGTATTCCTGATGCAGAGGCGCTTTCAACCCAGTTGAATGCGATCCCCGGCGTTGTGGAGCACGGGCTCTTTCTCAATATGGCCGCGCTGGCGATCATCGCCGGTCCGGCGGGCGCGCGCGAGCTGCGGGCAACAAGGTAACAGGAGTTGGAACTCATGAATAAATTTGCAGGTTTTGGCCGTTTTGCTGCTGCGACCGTCATTCTCTCGGGTGTTGTCCTGGGCTCTGTAGCCCACGCGCAGGAAGCGTCGCCGGAACAGCTGAAGGCAGCCCGCGCGGCGATCGACGCGATCGGCGCCACCACCCAGTTCGACAACATCCTGCCGGGCCTCGCCGAGCGCCTGAAGGCCGACCTGATCCAGGATTCGCCGAACTACCAGGACCAGATCACCGCCGAAGTCGACAAGCAGGCGCTGGCGCTTGCACCGCGTCGTGCCGATCTCGAAAAGGAGGCCGCGGTCACCTACGCCAAGGCGTTCACGGTCGAGGAACTCAATGCCATCGCCGCCTTCTACGGCTCGCCGGTTGGCCAGAAGCTCCTGAAGGACGGCCCGATCGCTTCGCGCGAAACCGTAAAGGCCGCCGACATCTGGGCGCAGGGCATCTCCCGCGACCTGCAGAAGTCGACCAGCACCGAGCTTGCCAAGGTGATCAAGCCGGCCCCGGGCGCTGGCACCGATCCGGCAGCTCCGGCCGCCAAGCCTGCTGCCAAGCCGTAAGGCTCGTCGCATCATCGCTCATTAACGAAGCCCCGGTTCGCCGGGGCTTTTGTTTTTGGCGATATCGGTACTATATCAAGCCTTCCTTCCACCTGACGATTCCTTCCTTCTGATGTTTTGTGCCGGAGATCCCCATGACAGCCTATGATTACGACCTCTTTGTCATCGGTGGCGGCTCGGGTGGGGTGCGCAGCGCGCGTGTGGCGGCAGCGCTCGGCAAGAAGGTGGCGATCGCCGAGGAATATCGCTACGGCGGCACCTGCGTCATTCGAGGATGCGTGCCGAAGAAGCTCTTCGTCTACGCCTCGCAGTATCATGAGCATTTCGAGGATGCGGCCGGCTTCGGCTGGACCGTCGGCGAAAGCACGTTCGACTGGAAGAAGCTGATCGCAGCCAAGGACGCGGAGATCACCCGGCTCGAGGGGCTCTACAAGAAGGGCCTTTCGGGCGCCAACGCCGAGATCCTCGATACGCGCGCGGAGCTTGTCGACCGGCACACGGTGCGGCTGGTCAACACCGGCAAGACGGTGACGGCGAAGACGATCGTGATCGCGACCGGCGGGACCCCGAACCTGCACGGCGCACTGCCCGGCCACGATCTTTGCATCACCTCCAACGAGGCGTTTCATCTGGAAGAGCTGCCACGCTCGATCGTGATTGTCGGCGGCGGCTATATCGCGGTGGAATTCGCCAATATCTTCCATGGGCTCGGCGTCGACACGACGCTCGTCTATCGCGGGGCGGAAATCCTGTCGCGCTTCGACCACGACCTGCGCCGCGGCCTGCATGAGGCGATGGTGGCCAAGGGCATCAAGATCCAGTGCCACGACATGCTGAAGAGCGTGGCGAAGGGCGAGGACGGGCTTGTCGTCGAGACGCTCAACAACGGAACGATGAATGCCGACGTGGTGATGCTCGCCATCGGCCGCGTGCCGAACACGCATGGGCTCGGGCTCGAGGCGGCCGGCGTCGAGATGAACGCCCAGGGCGCCATCGTGGTCGACGATTATTCGCGCACCAATGTCGAGAACATCTATGCGCTGGGCGATGTCACCGATCGGGTACAGCTGACGCCGGTGGCGATCCACGAGGCGATGTGCTTCATCGAGACCGAATACAAGAACAACCCGACGAAACCGGATCACGATACGATCGCAACCGCTGTGTTCTCGCAGCCCGAGATCGGCACGGTGGGGCTGACCGAGGAAGAGGCCGGCAAGCGCTATAGCGACGTCGAGGTCTATCGCGCGCAGTTCCGGCCGATGAAGGCGACGCTGTCGGGACGGACGGAGAAGATGATCATGAAGCTGATCGTAGACGCCGCGAGCCGCAAGGTTATCGGCGCCCATATTCTCGGCCATGACGCCGGCGAGATGGCGCAGCTGCTCGGCATTACGCTGAAGGCCGGCTGCACCAAGGACGATTTCGACCGGACGATGGCGGTGCACCCGACTGCCGCCGAAGAGCTCGTCACCATGTATGCGCCGAGCTACAAGTTGAAGGATGGGGTGCGGGTCTGACGCGTGTCAGCTGGTCACACCCACTAGCTGGTGATGCGGGGCGTGCTGACGATCTTCATGAACAGCGCCTGCATGGCCTCGGCGATGCCGTCGGTTGGGCTGACGGCGAAGTAGAGACCTGGGCTCGCGCATTCCTGCATCTTGGTCGAGATCTTGCCTTCGAAGGGCTTGACCCAGTCATTGTAGAAGCCGTTCTCGGGCAACGGCAGATAGGGCGTGTAGAGGACGGCGATCTTGATGCCCTTGTCCTTGAGCGCCGTGCAGCTCTTCACGTCGATGGGCTCGATGCAGCGATTGCCATTGGCCCCGCGCGGGCTGGTGCAGCCTGATGGCTTGGCGCTATCGCCGACGCCATCGGCCACGAAGAACACGATCTTCTGGCGGTCGGCATCGCTCGTGCCTTTGCCGATGGTGCCCTTGATCTCGTCCTTGATTCCAGCGAGCGCGTTGTCGAAGCTCGTCTGCTGATCGCTGTTGTAGTTTTGATAGGGGATGCTCATCAGCTGAATGGCGCTGGTTGCCGTCGCGACCTTGCCGAGGTCGTTATTGATCTCGGCGACCTTGAACAATTTGGCGTCCTGGGCGGTCTTGCCGAATGTGTAGGCGGCGACGCGAAACTGGTTTTCCAAGGTCTGCGTGTCGGTCGCTTTCGCCATCAGCGCCTTGACCGCTTGTGCGACAACGTCGATGCGGATCGTTATCTTGTTGTTTCGGGCAATGTTGTAATAGCTGTTCTTGTCCTCGACGCCTGATGTCGAGACTATGTGACAGGCAAATGCGCAGGTGCCGTCGGAGCCATTCTTCGTGGCCTTGAGCATCTTGTTGATATCATCCTGCGTCGCGCCGACGCCCATCGAGGGCGTGTTGTCGAGCAGCATGTAGAAGTCCATGTAGGATGGCGTTTCGTAGCGGGCCGTTGCCGTGCCCGAGATCGGCATGCTGGTCTGGCCGAGGATCTGCATGAAGGAGGTCGGCACCCGCGTCTGGAAGGTGACGGACGAGGTCAGCACGTTGCCTGTTTTCACGACATCGACACTGACGTCGATCGGAAAGTTGGCGGCTTCGCCTGCGATCTGCGAGCGGAAGAGCTCCTGCGCGTCCGTGTTGCCGGTTGCGATCGGGCCGTCTCCGGTCATCGTCTGCGCCTGTTTCATCGCCGGCGACATTTGCGCGACCGCGCCGACGGCCGCGGCATCGGCTGCCGCCTGAAGCTGCGTGCGCATGCTGAGTGCGTGCGAAAAATCGATCGACAGACCCGCGGCACCGATCAATGGAACCGCGAGAAGGGCGGTTATCATGCCGAAATTGCCTGAACGATCCGCGACGAAACGACCGAATATGCGCATGGGAGAAGCCTGGGAAGTATCCGAAGAATTGAAACGTCATTCTTGAAAAAACCGAAGCGTCATGCCCCGCTGTGTCAAAACAGGACGATCCTTAGTGTCAAAGCATAAATTAGATACAAAGCGTCTTGGTATATCGAACGTTAAGGGCGCGCAGGATGTTTGAAAACGCGGTCGCGAATACCTTTATAGGGCGTCATCGCATGGCGCGATGAGGCGGACAAAAGCGCGCCGAACCCCGCTATGCAAGATGAAGCTAAACGGCTATAAGCCGCCAGTATTTTAAAGACGGGATATCCGGCCGGTACCGGATACTGAGACAGGTGAACGAGATGGCACAGAATTGGACTCCGAACAGTTGGCGGCAAAAACCGATCCAGCAGGTTCCGGATTATCCGGATCAGGCAGCAGTTGCGGCGACGGAAGCCCAGCTGGCGTCGTATCCTCCGCTCGTTTTCGCAGGCGAGGCGCGTCGTCTGAAAAAGCATCTTGCCAATGTGGCCGAAGGTAACGGCTTCCTCTTGCAGGGTGGCGATTGCGCCGAGAGCTTCGCGGAACACGGCGCGGACAACATCCGCGACTTCTTCCGCGCCTTCCTGCAGATGGCTGTCGTTCTGACCTACGGCGCGCAGCTTCCTGTCGTCAAGGTTGGCCGTATCGCCGGTCAGTTCGCCAAGCCGCGCTCTTCGGGCATCGAAACGCTCGATGGCGTGTCGCTGCCGAGCTACCGCGGCGATATCATCAACGGCATCGAGTTCACCGAGGAAGCGCGTATTCCGAACCCGGAACGCCAGGCCATGGCTTATCGCCAGTCGGCCGCGACGCTGAACCTTCTGCGCGCGTTCGCGATGGGTGGCTACGCCAACCTCGAGAACGTGCACCAGTGGATGCTCGGCTTCATCAAGGACAGCCCGCAGGGCGAGCGCTATCGCAAGCTGGCGGATCGTATCAGCGAGACGATGGATTTCATGAAGGCGATCGGCATCACCGCCGAGAACCAGCCGAGCCTGCGCGAGACCGATTTCTTCACCAGCCACGAAGCGCTGCTGCTCGGCTATGAAGAAGCGCTGACGCGTGTCGATTCGACCTCGGGCGACTGGTATGCCACGTCTGGCCACATGATCTGGATCGGCGACCGTACGCGCCAGCTCGATCACGCCCATGTGGAATACTGCCGTGGGATCAAGAATCCGATCGGTCTGAAGTGCGGCCCGACGCTGCAGGCGGACGATCTGTTGAACCTGATCGACGTTCTGAACCCGCAGAACGAAGCCGGCCGTCTGACGCTGATCTGCCGCTTCGGCCATGACAAGGTCGCCGAGCATCTGCCGCGCCTCATCCGCGCCGTCGAGAAGGAAGGCCGCAAGGTCGTCTGGTCCTGCGATCCGATGCACGGCAACACGATCACGCTCAACCACTACAAGACCCGCCCGTTCGAGCGGATCCTGTCGGAAGTCGAAAGCTTCTTCCAGATCCACCGCGCGGAAGGCTCGCATCCCGGCGGCATCCACATCGAGATGACCGGCAAGGACGTGACCGAATGCACGGGTGGCGCGCGCGCCGTGACGGCGGAAGACCTGCACGACCGCTACCACACGCATTGCGACCCGCGTCTCAATGCCGACCAGGCGCTCGAGCTTGCCTTCCTGCTCTCCGAGCGGATGAAGAGCGGCCGCGACGAGAAGCGGATGGCCGTCAACGGCTAATCGCTGATCGCCTGCTTAGACTGAATTGAATGAGCCCGGCCATCGCGCCGGGCTTTTTCATTGCACCAGCACGGATTGCTGGCAGCGCGCATCGGTGAAACGCACATCGGCCTCGCCGATCTTGATCCCCAGCATCAGCAGGGTGTTGTAGAGCACGTCGTCGAGAGGAGCCGTGACGCTGGACAGCGTGTCGGCGATCGCCTGCATCACCGCCTTGTTGGTTCCGAGCGTCAGGATCAGCAGCTGGATCTGGATATCGGTGCCGGCGATCAGCGACTGCACGGCGGAGGTGAGCGTGTCTCTTGTCGAGACATTCTTGATCGCCTTGTTGGTGATGTCGTTCGGCTGGAATGTCAGGCGCGTCTTGCTGGTGTTGGTGACGTTGATATCGGCCAGCGCGTTCACCTTGAGGAGCAGGGCGTCGATGATGGTGGCTGATGTGACGCGCGGCTTGGTGCCGAAATTGGCCATGGCTGTCGGATCGACATCGCCAAGCGCGATCTCGGCGACCCCCGGCACGACATCGACGCCGATGCTGGCGCTTTTCGGGCCGCCGCCGAGGCAGGCGAAGCTGGCGAGCTTGGCTTCGGCATAGGCGGCCTCGACATAGAGCGGCACGCGAACCTTGATGCCGGCGATGGTGCTCAGCCCCGTGACGCCAGCTTCGATGGCAATGCGGATCTGCGCGGTGCGGACGGCCGATCCCGTGGTGCCGATGGCGTTGGAGGCGATGCCCTTGGAGCGCTCGCCGATCGCGATCTTCAGCGTGACGCTGGTCAGCCCCGGAACCGTGCCGGCGAGATTGACGCCGACCTGCTTGCCCTGGTTGGCGGCGAAGGCGCTGGCCGAGATGATGTCGAGGGCGCTTGCCTCAAGCAACAGGTGCGAGCCGGAGCCGATCATCCGCTCGCCGACCGAACCGAGGCTCATGAGGTTCTGCAGCTTGACCTTGATCTGCGTGGTGCCGAGCCCCTTGGAGAGCGAGGTGATCGCCTTGCGGACGGTTGGTGTCAGCCCTTGCGTGGCGGCCAGCGTGTCGAGCAGGCGCGGATAGGAGATGTCGGTCGCCAGCAGGTCGTCATAGGTGCCGGCGGTGACATTCAGCTTGGTCGCGAGAAGGTCGAGATAGGACAGAAGGTCGATATTGGCGGCGGCGAGTGCGTCGTAATCGGCCACCTTCAGCGAGACCGTCGTGCCGAGCAAGCCGCCGAGAACGGCGTTGAGGATGCCGCCGTTGAGGCTCGCCAGACGCGAGCCGACGGAGAAGGCGGCGAGCTTGGAGGCGGATGCGGTACCGGTCGCGCCGAGCGTCGGGGGCGGGATGATGGAGGCCGCGAAGGTCAACTGCGCCTTCTGCTGGATCGCAACCTTGACGGCATCATAAGGCTGGGTGCCGGCCACGAAACGCTGCTCGGGCGGCACGGCGGGATCGGCCAGATAAACCCCTGGCGTGTATTGGACGACGGCATCGTAAGTGTCGAGCTGGGCGGCGTTCAGCAGCTTGGTTCCAGACGATGTTGCGTAAGCCACGCCTGACTTTACGGCGACGTTGAGGCCATTCTGCTGGAAGTTGGTGACGAGGTTGCTGGCGGCGTTGTTGATGTCGGAGGCGGCGACGATGGCGCCGATATCGCTCAATTGCTGCAGACGGCGTTGCTGCAGCGTCATCGCGCCGAAGTCGACACCGAGCGCAAGCGTGGAAATGATCAATGGCGCCGAGAGCGCCGCCATGATCGCTATATTGCCATCCCGGCGGGTGCTGAAACCCGCCAGATATCGCCTCACGCCTGCTTTCATATACCACCCATGCGGATGGTGGCGAAGCGGCGGATCTTGGTGTCCGGAAGCGGGAATGTGTAGAGATTCCAGATCGGTAGGGCGCTGGCGTCATACTCGGTCGTGACCGTGAACTGATTGGCGTTCGTGGGGTCGGTGGCGACAGTGACCTGGAGCTTCTTGCGGTCTATCAGCGGATCGTTGAGGGTGGAGAGCGCGATGTAATTGTTGACGAGCTGGGCGCGCTCCTGCTCGGAAAGGCCGGCCACCGCCGTGCGTGCGGCATCCGCCGTCAGCTGCTGCAGCGCATGCGCGGCGCTCAGGTAAATACCATAGGCGATCAGCGTGAGAAGAACGAGCAGGAAAACCGGGGCAACAATTGCGAACTCGATCGCGGCCGCACCCTGCCGG
This sequence comes from Rhizobium sp. FG113, assembly GCF_057809895.1. NCBI lineage: Bacteria > Pseudomonadati > Pseudomonadota > Alphaproteobacteria > Hyphomicrobiales > Rhizobiaceae > Rhizobium > Rhizobium sp. FG113. The sequence continues at coordinate 393,068 of NZ_JBMDKV010000003.1, read as the reverse complement.
TTGGCGAGAAGACGTCGGGCATTCCTCATGCACTGCACTCCTTGCAATGGCCAACGCCGCAGCGAAGACAACCGAAGGATACATTTAACCGTCTTAATTTTTGCTTACCTAATAAACCCCATGCGTGTACCCGCAAGATATCAGGGTGTACGGAAATGGCGCGCTATTCCTGTGGCCGGCTAATCTGTTCGCCGGCCAAGGATCAGTTGCCGAGCTTCTGGGTCAATCTGGCGATATCCTCGCGCAGAGCGGCGATCTCGGTCATCACCTGCATGTCGATCTTCTGGTGCAGAGACAGCACTTCCAGCTCGGCCTTCAGGTTGACTTCATAGTCCTTGGCAGCCTCGAAGCGATCGCGCTCGGCCTGGCGGTTCTGCGACATCATGATGATCGGCGCCTGGATGGCGGCGATCATGGAGAGGACGAGGTTGAGGAAGATGAAGGGGTAGGGGTCGAAGGCGCGGGTGGAAAGGATGACGGTGTTGATCACGCACCAGACCGCCAGGAAGACCAGGAAGGTGGTGATGAAGGCCCAGGAGCCGCCGACGCGGGCGATGCTATCCGCCATCCGCTCACCGAAGGACGATTCGGCTTTCAGCGCGGCATTGATATCCGTCGAGATAATCTTGCGCGCATGCGCCTTTTCCAGCACGCGCTTTTCGATGTCGCCCAGCTCGTTGGCGGACTTGTCGAAATGCAGGTGGACGAAACTGGAGAGATTGTTCATGGCGCGACTCCCGATCAACTTATGTTGGCGGGGAGTATTCCGTTATGCGCCAGGAATGCAATGCGGCAACGTGCATGCCTGCCGTGCTCAGGAGCCCTCTGCTCGTAGCCAGGAATGCTGCGGGAAGAAGCGCTCGACGGTCTGCGCCTTGCCGAACATCACATCGTGCTGGAGATAGCGGTAGTCGCGGACCAGCGGATCGATGGTCTTGGCGTCGCGAACCCAGTCCGGCGAGGCGGTGTTGTCGCGGGTGATCAGCTGATAGCGGTCGACGATCGGGTACTTCTTCTGCACACGGCCGAGGAAGCCGGTGTAGAAGGGGTGCTCGTAACCGGCGAACTTCAGCACATGATAAGGCAGCTGCGACGGGCTGATGGTGCCCACGTTCTGCTTGACGCCCTTGCGGTTTGACCAGATGACCAGCGGCGTCTCGTGCTCCTGCTTCATGACGCTGACGGAAGCCCGGCGGGTGGCGACCTGGTCGGGCATGTAGCCGGTATTCGTGTAGACGCTGCCGAGCGGCGGCAGGTGGTCGCCCCAGAGCACGATGATCGTCTCGCGGTCACGCTTGGATGCCCACTCGGTCAGCATCTTGAAGCTGTCGTCTGCTTCCTTGACGCCCTGCGTATATGTGGCGAGCGTGGCGCGGTCTGCGTCGGTCAGATTGCCGGTGATGTCGACCGTGTTATTGGCGTAACGGTTGGCCTCGTAGGGGCCATGTCCCTGCAGGGTAACAGCGAAGAAGAAGAAGGGCCGGTCGAGCCCGTCGGCTTCCTGCATGATCTCCTTCATCAGGCTATCGTCGGAGGCGAAAATGCCGCGCTTTTCCATGGTCGGCATGGTTTCTTCGGTGCGGAATTCCTCGAAGCCGAAATCCTTGTAGACCTCGTTGCGGTTCCAGAACCAGCCGCTGAACGGATGCAACGCACGGGCCGCATAGCCTTCGCCGCGGAAGAAGGTGGCAAGCGACGGGATGTCGTTGCGGATATACTGTTGGTAGGGAATGCTGCCATAGGGCAGGAAGGCATTCGAGAAGCCGGTCAGCGCCTCGAACTCGACATTGGCGGTCATGCCGCCGAACTCGGGCGAGAAGACGTGGCCTGACTGCGCCGCGCGGATCGTCGGCATCGGGTCTTCGGAGAATTTCAGCGTCTTCAGGCGCGTCGGATCCCAGAAGGATTCGCTCATCAGCATGATGACGTCAGGCTTGTCGCTCGGGCCGCTGAGATAGCCGTAATTGCGCGACGGGATGGCATCGAGCGCCTGCGCATTGAGGCCGGCGGGCGAGGCGACATCGGCCATCGGGATGTTGAAGATGAAAGCGAGGATGAAGCCGTTGCTGCGGTAGTTCTCCTTCTGGTCCCACATCATCGGCACCACCTGAAGGCGGTCGCGGATATAGGAATATTGCGAGTAATCCATCAGCGAGCCGAAGGCGGCGATGACGGGAACCGTCAGGCAGAGATTGCGGATACGGTTGCGGCGCGCCATCTTTGGCAGGCGGCGCCAGGCGTAGCGCCATGCGAGAACGAGGCCGCTGACGGAGAGAAGAATGCCGACGGCAACCGCGATAGCCGTCATCGGGCGGTCGCGGACCATGACGGGAAGCAACTCCAGAATCTGGCGGCCGAACAGCATGTCGGAGGGATAGAGCGGATCGGAGAGGTAGTGCTGCTTCTGATTGGAAACGAGTGCGGGGACGAGGACGAGCGGGAGGACAACCAGGGCCGAGAGGAAACGGCGGCCGAGGATCGCATCGACGCAGAGCATCACGACAGTCAGCATGACGACCGTGGTCATGCCGGGACGGGCCGTGGAAGACAGAAACGCGCCCACGTCGGTTGCGCCGCCGCGCGCGATCACTTCGACCGAGAAGGTTGCAAGCAACGCCATCACTGCCGTCAGGGCGACTGCAATTGCGCCGCGCAGGATGGAGGGGCGGGTATCCGCGCCAACGCCACCATAGAGCGCCGCTTCGCGCATTGCCGCTCCGGACTTGAAAACTTGGGCGATCAATGGCGGAACTCCAGTGTCATCATAACGTCACCGAACTGTCACATCTTCGTCATGAACGCTAGATGAACCATTGTTGTTTCGCGGGCTTAACGCTTTTTTGATCACAAACTTTTCGGCGACTGGTTGCCTCATGTAGCGTGTGCTCCGGATGGAGCCTGCCATGGCGGCGCGGGAGCGATCCTTGCGCGCCTTATTTAGCTGTCGTAGGTCAGGGAGATGTTCGCGTCAGAGGAGAGTTTGCATGCGCAGTTCCGTCGAGATCTACAACGTCAAGACGGGCGAGGCCCGTGTGATCTGGCAGACCGAGAGGCTGGTCGAAGCCCCCAATTACGCTCCTGACGGCAGCTATCTCCTGCTCAACGACGAAGGCATGCTCTACAAGCTTGCGCTCGATGGTTCAGCGAAAGTGCAGAAGGTCGATACCGGATTCGCGACCGCCTGCAACAACGACCACGGGATTTCACCCGATGGCACTCGCATCGTGATCACGGACAAGATCGAGTTCGGCAAAGCGGCGATCTATACGCTGCCGATCGAGGGTGGGGCGCTGCAGCTGGTGACCACCAATCACCCGTCCTACTGGCACGGCTGGTCGCCCGACGGGAAGGAGCTCGCCTATTGCGGCATTCGCGGCGACCTGTTCGACATCTACACGATCGACGTGACCGGCGGTGAAGAGCGGCGGTTGACGCATGGCGAGGGCCGCAATGACGGGCCGGATTATTCGGCCGACGGGCGCTGGATCTATTTCAACTCCAGCCGCACCGGCCTGATGCAGATCTGGCGTATCCATCCCGACGGGACCGGCGTGGAGCAGGTGACGCACGACAATTACGGCAACTGGTTCGCGCATCCGTCGCCGAAGAACGACAAGGTGGTGCTGATTTCCTACGACCCTGAGGTCTTCGACCATCCGCGTGACAAGCATGTGCGGATGCGGATCATGGATATGGACGGCGGCAACCTGACGACGCTGTTCGAGCTCTTCGGCGGGCAGGGATCGATCAATGTTCCGAACTGGTCACCCGATGGTGACGAATTCGCCTATGTGCGATATTTCCCGGTCGAGGCTTGAGCGATTGCATCATGCGCGGTTTGTCGGCATAGGTGGCGCGTCGGGTGCCCGCAGGCTTGCGGGAGAATCGGGAATTCGGTGCAAGACCGGAACGTGCCCAACGCTGTAAGGCCGACGTCTGCCGCTTTATGCCACTGGCGCTTTTTGCCGGGAAGGCGTGGCAGACGGATGACGCCAAGTCAGAAGACCGGCCCGACAATCATAGACTGACCGCCTGGACAGCGGCCGGTTGTGTTGTTGGGGATTGACGATGCGACCAGACCAATCTGGCTCTCTTGCGAGAGCGGGTGCCTTTTCGGCGAGCGAGCGCGACGCCGTTTACAGAGCCATCGAGACCAGACGCGATGTGCGATCGGAGTTCCTGCCGGATGCCGTGCCCGATGACGTGATCGGACGGCTGCTGGCGGCCGCTCATCATGCGCCGTCCGTTGGCTTCATGCAGCCGTGGAATTTCATTGTGGTGCGCGATCAAGCCGTGCGTTCGACCGTGTGGGAGGCTTTCACCAAGGCCAATGCCGAGGCGGCGGCGATGTTTTCCGGCGAGCGGCAGCAAGCCTACCGCGCCCTGAAACTGGAGGGCATTCGCACGGCACCCGTCGGCATCTGCGTGACCTGCGATCCGGATCGCTGCGGCGACGTGGTGCTGGGGCGCACGCACAATAGGCGGATGGATTCCTATTCCACCGTCTGCGCGGTGCAGAACCTGTGGCTTGCAGCGCGCGCCGAGGGCGTGGGCGTCGGCTGGGTGAGCATCTTTCACGAGGCCGATCTGAAGCGCGCGCTCGGCGTGCCTGAGCGGATCGAGATCGTCGCATGGCTCTGTGTCGGCTATGTCGACCAGCTCTACGAGGAGCCGGAGCTCGCCGTGAAAGGGTGGCGACAGCGATTGCCGCTGGAGGATCTGGTGTTTACGGATCGCTGGGGCGGGGGCGCATAGCCCGCGACGCCTGCTATTGCTTCTGCGCCGGCGGTTGCTGCGGCTGGGCGCCCGGCATGGCGGGGTGTTTCAGGTCGATCGACCCTTGATCGCCGGCGAGGAACTGCGGCCCCACTTGGCGCACCTTGCCGGCGCTCGGATCATAGGGGCGATCGGGGACCTGCGCCTGGGGTGCGGGCGGTTGAGGCGTGGGTTGGGTTTCGGGCTTGGCGGCGGCGGTGTTCGGGGTTTCGATCGTGGTGATCGAGCTCTGCGGCGGCGGGGCGCTCACAGACTGGTTGCGGCGCATCTGTTCGTAATAGGCGGGCAGATTGCAGCTGCAGGATGATTTCTCACCGGGCTTGCGGTTCTTGTAGGCGAATGCATTCGGCATGGCGCTGTAGGGCGCGCCTGTGGAGGCAGAGATCATGTTCTCGGTCTCGCCGCTGGAAACGTCGTGATAGTAGAGCTCGGTTTCGATACCTGGGCACATCTGCTGGCAGGTGTTGGCGTCGCGGGCGAAATCGAAGGAGGTGGCGTTCGAGCGGATGGGGAAGAAGCCGCCGTCGCAGCTGCGCACGCAGATCGTGTTCAGATGCGTCAGAGGCTGGCCGCCGGGCGAGAACTCGTAGGAGCGCTGCCGCTCGCCGCCGAGCGGAATGAAGGTGTCGCTGCGCATGGCCTGATCGTCGATGCTGGGCGGGTTCGCATATTGCGGCTCTTCATATTGCTGCACGGGCGAATTGCAGTTGTTTTCGTCGAGTGCGGCGAAGAGTTCGTTGCGCAGGCGGGCGTCCGGACTTTGCGCGCGCAACTCGTCCCGCCGCATCTGCAGGTCGGCGATGTTGTCGAGCATCTTGGCTTCGGCCTGTTCTAGCTCGCCGCAATAGCCGGCATTGTCGCCGCCGATCACCACCATGCTGCCGCTGCTGCAGCCGCTGCGGCGCTGGTCGCTGCGCAGCTTGCGAAGCTCGAGGTTTTGTTCGGTGATGGCGCTGGCGAAGCGGCGTATTTCGGGCGACATGCCACCGCCGATCGTCTCTGGAATTGTGGCCAGACGGGCGCGCAGCTGACCGCAGATCGGCGCCAGCTGCGCATAGGCAGGGGCGGAAAGGGCAATCAGGAGTGCTGCGGCCAGCGTGAGGCGTTTCAAGGCATCGTCCCGTCAGTGAGCAAATACCAAATGGCGAAGGGCGGACCATGGCCCGCCCTTCGATATACATTGCTTGTCTTAACAAGCTGCCGCTCAAAGCCTAACGCATTTTCAGCGTCCAAGGCAAATCACGCCGCCCAAATCATGCCGGCTGAGATGCCTCGACGACCGCGAGGGCCGCCATGTTGACGACGCCGCGCGAGGTGACCGATGGCGCCAGGATGTGGGCGGGCATGGCCGCGCCGAGCAAGATCGGGCCGACATGCAGGCCGTCCGTCATCGACTTGACGACGCCGAGCGTGATGTTGGCCGCATCGAGGTTCGGGAAAACCAGAAGGTTGGCTTCGTCGTGCAGCGTGGTGTTCGGCATGACGCGCTTGCGCAGCGTTTCCGAGATTGCGCTCTCGCCGTGCATTTCGCCATCGACTTCCAGATCGGGCGCGGTGTCGCGCACGAGCTGCAGAGCGTTGCGCATCTTGGTGGCGCTTTCCGATTCACGCGAACCGAAGTTCGAATGCGAGACGAGGGCGGCGCGCGGCGTGATGCCGAAGCGCTTGATTTCCTCGGCGGCGAGAACGGCGGATTCCGCCACTTCCTCGGCAGTCGGGTTGAACGTCACATAGGTGTCAGTGAAGAAGGTGGCGCCGCGCTGCGAGATCAGCAGGCTGAGTGCCGAGAAATCGCGAACGTTTGGGCGCTTGCCGACGATCTGGCGGACATCGCGCAGGTGCTTCTCATAGCGGCCTTCGAGACCGCAGATCAGCGCATCGGCCTCGCCACGCTTCAGCGCCAGCGCGCCGATAACCGTGGTGTTGGTACGAACGATGGTACGCGCCGCTTCCGGGATGACGCCGCGGCGGCCGACGAGCGAGAGGTAGAGCTCGACGTACTCGCGGAAGCGCGGATCGTCTTCCGGATTGATGACGTCGAAATCAGACAGCGGACGGATGCGCAGGCCGTAGCGCTTCAGGCGCGTTTCGATGACCTGCGGACGGCCGATCAGGATCGGCTTGGCGATGCCTTCCTCAAGCAGAACCTGGGCGGCGCGCAGCACGCGCTCGTCTTCGCCTTCGGAGAAGATGACGCGCTTCTTGTCGGCATTCTTGGCCGCCGCGAAGATCGGCTTCATGACGAAGCCGGAGCGGAAGACGAAGCGGTTCAACTGGTCGAGGTAGGCGTCGAAATCGGCGATCGGGCGCAGCGCCACGCCGCTATCGGCCGCAGCCTTGGCGACGGCGGGCGCGATGCGCAGGATGAGGCGCGGATCAAACGGCGAGGGGATGAGATAGTTGGGGCCGAAGATCGGCGTTTCATCCGAATAGGCGCGGGCGGCGACATCGGACGGCTCCTCGCGGGCGAGGGCCGCGATGGCGCGCACGGCCGCCATCTTCATTTCCTCGTTGATCGTGACGGCGCCGCAATCGAGCGCGCCGCGGAAGATATAGGGGAAGCAGAGGACGTTGTTGACCTGGTTCGGGAAGTCCGAGCGGCCGGTGCAGATCATCGCGTCCGGGCGGGCGGCGCGGGCGAGATCCGGCATGATCTCCGGGTTCGGGTTGGCAAGCGCCATGATGAGCGGCTTCTCGGCCATCTGCGCCAGGAGCTCCGGCTTCAGGACGCCGGCGGCCGAGAGGCCGAGGAAGACGTCGGCGCCGCCGATGTTTTCAGCCAGCGTGCGGGTGTCGCTCTTCTGCGCGTAGACGCTCTTCCATTCGTCCATCAGCTCGACGCGGCCTTCATAGACGAGGCCTTCGAGGTCGTGGACCCAGATGTTTTCGCGCTTGGCGCCGAGGGTGACGAGGAGGTTGAGGCAGGCAAGGGCCGCGGCGCCAGCGCCGGAGGCGACGATCTTGACCTCTTCGATCTTCTTGCCGGCGAGCTCCAGGCCGTTCAGGATCGCGGCGGCGACGATGATGGCGGTGCCATGCTGGTCGTCATGGAAGACCGGGATCTTCATCTTTTCGCGGAGCTGGCGCTCGATCTCGAAACATTCCGGCGCCTTGATGTCTTCAAGGTTGATACCGCCGAAGGTCGGCTCGAGCGCGGCGACGGTGGAGACCATGTGATCGACGGTCGTTGCATCGACCTCGATGTCGAAGACGTCGATATTGGCGAACTTCTTGAAGAGAACGGCCTTGCCTTCCATCACCGGCTTGGAGGCCAGCGGGCCGATATTGCCGAGGCCGAGAACGGCCGTTCCGTTGGAGATCACGGCAACCAGATTGGCGCGGGAGGTGTAGTCGGCGGCCGTCTCAGGATTGTCGCGGATGGCGAGACAGGGGGCGGCGACGCCGGGCGAATAGGCGAGCGCGAGGTCGCGCTGGTTGCCGAGCGGCTTGATGGCCTGGATCTCGATCTTGCCGGGACGGGGATAACGGTGGAAGAACAACGCCTGTTCATCGAGGCTGCCGCCTGCCGCTTTGTTGTCCGTCTTCGGTTTGTCGCTGTGATCCATCGTAATGCTCCAGGCTGTCGCACATGCTTTCATTGGAGCGCTTTCAATACATCAATCGAAAGACGGTAACAGCGAGAATTTCGGTTCCGGTTCCCAAAAACAACGCAAATGTGCAACAGCGCCCGCGAGATACCGGGGATTTGCGACGGAAGGGCCTGTGATCAGGGCCTGACATCCGGGCCGTGTCATCTTCCTGAAACACGAGTCTGGTTTTCAGAGGCACAGATGAAGCATGGGGCACGGGCAGTTTGCTTGTGAAGGACAATATGGATACGCGCCACTTCCGTACGCTCTTTATTTCCGACGTCCATCTCGGCTCGAAAGCCGCGAAAGCCGACTTCCTGATCGACTTTCTCAAGTACCACGAAGCCGACACGATCTTCCTGGTGGGAGACATCGTCGACGGCTGGCGCCTGAAGCGCAGCTGGTACTGGCCGCAGGAATGCAACGACGTGATCCAGAAGCTGCTGCGCAAGGCGCGCAAGGGAACGCGTATCGTCTATATCCCCGGCAACCACGACGAATTCCTGCGCGACTTCCCCGGCATGCACTTCGGCGGCATCGAAGTGGCCGAGCGGATGATGCATGAGGCGGCCGACGGCAAGAAGTATCTGGTGCTGCATGGCGACGAGTTCGACGTCGTGGTCCGCAACGCCCGCCTGCTCGCCTACCTCGGTGACTGGGCGTACGACATGGCGATCATGATAAACATCGGGCTCGCCGCCATTCGTCGCAAGCTCGGCATGCCCTACTGGTCGTTCTCGGCCTGGGCGAAGCTACAGGTCAAGCACGCCGTCAACTTCATCGGCGAGTTCCAGAAGGTGGTGGCCGACGAAGCCCGCAAGAGCGGCGCCGACGGCGTGATCTGTGGCCACATCCACCATGCCGTCATGGAAGACATGGACGGCGTGCGCTACATCAACACAGGCGACTGGGTCGAAAGCTGCACGGCGATCGCCGAGCACGAAGACGGCACCTTCGAGCTGATCGAATGGCGCACCATGGGCGGCGCTGCCGCTCCCGCTCCGCTGGCGCTCGAAGATCACCGCAAGCGCGAACCGGCACAGCAGGCAGCCTGATAGCCTGATGATCTGAAGTATCTCGCTGTTGCGAAATGGTATTGTGCAGCTGCTGCCGTTGCCGTTTCGCGACAGTTTTGGCTTATTTTTGAAATCGGTTTGGGGCGACCTCATCTCGCCTTGGTTGCCCTTAAGGTGACGTGTTAGGCAACTTGCAGGTTCCTTTCAGGTCACACCGATGATTCCCGCCACGAATGCCTCTTTTACAGAGGTCGCGCCCGCCCATTTCCGGCTGCTGAGCGCTTTGTCCTATTGCGCGCCACTGCTTGTAAACGGTGTCGCGCTGCCGTTCTTTCCCGTCTGGCTGGCGATGCACAAGTTCAGCGACCACGAGATCGGCATCATCCTCGCCGTGCCGATGGTGGTGCGCGTGCTCGTGGCACCGATCGTGGCGATGTACGCGGACCGGATGAAGGAGCGCGCCGATGTGCTGGTGTTTTCCGGCGGCCTGTCGCTGTTGACGGCGATCGCGCTCTACTGGACCGACACGTTCTGGCCGGTGCTGATCGTCTACACGATCCAGGGTGCCACGTTTTCCCCCTATGTGCCCGTGGTCGAATCGATCGTCATTTCCGGCGTGCGGCGCTGGGGATTCGACTACGGCTCGATGCGGGTCTGGGGCTCTGTCGCCTTTATCGCCTCCACACTCGTCGGCGGGCGACTGATCGGAAACTGGGGCGGGCAGATGGTTCTGCCCGTGATGATCTTCGGTTTCGTCATGACGATGGTGATGGCGCTCTACTGTCCGCGCATCGGACCGACGCGCAGGCGCGGCACGCCTGTCGATCTGCAGCAGGCGACCGGCAGCTCGCTGAGGCAGCCGCATCTGTTGATGCTGCTCATCGGCGTCGCCATCCAGCAGTCGAGCCATGCGCTTCTGCAGGCCTTTGCGACGATCTATTGGCGCGATCTCGGCTTTTCCGGCACGGAAATCGCGTTGTTGTGGAGTGCCGGCGTCGCGGCCGAGGTGACGGTGTTCTTCCAATCGAAGCGGCTCAGCCGCCATTTCGATGCCTGGACGTTGATCCGTGTCGGCGCCGCCGTGTGTGTCTGCCGGTGGCTGTTGTTTCCGATGCAGTGGGGCTTCGTCGGCTTCTTCCTGCTGCAGTGCCTGCACGCCTTCAGCTACGCCTTCGTCCACACAGGCGTACAGCGGCGGATCATCGCCTCTGTGCAGGCGACGCAGGAATCGTCGGCGCAGGGTGCGTATTTCTTCTACAACGGCATGTTCATGGGGCTGATGACCATCGCGTCGGGCTACATCTACGCAGCACTCGGCATGGCGAGCTACTACATCATGGCGCTGACGGCGGTTCTTGGGCTAGGCCTTATCATCGTCGCCTATTATCTTCAGCCCCAGAGTGCCGGTTCCGGCGGGAAGACGAGCGAACCGGCGTAACGCAGGCCCGGTTCGCGATCGCGGGCAAGAAGCAGCGGTCCGTCGAGATCGACGAAGGCTACGTCCTGGGCCAGAAGCACGGCGGGCGCCATGGCGAGCGATGTGCCGACCATGCAGCCAAGCATGATCTGGAACTCCAGCCGCTCAGCTTCGCGCTTCATCGCCAATGCTTCGGTCAGCCCGCCCGTCTTGTCGAGCTTGATATTGATGGCGTCGTAGCGGTCGCGCAGGCTGGCGAGATCGCCGGTGTGATGGACGCTTTCATCCGCGCAGACGAGGATAGGGCGGTCGATCTCGGCCAGCAGTTCGTCCTTGCCTGCCGGCAGCGGTTGCTCGACCAGCGCCACGCCGCATTCGGCGGCGACCCGCAGATGGTGGGCGAGGCGGTCTTCCGGCCAGCCTTCGTTGGCGTCGAGAATGATCGCGGCGTTGGGGGCGGCAGCGCGCACCGCGCGAATGCGGCTCTCGTCGTGACCGGTGCCGACCTTGACCTTGAGCAGCGCACGAGCCGCGTTGGCGCGGGCGTGTTCGACCATGACCTCGGGCTCGCCGAGCGAGATGGTGAAGGCCGTCGTCAGCGAATGCGGGGCGGCGAGGCCGAGCATGGTCGCGACCGAGGTGCCGGTTTGCTTGGCTTCGAGATCCCAGAGGGCGCAATCGACGGCGTTGCGGGCGGCACCCGGCGGCATGGCCTGTTGCAGATCGGCGCGGGAGAGGCCGGCTTCGATCAGCGGACGGGCGGCTTCGATCTGCGCGCCGACACTTTCCATGGTCTCGCCGTAGCGGCTATAGGGGACGCATTCACCGCGGCCGGAGACGCCGTTCTCGCTCACCGTGCAGAGGATCACCTCCGCACTTGTCTTGGTGCCGCGCGAGATCGTGAAGGTGCCGGCAATCGGAAAAGAGTCCGTCTGAATTTCAAGTGACCGTGGCATAAATGCAATCCTGCAAGCATGGAAATCTGATGCGGCATCGTTATATTGGCACAACGTTGCGGACCTGTGTTCGCGAGTCGGCAATGTCGCCGTAAGCCTTGAGAGACACAAGCATTTTGAAGTCCGAGAACCGTAACGCCGCCTCACTGCACGTGGACGACCAAGCTCATGGTTCGGATACGCTCGTGCATCTCGAAGGCAACTGGCGAAGCGCCAACATACATCTCGTTCTCAGGGATTTCGACAAGCTTTCGGCCCACAAGGGCGGGAATCTGACGCTCGATCTCTCCGGCATCACCGATATCGACACGGCCGGCGTCTGGCTGCTCTGCCGGCTGAAGAAGCAGGTCGAGGATGCCGGCGGCACTGTCCATATCGAGGGCAGCAACCAGCATATCGACGAGCTGCTCGAATCGTTTTCCGAGGAGCGTCCGAAGCAGGAAGTCGAGCAGGTTCCGCCGCGTTCGCTGCAGGAGCGTATCTTCGCCCCCATCGGCCGGATGATGTACGATCTGTGGAACAATCTTTCTGCGGCGATGTACATTCTCGGCTCGGCGGTGCGCGGCGCGCAGATGAAATTCGGCCGCGGCAGCGGCGTTTCGCCGGCGTCGATCATCAACCAGATTGACCACATGGGCGTTCGCGCCACGCCGATCATTCTCTTGATGTCGTTCCTGATCGGCGCGATCATCGCGCAGCAGGGCGCCTTCCAGCTACGCTATTTCGGTGCTGAAGTGTTCGTCGTCGACCTCGTCGGCATTCTGCAATTGCGCGAAATCGGCGTGCTCTTGACCGCCATCATGATCGCCGGCCGTTCGGGTAGTGCGATCACGGCCGAAATCGGCTCGATGAAGATGCGCGAAGAGGTGGATGCGCTGAAGGTCATGGGCCTCAACCCGATCGGCGTGCTGATCTTCCCGCGCCTTGTGGCGTTGACCGTTGCGCTGCCGCTTCTGACCGTGCTTGCCAACTTCGCCTCGCTGTTCGGCGCGGCCGTCGTTGCCTGGGGCTATTCGGGAATCACCTTCGCCAACTTCATCGCCCGTTTGCACGAGGCGATCACGCTGTCGACCGTGCTGTCGGGGATGATCAAGGCGCCGTTCATGGCGCTGGTTATCGGTATCGTCGCGGCCGTCGAGGGCTTAAAGGTAGGTGGCAGCGCCGAATCGCTCGGCCAGCACGTGACCTCGTCGGTGGTGAAGGCGATCTTCGTGGTCATTCTCATGGACGGGCTATTCGCCATGTTCTATGCAGCTATTAATTTTTAGGGATTTTGCGTGGACGAACAGCAGACAACGACCAAGGACGAGGCAGGGCGGGATATCGTGCTTTCAGCGCGCGACGTCACTGTTGGCTTCGGGTCGAAGATCGTTCTCGATAATCTCAACCTCAATATCTACAAGGGCGAGATCCTGGGTTTTGTCGGTGCTTCGGGTACCGGCAAGTCTGTGCTGATGCGCACGGTTCTGCGGCTGCTGCCGCGCCGCTCCGGCCAGATCAAGATCCTCGGCCAGGACTTCGACGAACTAAACGAGCCGCAGCGCAACGCGCTCGACATGCGCCTTGGCGTTCTCTTCCAGCAGGGCGCGCTGTTTTCCTCGCTGACGGTGAAGGAGAATATCCAGGTTCCGATGCGCGAGTATCTCGACCTGCCGCCGGCGCTGATGGATGAGCTGGCGCATCTGAAGATCCGGCTGGTGGGTCTGGCGGCGGATGCGGCCGACAAATATCCTTCGGAACTCTCGGGCGGGATGATCAAGCGTGCCGCACTGGCGCGAGCGCTGGCGCTCGATCCGGAACTGGTTTTTCTCGACGAGCCGACCTCGGGCCTCGATCCGATCGGGGCTGCGGAATTCGACGAGCTGATCGCCAAGCTTCGCGATACGCTCGGTCTCACCGTCTACATGGTGACCCACGACCTCGACAGCCTGTTTTCCGTCTGCGACCGTATCGCGGTGCTGGGCAAGAAGAAGGTGATGGTCGAGGGGACGATCGAAGACATGCTGGCCTATGACGACCCCTGGGTTCAGGCTTATTTCAAGGGCAAGCGCGCGCGTTCGATCGTGCCGCAGGATGGCCACGCTTCAGCCGACATCAGGCTGGCGCAAGATAGCCGCGGGAAGTGAGCGGATAAGATGGAAACCAAAGCGAACTACACAATCGTCGGCTTCTTTACGGTTCTGGTCATCGCGGCTGCCTTCGGCTTCGTTTACTGGATGGCCGAGTATGGCCGTGGCGGCCCGATGGCCGAACTCATCGTGCGCATTCCGGGCTCGGCGAACGGATTGAGCGTCGGCTCGCCGGTGCGCTTCAACGGCATTCAGGTGGGTTCGGTGCAATCGCTGTCGATCGACGCCGATGATCCGCAGTTCTCGCTGGCCTTCACCGAAGTACGCGTCGATGCGCCGATCTATCCGACCACTAAGGCGATCCTCGAGATCCAGGGCCTTACGGGCGCTGCCTATGTGGAGCTTTCCGGCGGTCGTGTCGGGGAAAAGAACATCCTGCAGACGGCGGCGGAGACGGGCAAGCGTGCGGTCATCGTCGCCGACCAGTCGAGCGTCACCAACCTGCTCGCCACCGCCGACAAGATCCTCGACCGCGCCAACGACGCCGTCGGCCAGGTTCAGGGCTTCGTCAAGGATGCCCGTGGACCGCTGACGAAGACGCTGCAGAACGCCGAGACGTTCTCGGACGCGCTGGCCAAGAATTCGGGCAATATCGACAGCTTCCTGCAGAGCGTGGGCCAGCTTTCCGACACCGTGCGCAACGTGTCCGGCCGCGTGGATTCGACGCTGGCTGCGATCGAATCGCTGGTGAAGACGGTTGACGCCAAGAAGATCGATACGATCCTCTCGAACGCGGAGACGGTGAGCCGCAATGTCGCCGACGCGTCGGGCGGCCTGAAGGACGCCATCCAGAAGTTCCAGGAGACGGCCACCACCTATAACGACTTTGGCAAGAAGGCGCAGGCGACGCTCGACAAGGTCGATACGCTCGTGGCGCAGATCGATCCGGCTAAGGTGAAGGGTTCCGTCGACGACATCGCGCAGACAACCAAGGATGCGCGCGCGGCGGTCGCCTCGATCAAGGATGTCGCCAATACGGTGAATTCGCACCAGAAGGACATCGATTCGACGATCCAGAACGTCACGCAGATGGCCAACAAGCTGAACGCCGCATCGACCCGCGTCGACGGTATCCTGGCGAAGCTCGACACGCTGCTTGGAGACGACAGCACGCAGTCGATGTTCACCCAGGCGCGCGAGACGCTGGATTCGTTCAAGAAGGTCGCGGACAATCTGAACAGCCGCATCGGCCCGATCGCCGACAATCTGCAGAAGTTCTCGAGCGGCGGTCTGCAAAACGTTCAGGCGCTGATCAACGATGCGCGTCTGACGGTGCAGAATTTGAACGATGCGATCAGCAATTTCGACAAGGACCCGCAGCGACTGATCTTCGGCGGGGACACAGTGAAACAATATGATGGCCGGACCAGGCGTTAACAGGGGAAGTCAACATATGGCTGTGTCGGATATGCGTCGTTCGCGTCTTATGAAGACCATGCTCGCTCTGCCGCTTCTCGCCCTGGCATTATCGGGGTGCGGAACGGCGGCCAAGAACGATACCTATGATCTCTCCGCGCCTGTGAGCGGCAGCGGCCCTTCGGCGAAGGGTCGCCAGATCCTGGTGCAGCAGCCGACGGCGTTGCAGGCGCTGAACAGCGAGCAGATCGTCATCAAGGTCTCGTCTTCGGAGATCCAGTATCTCGCCAAGGCGCAGTGGAGCGACAAGCTTCCGCGCATGGTTCAGGCCAAGCTCGTCGAGGCCTATGAGAACTCCGGCAAGCTCGGCGGCGTCGGCGTTCCCGGGCAGGGCTTGGCGATCGACTATCAGGTCGTGACCGACATCCGCGCCTTCGAAATCCGCACCGGTGGCGGCAGCCAGGCGGTGGTCGAGATCTCGGCCAAGATCCTCAACGATCGCAACGGATCGGTGCGGGCGCAGAAGGTGTTCTCGCAAACGGTACCTGCTGGCGGCGGATCCAACGAGGCCTTCGTCAAGGCGCTCGACCGCGCATTCGCCGGTGTCACCAGCGAGATCGTCGACTGGACGCTGAAGTCGATCTGATCGATCGGGACGCTTTTGGGAGAGCGGCATGATCAGGATTTTGGGCGCTGACGATGTGGAAGCGTTCAAGCGCATCCGGCTCGAGGCACTGCGCCTGGAGCCATCCGCTTTTGCCAGCAGCTTCGATGAATGGGCAAAGCTTCCCGACGATGAATGGCGGCGACGATTGCTCGCCGATCCCGTCTTTCTTGCTTTCGACGGCGACGAGCCCGTGGCCATCATGGGGCTGCTCAGACAGCGGGCCGGGAAGATGGCGCATCGCGCGACGATCATCATGGTCTATGTGCGTCGGGAGAAGCGCGGAACGGGGCTGGCGGGCGACCTGCTCGACCATGTCGTGGACTACGCCAAGCAACACGGCATTCGTCAGCTTGAACTGACGGCCAGCGCCGAGAACCCGGCGGCGATCAGCTTTTATCGGAATGAGGGGTTTATCCAGGCGGGGCTGATACCGGGTGGCGTGCTGGAAGGCGACCATGAGGTCGATGACGTCATCATGGTCAGGCGGATCGTCGACTAACGTATTGCTCATCTTGCTCAAGACGCGAAAAGGCCGAGCGCTGGGAGCCGCTCGGCCTTTTCGTATTTCAGCTGTCGGGCTGCTCAGAGCCGATCAAAAGACGCTATGCTTGCCATGTAGTCTCTTATCTTCCTCGGTTTCGCGCCGCAGAGCGGTCACGGTCGATGCCACAGATACGATAAACATGATGCTGATAAGGGCAGTAAGCACAGTCAAGATCGTGAACATAAGCAATCCTCCAGGATTTTGCTTTCACGTCCCTTAGTATTGGCTCACAACGGTCGTACGAGCCGACGCATAAGGGCCGTATACTTTGGACGCATCTACCTTCTGATCATAAAGCGCAACAGTTGCTGCAAGCATACCCGTCATCATTACCATCCATACTGCGTTAATCATGGTAATCTTGTTTGGCATATTCATCTTCCTTGTAGCGCCTATTTGCGCAACGCTTCGATTGAAAGAACGCGTCCGTTTGGAATTGGTTCCGCAGGACATTGACAAGTCGTTTACCAACGCCGATCTGAAGCCTCTTTGAATGCCTCGTTCATCTGGCGTTCATCTTCCTAAATCGGTTTATGCGTCTTCTCTAATCGGTTTAAAGGAGACGCGACCCATAACGCGTACGATCTCGTGATGTTCCCTCACGTCACTGCGCACCCAAGCCGCGTCACGCACCTCAAGGATGTACGCGTAGACAAATTCGAAGGCGAGGGAGAGGGCGACCGAGGTGATGACAAGCAGGATGAGCATCGTGGGTTTCCAGGAGTGAACCGATCCTTGTCGGCATCGGCGGCGTTGATGCATCCTGTTATAGAGATCGCGGCTGAAGCGGCCTTGAATGGGCCGTTCATCCGGCATTCAGTCGTCGGGCGAGCACCGGTTGCACGTGGGTGGAGCTTGGGGCAAATGACTTGCGGCAAGGCCTTATCCATGACAAAAGGCGTCGAAACAAATGGCCGGGGCCAATGACGACAGCTTTCTATCCGGGGTCTTTCGACCCGATCACGAACGGACATGTTGACGTGCTCGTCCAGGCGCTGAATGTTGCGTCGAAGGTGATCGTCGCGATCGGCATTCATCCCGGCAAGACGCCGCTTTTTTCGTTCGAGGAAAAGGGCGAGCTGATCCGCCAGTCGCTGGCCGAGGTGTTGCCGGAGCGGGCGTCGGATATATCGGTCGTGTCCTTCGATAATCTTGTGGTCGATGCTGCCCGTGCGCATGGCGCGACGCTTCTGATCCGGGGCTTGAGAGATGGTACCGATCTCGATTACGAAATGCAGATGGCGGGCATGAACCGGCAGATGGCGCCGGATATCCAGACCGTTTTTCTGCCCGCCGGCACGGCCTCGCGGCCCATAACCGCCACATTGGTCCGTCAAATCGCAGGCATGGGAGGCGATGTCAGTGCATTCGTGCCTGCCGCCGTCTTGAAAGCCCTTCAATCCAAGCGCAAATCCTAGGCATATTCGCCGAAACGGAGCTCACATGAAACTTTTCTATATTGCATTTGCCGGCGTGCTTTATCTCGCTTCGTTCGTTGGTGACGTTTTCGCCGCCGACACGATGACGATCCAGCTGAAGAGCGGCCCCGTCGTGATTGAGCTCGCGCCTGATGTCGCGCCGAAGCATGTCGCCCAGATCGAGGCGCTGGCCAAGAAGGGCGCCTACGACAATGTTGCCTTCCACCGCGTGATTGACGGCTTCATGGCGCAGACCGGCGACGTGCAGTACGGCAACATGGAAAAGGGCTTCGACAAGGGCCAGGTCGGCACCGGCGGTTCGGACATGCCGAACATTCCGGCCGAGTTCTCCAAGACCCCGTTCGTGCGCGGCACGGTCGGCATGGCGCGCTCGCAGGACCCGAATTCGGCCAACTCGCAGTTCTTCATCATGTTCGCTGACGGCTCCTTCCTGAACGGCCAGTACACGGTCGTCGGCAAGGTGATCTCCGGTATGGAGAACGTCGACAAGATCCAGAAGGGCGAAGGCCAGAACGGCGAAGTCAGCAATCCTGACCGCATGGTCAAGGTCACCATCGCCAAGAAGTAAGTTTCAAGACCAGTAGGAGAATAACAATGGCTGAGATCAAGGATCCGGAAAACACCATCATCCTGGAAACCACCAAGGGTAATGTCGTCATCCAGCTTCTGCCTGAAGTGGCGCCCGAGCACGTGGCCCGCATCAAGGAACTCGCACGCGAGAAGGCCTATGACGGCGTCGTGTTCCACCGCGTCATCAACGACTTCATGGCGCAGACCGGCGACGTGAAGTTCGGCAAGAAGGGCGGCGAGAGCTTCAACCCGGGTCGCGCCGGCATGGGCGGTTCCGAGAAGCCTGATCTGAAGGCTGAATTCTCGGCCGTCAGCCACATCCGCGGCACCTGCTCGATGGCCCGTTCGCAGAACCCGAACTCTGCCAACTCGCAGTTCTTCATCTGCTTCACGGATGCTCCCTGGCTGAACAAGCAGTATTCCGTCTGGGGGCAGGTCATCGAAGGCATGGACAACGTCGACAAGATCAAGAAGGGCGAACCGGTCGTCGATCCGGATTCGATCGTCTCGATGCGGGTTGCCGCCGACGTCTGATTGTGATGTTTGCTGGAACCCGCCCTTGCGCGAGAGCGCGGGGCGGGTTTCGCTTTGCCTGGACCAGCCTTCCTGGAACTGCCCTAATGCGCGTAGACCTTTTCGATTTCGAGCTTCCCGATGAGCGGATCGCGCTGCGGCCCGCCGAGCCGCGCGACAGCGCGCGCCTGCTGGTCGTCGATCCCAATGGCGAAACGCAGCTCTCCGACCACCGTGTTTCCGACCTGCCGTCCTTCCTGAAGGCGGGGGATGCGCTTGTTTTCAATGACACCAAGGTCATCCCGGCTCAGCTCGAAGGCATTCGCCACCGCGAGGGTGCGGGCGGCCAGCAGGTTTCGGCGACGCTGCACATGCGGGTCGGCGCCAACCGCTGGAAGGCGTTTGCTAAGCCCGGCAAGCGCATCAAGGTCGGCGACCGGATCGCCTTTGGCCATGGTGGCGAAAGCTGCCTTCTCGGCGCGCTCGACTGCACCGTGGAAGAGAAGGGCGAGGGCGGCGAGGTGACGCTGGCCTTCGATCTGTCGGGCCCGGCGCTCGACGAAGTCATCCATTCCGTCGGCCATATTCCGCTGCCGCCTTATATCGCCGCCAAGCGCGCCGAGGACGAGCGCGACCGCGCCGATTACCAGACCATCTACGCCCGCGAGGACGGCGCTGTCGCAGCACCCACCGCCGGGCTGCATTTCACGCCCGAACTCTTCGCGGCACTCGACAAGGCCGGCATCGAGCGGCATTTCGTGACGCTGCATGTCGGCGCCGGCACCTTCCTGCCGATGAAGGTCGACGACACCGACGACCACAAGATGCATCTCGAAAGCGGCTATGTCAGCGGCGAAACCGCTGCCAAGCTCAATGCCGTGAAGGCGAGGGGTGGGCGGATCGTCTGCGTCGGCACCACCTCGCTGCGGTTGATCGAGAGTGCGGCGCAGGACAGCGGCGAGATCCGCGGCTGGGCGGGCGCCACCGGCATTTTCATTACGCCTGGCTACCGCTTCAAGGCGGTCGATGTGCTGATGACCAACTTCCACCTGCCGCGCTCGACGCTGTTCATGCTGGTCTCGGCCTTTGCCGGCCTGGAGACCATGCATGCGGCCTATGAACATGCCATTTCCACAGGCTACCGCTTTTATTCCTATGGCGATTCCAGCCTTCTTTTCCGGAAAGACTAGATGACCGAGAACTTCCAGTTCACCCTCAAGAAGACCGATGGCGGCGCCCGTCTCGGCGAAGTTTCCATGCCGCGCGGCACGATCCGCACGCCGGCCTTCATGCCCGTCGGCACCGTCGGCACCGTCAAGGCGATGTATCTCGACCAGGTGCGCGAGGGCGGCGCCGATATCATTCTCGGCAATACCTATCACCTGATGCTGCGGCCGACGGCCGAGCGCGTTGCGCGGCTTGGCGGCCTGCACAAGCTGATCCGCTGGGATGGGCCGATCCTGACCGACAGCGGCGGCTTCCAGGTCATGTCGCTCTCTGGTCTACGCAAGCTCGACGAGCAGGGCGTGACCTTCAAGAGCCATGTCGACGGCAGCCTGCACCACATGTCGCCGGAGCGCTCGATCGAGATCCAGGGTTTGCTCGACAGTGATATCCAGATGCAGCTCGATGAATGCGTTGCGCTTCCGGCCGAGCCGCGCGAGATCGAGCGGGCCATGGAGATGTCGCTGCGCTGGGCCGAGCGCTGCAAGGTCGCCTTCGGCAACCAGCCGGGCAAGGCGATGTTCGGCATCGTGCAGGGCGGCGATATTCCGGCTCTGCGCGTGCGCTCGGCCGCAGCGCTTGCCGATCTCAACCTCAAGGGCTACGCGGTCGGCGGTCTTGCCGTCGGCGAACCGCAGGCTGTCATGCTGAAGATGCTTGAGGAGACGCTGCCGGTCCTGCCGACCGAGAAGCCGCGCTATCTCATGGGCGTCGGCACACCCGAGGACATGCTGCGCTCGGTGGCGCGCGGGATCGACATGTTCGACTGCGTGATGCCGACCCGTTCCGGCCGTCACGGCCTGGCCTTCACCCGCCGAGGCAAGGTCAACATCCGCAATGCCCGCCATGCCGAGGATATGCGCCCGCTCGACGAGCAGTCGAACTGCCCGGCGACGCGTGACTACTCGCGTGCCTACCTGCACCACCTCGTGCGCTCCAACGAGGCACTGGGCGGCATGCTGCTTTCCTGGAACAACCTCTCCTACTATCAGGAACTGATGCAGGGGATCCGCAAGGCAATCGCCGAAGGTCGCTTCGCGGACTTCATGGCGGAGACGGAAGCTGAGTGGGCTAAGGGCGATATCGACCCGGTCTAAGGCTCAGATTCCCTTGCTCTCCGTATCCGGCAGGATCTGGACGCCGCCGATCTTGTAGCTGCCATCCGGCTGACGGATGACCTGGTAGATCGCGGTCCAGTCCTTGCCGTCGCGGCCGGAGATCAGCACCTCGTGGTAGATCATCGCGCCGTTGTCGATCGAGCGGCTGCGGCCGAAGGCGTAATTTCCGGGGTGGTAGACCGGCTCGTAGCTCTTCTTGACCATGGCGAAGAAGACGTTCTTGTCGGGATAGACGGCCTTGATACCCGGGGCGGCGTAAGAATACGCAGCTTCCGGATCGTCCTGCAGGAAGGCCTTGATCTGCGCCTCGATCATCGACCGCGTGGTATCCAGCGGGTCTTCCGCGCGCGCTGGAGACAGCGTGAAAATCGCGGTGAGACTGAGGATGAGGACTGCGAAGAAGGCGCGCATCGGCATATCTCCCACTATCCCGTGGCCATAGCCGCCACCCCTTGGATTGTAGGGCTTTCAGCGCGCAAGGAAAGAGGCAATCAGAGCCGGCCGCGTGCGAATATTCGCGAGAGGATCAGGCCGGCTATGAGCACACCTGCGGCGATGAAGATGGTGTCGATGGGAGTGCCGATATAGAGCGGCCCGACATTGGCGAAGAGCAGGAAGGCGACGACGAAGTTCGCCCAGCCCCAGACAACATTCAGTTCCGCCGAGCTCTCGCCGGAACCTGACATCCGCACGAATGGCGTGCGGAACGGCCGGCCACAGACGCCGTTGACGAAGTGCGGAATGCCGTTCGTCATGATGGCGGCGGCAAAGAAGTGAACGATAAAGGCGATCCAGGGCATCGGCGTCTCCAAGATGGTCATCCCCGTGGCGCGACAGGACGTCACGTAACGGGATGAGCCTGAATTCCGGCAGGAACGCGTTGAACTAAGCTCTTGTTCCGTAAGCGGGATCAGATCGTGTGATAGCGGCGATCGAAATAGATCAGCGCTTGGCCACCTTCGTTCTCCTTGATGGCGACCACCTCGCAGATCAGGATGTCGTGGGTGCCGCCATCGGAGACCGACTTCACCTTGCAGTCGAGCGAGATCAGCGCGTCGTCAAGCGCCGGCGCACCTGTTTCCAGCACCGACCAGCTCGCGCCTTCGAACCGTTCCTGCACCGGGGTCTTGCCACCGAAGCGTCGGCTCAGATCCTCGTGGGCGTGCGACAGCGTGTTGACGCAAAGCACGCGGTTGGCGTTGACGGCGGGGTAAGCGGAGGAGCCGCGATTGATGCAGACCAGAAGCGTGGGCGGATCGTCGGTGACGCTGCAGACGGCGGTTGCCGCAAAGCCTGCAAGGCCGGCCGGGCCATCGGAGGTGACGACGTTGACGGCGGCGCCGAGGCGGGCCATGGCGTTGCGGTAGTCCTGCTTGCGCTGGTCGGGAACTGCACCCGTGACAGTCGCGGGCGCCTCCGGGATCATTTTGGCTGATGCTTGCATATCGGGGTCCTAACGGATTTCGGATCTCGCGTCACGAAGGAAGCGCAGCATGGTGTCGTTGAACGTCTTCGCCTCCGTCACGTTGACGGCGTGGGCGCCGAAATCGGTCAGCGCCAGCTCGGCGTTTGGCAGTCCTTCGGCGAGGCGCGCCGATCGGGTGTAGGGGACGAGGAGGTCGTCGCGGGTGGCCATGACGAGTGTGTGGGCCGCGATCTCCGACAGACGGTCGTCAAGATCGAAGGCCCGGAGAGCAGCGATACGACGCAGGATATTGGTCTTGCCCTGGAAATGGGCGATGGCGTGCCGCTCCTCAGCGTCGAGACGCTCGGCATTGTCGGACATCCAGACCGAGGGATAGAGGAAAAGCGGCTGCGCCTTGACGAACATCTCGACGCCGGATTTCTCCAGCAGCTCGATCCTGACATCGAAGCAGCGGCCGGAATGCGGATCCGCCTTGCTCCAGGCGTTGACGAGGATGAGCTGGCCGATCATGTCGGGGCGGCGGAGCGCGATATCGAGCCCGATGAGGCCGCCGAGCGCGTGGCCCATGAAGTCGAAGCGTTCGATGCCGAGTTCCAGCGTGATCTCCAGCACATCATCGGCCATGGCGGCGATGCCGCCCGCCTCGGGCACCTCACCGCCGGTGCGGCCTGTGCCGCGATGATCGTAGGTGATGATGCGGAAATCGGCTGATAGCGCCTCGATCTGCGGCGCCCAGTAGCCGCCCGACCCGCCAAGGCCGGAGGACAGGATGATGGTGCGGGCGCCGGCATGGGTCTGGCCGTGTATGTCGAAATGCATCTTGCTGACTTTACTCACTTCTTGCCGATATGGGCGACGGTCGCGATCTCGACGAGCGCGTCGGGTTTCACCAGGCCGCACTGAACGCAATAGCGGGCCGGCTTGTCGCCAGGGAAATATTCGGCATAGACGGCGTTGACGGCCTGGTAGTTGGCCCAGTCGGTGACGAAGATGTGGTTCATGGTCACGTCTTCCATCGTGCCGCCAGCCGTTTCGATCACCGATTTGATGGTCTCGAGCACATGGCGGGTCTGGGCGCCGGCATCGCCGACATGGACGACATCGTTGTTCTTGTCGAATGGCAGGGTGCCCGAGACGTAGACGATGCCGTCAGCAAGCGTGCCGGGCGAATAAGGTGCGATCGGCTTCTGGGTTCCCTCGGGGACGATGATCGATTTTGGCATGATGTGTCCTCTTCTTTTGCTTTTGATCAGGCTTCGGTGGGCGCTGCTTGTGAGATGACGCCGCAGAAATCATTGACGGTGGCGACCCAGCCGAAGAACTTCTCGACGTTGTAGACGGTCGCCTGCTGGATGAAATCGGGCCCGAGGTGATGGGTCGCGTCCTCAAGCATCACGCCGAAATATTCGAGGTGGAAGGCATCGCGCAGCGAGCTCTCGACGCAGACATTGGTGGCGATGCCAACGAAGACGAGATTGCGGATGCCGCGGGCGCGCAGCACGCTGTCCATGTTGGTGTTGAAGAAGCCGCTGTAACGCGTTTTCGGCACGAGGATGTCGCCGGGCTGCGGTTGCAACTCGTCGACGATCGCGTAGTCCCATGTGCCCTTGGCAAGAAGCTGGCCCTGCAGCTCCGGCCGCTGGCGCATGGTCTTCAGTGCATTCGACTTGTGATAGTTGGGCGAGCCCGGTCCGCCGGCCTCGACATAGTCCTTGTCCCAGCCGTTCTGGAAATAGATGACCTGGACGCCTGCAGCGCGCGCGGCGTCGAGCGTCTTCTTGATGTTGCCGATCGTGCCCTTGGCGCCGGTGATATCGAAGCCGGCGAGGTCGACATAGCCGCCTTCGGTCGAATAGGCGTTCTGCATGTCGACGACGACGACGGCGGTTTCGCTTGGCTTCAGCGTGATCGGCTCGGGGCGGGCGGGGAGGGTGACGCTCTGCGTGCGCTCGCGCGGCGCCTCGTATCCGACAGGTGCGACGCTCATTCGGCAGCCTCCAGCATTTCGGTCACGTGGCGGCGGCTCTTCATCAGCGGCTGGACGTATTTGCCGAACTTCTCGACGCCTTCGACGAAATCGTCGAAGGTCAGCATGACGCCGCCGGTGCCGGGCACGGCGGCCATCTCGTCGAGCATGGCTGCGACCTCCTCATAGGAGCCGATCAGCGTGCCCATGTTGATATTGACCGCCGAGACCGGGTTCGACATGTGGCGAACATTGGTGTCGGAACCGGATTTGGTATCGGCGGCACTCTGCAGGCCGAGCCACTTAATCGCCTCCTCGTCGGCGCCAGCCTTGTAATGCTCCCATTTCGCCCAGGCGTCTTCCGACTTCTCTTCGGCAAGCACCATCGTCAGTACGAAAGAACGCACGTCGCGTCCGGTCTTTGCGGTTGCGTTAAGAAGGCGCTGGTTGGTGGAGGCGAAGGCTGTAGGCGTGTTGACGCCAACGCCGAAGCAGAAACTGTAATCGGCATAGGCGGCGGAGAATGCCATGCCCTTGTCGGACGATCCGGCGCAGATCAGCTTCACGCTTTCAGGAACCGGCTTCATCCGGCAATCATCCATCTGGAAGAACTTGCCCTTGAGATCGGACTGGCCCGTCGTCAAAAGGTCCTTGAGGACGGTCGTGTATTCGCCGAGATATTCGTAACGGTCGCCGAAATAGTCGTCGCCCGGCCACAGGCCCATCTGGCTGTATTCCGGCCGCTGCCAGCCAGTGACGAGATTGACGCCGAAACGACCGCCGGAAATGCTGTCGATCGTGGTCGCCATGCGCGCAACGATTGCCGGCGGCATGACCAGCGTCGCGGCCGTGCCGAAGAGCTTGATCTTCGACGTGACGGCGGCAAGGCCGGCCATCAGCGTGAAGGATTCCAGATTGTAGTCCCAGAATTCCGTCTTGCCGCCGAAACCGCGCAGCTTGATCATCGACAAGGCAAAGTCGAAGCCGTATTTCTCGGCCTTCAGCGTGATCTCCTTGTTGAGCTCGAAGCTCGGCTTGTACTGCGGCGCGTTTTCCGACAGCAGCCAACCATTGTTTCCGATCGGGATGAAAACACCGATTTCCATATCTGCTCTCCTCTTGAGGCAATGGCGCAAAGGATCTGGTTCGGCATTTTCAATGCAGGTGGCGTGCCAGATTGACAAACATCAACGAAATCATGGCGATGCCGTATGATCAGGCTGAATTTATTTATCGTTTGGTCAATTTTTTACCGAACGATAAATTTCCTGCCGAAAAAGCAGACATTGCTGCTCAAATTTTTGGCCGCACTCGATCCTGCCTGAATATTCCGCAGATCCACACAGCCCCGTTGCCACGCACAACCTCGGGACGCGGTCTCACCAAGAAGTAACTTGACTTTTTGATGCCGGATTTGGATATCGGGCAAATCCTTGAAGCGGCTGGCCTTTGCCAGGGCGCACTGTTTTCCACACAGTTGCATTCAGCGCCGGATGGCGCGCCGCAAGCTTCTTATTTTGATTGGGGAGGGCTCGCGGATGAGCACATCGTCGCTGCTGAAACGCTTTGCCGGCTACTACAGGCCGCATCGCGGGCTCTTCGTGCTCGATTTCGGCAGCGCGGTGACTGCGGGCCTCCTGGAGCTTGCCTTTCCCGTCGCCGTCACGATGTTCATCGACAGGCTGCTGCCGACCGGCCAATTGGGCCTGATCGGACTGGCTGCCATCGGGCTGCTTGCGATCTATGTCGTCAACGCCGGGCTGCAGGTGATCGTCACCTATTGGGGCCACATGCTTGGCCTGAAGATAGAGACGGAGATGCGGGCGAGGGCGTTCGATCATCTGCAGAAGCTCTCCTTCTCCTATTTCGACAACCAGAAGACCGGTCATCTCGTGGCGCGACTGACAAAGGATCTCGAAGAGATCGGCGAGGTCGCGCATCACGGGCCGGAGGATATCTTCATCGCCGTGATGACGCTGGTCGGCGCCTTCATTCTGATGTGGTGGGAGCATCCGCCGCTGGCGATCGTGACCGCGCTGATCGTGCCGCTGACGGCCTATGTGACGACGCGCTACGGCCGCCGGATGACCAAGACCTGGCATTCGCTCTATGGACGCGTAGCGGATTTCAACGCCCGCATCGAGGAGACTGTCGGTGGCATTCGCGTCGTCCAGGCCTTCGCCAACGAGGACCACGAGCGCAAGCTCTTCGCCGTCAACAATGCCGGCTATCTCTCGACCAAGCTGCAGGCCTATTGGGCGATGGCGGCTTCGACGTCGCTGTCTTATCTGTCGATGCGTTTCGTGCAGGTGGTCGTGATGCTTGTGGGCGCCTGGTATGTCACCAGAGGTGAACTCTCGGCCGGCGGCTTCGTCGGCTTCCTGCTACTCGTCGGCGTATTCTTCCGGCCGATCGACAAGATCAATTCGGTCATCGAGACCTATCCGAAGGGGATCGCCGGCTTCCAGCGCTATACGGCGTTTCTCGACACCGATCCCGATATCGCCGATATCAAGGACGCCCGCAACATGCCGCGCCTGACCGGCGATATCCGCTACAGCGACGTTCGCTTCGCCTACCAGGCCGGCAAGCCGATCCTCGACGGGCTCGACCTGACCATCAGGGCGGGCGAGACGATCGCCTTCGTCGGACCGTCAGGGGCAGGCAAGACGACCGTCTGTTCGTTGCTGCCGCGGTTTTATGACGTCACCACTGGCGCGATTTCTATTGATGGCGTCGATATCAGAGAGATGACGCTCTCTTCGCTGCGTTCGAGCATCGGTATCGTGCAGCAGGACGTGTTCCTGTTTGCAGGCACCATGCGCGAAAACATCGCCTATGGCAGGCTCGGCGCGACCGAAGCCGACATTCTCGATGCGGCCCGCCGGGCCCGTCTCGACGAAGTGATCGCCGGCCTGCCGGCTGGACTGGACACCATCATCGGCGAGCGCGGCGTCAAGCTTTCCGGCGGCCAGAAGCAGCGGCTCGCGATTGCCCGCATCTTCCTGAAGAACCCGCCGATCCTCATTCTCGATGAGGCGACGTCGGCGCTGGACACGGAGACCGAACGGGCGATCCAGCAATCGTTGGCGGAGCTGTCTCAGGGACGCACGACGCTCGTCATCGCGCACCGGCTGGCGACGATCACCGAGGCGGACCGGATCTGCGTGATCGACAAGGGCAGGGTAGTCGAAGAGGGCAGCCACCGCGACCTGCTGCGGCGCGCAGGCCCTTATCGGCGGCTGCATATGGCGCAGCAGACGAGCGCGCCAGATGACGATGGCGCGCCTGACAAGAAGAAGCTGGCATAAGCTTTGGCGCTGAGATCCTCACCTTAGGTGAGAACCGCAATTCTCTTGTTTAATCCGATGCTTGGCCGGCTATGTTGTTGCAAGGGCAGCCGGCCGAGCACGTCATGACGCTAGAGCAGATAGCTGACCGGCTCGTTGCTAACAGGGTGCGGGAAGACGCCCATTTCGACGCCGAAGACCGACTTCAGCACATCCGACTGGACGATCTCGGCAGGCTTGCCGCGCGCCGAAATCCTGCCGTCATTCAGCGCTACCAGCTCGTCGCAGTAGCGCGCTGCGAGATTGATGTCGTGGAGGACGACGACGATCGTCAGGCCCCGCTCGTGGCTCAGCTCGCGCAGCAGCGACAAGACGCCCGCCTGGTGGGCGAGGTCGAGCGCGGAGGTCGGTTCGTCGAGCAGCAGGCAACTGGCGTTCTGCGCCAGCATCATGGCGATCCAGGCGCGCTGGCGCTCGCCACCCGACATGTTGGCGACAAGACTATCGGCGAAGCGCTCGAGATCGG
Organism: Rhizobium sp. FG113; assembly: GCF_057809895.1. Taxonomy (NCBI): domain Bacteria; kingdom Pseudomonadati; phylum Pseudomonadota; class Alphaproteobacteria; order Hyphomicrobiales; family Rhizobiaceae; genus Rhizobium; species Rhizobium sp. FG113. The sequence goes on along the minus strand of NZ_JBMDKV010000003.1, from coordinate 364,545 downwards.
TCCGCCGGATAGCATCCTCAACCAGATCGCGATCGGCCTGCGTGAAGCGTCCGAGCGTGCCGTGCCACGGAAAACGGCCAAGCGCGACAAGCTCGCGCACCGTCATGCCATCGGTGGCGGGGGTGAACTGTGGCATGTAGGCGATCTCGCGGGCAAAAGCGCGCCCGCCCCAGCTTGCCGCCGGCTTCCCCTGAAGCGCAACGGCGCCCGAGGTGGGATCGACCTGGCGGGCGATGGTCTTCAGGAGCGAGCTCTTGCCGGAACCATTCGGCCCGACAAGCCCATAGACGCGGCCGGCCTCAAGCGTCAGATCGACACCGCGCAGAATATGCTTCTTGCTGGCCTCGTAGTGGATCTGCGACAGGGTGAGGAATTCGGCGGGCATGATGGCATCTCCGGCTACGTACGTATGGCGCCGGACATCCGGATCGCCTGGACGTAAGTGCAAAAGTTCACTGGGGATGTCAACTTATGTGGTGATGGGAATAGGGCGATTATCGGATTGCATCCGTTATCAGCCAACCCGTGGTTTGCTCATCCACTCTAATCTTCGTCCAACTTCCGCTCGTCTCCAACTGCGTCACTGCGGTTTCTTTCTTCAGTGTCGTCAGCACGCGGTAGGTCTTTCCTGGACCTTCTCTGAGGTTCACACCATATCGCGTCATGCTGGCAGGGGCGGGCGTTGAGGCTGACTTCGATGCGGCGGCACTGTCGGCCGCCTGGACAGCAACTGGTTTCTCAGCGCCCAACTCCGGTGGTTCCGCGGCAATTGCTATACCTGATTTGCTCGCCTCTCCACTGGTCTGTAGGCTTGGTGCAATCGACGTGAGATTTTCACTGACAGGGGCAGCAACTGCGTCATCGCTATCGGTAGTCGCTGAGTATCTCGAACCCAGGATAGATGTCCCCAGTACCAACAGCCCCGTGAAAACTACAATGCCAAACAGGGTAAGCAACACAGGCGATCGGCGCCGACGCTCCACGACCGAGGGCGAAGAAGCGACGTCAGGGGGCGGCAAAGCAATCTGTTCCGCCGTCGCCTTTCTCTCCGTGGGTAAGCGTGCAAGAAGCTCGCACGCGGCTCCAAAGGCGGCGGCATTGCCGGTGCGGGAAAACTCCAGGAGTTCGTTCACCCCGCTATCGCTGCGGAAATGAATTACCTCATAGAGACATATGGGAATCTGTTTATTATCCTTGAAGCGTCGGTCTGGCCCTCCGCTTTTGTTGGGATGTTTCCACGTGTGATCGACGATACGAGCGTCGCTGGGGACCGGTCCGTCTTCGATGAACCGCGAATCCTGCCAACGGAGTTCTAGGTCCCGATATGTGATTGCGCCGATACGGCTCCCTTCCTGCATCAGCACCACATCTGGGAGGAAGTACATGACCTGCTTTCCCACGTTGAGCGCAGGCGGCGTCAGATTACTTTTGATGACAGAGGGCAGGGAGTAGGCGAGCGTCGTGGGCCTCTTTTTGACAAGATGAGACGCACCAGCGTTTCGCTTCCAGGCCGTGAGGTTCGTTATCGCCCCGCCAACTTCCACGTGCCACTTTCCGGCGCAGCTACGCAGCGCATCGAACCCTTGCGCAAGCTTGGTGTAGGCCGTTTCCGCGTCACCTTCGAGATCGTAGAAAAGTACGGAACTCCGGCGATAGGAATCGAACCAGGCGCCGACCGCCCAGAGAGGAAGTGCGATCGCCCCGACAACAATTCCTGGACCGCCCGTCACGAGACCCGCGATAGTACCGGCTACAATGCCGACCCAGCAAAGAACGACAGCTAATCTAGCCTGTTGACTTTTCGCATTGATCTCGTCGAGCAACTCGGTGAACGACTCGTCACGCATCAGCATCACGTCGCCGGACTCCACGTCGACCATTGCGACGTCATTTTGCTCGACAAAGTATTCCTGCGTCAGTGCCACCGGAGGCGGAGTACCTACGGGCTTCTTCCGGCCAGCGTTTCCTAGTGACGCTCTGTAATAGAGGCCTCCCGTTCCCGCGTGGACGTAGTGGCCGCGCGGTCCAGTGCCGAGCCTGAGACCTCTAACACCCACCGAAACGCCGACGCCGCTTTTCGAGAAGTTGAACCGGAAAGGGCCTGCCGATACCGACTTGCGAATATAGAACCCCACAGCTGCGCTCCTCAAAGCCGGAACCACCTCCGGGTCAGAGACACTTACAACTGCCTTTGGCGCGATGCAATTCAGGCGGGCATATCAATACGAAGGATGCAGTGCTGGCAGCAACGAGTTGCCGTAGCAATTGTCGCAGGCACTTCGTGATTGCTAGGCGTACCGCAGCTGATCTCCCGGAAGATCGTTGAGCGATGGCGCCCAAGCTTCTCGGCAATGATGTCAACAGTCAGGCCCGCCATGCGCCAGCGGGCGATCTTACGCCGTTCATCCATGTCGATGTGGGAGTAGGTGCGTTTCATTGCAGCTTCCTTGCGAGTGACAACCCATTGGTATCATTCGCAAGTCGCACTTCATTCTTGAACCCACCCCGGCTACAGATAATTATCGCATAAGATAGATTATGGAACAATCAGATGTACACTGATGCGTAAAACTACTGACTCCAAATGCTCAGCAAGCCGCCCGCTGCTTACCTCATCGCTCCCCACCTCGATCACCGCCGCTGCGCAATCCCCTGATCATCTGGCCAATGAGTTTGTGGAGCTGCTCAGGATCGACGTCCAGCCGGCCGGTCAGCAAGCGGCTCCAGGCGAAGCCGGCCAGGAGTTCGATGGTGAGTTCCGGATCGACGTCGGCATTGATCTCGCCTCGGCGCTTCGCGCGGCGCACGAGTTCGGCGGTCTGGTCGATGCGTTCGGCCATATAGGTTCTGAGCGCAGCGGATGTCGTGGCGTCGCTTTGGGCTTCGGCGATGACGAAGCGGAAGATCGAGCCAGCTTCGCTGTCGCGCCAGTAATCGAAGAGCGCGGTGACGAAGGCGAACAGGTCGCCGTCGATCGATCCTGTATCCGGAACCGGCTCGACGCGCTTCTGATCGTGATAGACGTCGAGCAGAAGTGCCGCGCGCGATGACCACCAGCGATAGATCGTCGGCTTTCCGGCGTGCGCGCGCCTGGCGACGGCCTCGATGGAGAAGCCGTTCAATCCCGTCTCACGCAGAATATCGGCGGCCGCCTTCAGGATCGCCTCCTGGCTGGCCGGATTGCGCTGCGCGCCGATCGAGGTGCGTCGCTCGGGCGTCAGTGTCGATGTCATGAAACTCCTCCGTTATTCCTCTCTTTCGTAGCACAACGCAGACTTGAATGAAACGTATCGTTTCGTTATGGTCTTATCGAAACGATGCGTTCTCATAAGAGGGGAAAACCATGAGCGCCGACAATAATGATACCGCCGCATCTTCGGGCGATGCGGGCAAGACGCCGCCGCACCGGCTGCCGAAGCCGTGCCGGTTTCGCCTGTCCTTCCTGCTGATCATCGCCGTCTATCCGCTGATTACGGCGCTTCTCTATATTCTGATGCCGCTCACCAGCAGCTGGGAGACGTGGCACCGCACGCTCGTCATCACGCCCGTCATGGTGTCGCTGATCGTGTTTCTGGTGACGCCGACCATCCAGCGGCATTTCGGCTGGTATGTACTGCGCATGCCGCGTCCCGAGCGGTAGAAGCGGGGCGGGCGCCCTGCCCGGCATCTGCGCTGTGGCGCCCCCTCCTCCGTCCCGGTCGCGCATATCTCTCGCAAAAAGGCAGCGGCACGAACGCAAATTGATGCTTTTCGCATGCCGGCTTAAGGCCTAGTCAATGTCCATCAGATCGAAGAGGACACGGCGATGGCAACCCCATTCTACTGGAACGAGCTCAACACCTACGATTTTGCCGGGCTCTCCGCCGACACCACGATCGCCATCCTGCCGATCGCTTCGACCGAGCAGCATGGGCCGCATCTGCCTGTTGCGACCGATGTCGCCATCGCCAACGGCATGCTGCAGGAACTGCGCCGCCAGCGGCCCGACGATCTCGACATATTGGTGTTGCCGACGCAGGAGATCGGCAAGGCCAACGAGCATGTCTATGGCCCGGGCACGCTGTCTCTCAGCGCCGAGTTGCTTATTCCCGTCTGGACCGCGATCGGCGCGAAGGTGGCGGAGGCCGGTCTGCGCAAGATGGTGATCGTCAATTCGCATGGCGGCAATGTCGATATCATGAGCATCGTCGCGCGCGAGCTTAGAGTGCGCTACCAGATGGCCGTGGTCTCCACGCAATGGGGCCGCTTCGGCCATCCCGAGGGAATGATCAGCGAGCATGAGACGCGCTACGGCATTCACGGCGGCGAGGTCGAGACCTCACTGATGCTGCATTTCCGGCCGGATCTGGTGCGGATGGACAAGGCCGAGAACTTCACCTCGAAGGCCGAATGGATGCGCGAACAGTCGAAGTTCATCCAACCGCTGCCGCCGCATTCGCTTGCCTGGATCGCCCATGATCTCAATCCGAACGGCGTGGTCGGCGATGCATCGCGCGGCACCGCGGAAAAGGGCGAGGCGATCTGCCGGCATCAGGTCAAGGGCTTCGTCGAGATGCTTGAGGACCTCAAGCGCTATCCGCTCTCCAATCTCTACAGCAAATAGGCTGCAGCCCGGCCGGACCTGTCGTCACGCGCCCGCTGATCTGTCGGGCGCAATATGGCCCTTGTCCTGCAGCTCGTGAACGAGGCCGGCAAGCTCGGCCAGCAGGTATTCGACGAACAGGCTGGTCGCGGCATCCAGCGGCGCGCGGGCGCGGGCGAAGAGCTTCATCGGCTGATGGCGGGCATGCGGCTCGGCGATCGGGCGGAACACGAGTTCGCCGGCACGGCATTCGGTTACCACGTCGAGCGGGTTGAGCATGGTCAGCCCTGCCCCGCATTTCACCAGTTTCTTCAGCATTTCCGAGGCGTTGCTCTCAAGCGCCGGTTCGACAGACACATCGAGCCGCGCCAGCGCCAGATTGATGACATCGCGCAGACTGGTGCCCTGTTGCGCCAGCAGCAGCCGCTCCTGAACGACATCGCCAAGATTGATCGGTCCGTCACCGATCAGCCTGTGGCCTGGTGGCAGGACAATGCCGATCGGGATGTCAAAGCTGCCGAGCGAGCGAATGCCAGGTGTGGCCGGAATGTTGAAGCCGAGGCCGATGTCGACCTCGCCTGAAAGCACCGGATTGACCGTGGTCGTGCCGGCGTCGTTTCTGATCTGAAAATAGACGCGTGGATGCTCGGTCTGGAAGCGGGTGATGATTTCGGCAAGCGGGCCGGACGCGAGACCCACCGTCGTCACCAGCCGCACCTTGCCGGCCTGTTGCATCTTCAGGCTGCGGATGCGACCTTCCAGGCGATCGTAATTTTTCAGTACCTCGCGGATATGCTCGATGCACAGCTCGCCTGCGGCCGTCAGTCTCAGCCCGCGCGGCAGGCGCTCGAAAAGCGGCGCTCCGATTTCCTCCTCGAGCGCCAGGATCTGCCGGTTGATGGCCGAGGATGCGACGTTTAGGCGGGCAGCGGCCTTGCGGATCGAACCGGAGCGGGCGATCTCGTCGATGTATTGAAGCTTTCTGGAGTGCAGCATTCGACCCTCGGTGCATCTATTTTAAGCGTCGCGCACAAATTAGAAACAGGCGCGTTGTGAGATGCCAAAAAGGCATCGTTGCGCACGAATTTTGATGCTTTTCAAACAGCAAAGCAATCGCTCAAATGAAAGAAATGGAGCGCTGTCGAAGAGGCTCCTTGGCCTCAAAGGGGAATGGCTGACATGTCCAATGCATTGAAGACGATGGCTTTTACGACGCTGCTCGGTCTCGGGACGGCGCTTTGCGCGGCTGCTCCCTCCTACGCGCTCGACACGGTGAGCTATGGCACCAACTGGCTGGCGCAGGCCGAACATGGCGGCTTCTACCAGGCGGTCGCGGACGGCACTTACGCCAAGCATGGTCTCGATGTGACAATCGTTCAGGGTGGCCCGAACGCGGCCAACTCGGCGCTTCTGATCTCCGGCAAGATCGACTTCTACATGGGCAGTTCGCAGGGTGAACTGGCGGCCGTCGAGCAGGGTATTCCGCTGGTCGATGTCGCGGCGATCTTCCAGAAGGACCCGCAGGTGCTGATCGCGCATCCGGATGCCGGCGTCGAGAAGTTCGAAGATCTGGCGAAACTCAACACGCTGTTTCTCGGCAAGGATGGCTACCTCACCTTCTTCGAGTGGATGAAGGCCAACTATTCCGGCTTCAAGGACGAGCAGTACAAGCCGTATAACTTCAACCCCGGCCCCTTCATCGCCGACAAGTCCTCGGCGCAGCAGGGCTATTTGACATCCGAGCCCTACGAGATCCAGAAGCAGACCGGCTGGGAACCGAAGGTCTTCTTGCTCGCCGACAATGGCTACAGCCCCTACTCCACGGCGATCACCACGACGCAGGCGATGATCGACGGCAAGTCCGACGTGGTGCAGCGCTTCGTCGACGCCTCGATCGAGGGCTGGTACAACTATCTCTATGGCGACAACGCCAAGGCCAACGAGCTGATCAAGAAAGACAATCCCGAGATGACCGATGGTCAGATCGCGTACTCCATCGCCAAGATGAAGGAATACGGGATCGTCGAATCCGGCGAAGCTCTGGACAAGGGCATCGGCTGCATGACCGACGCGCACTACAAGAAGTTCTTCGACGAGATGGTCGGCATCAAGGTGCTGAAGGCAGACACGGATTACACCAAGGCGTTCACGACCAAATACGTCTGCAAGGGCGTGGGCATGGCGTTGAAGAAGTAAGTCGGGCTTCCTCCTCTCCTGTTTGGAGAGGAGGCCCATGGCATACCCAGGAAACGAACGGACCTCATGACTTCATCGCAGCCCAACCCGTCAGCGACACCAGCCGAAGCGCGCAGGCGGCCGCTCGTTGCGATGAAGCAGGTCTCAAAGGTCTTTTCCAGCGGCACTGTCGCGCTTTCCGGCATGACGCTGACGGTCGAGAGCGGCGAGTTCATCAGCCTGCTTGGACCATCCGGTTGCGGGAAATCGACGGCGCTGCGGATCATGGCCGGGCTCGGCGACGTGTCATCGGGGACGATCGACTGGCCGAGCTCGCGCATCAACTCGCGCGGCCTGCCGGAGGGCGATATCAGCTTCGTGTTCCAGGAGCCGACGCTGATGCCCTGGAAGAACGTGTTCGACAATGTGCACCTGCCGTTGAAGCTGCGCGGTGTATCGAAAGCTGCGGCGCGCGCGGAAATCATGGCGGTGCTTGCGACGGTCGGGCTGCAGGATTTCGCCGAAGCCTATCCGCGTGAACTCTCGGGCGGCATGAAGATGCGCGTGTCGATCGCACGCGCGTTGGTGACCAAGCCGAAGCTGCTCCTGATGGATGAGCCATTCGCGGCGCTCGACGAAATCACCCGGCAGAAACTCAACGACGACGTGCTGCGGCTCTGGAAGGAGACCGGCATCACGGTGATCTTCGTCACGCATTCGGTGTTCGAATCCGCCTACCTCTCGAACCGCATCGTCGTCATGAAGGCGCGGCCGGGACGGGTGCATGCCGATCTGCCGCTCGTCACCAGTCTTGAGCGCGACGCGCACTACCGCACCTCCGAGGAATACCGCCAGGCTTGCGAGACGGTCTCGCACTCGCTGATCGGCGCGATCAACGCCGCGAAGGAGGGCCACTGATGGCCGATATCGCCGAGACACCCGCCATCGAGGTTGCCAAACCGATCAACGCGCGCCGCCGCGATCTGGCGCTGCGGATTCTCGTTCCGGTGCTGACGGTTGCGGCGCTGGTCGTGATCTGGTGGCTCTATGTCAAGCTGTCGGGCGTGCCGCCCTATATCCTGCCGGGCCCGGCGGCCGTGGCCAACGCCTTCATCAGCGATTGGGGCACACTCGCCCCTGCCCTTTGGGTTACCACCAAGATCACCTTCATGTCGCTGATCCTGGCGCTGATCGGCGGCGTTGGCTTTGCTGTCTTTCTCGTGCAGTCACGCTGGATCGAGATCGCGTTTTATCCGCTGGCGGTTATCCTGCAGGTGACGCCTGTGGTGGCGATCTCGCCGCTGATCCTGATCTATGCACCGTCGACGCAGGTGGCGCTCTTGATCTGCGCCTTTCTCGTCGCCTTCTTTCCGATCCTGTCGAACATGGTACAGGGCCTGAAGAGCGTCGATCACAACCTGATCAACCTCTTCGAGCTTTACGGCGCCTCGCGCTGGCAGACGCTGCTCTATCTGAAGCTGCCGGCCGCACAGCCCTATTTCATGACGGGCCTCAGGATCGGCGGCGGACTGGCGCTGATCGCAGCCGTCGTCGCGGAGTTCGCTGCGGGCTCGGCAGGCGCCGGATCGGGTCTGGCCTTCCGTCTGCTCGAAGCGCAATACCGCATGAACATCCCTCGCCTCTTCGCCGCCCTGCTGATGCTGTCGCTGCTCGGCGTGGCGATCTTCGCGATCACCTCATTCATCTCCTGGCTCAGCCTGCATCGCTGGCATGAGAGCAGCCTGAAGCGGGAAAACTGATGACCTCTTCCTTCATGTCGCCGCCCAATTCCGCGCGCTTCGTGCTCAGCCACGCGACACTGCCGGATATCGCCGTCGCGGGCTACGAGGGTGTCTCAGCCGAGGGGCTGGTGAAGGCCGATCTCGTCATCGAGGACGGGTTGATTGCGGCGATCCTGCCGCCCGGCTCGGCGCCGCAGGAGCTTGCGAAATCGGACATGCGCGACGGCATGGTCTGGCCATGTTTCGCCGATGTGCATACGCATCTCGACAAGGGCCATATCTGGGCGCGCAACAGCAATCCTGATGGTACCTTCACGGGCGCGCTGACCTCCGTGGGCATCGACCGTGCGACGCACTGGAATGCCGCGGATGTGCGCAAGCGCATGGAGTTTTCGCTGCGCTCGGCATACGCGCACGGCACCAGCCTGATCCGCACGCATCTGGATTCGCCCTCTCCGCAGCATCGCATCTCGTTCGAGGTCTTCGCCGAGGTGCGCGACGCCTGGAAGGACAAGATCGCGCTGCAGGCGGCGGCCCTGTTTCCAATGGACGACATGGTCAACGAGGCGTATTTCGCCGAACTCGTCCAAATCGTTTGCGACACCGGCTGCCTGCTCGGCGGCGTGACGAAGATGAGCGCGGATCTGACCTGGCAGCTCGACACGCTGCTGAAGGCCGCCGCCGACAATGGGCTCGATGTCGATCTGCATGTCGACGAGACCGACGATCCTGGTGCCGAGACGCTGAAGGCGATCGCCGAGGCGGTGCTGCGCAACGGCTTCACCGGCAAGGTGACGGCCGGCCATTGCTGCTCGCTCGCGCGGCAGGACGACGAGCTTGCCAAGCGCACCATCGACTTGGTGCAAAAGGCAGGAATTTCAATCATTTCTCTACCGATGTGCAACATGTACCTTCAGGACCGTTATCCCGACAGGACGCCGCGCTGGCGTGGCGTGACGCTGTTCAAGGAGCTCGATGCCGCCGGGGTGCTGACAGCCGTCGCCTCCGACAATACGCGTGATCCCTTCTATGCCTATGGCGATCTCGATCCCGTCGAAGTGTTCCGCGAGGCGGTGCGCATCCTGCAGCTCGATCACCCGCTCGACAGCGCCGCGCGCGTGGTGACCACATCAGCCGCCGACATAGCCGGACGCCCGGATATGGGGCGCATCGCCGTCGGCCTGCCCGCCGATCTCGTGCTTTTCAGCGCCCGGCGCTGGAGCGAATTTCTATCCCGTCCGCAGGCCGACCGCGTGGTGCTACGCCGCGGCAAGGTCATCGACCACAGCCTGCCGGATTACCGTGAACTCGATAGCGTCGTTGGAGCCTGACATGCCGGATTACCAGAAGATCAAACAGGAACTCGAAGGCATCGCCATCGAGGACAATCCGGCGCTGGTGCGCCAGAAGAGCCGGGACTTCTATTGGTACTCCCCCGTGCTGAAGGCGCAGCTCGACGGCGTCACCGCCGATCTGGTGGTCACGCCGAAGAACGAGGCCGAGGTCATCCAGACGCTGAAAGTGGCGTTTACCCACGGCGTCCCCGTCACCCCGCGCGGTGCCGGCACCGGCAATTACGGCCAGGCCATGCCGCTCTCGGGCGGTATCGTTCTCAATCTGGCCGCCATGGACCAGATCAAGGAAATCCATCCGGGTCGTGTCATCTGCGAGCCAGGGATCATCATCGCCCAGCTCGACAAGCAGACCAAGGCGCATTCCGGCCAGGAGCTGCGCTTCCATCCGTCCACGGCGCAGACAGCGACGATCGGCGGTTTCATTGCCGGCGGTTCCGGTGGTGTCGGATCGATCACCTGGGGCGGTCTGCGCGATATCGGCAATATCATCCGGCTGCGGGTGGTGACCATGGAGGCTGAGCCGCGCGTGCTGGAGCTGACGGGCTGGGACCTGCAGAAGGTCAGCCACGCCTATGGCACCAATGGCATCATCACCGAGATCGAGATGCCGCTGGCGCCGGCCTACGACTGGGTCGACGTGCTCGTCGGCTATGACCAATTCATGGACGGCGTGCGCTACGCCGATGCGCTGGCGAAGTGCAACGGCATCCTGACCAAGGAGATCGCTCCGATCGCCGCCCCCATCCCCTACAGCTACTTCACCCGCCACAAGCCCTATATCCGCGAAGGGCAGTCGGTCGTGGTGGTGATGGTGGCGCCGCACTCGATCGATGCCTTCGCCGCGTTCACGGCCTCGCAGAAAGGCGAGATCATCTTCCGTTCAGACAAGGTCGAGAGCATGAAGGGCATTCCGCATGCCTATGAGCTTGCCTGGAACCACACGACGCTGCGCGCGCTCAAGGTCGATCCAGAGTACACCTATCTGCAGGTCCAGTATCCCGGCCCCGACCATGTGGCGAAGGTCGCCAAGATGGTCGAGATTTTCGGCGACGAGGTGCCCGGCCATCTCGAGTTCATCAAGTTCGACGGGCAGATCCAGTGCTCCGGCCTGCCGTTGGTGCGCTACACGACCGAGGAGCGGCTGGAGGAGATCATCAAGATCCACCAGGACCATGGCTGCCCGATCTTCAATCCGCACCGCTATACACTCGAGGAAGGCGGCATGAAGCAGACGGACAAGGTGCAGCTCGCCTTCAAGCATGAAACCGATCCGAAGGGGCTGCTCAACCCCGGCAAGATGATCGCCTGGGAGAACCCCAACTTCGATTTCTCCGCCGGCCAGAACTATCTGTTCCCGGGCCTGGCCTCGGTCATGGAGAGCGCATGAGGGTTCTCGTCCTTCACTCGCATCCGGTGGAATCGAGCTACGGCAAGGCGCTCTATCAAAAGACGCTGGAGAGCCTGAAGGCAGCGGGCCATGAGGTCGATGCCTGCGACCTCTATGCCGAGGAATTCGATCCGGTTCTGTCGCGGCATGACCGGCTGGTCTATCACGACTATCCTGAGAATACCGAGCTGGTGAAAGACCATGTCGAGCGGCTGAAGCATGCGGAGGGGTTGGTTATCGTCACGCCGATCTGGAACTTCGGCTTTCCGGCGATCCTCAAGGGCTACTTCGACCGCGTCTGGCTGCCGGGCGTGTCCTTCGAACTGGTGGACGGGAAAGTGGAATCCCGTCTCAGGCACATCCGCAAGCTTGGCGCGGTGCTGACCTATGGAGCCACCCCGTTCCGCGCCTTCGTCGCCGGTAATCCGCCGAAGAAGATCATCAAGCGGGTACTGAGGGCGCAGATCAACCCGGTGCGCCCGGTAACCTTTCTCGCCCACTACGACATGAACAACTGCACGGAAGAAACGAGGGCGGCGTTCATGGGGAAGGTCGGGACGGCGATGGGGCGGTTCTAGTCAAGCTGCGCCGCTTACAGTGGCTTGCCCTGCTCGACCCACAGGCTCATCGAACCAAGAAGTTCCTTTGTCGGATAGTCCTGGATATCGTCCTCCGCAAAGCCAGCGGCGAGTTGCCGCTCGTAGTTCCACTCCTGAAAGTCGACATATGCGTCGAGGATCTTCTTCGCTCCAGGAGCATCGATCTCAGCTTCGCTCGCTAGCCAATTACGAACCTTCCTGACGGCCTTCTGATAGTCCCCATCGTGTATGTCGATATCGCAACCGGCAAGATCGGAGATCGACACCTGATGCCTGTACCTTTTCTCTTCCAGGATCAGGATCTTTTTCTGTTCGCGACCCTGACCAAGGTATTGCCGGCAGCCATAGTCGATGCCGAGTTCGAAGGGCATATTCAATCGATAGTGCTCTCCGGCAATCTTTGCCTGAGATCGGCTGAGGTCGTGGACCGAATATTTCGAACCTTCGATTAGCCCCAGGATCTTGATCAGTCGATTTTCTGCGCCATCATTGCGTTCGGTCGCCAGCCGGGGTGTAAATCCGAGGTAGACCATGCAGAACATAACGGCCTGCAAGATGGGTTCCTAATCTTTATCAAAAGGGCAATTTACAAATATGCTTTTGTCAAAAGGTGGCTCCATATAGCTTCAACCTTTCGGCGGAAATGGATCGCTTCCGTAGGAATTGCGCTCTCTAATACGTCCATCCCGGCCATGGATGTAAAGCTCAGTTTGCTGATTGCGCGCTATCTCGCGGGCCTTATCGACAGCCTCCCGCTGGGTGTCGTAAGTGCCGGAAGCACGGGATGCCCCAGCCTTTCGAACACTCCATTTCTCGCCATTAGGAACGACATGCTGACCTTTTTTCGACATGATGGCTTCCTTCCGTCAAGTCCACAGATCTAAGGTAATCGATGGTTGTGGTGCAGCCAATATGGACCGAAAATTTTTATACTACCTTCGCCGCCGTCACCTCGACTTCGACCAGAAACTCCGCCCGCGTAAAGCCGCCGACGACGAGCAGCGTGGACACGGGCTTGGGGTCGAGCGTGTAGCGGTCGCGCACCGCCATGTAGGCCGGAAAGTCCTCGCGGCGGGTCACGAAGCCGGAGATGCGGATTACGTCCGCATAGGTCATGCCGGCCTCCTCCAGGATCGCGCCGATCGCTTTGAAGCAGAGTTCCGCCTGGGCGGTGACGCCTTCCGGAATGCTGTCGTCAACGGCGATGCCGAGCTGCCCTGATGTGACCAGCAGCGAGGCGCCTGGCGGCACGAGAAGGCCGTGATTGTAGTTGCCGAAGGGCTTGCGAACAGATGGGGGATTGATCGCGTTCTTCATGAAAACCTATATTTCACAATTCTTTATGGTGCATTGCTGATGTCCGAAGGGAGGATCAGTCCGCCTTGTCGGACGCGAATACAATACTGGCATCGCTGACGATGGCAACATGCGAAAAGGCGGCTTGGCTGGCTGCGGCAGCGTCGCCGCGCATGATCGCCGTGACGATGACGTCGTGCTCGTCATAGGACTTCGCAAGGCGCCCGGGGAGCCGGAATTGCGCGCGGCGGAACGGCGCCAGGCGTGCCCGGGTCTGTGTCACCATTTCATAGATATGGTCGTTGTGGGCGCCGCGATAGAGCCGGGTATGGAACTCCGTGTTGTGGGCGGCGTAGTCTTCCCGGGCGTTGGCGTGAACCAATCTGGCCGATGCGCGATGTTCGAGTTCGAGCGCATGGCGCTCGTCCACCGTCATCCGCTCCGCGGCCAGCCGCGCGCAGATAGCTTCAAGCTCCGACATCGCCTCGAACATGGAGTGGAGATAGGCTTCGGTGACATTGGCGACCACGGCGCTGCGGTTGGGCTCGCGATCGACAAGGCCCATGGCGCCCAGTTCCCGCAAAGATTCGCGCACCGGCGTTCTGGAGACGTCGAAACGGACAGCGAGGGAGAGTTCATCCAGCCGCTCGCCGGGAAGCATGACGCCGGTGACGATCATGTCCGCAATGGCGCGCACCATCTGCTCGACGGTGGTGCCTGTGCGTATGATCTGTTTGCGCCTGATCTGCTTCACTTCCAAACTCTGTATTTCACATTGCATACAGATGAACGGCGAAACACAGAAAGTCAAATAATTATATATTTGCAGCGTCTTATGGACTTATCTGAATGTTGGTGTGCAGCAATTGTCCGTTATTATCAGGAACATACGATGACTTTTCACACATGGATGCATTTTTAATCACATCCAGATTGCAATCTGCATACAGTTTACGCGCTGCCGCCTCCCCTCTTTTGAAATGCACGCAATAACAACATCTTAAAAACTGGCATGGTCATTGCATGCACTTTTCCCGCAACCATTTGTTTGACGCGGCCTTGCCGCAGGGAGAATCGCAATGACCAAGCTCCTTTCCATGAATCGCCGCCATTTCCTCCAGGCTTCCGCCGCCGGCGCGCTGGCGATGACGCCGGGCCTGATGGCGGGTCGCGCCATGGCGCAGACCGCGCTCACCGTCGGCTTCATCTATGTCGGCCCGAAGGACGACTACGGCTATAACCAGGCGCACGCCGAAGGTGCCGCGGCCGTCAAAGCGCTCGAAGGCGTCACGGTCGTCGAAGAGGAGAATGTTCCCGAAACCGTCGATGTCCAGAAGACGATGGAATCGATGATCAATCTCGATGGCGCGACCCTGCTCTTCCCGACCTCGTTCGGCTATTTCGACCCCCACATGCTGGCCATGGCCGCGAAATATCCCGACATCCAGTTCCGCCATTGCGGCGGCCTCTGGCAGGAGGGCAAGAACCCGATCAATACCGGCTCCTATTTCGGCTATATCGGCCAGGGTCAGTATCTGAACGGGATCGCGGCCGGTTACGCCTCGAAGAGCAAGAAGATCGGCTTCGTCGCCGCCAAGCCGATCCCGCAGGTGCTGCAGAACATCAACTCCTTCCTGCTCGGCGCACGTTCCGTCGATCCCGCCATCACCTGCCAAGTAATCTTCACCGGCGAATGGTCGCTTGCAGTGAAAGAAGCCGAAGCCACCAACGCGCTGGTCGACCAAGGCGCCGACGTCATCACCTGCCATGTGGACAGCCCGAAGGTCGTGGTCGAGACCGCCGCCGGTCGCGGCGCCTTCGTCTGCGGCTACCACGCCAACCAGAGCCCGCTGGCGCCCGAGAAGTACCTCACTGGCGCGGAATGGGCCTGGGGCAACGTCTACACCGATTTCGTCAAGAAGGCGCAGGCCGGAGAGAAGCTCGGCAATTTCGTGCGTGGCGGCCTGAAGGACGGCTTCGTCAAGATGAGCCCGCTCGGACCGGCCGTTTCGGCTGAGGCCCGGACCAAGTTCGAGGCAGTCCATGCCGAGATCATGAGCGGCAAGTTCTCGGTCTTCAAGGGGCCGATGAAGGACAACAAGGGCAATGTCATCGTCGCGGCCGACAAGGCGCTCGCCGAGGACGCGATCGAGCTCGAGAGCATGGACTATCTGGTCGAGGGCGTCGTCGGATCCACGGCTTAAGCCAGAGGGAGAAGCGTCATGACAATCGAGGCGAACACTCCATCCCTATCGCCTGCAATCTCCGATACGCCGGCGCGCTCCTTCCTAGGGCCGTTGCTGGCATGGCTGGCGCGCCGGGCGGAACCCGTCGTCATCAGCCTCGGCGCGATCCTGGTCGGTCTGGCGCTTTTCTCGCTCTTCATCATGGCGGTCGGCAAATCGCCGGCCGTGCTTTTCCAGCTCATGTATACCGGCGGCTTCGGCAGCTGGTTTTCGGTGCAAAACAGCCTCAGCCGTTCCGCGCCGCTGCTTCTGACGGCGCTCTGCGTGGCGCTGCCGGCGCGGCTCGGCCTAACCATCATCGGCGGCGAGGGAGCGGTGGTGCTTGGCGGCGTTGCAGCGGCAGCAATCGCCCTTCCCTTCATCGGCACCCTGCCCGCCATCCTGGTGCTGCTTCTGATGGCGGCGGCGGCCATGGTGGTCGGCGGTCTTTGGATCGGTTTCTCAGGCTTCCTGCGGCATTATCGCGGAGTGAACGAGACGATCTCCTCGCTGCTACTTGCCTATATCGCGATCGCGCTGATGAACCAGTTCGTCGAAGGGCCGCTGCGCGATCCAGCCAGCCTCAACAAGCCCTCCACCGCGCCGCTGCCAGCGGAGTACATGATGGGCAAGATACCGGGCATGGACGTGCACTGGGGTCTGGTGATCGGTGTCGTTGCCTGCATTGTCTCCTGGATCCTGATCGAGGTGACGAGCTACGGCTTCGCCGCCCGCATCGCCGGCGGCAATGTGCGCGCCGCGCAGATCCAGGGATTGCCGGTGGGGCGGTTGATCGTCGGCTTCACGGCGATTGCCGGCAGCTTCGCCGGGCTTGCGGGCATGATCGAGGTCGCCGCCGTCCAGGGCAGCGCCAATGCCTCGATCGCGGCCGGCTACGGCTATACCGGCATCCTCGTCGCCTTCCTGGCACGACACAATCCGCTGGCGATCATTCCCGTGGCCATCCTTCTCGGCGGCATCGATGCCTCGGGCGGGTTGATCCAGCGGCGCATGGGCCTGCCGGATGCGACCGTGCTGGTGCTGCAGGGGACGCTCTTCGTCGTCATCCTGTTGTTCGAGACGCTCTACGGCCGCTTCAAGATCTTCAACCCCGACCTTTGGAAGAGGAACCCGTGATGGACGAGACCGGTATCGGCATATGGGGTGTACCGCTGGCGATCTTGGCCGGCGCCATCCGTGTCTCCACGCCCTTCATCTTCGTCAGCCTCGGTGAGACGATCACCGAACGATCGGGGCGCATCAATATCGGACTTGAGGGAACGCTGGTGTTCGGCGCGATGATTGCCTACGCCGTTGCTGTCATGAGCGGGTCGGCCTGGCTCGGCGTGCTGGCGGCAATGGCGGCAGGCGCTGTCTTCGGCTTCGTGCACGGCTGGATCTGCAAGTGGCCGAAGGTCAACGACATCGCGATCGGCATCGCGATGATGCAGTTCGGCCTGGGGATGGCCTTCTTCCTCGGCAAGCCCTTCATCAAGCCGGTGGCGCCGCATCTGCCCTCGATCCCGCTCGGCGGCTGGTCGAGCCTGCCGCAGGTACAGGCTGCCTTGAACATCAATGTGCTATTCGTCATCGGCGCGCTGCTGGCGGTGGCACTGTGGTGGGCGTTCAAGAATACGCGCGTCGGCCTCATCCTGCGCGTCGTCGGAGACAGCACCGATGCGGCGCGCGCCATGGGCATCGATCCGGATCGTGTTCGCTTGCTGGCCACAGCTGCCGGCGGATCGCTGGCCGCGGTCGGCGGGGCCTATCTCTCCCTCTACTATCCGGGCTCTTGGAACGAGGGCATCTCATCCGGCCAGGGCCTGATGGCGGTGGCGCTCGTCATCTTCGCGCGCTGGAACCCGATCGGTTGCTTCCTGGCCGCGCTGCTGTTCGGCGGCGCCGGCGCGCTCGGCCCTGCCCTGCAATCGGTCGGCGTCACGCAGGGGTACTACCTGTTTTACGCGGCACCCTACGTGCTGACGCTCGCCATCCTGATCGCCACCTCCTCGCCCACCCGCTCGCTTGCGGGTGCGCCGGGGGCCCTGTCACTCACGAAATAAGTCACTCACCCAGTAATTCTGTTTTGAAATAGGGATTTAGCCATGAACGGTCTCGGCGGCCTCAACAAATCCGAACACGGCGTCGGCATCGGCCTCGTACAGTTGCAACTCCCCGTGACGGTCACCAAGGAAGATCTGGCGCGGCAGACGCAGGTCATCGTCGATCTCGTGGCCAAGGCGCGGCGCAACCAGCCCGGCATGGATCTCGTCGTGTTCCCCGAATATGCGCTGCATGGGCTGTCGATGGATATCAACCCCGAGATCATGTGCCGGCTGGACGGGCCTGAGGTCGCTGCGTTCAAGAAGGCGTGCCTGGACAACCGGATCTGGGGCTGCTTCTCGATCATGGAGTTCAACCCCGGCGGCATGCCCTATAATTCCGGCATCGTCATCGACGACACGGGCGAACTGAAGCTCTATTACCGCAAGATGCATCCCTGGGTGCCGGTCGAGCCTTGGGAGCCGGGCAATCTCGGCATTCCCGTCATCGATGGCCCCAAGGGCGCCAAGCTGGCGCTGATCATCTGCCATGACGGCATGTTCCCCGAAATGGCGCGCGAGTGCGCCTACAAGGGCGCCGAGATCATGATCCGGACGGCGGGCTATACCGCGCCGATCCGCGACAGCTGGAAGTTCACCAACCAGTCCAACGCCTTCTGCAATCTCATGGTTACTGCGAGCGTGTGCATGTGCGGCTCGGACGGCACCTTCGACAGCATGGGCGAAGGCATGATCTGCAATTTCGACGGCTCGATCATCGCCCACGGAACGTCCGGCCGCGTCAACGAAATCATCACCGCCGAAGTCAGGCCGGACCTGGTGCGCGAGGCACGACTCGGCTGGGGCGTGGAAAACAACATCTACCAGTTCGGCCATCGCGGCTATGTCGCTGTCGCGGGCGGCGCTGGCGACGCGCCCTACAGCTACATGCACGACCTGATCGCGGGCCAGTACAAGCTGCCCTGGGAGGCGGACATCAAGATCACCGACGGCACTTCCTGCGGCTTCGACAAGCCGGCGAGGCGCTATGGCGAAACATTCAAGCTTGCGGGCGAATAGAGGAGACGGACGATGGACATGATGACCGAGGCAAAAGAGCACTACGTCAAGGCCGATCCCTACCCTTGGCCCTATAACGGCGCGTTGAGGCCCGACAACACGGCGCTCATCATCATCGACATGCAGACCGACTTCTGCGGCAAGGGCGGCTATGTCGATCACATGGGTTACGATCTGGCTCTGGTGCAGGCGCCGATCGAGCCGATCAAGGCGGTGCTGACGGCGATGCGCGCCAAGGGCTACCACATCATCCACACCCGCGAAGGCCACCGGCCTGATCTCGCCGACCTGCCGGCCAACAAGCGTTGGCGCTCGCAGCGGATCGGCGCCGGCATCGGCGACGCCGGGCCCTGCGGCCGCATCCTCGTGCGCGGCGAGCCTGGCTGGGACATCATTCCCGAGCTCTATCCCCTCGACGGCGAGGTGATTATCGACAAGCCGGGCAAGGGCTCGTTCTGCGCCACGGATCTGGAACTGATCCTCAACCAGATGCGCATCGAGAATATCATTCTCACGGGGATCACCACCGACGTCTGCGTCTCCACCACCATGCGCGAGGCCAATGATCGCGGCTTCGAATGCCTGTTGCTCGAGGATTGCTGCGGCGCTACCGACTATAACAACCATCTCGCCGCCATCCACATGGTGAAGATGCAGGGCGGCGTGTTCGGCTCGGTCTCCAACTCCAAGGCCCTGATCGAGGCGCTCGTCTGATGCCATCGATGCGTGCCCAAGTCTTTCGCGTGCCGGCCGACGGGCCGGATGATGTCTCCGGCGTCGAGGCGCTGTTTGCTGCCGGCCTGAAGCCGGAGAGTGTGGTCGCCATCCTCGGGAAGACCGAGGGCAACGGCTGCGTCAACGACTTCACTCGCGGCTATGCGACGACGAGCTTCGAGGCGCTGTTTCGCCGGCATGGCGTCGAGGGCGTGTCGATCGTCATGTCCGGCGGTACCGAAGGGGCGCTGTCGCCGCACTGGACGGTGTTTGCCCGCGAGGAGACCGATGCGCCGGCGACGCGGGCGCTGGCGATCGGGGCGGCCCGCACACCTGCCCTGCCCTCGCATGATCTCGGGCGCCGTGCACAGGTGCTGATGGTGGCCGAGGCCGTGAAGGCCGCGATCCAGGAAGCCGGGATCGAGGATATGGCGGACGTGCATTTCGTGCAGATCAAGTGCCCGCTGCTTACCACGCAGCGGATCGCCATGGTGGAAGCGTCAGGCAAGACGGTCGCCACGCGCGACACGCTGAAATCGATGGGGCTTTCGCGCGGCGCATCGGCGCTTGGCGTCGCGGTGGCGCTGGGCGAGATCGATGCGGACGAGATCACCGATGGTGATATCGGCACGCGACACGAGATCTATTCGCGCTGCGCTTCGGCATCCGCCGGAGTGGAGCTTTTGGATCACGAGATCGTCGTCCTCGGCATGAGCTCACAGTGGTCCGGTGCGTTCCAGATCGACCATGCCGTGATGCAGGACGCAATCGATGTGCAGGCGGTCAAAGCGGCCTATGCGCGGCTGCCCGAGGGCAGACTTGCGGCGGTGCTTGCCAAGGCGGAGCCAGACCCGAGCGGCCAGGTGCGCGGCAACCGGCACACCATGCTCGGCGATTCAGACATATCCGGCACGCGCCATGCCCGCGCCTTCGTCGGCGGCGTGCTGGCTGGCGTGTTCGGGATGACCGATCTCTACGTCTCGGGTGGCGCCGAGCATCAGGGGCCGCCGGGTGGCGGACCCGTGGCAATCATCGTCGAAAAGGAGACCTGAAGTGAGCATAGTCCGCGACACGCCTCTTCCGCAGGCCGGCAAGGCCGTCGGCATCCAGACCCTCGACATGACCATGCGCTTCGGCAGCTTTACGGCGCTCGACCATGTCTCGGTCGACATCCCGGCCGGCAGCTTCCATGCGCTGCTCGGCGAAAACGGCGCCGGCAAGTCGACGCTGGTGAAATGCATCATGGGTTTCTACCACCAGACCTCGGGCTCGCTCTCGGTGGATGGCCGCGAGGTGGCGGTTGCCTCCCCCAAGGATGCGGCGACCTATGGGCTTGGCATGGTCTATCAGCACTTTACGCTGGTGCCGTCGCTGACGGGCGCGGAGAACCTCGTCATCAGCCGCGCCGCAGTGCCCGCGGTCATCAACTGGGCCAGGGAGCGCAAGGACCTTGCCGCCTTCATGGAGCGCATGCCCTTCAAGATCCCGCTCGACAGGCCAGTGAGCGAGCTCGCGGCCGGTGAAAAGCAGAAGCTGGAGATCGTCAAGCAGCTCTATCTCGGCCGCTCCTTCCTGGTGCTCGATGAGCCGACCTCGGTGCTGACGCCGGCCGAAGCCGACGAGATGCTCGGACTGGTGCGCGGGATGACCGAACGCGGTGAACTGACCGTGCTGATGATCTCGCACAAGTTTCATGAGGTCACAAAGTTCGCGGATGCCGTCTCGATCCTTCGACGCGGCAAGCTGGTGGGATCAGGCAAAGTCGGCGAGCTCTCGACATCAGACATGGCGGCGATGATGATCGGCGATGTGAAGCTTGCTGAGCTCGACACGCGCGTGCCGGTGTCTTCTGCGGCCAAGCCGGTTCTCAAGGTCGAGAACGTGAAGGCGCCGGATCGGTCCGGGCTGAAGACGATAGAGATCGACAGCCTGATGGTGCGATCCGGCGAGATCGTCGGGATCGCCGGCATTTCGGGGAACGGCCAGAAGGAGCTGACCGAAATCCTCGCCGGCCAGCGGCCGACCGATGCGGGTACGGTTGAGGTCAATGGCGACGCCTACGGCGCGACGCGGCCGGAAACGCGGCGCAACAATGTGCGCTTCATCCCCGAGGAGCCGCTGCAGAACGCCTGCGCGCCGAAGATGACGGTCAGCGAAAACCTCGCCTTCCGCACTTTCGATCTGAAGGCCGACGGCAAGGATGCGATCTGGCTCAGCAAGGGCAAGATGCGCAAGCGCGCCACAGACCTGATCGCGGATTTCAAGGTGAAGACCGCGTCGTCGTCCTCGCCGATCGCGGCACTGTCGGGCGGCAACGTGCAACGCGCGGTGCTGGCGCGGGAGCTCACCGGCGAGGTCGATCTGCTGATTGTCTCCAACCCGTGCTTTGGGCTCGATTTCTCGGCGGTGGCGGAGATCCGGGCGCGGATCATGCGGGCGCGCAATTCCGGTGCCGCCGTGTTGCTGTTGTCCGAGGATCTCGATGAACTGCTTGAAATGTCCGACCGGATCATGGTGATCTCCGAGGGCAAGCTGGTCTACGAGACGCCGGCGCTGGCTGCCGACATCTCCGTGATCGGCGCGCATATGGCGGGGCATCACTGATGGCTGAAATCAAGGCGCAACCGTTTGATTTCCCGCTCCGAAAGCAAGAGATCGCGCTCGTCGTCATCGACATGCAGCGCGATTTCGCGGAGCCCGGCGGCTTCGGCGCCAGTCTCGGCAACGATGTCGGGCGCATCACCAGGATCGTCCCTGATGTCAAGCGGCTGATCCAGGGCTTTCGCGATGCCGGGCTGCCCGTCATTCACACGATGGAATGCCACAGGCCAGACCTCTCGGACCTGCCCGTCGCCAAGCGCAACCGGGGCAAGCCGAGCCTACGGATCGGCGATGAAGGGCCGATGGGGCGGGTCCTGATTGCGGGCGAGCCGGGCACGGCGATCCTGCCGGAACTGGCAGCCATCGATGGGGAAGTCGTCATCGAGAAGCCGGGCAAAGGTGCCTTCTACGCGACCGAACTCGGCGATGTGCTGAAGGAGAAAGGCATCACCCAGCTGGTGTTCGCGGGCGTGACGACCGAGGTCTGCGTGCAGACGACAATGCGCGAGGCCAACGACCGCGGTTACGAATGCCTGCTCTGCGAGCAAGCGACGGAGAGCTATTTTCCGGAATTCAAGGAGGCCGCCATTGCGATGATCCGCGCCCAAGGGGCGATCGTCGGGTGGACGGCCGATATCGATGACATACTGGAGACGATAAACCATGCCTGAGACAACACGCGAACTGCTGACATCGGGTGGGTGGAAGGACTTGGACTTCGGGCCGTTTCGCGATGGCGTGACCATTCACTGGATCAAGCCTTTCGACGGTGACCAACCAGGTGTGGCGCTGTTGAAATACGAAGCAGGCGCGTCCGTGCCCCGGCATCGGCATGAGGGACTGGAGACGATCCTGGTGCTCGATGGCGTCCAGTCGGACGAGGCGGGCGACTATGGCAAGGGGAGCTATGTGGTCAATGCTATCGGGACCGAGCATTCGGTGTGGAGCGACACGGGCTGCGTGGTGCTCATCCAGTGGGATCGGCCGGTGAAAATCCTCGAGGAGGAAGCGGCATGAGCACTCCCGCGTTCGATATCGCTTCGCTGCACGCCTTCTATGCCGCCGGCGGCACGGTGGCCGAAATCATCGATCAGGTGTTCGCGCGGATCGCCGCGGTCGACGATCCCGGTATCTTCCTTCATCTCGCCGACCGCCAGTCGCTGCTGGCAGAAGCAGCCGCGCTTGGTACGTTTGATCCAGTGGCAAAGCCGCTTTGGGGCATTCCCTTCGCCGTGAAGGACAATATCGACGTGGCCGGCATGCCGACGACGGCGGCTTGCCCCGATTATGCCTATGGTGCGATCGAGGATGCGACTGTCGTGCGGCTCTTGAGGGAAGCCGGGGCGCTTGTGATAGGCAAGACCAATCTCGACCAGTTCGCGACAGGCCTCGTCGGCGTCCGCTCGCCCTATCCGATCCCGCGCAATGCGATCGATCCGACGCTGGTGCCGGGCGGATCGAGCTCCGGCTCAGCGGTGGCCACCGCGCAGGGGATCGTCAGTTTCGCGCTTGGGACGGATACCGCCGGATCCGGCCGCATTCCGGGCGGGCTCAACAATATCGTCGGGCTGAAGCCGAGCGTCGGCGCGCTGTCGACCACGGGCGTCATTCCCGCCTGCCGGACGCTGGACTGCGTGTCGATTTTCGCGCTTTCCGTCGATGACGCCTGGCGCGTCTTCAGCGTCGCCGCGCGGGAGGATGGAGACGACGCCTATTCGCGCGCGGTGCCGGCGACAGGTTACGGACGGTTGCCGCCGACGCTGTCGATCGGCGTTCCCGCGAAGGCGGATTTGCGCTTCTTCGGCGATACCGTCATGGCGGCATCCTATGAGGATGCGCTCGATATGCTTCGCGGTCTCGGCCATCGGATCGTCGAGGTGCCATTCGGCGATTTCTACGATGTCGCCAACCTGCTTTACGAGGGCGCCTGGGTTGCCGAGCGCTATGCGGCGGTGAAGGATTTCTTCGATACGCGTGAAGCGAGCTTCCATCCGGTCACCCGCAAGATCTACGGCGCGGCCAAGACGTTGACGGCGGCGGATGCGTTCAACGGGTTCTATGCGCTGCAGGCGATGAAGCAGAAGCTTTCACCAGTCATCGCCTCGGTCGATCTCTTCTGCGTGCCGACGGCGCCAAGCCACTACACGCTTGCCGATCTCGCCGCCGAGCCGATCCGCGAAAATTCGCGGTTGGGCACCTATACCAACTTCGTCAACCTGCTCGATATGTGCGGCATCGCCGTGCCCACCGGCAAACGCTCGGATGGCTTGCCGGCGAGCGTTACCCTGCTCGCACCCTTCGGCCGGGATGGGCTGACCGCGTCGCTTGCGCGCGACATTCATCGCGCCTCCGGCCTAACGCTGGGTGCGACCGGTTGGCCGTTGCCGAGTGCCGGGCAGCCGGATCTAGGGAATGAGCCGGGGATCGACATCGTCGTGGTCGGGGCGCATCTCTCGGGGATGCCGCTCAACGGCCAGCTTCGCGAACTCAACGCAAGCTTCGTGCGCGAAGCGCGGACGATGGATGCCTACCGCCTTTATGCGCTCGTCGGCCAGGTGCCCGCCAAGCCGGGGCTGATCCGTGTCGAAGCGGGCACCGGCGGCGCGATCGATGTGGAAGTGTGGCGGTTGACGCCGGATGCCTTTGGTCGCTTCGTGGCGGCGATCCCCTCACCGCTCGGGATCGGCAGCATTTCGCTATCGGACGAAACCGACGTAAAGGGCTTTCTGGTCGAGGCAGCGGCGATCTCCGGCGCTGCCGATATCACAGGCTATGGCGGCTGGCGCAGCTATGTCGAGGCGGGATCGCAGCAGAAGGTCGGCGGCGCGCGATGATGTCGCGCGTTGGAGCGCGTGGGCTTAGGTTCCGCGCTCCAGGCTTTCCAGCTCGACCTCGAAGCTCATCTGGTCGTAGGCCGGGACGACGTGATCGGGTGTCTCAGCCATGACGGTGTCGTAGTCGAGCGGCGTATGCATGTGGGTGAGGATGGCGCGTTTCGGTTGCAGGCGGCCGATCCATTCCAGCGATTGCTCCAGCGACAGATGGCTCGGGTGGTAGCGGTATTGGAGCGCGTCGATGATCAGGACATCTAGGCCCTCAAGCTTCGGTACGGTTTCCGGCGGGAAGTCGCTGATATCGCTGCAATAAGCGACATCGCCGATGCGGAAGCCGAGCGAGGTGATGTCACCGTGCTGCTGAACATGCGGACGCAAGGAGATCGCGCCGCCCGCGCCGGTGATATGAACAGGCTTGTCGAGATCGTGGATCACTCTTGCCTCGACGATCGGCGGATAATTGCTGCCGGGTGGTGTTTCCAGGCAATAGCCGAAGCCTTGGCGAATGCGGTCCATGGTCGCTTCGTCGGCGTAAATAGGCACGCGCTGCTGCGCGCCGAAATAGTAGCCGCGCAGGTCGTCCAGTCCGTGGATATGATCGGCGTGCGGATGCGTGTACATCACGGCGTCGATATGCCCGACCTTGGCCGCAATCATCTGCTCGCGAAAATCCGGTCCGGTATCGATGACGACGGTGGTCACGCCGCCGTTGGCGTCATACTGCTGGATCATGAACGAGGCGCGGGTGCGCCTGTTCTTCGGATTGTTGGGATTGCAGGCGCCCCAGTCGCCGGTGATGCGCGGAACGCCTGGTGACGACGAGCAGCCGAGAATGGTGAACCGCCGTCTGTAGCCCACCGTGTCAGATCCTCGGCATCTTGGAGAAGCAGCGGAAGGCATTATCAGTCGTGATCGCGGCCATCTCGGCATAGCTGAGGCCCAGCGTCTCGGCCAAGACTTCTGCCGTGTTGACGACATAGGACGGCTCGTTGCGCTTGCCGCGCCAGCGCTTCGGCGCGAGGTAAGGCGCGTCGGTCTCGACCAGCAGGCGATCGTGCGGAATGGTGGCGGCGATGTCGCGCAGCTCCTGCGACTTCGGGAAGGTCAGGATGCCGGAAAACGAGATGTAGCCGCCGAGCTCGACGCCAACGCGGGCCAGATCGGCACCCGCCGAGAAGCAGTGCAGGATGAAGGGGAAGGCGCCCTTCCCCGTCTCCTCGGTCAGGACCGCGGCCATGTCCTCGTCGGCGCTCCGACTGTGGATGACCAGCGGCAGCTTTGTCTCGCGTGCTGCCTCGATGTGGCGCAGAAAACCGGTCTTCTGGTCCTCGGGCTTCTGCGTGTCGTAGAAGTAATCGAGACCCGCCTCGCCGATCGCCACCACTTTCTCATGCGCATTCGCCAGACGGATCAGGTCTTCGGCCTGGATATCCAGCTCTTCGTCGGCACTGTTGGGATGCGTGCCGACGGAGCAGAAGACGGACGGATACTTCTCGGTGATCGCGAGCAGACCGTCCAGCTTGCGGACACGCGTGGAGATCGTCACCATCTGTTTGACGCCACTGTCGTGAGCGCGCTTGACGATCTCGTCGCGCTCCTCCTCGAAGTCTGCGAAATCCAGATGGCAATGGGTATCGATCAGCATCTCAGCCTCACGCCTGCGGCGCGACATAGCGCGGGAAGACCGGCGTTGGCGCTTCCAGCGGCGTGCCCGAAACCAGGCGACCGGCTTCACCGAGAGCCGTAAAGTCGCGCTTGTCGGCGGCAGCCCCCACGAGGTCGAGCATCTTTTCGGCAGAGCCCGGAACGAAGGGCTGCAGCAGGATGGCGATCTGGCGCACGACTTCGGCCGTGACGTAGAGCACGGTCTCCATGCGATCAGGATCGGTCTTCTTCAGCGCCCAGGGCTGCTGGCCGGCGAAATAGCGGTCGGTCTCGGACACGACAGCGATGATCGACGTCAGCGCGCGATGGATGAGCTGCTTTTCCATGTCCTCGCGGGTCGAGGCGAGCAGCGCGTCGGCGGCTGCCAGCATCGCCTTGTCCTCGTCGGTCAGCGGACCGCAGACGGGGATCTTGCCGTCGCAGTTCTTGACGATCATCGACAGCGAGCGGCTGGCGAGGTTGCCGATGCCGTTGGCGAGATCGGCGTTGATGCGGGTGCCGATCGCCTCCTCGCTGCAATTGCCGTCATGGCCGAAGGAGATTTCGCGCATAAGGAAGTAGCGGATCGCGTCGAGGCCGAAATGCTCGATCAGCTCGAACGGATCGAGCACGTTGCCAAGCGACTTCGACATCTTCTCGCCGCCCTTGGCCAGCACGAAGCCATGCGCGAAGACGCGCTTGGGCAGCGGCAGCTTGGCCGACATCAGGAAGGCGGGCCAGTAGACGGCGTGGAAGCGGATGATATCCTTGCCGATGATGTGGACGTCGGCCGGCCAATACTTGGCGCGCGGGCCATTCTTGTCCTCTAGGTAGCCGGTAGCAGTCAGATAGTTGGTCAGCGCGTCGACCCAGACGTACATGACGTGTTCCGGATCGTTCGGGACCTTGATGCCCCAGTCGAAGGTGGTGCGCGAGATCGACAGATCCTTGAGCCCCGACTTGACGAAGGAGATCACCTCGTTGCGGCGCTCGGCCGGGCCGATGAAATCGGGCTCAGCTTCGTAGAGCGCCAGGAGCTTGTCCTGGTATTCGGAGAGCTTGAAGAAGTAGCTCGCCTCTTCCACCCACTCGACAGGCGTGCCCTGCGGTCCGTAGCGCACGCCGTCGGCGCGCAGCTCGGTCTCGTTTTCCTGGTAATAGGCCTCGTCGCGCACCGAGTACCAGCCGGCATAGCTGTCCTTGTAGATGTCGCCGGCATCGGCCATCAGGTTCCAGATGTTTCGCGACGTCTCGTGGTGACGCTCCTGCGTGGTGCGGATGAAGTCGTCGTTCGAGGCGTTGAGGAGCTTGGCCATCGCCTGGAATTCGCCGGAGTTACGGTCGGCGAGTTCCTGCGCGGTGATGCCTTCGGCGCGGGCCGTCTGCTGCATCTTCTGGCCGTGCTCGTCGGTGCCGGTCAGGAAGAACACGTCCTTACCGTCGAGGCGCTGGTAGCGCGCCATGGCATCCGTCGCGATCAGCTCGTAGGCGTGGCCGATGTGCGGCTTGCCGTTCGGGTAGGAAATCGCGGTGGTGATGTAGAAGGGTGTCTTGTCTGTCATGGCGGCCATTCTCGTGCGGCTTATTCTTTGAAATCTATATGCCGCTCCTTAGCGCATGTGGCGGCGAAGCGAAACAGTAAGTTTGGAAAGCGACGCCTCCAACACGCAGCAGTGCAATCTTCGTGACCGCCGCGCGCTTGACTCGTTTTTTTCCACATTCTACCCAAGGGAACCATCGAACAGGGTTCCGCAAACGTGACATCAGCCGTCCCCCGCGCCTACCGCTTCCACGTAGGCTTATTGCATGCAGGCTTGGGGCCTGCGATTTGATGTTCTCCCATTTCGATCCGCTTTATTCGCTCTCGGGTTTCTTCGTCGGCGCGCTTGTCGGCATCACCGGCGTCGGTGGCGGCTCACTGATGACGCCGTTGCTGGTGCTTCTGTTCGGCGTCCATCCGGCGACCGCCGTCGGGACCGACCTGCTCTACGCGGCCGTCACCAAGAGCGCCGGCACCGCGGTTCACGGGATGCACGGGCGCATCAACTGGCGGATCGTCGGCTGTCTTGCCGCCGGCAGCGTGCCGGCGGCGCTGATCATGCTGTGGCTGCTGTCGGGCGTCGACCGCAAGAGCATCGAAGTCGCGCATACGATCACGACGGCGCTTGGCTGGCTGCTCGTCATGACGGCCTTCATGCTGGTGTTTCGCAAACAGGTGCTGGCGTTCGCGCAGCGTTCCACAGGCGAGCGACGGACTCTGCGGCCGGCGACGCTTGGCATTCTCACCGTCGTGCTCGGGCTGGCGCTCGGTATTCTCGTCACGTTGACGTCGGTCGGAGCAGGCGCGCTTGGCGTCACCATCCTGCTGGTGCTTTATCCCAGGCTCGATGTGCGCGAGATCGTCGGTTCCGACATCGTCCATGCGGTGCCGCTGACGTTGATCGGCGGCATGGGCTACTGGATGATCGGCGAGATCGATTGGATCATGCTTGCGGCGCTGCTCGTCGGCTCGATCCCGGGGATCATCGCGGGCAGCCTGCTTGCGCCGAAGCTGCATGAGCGGACCATCCGCCTGGTGCTGGCTGCAACACTGGCCGTCGTCGCTTACAAGCTTCTGACTTCCTGATCAGGGACTTAACGGATCAAGGTCCGGGCTGCTTGATATCGCCGAGAATGCTCAGAATCGTCTGCTTGCGGTCGAGATTGTAGGCGTCGGAGACCGTCAGGCGCTCGATGATATCGCTGTGTAGGCGTGACAAGCGTTCGGCCTGGGCCACCTGCCCCGCCATCGCCGCAGCCTTCGCCTTGCCCATGAGGTCGTCGCCGAGATGGCCCGCGAAGAACTCGAAGATCGTGTCGCTTTCCTTGCCAGACAGCGCGTCGGCCAGACGGTGCATGGCCTTGCGCGCCGATGGCCCCTGCAAAGTCAGAACCTCGTTGTAGGCCGAAATGATCTCGCCGCCGCCGTAGTTCACCAGCTTCAGCGCTTCACCGACACTGCCATTGGCCGACGCCAGCAGCGACGCGTCGTCCGCGTCCACGCCGAGATGACCCAGAGCCGAGCGCAGCGCGTTATCACCGAGTGGCGACAGCTTGAG
The DNA here is from genome assembly GCF_057809895.1 of Rhizobium sp. FG113. Lineage (NCBI taxonomy): Bacteria > Pseudomonadati > Pseudomonadota > Alphaproteobacteria > Hyphomicrobiales > Rhizobiaceae > Rhizobium > Rhizobium sp. FG113. Next base: position 335,171 of record NZ_JBMDKV010000003.1, on the reverse strand, counting down.
CGGCAGGCAGCGGGAGCGGATGGTGGGGAGCAGCTTGCCCGGCGCATGCGAGATCAACAGGAACAGCGCGCGCTTCGGCGGCTCCTCGAGGATCTTCAGAATGGCGTTGGCAGCACTTCGGTTCATGTCGTCGGCGGGATCGATGATGACGATGCGCCAGTTGCCGGTGCCCGACGTCTGCGAAAAAAAGCGGCCGGCGCGGCGCACCTCGTCAACGGTGATCGCCGATTTCACCTTACCGGTCTTCTCGTCCACCGGACGGGCGAGATGCAACAGGTTGTGCGAGGCGCCCGAGTTGATCTGGCGGCTGACGGAGGAGTTCGGATCGGGATCGGCGAGGACGTCAGGCGCACTCTCCGGGTCCGGATGCGACAGGACATGATTGGCGAAACGGAAGGCAAGCGTCGCCTTGCCGATCCCCGACGGTCCTTCCATCAGCAGGGCATGGTGGCCCTTGCCGGAGCGGTAGGATTGCGCGAGGAAGGCCTCGGCGTCTTCATGACCGAAGAGCTTGGTGTTTTCGGGCGGCCAGATCGCGCCGTCGAGAAGGCTCGGGTGCTCGTCACTCATCGATCGCACTCATCGCTGGCTCAACGACCTTCGGGGCGTCTGCAGGCGCCAGCAACTGGCCGACGATCGAGACGATCTCCGCTGCGATCGCCTCCTCGGTCTGCATGGCGTTGACGACGTGGCAGCGCTCGGGCTCGCGCGAGGCTATGTCAAGAAAGGCTTCGCGGCGCTTCTCGTGGGTCTCGATCTCTTCCTTCTCGAAGCGATCGGGCGCGACGTCGCCGGCAGCACCCCGGCGCTTGGCGCGTTCGAGACCGGCCTTGGCCGGCAGGTCGAGCATCAGCGTGCAATCGGGCACGACGCCGTTGATCGCGACGCGCTGCAGCGTCTCGATGAAATCGGGCTCCAGATTGCCCGTCACGCCTTGATAGACGCGTGAGGAATCCATGAAGCGATCGCAGAGCACGACCTTGCCCTGACCAAGGGCCGGACGGATGATTTCTTCGACATGATCGTTGCGGGCGGCCGCGAAGAGAATCGCTTCCATGCGCGTACCAAAGGACTCGGCAGCACCCGAGAGCAGCACATGGCGCACGGCCTCCGCACCCGGCGAACCGCCCGGCTCGCGCGTAACCACGACCTCATGACCCCTGGCGCGCAAGGCATCGGCCAGCCGACGGATCTGGGTGGACTTACCAGCACCCTCACCGCCTTCAAACGTAACGAACAATCCGGTAGCGGATGACAACAATATGTTCCTGCGATCTTGGCCTGCACTCAATCGGCGCTGTGGCGCCACACCCGTACATCTAGCCGAAGATAACGGCGAGCGGAACCGCTTCGCGTCGATCTCTCAGCTTTGTCACAAGGTGAAGCGCGACTATGGCGATCATGTGGGCTCGGCCGGCTTATCCCAGAGCCAGGAAAACAGCAGCGTTTCGCCGAGCTCCAGAACGGCATCGACGGCGCGGCTGCTGAGAGTGCCCTCCTCGACCGCGGCCTTGGTGTAGAGCGGCACTTCGCGAAGCAGTCTGCTGCCGGCGAAAAGGCGCAGCGTGCCGACTTCTCGGTCCGCCTCAATCGGTGCCGGTAGCGGCCAGTGATACACGATGCGGGCGGCAAGCCGGTCGGGATTGTTGACCGGGATGTAGACGCTGATCGGGCTTTTGGCGACGAGCTCGACGCTGCGCGATGCGCCGCCATAAACGCTCGCCGTGCCGATGACCTCGTTTTCCGCGAAGAGCTGGCGAATCTCGAAGGCGCTGAGGCCCCATTCGAGCACGCGCTTGGCTTCCTCGGTACGCTCCTTGTCGGAGGCGATTCCGCCGAGCGTCATGAACAGGCGGCGGCCGTTGCGCTCGGCCGATGCCACGATCGAATAGCCCTCGCCTTCGGCAAAGCCTGTCGCCAGGCCATCGACGCCGAGACCGAAGCCGAGCAGCGGGTTGCGGCTACGCTGGAAAATCTTGTTCCACTCGAAATCGGGCTGCGCGAAATAGGGATAGTAGGCCGGATAGCCCTGTTGCAGGCGCTCCGCCAGCGCGACCATGTCATAAGCTGTGGTCTTGCTTTTGCCGTCGGGAAGTCCGGTGGAGTTGGCGAAAAGGGAGTGCTGCATGCCGAGCGTCCTTGCGCGTCGCGTCATGCTTTCGGCGAAAGCCGGCTCGCCGCCGCTCATGCCTTCGGCAAGAATGATGCAGCTGTCGTTGGCGCCCTGGATGGCGATCCCGCGAACAAGGTCCTCTACACGCACGTTGGATTTCAGCGCCGCGAACATGGTCGCGGTGCGCGACGGCGCGCCGCCGGTGCGCCAGGCAAATTCGGAGACGGGATACTGGGTGTCGAGCGTGATCTGCTTGCTTGTGAGCGCATCGAAGACGAGCTCGACCGTCATCAGCTTGGCGAGCGAGGCCGGCGAGAATGTCTGATGCTCGTTCTTGGCAAGCAGCACAGTGCCGGTCGACGCTTCGACCATATACGCCTGTGCCGCCTTGGTGACGAACGACTGGTTGGCGTCAGCGGGTGCCGCCACGGCATCGGTCGAAACGACCTGGGCCAGCGGCAACAGGCAGACACACAGACGAAGCATATGTTTCAGCATCGAAACCCTCATCGATCCGGCCCCGAAGGACCTCGGAAACACTTACTTCAGCGCAGCCTTCGCTGCCTTCTGACGCTTGAATGATGCCAGGATGCTGTCTTCGGTCAAGCCGTCATTGCGAACCATGACCGCGTCGAAGGCGAGATCGACCGTCACGGTCTTCACGCCTTCTTCCTGGTAGCCCATGGCCATCGACCCCTGCTGCCAGCCATAGGGGCGCTCATAAGGATAGGGACCGATCTCGGGCAGCACGACCATTTCGCCGAACGAGGCCGGCGCGGCGTTGTCGAAGGACGGCGCACGCAGAGTCGGCACAGGTGCGGCGTTGTAAGGCGCGCTCGGCGTCGAGCCGGCATAGGAGGTCGCGGAGCGCGGAACCGGTACGCTATCGGCCGCAGGCGGCGTGAACCCACCGAAGCTCTGGATCTCGTCGCGGGTGATGCGCTTGCTGTTGGAGGCAACCATGACGCCGGTGGCGATCTGCCCCTCGCCCGGATAGACGCCGGGAATACGGCTGCCCTTCGGCACGTAGGAGGCCATCAGATACGGCATGTCGTGGCCATCCATGCGGGCCTTGCCGACATACTGCACGCGCACATTGCCGGTGCCGCTGTGCTGGAGATCGAGTAGATCAGCGGTCTTGTTCGAGAGGTCGATGATGCGGCCTTCATGATAGGGGCCGCGGTCGTTGACGCGCACGATGATGGAGGAGCCGTTCTCAACGTTGGTCACGCGCGCATAGCTCGGCAGCGGAAATGTCGGATGCGCGGCGGAAATGTGCATCTGGTCGTAGACTTCGCCATTGGCCGTCAAGCGACCATGGAAAGCCGACCCGTACCAGGATGCGATGCCGACCTTGTTGTAGGAGAAATCTTCTTTCGGGAAATAGGTCTTACCCTTGACGACATAGGGATTGCCGACGATGTAGCGACCGCCGCCCTTCGGGATATTGTTGCCGGTGGCGACACGCGGGCTCGCCTTCACGCCATATTCCGACTCGGCAAAATATTCCTTGCCGTGGGTGCGCTTGGCCGTCGTCGTGGGTGCCGTTCCGCAAGCGGTCACTGTCGCACAGATAAGCGACAAGCCTACCCACCGCATTGGTGTCGCAAGTGCCGCCGCCCCGAAGTCTCGTCTCATATGTCCCACGCCGCTCAAGACCGTTATGGCTCAAAGTCCGCCCATTCAGGCAAAACAAGCCGTACCGCCATCAACCTAACGAGACTTTAATCATGCGACCTTCGCGGCGAATTTGCGAAAGCTTTCGCCGAGATAGAGACAATTCTAATGAATATGGTTAATGGATCGCTAAATTAATGAAGCGATCCGGCACATGGGTGGTCTCTCGGCCAGCGATCAATGAGCTGTCAGAAGTGAAACGAGACACCCAGGTTAACGGCGTTCGTGATGATGTTGGTCTTCAGACTGTCGCCGCTATCGATCGGCACGTTCACACGGGAATAGGTTCCCTTGTACTCGACGAAGGTCGACCAACGATCGGTGATGCGGAAATCGACACCGGCCTGGGCCTGGAACGTCACGCCGCCGAACTCGTAATCGAAGGTCTTGCCCTGCGGGCGCGTCACTTCGACGTGCGGAATGTTGACGCCGACGCCGGCACCGACATAGGGCGTCCAGCGCTGCCCCTCGATCGGGAAGCGATAGAGCGCGTTGGCCGTCAGAAGGTTCAGGCCATCGGTGAATTCGAAGTGCGACCAGCCCGATGTCGCCAGCGTCTTTTCGTCGGCATAGACCTTGTCGTGGGTGTAATCGATCGAGAGGCCGAGGTTGGGGTGATTGAGGTTCTCGAGCCACCAGGTGACGCGCGCGCCGTAATAGGGCGGCGAGCCGAAGGACTTGCCTTCCCAGCCGGCATTGAAATGCGTGCCGTCGGAGACATCCACGCCGCTGTGCGGTGCCGTCTGGTAGCCACCATAGACGGAGAACTGCAGATCCTCGGCCTTTGCCGGAGCGTAGAGACAGACAGCGGTAACGAGTGCGTATGTGGAGAGGCGGAATGCGCGGCGCATGAGTGGTCCCCAGGTTGCGATGGCCGGGATATTCGCCGCCGTTTGTAACAGGGCTATTTCAGTAGCACCGCTCGTCTGATTCATTTGCTGCGTAGTGTCTGGAAGACAACAGCGCCTGAGTGGCTGCGCTTTCGACGCCTCGTCTCAGGCTCGCGGATACCGGTCGAGATAATCCGTCAGGATCTTGAGAAAGACGTCGATATCCCCGCTGGTCGTGCGGTGATTGACGATCGCGCAGCGCACCACCAGTTCGCCCTGCAGCGTTGTCCAGGAGGGCACGGCCAATCCCTGCTCATGAAGATCAAGCACGAGGTCGCGAATGAAATCGTCGTCAGCGCCACGAATGCCGAAGCAGACGATGTTGAGGCCAACCGGGGCCTTTATCTCGAAGCGCGGATCGCGCTTGAGGCTTGCGGCGAGATAGCGGGCGAGTTCGCACGTGCGCGCGATGGCATGTCCCATCCGCTCCGTGCCCAGCGTTTCGATCGTCATCCAGGTCTTCAGCGCCCGGAAGCCTCTCGACAGATCGGGGCCCAGATCGCATGGCCATGTCTCGCCGGCGGCAAGCCCCCTGCTCGACCGCTGCAAATACGCGGCCGGTTGGGCGAATGCGCGCTTGTGCGCATCACTGTCGCGCACCAGAAGAAAGCCGGCGTCATAGGGCACATGGCCCCATTTGTGGAAGTCGAGCGCGATCGAGGCAGACCGCTCGATGCCCGAAAACAGCTGACGCATCTCAGGCGACAGCATGGCCAGCGCGCCGATGGCCCCATCGACGTGGAACCAGATGTTTTCCGCTTCGGCGAGCTTGGATATCTCCAACAGAGGATCGATCGCACCGGTGTTCACCGTGCCTGCCGTTCCGACCACCAGAAACGGGAGCAAGCCCTGTGCGCGGTCTTGCGTGATCGCCGCGGCCAACGCTTCGACGCTCATCCGGCCGGCGTCGTCGACCGCGATGGACCTCAGGTTCGCCGAGCCGATGCCGGACAGCTCCATGGCCTGCGCGATGCAGACATGCGCTTGCGAGGATGTGTAGGCGACCAACTGTCTGTCGGCCTTTCGCAATCCGTCCCGCCGCACGCTTTGGCTCAAGGCCTCGGTGCGGGCGATGGTCAGTGCCAGGAAATTGGCCATCGACGAACCAGTGACGAAGAGACCGCTTGCCGATGAGGGATAGCCAAGCGCCTCAGCCATCCATAGGGCGATCTGCTTTTCAACCTCGATGCCGACATGATCGCGGCCGCCGCAATTCATGTTCAAGCCCGCGGCGACCATCTCAGCCACCATGCCGACGGGTGTGCCGGCCCCATGCACCCAGCCCATGAACAGCGGATGCAGATTGCCGGTGGCGTGGGGAAAGATATGCGTACGGACATCATCGAGCACATCGTCGAGCGCACGGGGATCATCCGGCAGCGCGCGGGCGAACCTTGACCGCGTGTCCGACGGCATCTGCTGCCAGACCGGCTTTTGCCTGACATTGGCGATATGATCGATGGTGTCGTCGAGCATGCGGTGGGCTGCTTCGCGAAACGCCTGCCAGTCCGCGGGGTCGAGGCTCGTCGACTTCTCCAGATCCGACCCCACTGGCGCGTCTGTTTTCGCAATCCGTGACATCAGAGCCCTCGATCAGCCCGGGAGACGGCGGCCCATTTCTCGAACACGATGTCGAGATCGTCGGCGATCGGCCGCATCGCCTTTTCCATCGTGTCGCCGCCGGCCAGTCTATCGGACACGGTGTTGATGTCGATAGCCGAGGCGGCGACCCTGAGGATCGTGCGGGCGCCGAGATTGACTGCCTGCCCGACGTGGCAGACCGGTCCAATGTCGTTCTCGCGGAGTGCCAGATGGATACTTTGCGCTTGCGCAAGCGAGGCGAAGCCGTTGTTGTCAGCGGTCATGGTCAAGGGGAAGATGGCGCGATCGATGATGTGGCCGCCTTCGTCATCGGGATGGATCAACACACCTTCAAGGCCTTCCGCGCGGGCGCGTACGAGGTCGGCGAAAGCCTGCTTGATCCGGCGCTGAACGGCGGCATCGATTGCGGCCAAAGGCTCCAGCTGCTCAAGCGCGGCGATCCACCTCAGGCCCAGGCCGAGATTGAAGTGCGATCCGAATTGCTGGTCATTGCCGCCGCGCAGGCGCGCCGGCCAATCATGGAGAACCGTGTAATCAGAAAGCCCCGGCGCAAGTGCCTGTTTCGTAGCAAGTTCCTCGACAAGCGCCGGCGGTATCGCAAGCGCGCCCGCGAAGGGCGGACCGGCAAGGAACTTCGAGCCGGTGACGGCGACGAGAAAGCCGTCGGCGATATCCCTGGCGAGCGCGGCGGCGCTGCAGCGAAACTGGCAGGCATCGACAAGAATACGAACACGTCCGGGCGCGCGCGCTGATATATACCGAGCAGCCTGTCGCGAGACGCCGGTCAGGCCTGTCTTCGACGTATCAAGAACATGGACGAGAACATCCCTGTCGCGCTTCAGCGCGTCCTCGGCAAGCGATATGACGTCAGCGTCGACATCGTCAGGGTTCCGCGCTTGCCCCAAAGCGTTGCGGATCGCCACCGTCTGGACTTCGACGCGATCGGCGGCAATACCGGCGAGCATCTCGCCTGCACTGACCGTGTGTCCCAGCGCCGTCGCATCCGAGAAATGGCGGCCTGAGGCAGCGCGCGGTACGCCGCTTCCGGTCTCCTCAGGCGCGATCAGGATGTTGGTGATCGGGCGTGGCGACAGCGCAAGCATCAGGCTGAGCGCGAGCAGCTCCACATCCGTTCCGGATGCGGCAAGCACGATGCCGCTCTCGTCGCATCCGATGTTGCTGCCGATACGGCCACGGATTTCGGCGAACCATTCGTCGACGGCGACAGCGGTGGTGCCATCGACGCCGAACAGCCGGTTCAGCTGGTGGCCGGCAGCGGTGAAGCCCTGCAGCGAAACGTTGCTCGCGGTCGTGGACGCGAAGGAAATTTCGTCCTTGGCCGCAGTGGTGCGGGTTCCGTATCGATTGCGGCCTGTTGCTGCGTCAGGCCAGATACGGCTGTCGCCGCCGGCCGCGAACAGAAGCGACAGCGTGTGGTCGATACTGGCCGCGCCCAGCTTGTGCCGGTAATCAGGAACAAGTTCGGCCATCGTCCTGGCAGCGAATATGTCGTCTCCGGATCTGGTGGCCCTCGAAGCTGCGATCACAGCGCTTCCACAAGCGACACGACGCCTGCCTGATTGGAGCCGTGCGCCTGCTGGCCTCGTAGAGGTTTGCCCTCGCGCGCGCGGCTGGCCAGCGCATCTTCGAACGCTGAAAACAGCGTTGCCATTGCCTGCTTCTTGTAGGGAAAGACGGTCTCGGAATCCATCGAATGGACGATCATCGCCACGTCTGCCTCAAACAACAGCAGGCGTCCGTCCGATAGCTCGGCGCAATCGATGGCGAAGTAGTCGAGGCCCAGGCGGCGGTGCAGCGCTGCAAACGCGTCGGCGTGGCGCATGGCGAAATCGGTCTGGAAATCCGCCATCCACGACGCCTCCTCCAGCCGACGCTCGGCATGCTCCGCCATGCCGGCGCTGAGGTAGTGCACCATCCAGTGATCGGAGATCGCCAGGTGGCTCGCATAGGGCTTGCCATCGATGACCGCGATGCGCTGCTTGCGAAACTTGCCGTCCTCGTCGCTGTAATCGATGAAGGGAGCAATGTAGAACTCGGCTTCCGGCCGACCGGTGAGATAGGCGGCAATCGCCTCCGTCGAACCGATCTTTTCCATTCCGTGACCGGCATGGGTGCCGACCGGGCGAAGGATGATCGGGAAGGATGTCAGTCCGTCGATCAAGTTGATCGAGAGCAAGCCAGCTGCCAGATCGACGAGTGTCTGGCGAGCGATGCGCGTCGTCATCGGAGCGAGGATGGTGGGCTCGTTGCGGAAGGCTTCGGCCACGCCCTCACGCGACAGGTCGATCACCCGGCGCGGCGCATTGTTCACGATCGGGCCGGTCCAGCTTGCAAGCAGATGCTCGAGGTTTTCCAGCACGGCCAGATTTTCAGGCGACTCGCCGACGGCGACGAAGGCCACATCATGCTCCGGCATATCGTTCAGATCAGCCGTCAACTCGTCGACGTAGTGGAGAAGGATGTTCGCGTTGGAGCTTTCCAGCAGGAACTCGATCGGCGTATTGGCCATGAAGTCGCCGCGGGTGGCGATCACGAGGACGCGAAGGCCCGACCCGCTGCCGTTGCGAATATGGTATTTGCGGCTCATCTCCAGCGCGCCCTTCTGGGTGATGGCGGCTTCGTGGCTCTTGCCTAGCGTTTGCAGGATGATCGCCAGGTCCATGAAGGCACCCGCATCGGAGACGTCGGCGGATACCCGCGCCATCAGCGCATCCCAATAAGGCGAGATGTCCTTGCCCTCATAGACCGTGCGAACGATCGCCGCCTTGCCAGCTATTGCGTGCAGGTCTTCAAGTTCGTGGATCTGGGCGGCGGCAGTTTTCACGGGCATCAACTCCATATGAACCGGCTTGATCGACCGCGGCGTGACTCACCGCGACATCACCGATTGGCAAATATTCGAGTTCACTTTTGTGCCTGGTTGCTTGCGTGGGCCTTGCTGTTCCGGTCGATCGGTGCGCACAAATCGCCGCAGTGCCGCTGGACACGAAGGGAGCGTGGCCATGCCTATTCAATTGGCGGCGTGATGGAGAAGATGCGTGTCGCGCGATCGCCCTCGGGCCAAGGCTCGGCGCCCCAAGGATTCGATCAGAATCAAGCCGGACGTCGCTCGGCCATAGGGTGGCTGCGGGTAACGGACTGAATGCGCAAATCAAGATCAGAGAGGCCGAAGGGCTTCACCAGATAGTCCGTCGCACCGCAAGTAAAGCCTTCGACCTGATCGGAGACCTGATCATGCGCGGTAAGAATGATGATGGGAACATTGTTGGCCCGGCCGCGCAAGCGGCGCAGCAACGACAGTCCGCTGCCATCGGGAAGGCGCAAATCGAGCAGAACCAGGCCGTATTCGCCGCTATCGGCAGCACGGGTCGCGTCGGCAAGCGTCAGGCACCATTCCACCGAATAGCCGTTTGCCGAAACATGGTCGCAAACGGCATCTCCGAGGATCGCGTTATCTTCGACCAACAACACATTCATGACCGCGCCTTCCGCCTAGCCAGCGCCACCGGTGATCTGGGTGCTTTCCGCCTGGGCGTCGCGAACCGGCGCCGGAATTGGAGCCGATACCTTGTCGAGCCCGTAGTGCTTCTCGAGGTTCGTCCAGCTCTGATCCATGGCATAGGCCGACGACAGCTTGGGAATGCCCACATGCCCGAACGCGAAGGACAGCTGGCGCTCGGCGACATCTTCCTTCACGTTGGCGATCTGCTGGCTATAGAGCACAGAGGCCAAGCCGGTTCTGTCGGCACCGGAAAGGCAATGGACCAGGATCGGTTTTGGAGCGTCGCGCATGATGGCGACGAGGCGGTCCGCCTTCTCGGTGGTGAGAATTCTGGATGCAGACATACCGAAATCGATATGCTCGACGCCCAGTCGCTCCGACACGGCGACTTCTTCCGCCCACCATTTCGCGTGCCCGCTATCGCCACGCAAGTTGATCACGGTCTTGATGCCGTGCTCGCGGATATAGCGCTCCAGCTGAGACGGAGATGGCTGCGCCGAACGGTAGAACTGCCCGGCCACGACAGTATGAAAATTCCCGGTAAACTGGAGATAACCGACATAGCCGGCGAGTGTCAGGCCCGTCAAAAGTATCAGTCCGCCGAAAATCTTTACGGGGCGGGCGATCCGAACTCGCTTCAGTGCGCGCAAGAGTATCTCCTAAGTAATATCGAAGAGAGTTGCTCTATGGCGTGGGCTGCTGACAACAACCTGAAGCGGAAATGACATTATTGCGACATCGGCGGTTCGCAGGTGAAGAAGACGCGGACGCGCGGCCAAGGTCGCGCCCAACATGCGACCGGGCCTTTCAGCCCCGGTCATCAAAAGCGATCTGATTTCAGTTGACGCCGACCGCGGAGCTCACACTGGCGACATGGGAATCCCCCTTCCGGCAACTGGAAAACACATCCAGCGAAGGGTCATACACCTTGGTCGAAACATCCATCAGGCCGAGCAGGCTATGGAAGATATTGTCGTGGGAAGTCGTCTTGTTGGCGTTGCTCGCCAGGCACGCCATGTCGAAGCCAGCCGACGCCTGGAGATTGTCGGAGAGCCATACCAGAAATGGCACGTGGGTCTGCTGGATCGGCGCAACGACATAGGGCGTACCGTGCAGATAGAGCCCATTCTCGCCCAGCGATTCACCATGGTCGGAGACGTAGACCACGGAGCCCGCAACGGTATCGGACCGCTTCTTCAGCTTATCGATAACCGTCGACACGATATGATCCGTGTAAAGGACCGTATTGTCATAGGCATTGCGGATTTCTTCCGGCGAGCAGCTTCCGAAATCGTTGGCGCGGCAATCCGGCTGGAAGCGGCGGAACTCCTCGGGATAGCGAGCATAATATGCCGGGCCATGACTGCCGAGCTGATGAAGCACCAGCACGCTATCGCCCTTTACCTTGTCTAGCCAGCCGTCAATCTTGTCCAGGAGGATCGCATCGAGGCATTCGCCGTCCTTGCAGAATCTCGGATCGGCCGAATCCGGCAGGAATTCGTAGGGTACCCGGTCGGTGACGTGGTAGCTGCCGGTGTCGTTGTCGAGCCATGAAACGGAAACGTTCGCATGTCCGAGAACGTCAAGAACATTCTCCGTCTCCAGCCCCTTGCGGTGCGTGTAAGCCGTTCTCGGATATACAGAAAACAGGCATGGGATCGAGATCGCCGTTGCGGTTCCACAGCTGCTCGTGTTGGGGAAATAGACGACATTCTGCTTCGCCAGCTCGGGATTGGTATCGCGCGTATAGCCGCCGAGCGCAAAATCCTGGGCACGGGCCGTTTCGCCGGCGACCATGATGAGGACCCGCGGCTTGTTGGTTGCGGTCGTGTTGACACGATGGGCATCCGCGCCAAGCGGCTGCGCGACGATGTTGGCGTCCTGCCCCGACGAAATTGCGAAGCGCACGGCGCTGGTGATCGGCACAAACGGATTGAGCGTGTCGAGAATATCCTTGTGAGCCCGCCCGACGCCCGCGAAGGTCCGGTAGTCACCAATGCCGATTGCCGTGAAAACGGCCGTGCAGGCAAGGATAACGGCCGTGTTGTGCGCCAGCTTCCCGAGGATCGGCCGGTGCCGGATGCGCACCCAAAGAATGAGCAGCGACGGCACGATACCGGTCAGAAAGATATGCCATGCAAACCGGCCGGTAATCAGGTGCCCAGCTTCAGCACCGGTCGACACGGCGGCGTTGCGGATCATCTCCTTGTCAACAATGACGCCGAACGAATCGGTAAACCAAGATGCGGCGGACGCCACGATCACGAAGAAGATCAGGAACGGCTTGGTGATGTATTTCGCGGAGAAGAAGGTGACTACGCCCAGGCTCGCGGCCGCGATACCGATCACGAAGATCGAAAAGCCGAAGCGATCGGCGGCGAAATAGCCGAAGGCCTTGGACCAGAAGGTTTGGTTGGTGACGGCCAGAAGATAAGCGGTCGTCAGCAGGCAGAGCGTGATGCTTCCAATTTCCGGACGAAGAAAGCGTGGTCCGGCTCGATCATTACTGTCGTTCAATTCGGTGTCTCCGCAATAGCTGGCGCGGGACACCGTCAAAGCGATGGCCTTATCCCGCCAATGCGTGACGGAATGCCTTTCTTTTCTGACACAAGCCTGAATGCTTCCAGGCTATATGCGACCAACACGGGCCGCGCCGTGCGCCTGCAGGCGCCGGAGAGGTTTGGAAATGGTGAGCATTTCCTGCATCTCGCCTCCTACGCAGACACAAAATACAGCCTGCAGCCCCCTATCCTGAGTAAGTTTGCCCCTAGCCCTTGAGGCCATAATGCGCTTCCAGCCGGTCCCAGCTGACATCCATCGCGTAGACGGACGAAACATGCGGTATGGCGACATGGCCGTAACGCACAGACAGTTGGCGCTCAGCGACATCTTCGCCGACACCCGCGATCTGCTGGCTATAGATCACCGACACCAGGCCGGTTCGATCTGCACCACTCTGGCAGTGCACGAGGATCGGCTTTGGCGCTGCTTTCATGATGGCGACCAGCTGGTCCGCCCGTTCGGGCGTCAGGACGGTACCGGACGACATTGCGAAATCGATGTGCTGGACACCAAGCCGCGCCGCCGTTTCGACCTCGGCATTGTACCACTGCGCGTTCACATTCTCGCCGCGCAGGTTGATGATCGTCTTGATGCCGTGATCGCGGACATGGCGCTCAAGCTGCGCTGGAGAGAGCTGCGCCGATCGGTAAAACTCTCCATGAACGACGCTGTGAAAATTCCCGCTCAATTGCAGATAGCCGATATAGCCTCCGAACAGGGCGCCTGCGAACAACACGCAGGCGGCGGCTCTCAATAGGATCTTCTTCCGACTGGCGGCGAAACGCATGACGACAAACCTCATTCATCAAAGTGCGAGCGGGACTTTGATGAATGAGCCTGACGGCCACCTGAAAGCTATGCTCAGTGCAAAACCAAGCCCGCCCGAGCGCCGGTCTGCGCACGCGATCGGCAACAAGGGACGAGGTTGTCACCTATGTATTCGGTACGGAGTTTACCCACACGTGCGGGTGGGACAAAAGCGAAAATGGCGGATGGGGTGGGATTCGAACCCACGGTACGGTTCCCCGCACGACGGTTTTCAAGACCGTTGCCTTAAACCACTCGGCCACCCATCCAGCGCACCAATCTGATGGCCCGGCGGCAAAATGCGCGCACCTTGGGTGTCACCAAATCAGGTTTCGAAGGCTTTAAGCTGCTTCGTCGGCACCGTCAACCAGCCCGGCCGCGTCTTCGCGCCGTGATCTCGCATAATGGCGCGGGAGCACGAGCGAAGACGTCGGATGAGCGAAGGGAAAAGACGGTCAGTGCGCGGTGGTTTTGCGGTTCGCCAGCAGAAGAATGTAATCGTCGGCAGCGTCGGCGATCGCCATGGCCACCTCGGCCGCCGCCCAGCCGTTCTTCTGCGCTTCCCTGATAATCTGGTGGAGTGCTGGTTCGACGTCGGCGCGGCAATCGAGCAAACGCTGGTCGTGGTTGGTGTCACTGCGAGCTGACTGAAGATTGATCATCTCTGTTACCCCTCATGTCCAAGGCTGTACCATGACATAGATTGCAGGTTGAGCAAGGGATTGCTGATCAAAACCTAAATTTTGCCAGCGGATGAGGTTTTTCAACGACACTCGCCTAAAGCGATCAGTCATGCAACCTGACCGAAAGTGATGCGAATGGGGTGATAAATATGTTCCATAGTTGGCGATACATCATTGAAAATGATGAAACATACTTCGGCATCGACAAAACAACCAAACAACATCTATCGCCCGTCAAAGTTCTACATAGTATTATCCGAGACAATCGAGATCACATCGCCACCATATTTCCGCTTTTATATTCGAACATATTTTGACTCTATGTATCCTGCTAAATTCTTCTAAAGGTTGATTTTATATAAACCATAAAGCGGCACCAAAATAACATTGCGACCAAAATGGATCATCATGCGAGAGGCTTCTGCTCATCGAGGCGTGCGCCACGTCCAATCACTCCACAATGTGTCGAGTAATTTCATAAAAATCCCCCGGTAGTTGTATTTCACATTTGCGTGATTTCCTGCGTCATGGCGACCATCTGGGTAAGATGATCGGTCAACAAAAGCACAGTTCTCACAAGCGTCTTCGTTGGCGAATTCCGCGTGCCGAAAATCGGATGCAAAAAGGGCCGAGCTCCACAGCCCGGCCCTTTCGATCTCATTTCAGAAAATTCTATCTGCGGCTCATCAGGCCAAACAGGTATGCCACGCCGGCGGTCACCGCGATAGCAAGGATCGGCTCTTCGCGCACCTTGTCGCGAACGCGCTCGGTCAAAACTGAGGCCTCATCTGCAACGGCGGTCTTTGCACCCTGCCCCAGCGCGACAACGCTCTCGGACAAACGCGCCAGATCTTCGCGCAATGCGGCGACCTGGGCGGACAGATCGTCCGTTGCAATCTCCGCCTTGACGCGCGCGGCTGTGGACTGTGCGGAGGCGGTTTTCATGTCGGCCATTGTTTGCTCCTGTTTCTTGGGGATGCTGCTCAACGAAATAGCGCTGCCAAAGGTTCCGCAAGCGAGCATCTTTTGTCTTCGGTCGGCGTCGCGAAACACGGCTGGTATAGCGCAGATGTTTTCGCGCGATAACCCTTCAATTCCTCATGCGTTTGCTCTAAGGAACGTCCAATGCTTTGCCCGCGAACGGGCGAATATAATGCGAGGTTTGCGTTTCGATGTTCGATCTTCTGCGTAGAGCTGCCCGGACCTGGGCGGCCAAGCTCCTGATGCTGCTCCTGGTCGCCTCTTTCGGCATTTGGGGTGTGTCACACTCCCTGCTGACCGGCAGCACCAGCACGACCGTTGTGACGGTCGGCGACCAGCAGGTCGACGTCAACGAGTTCCGCCTCGCCTATCAGCGCCAGGTCTCCAACCTCAGCCAGCAGTTCGGCATGCGCCTGACACCTGATCAGGCCCGCGCCTTCGGCGTCGAGCAGCAGGTGATCTCGCAGCTGGTGGCCGGCGCTTCGCTCGACCAGCTCGCCGCCGACATGGGGCTCGGCCTCTCCGAGGATCGTCTGGCACAGCTGATCGGTGACGATCCGGCGTTCAAGGCCGTCAACGGCCAGTTCGACCGTTCGCTGTTTACCTCGCGCCTGCGCAATGCCGGCATCCGCGAGGACGACTATATCAAGGAGCGCAGCAAGGTCGCGGTTCGCAGCCAGATCGTCGACGCGATCTCGAACGGCTTCACGCCTCCGAAGACGCTGGTCGATTCGCTGAAGCTCTACCGCCAGGAAAGCCGCGGGATCGATTACCTGCTGCTGACCAACGCCAATATCGAGCCGATCAAGGCGCCGGCTGACGACGTGCTGGCCAAGTGGTTCGAAGGTTCTAAGGCGCGCTATCGTGCGCCGGAATATCGCAAGTTCACCTATCTGAAACTGCAGCCGGCCGACATCGCCGATGCCGGAACGGTGACCGACGATCAGATCCGCGAAGACTTCGAAAAGCGCAAGGACGCCTACCGCACGCCGGAAAGCCGCATGATCGAGCAGCTGACCTTCCAGAACAAGGACCTCGCCAACGCTGCCGCCAATGCGCTGAAAACCGGCACGACCTTCGACCAGCTGGTGACCGACCAGGGCAAGACGGCCAATGACGTCATGCTCGGCGAATTCACCAAGGACAAGGTTCCCGATCAGTCCGTTGCCGACGCGGCCTTTGCGGTTTCCCGCAACGGCGGCACCTCGCCTGTCGTCGAGGGTAGCTTCGGTCCGGTTATCCTGCGCATCACCAACATCAAGCCCGAGAGCGCCAAGAGCTTCGACGAGGTCAAGGAAGACCTGCGCAAGCAGCTCGCCGTCGCAAACGCGTCGCAGCAGATGATCACCGTCCACGATCAGATCGAAGACCTGCGCAGCGCCGGCTCGACGCTCGACCAGATCGCCACGCAGCTCAAGCTCAAGGCCGTGACCATCGACGCCGTCGATGCAACGGGCCTCGACAAGGCTGGCAACGAGGTCAAGGACATCCCGGAGAAGCAGCAAGTGCTGGGCGCGGTGTTCCGTGCCGAAGCTGGTGCCGATATCCCGTCGCTGTCGATCGGTACGGATGGCTATCTGTGGTTTGCTCTCGGCGACGTCACGCCCGAGCGCGACCGTCCGCTTGCCGAAGTTCACGACAAGGCCGTTGCCGACTGGACCGCCGAACAGCAGAAGAGCGAACTCGCCAAGAAGGCGGACGAGCTGAAGCAGCAGGCCCAGAAGGGTACCTCGCTTGCTGACATCGCCGCACCGCTCGGCATTCAGGTCGAGAGCAAGAGCGGCATCACCCGTGGCATGGACGACGTGGTTCTTGGCACTGGTGGCGTCAACGCCTCCTTCTCCGGCCCGATCGACACGATCGCGACCGCGATCGGCGCCGATCCGACGACGCAAATCCTGATGAAGGTGACCGAAGTCAACACCGAGCCAACAGGCGATGTGCTTGCCAACCAGGACCAGCAGATCAACGCGATCGCAAACGCCGCCGGCGACGACATCCTGGACCAGATGGTCTCCCTGCTGCAGACGCAGTATGGCGTGTCGATCAACCAGCAGCTCGCCGAACAGGCAGCCTCGCGCTAAGGGGAACATGAACGCATGACCGATCTGAAGCCCCTCCTGGCGAAGGCCGCAAGCCGCGAACCTCTGACACGCGAGGAGGCCCGCGAGGCCTTCGACATCCTGATGTCCGGCCAGGCCACGCCCTCTCAGATCGGCGGTTTTCTGATGGCGCTGCGCGTTCGTGGCGAGACCGTCGACGAGATCGTCGGCGCCGTCACGACCATGCGCTCGAAGATGCTGACGGTGGAAGCGCCAGCCGATGCCATCGACATCGTCGGCACGGGCGGTGACGCCAGCGGCACCTACAACATCTCGACGCTGGCGGCCCTGATCGTCGCCGGCGCCGATGTACCGGTCGCCAAGCACGGCAACCGGGCGCTCAGCTCCAAATCGGGTGCTGCCGACAGCCTGGCCGCGCTGGGCGTCAAGCTCGACGTGACGCCCGAGGTCATCTCGCGCTGCATTCGCGAAGCCGGCGTCGGCTTCATGTTCGCGCAACAGCACCATTCAGCCATGCGCCATGTCGGCCCCTCGCGGGTCGAGCTCGGCACGCGGACGATCTTCAACGTGCTCGGCCCGCTCTCCAATCCGGCCGGCGTTCGCCGCCAGCTGCTCGGCGTCTACTCGCCGCAACTCGTCATGCCGATTGCCGAGGTGATGCGCGATCTCGGTTCAGAGAGTGTGTGGGTCGTACACGGCAACGGCCTCGATGAAATCACCACCACCGGCAAGACCAGCGTCGCAGCACTCGAGAACGGCAAGATCAAGAGCTTCGAGCTTTCGCCTAGCGACTTCGGCGTCGATACGGTCGAACTTGAGGCAATCAAGGGCGGCGACGGTGTCGTCAACGCCGCTGCGCTGCGCGATGTGCTGAGCGGCGCGAAGAATGCCTATCGCGATATCGCGCTTGCCAACGCCGCCGCATCGCTCGTGATCGCAGGCAAGGCCGAGACGTTGCATGACGGCATGCGGCTTGCCGCCCAGTCGCTCGACAGCGGCGCCACCGCGGGTGCGCTCGACAAACTTGTCGCCGTATCCAACGACCTCGACTAGGATACCGACATGACCGACATTCTGCAGAAGATCGAACTCTACAAGCGCGAAGAGATCGCCGCGGCAAAGGCCAAGGTCTCGCTCGCTGATCTGAAGGCGATGCAGCAGGACCAGACGGCGCCGCGCGGCTTCCGCAAGGCGCTGGTCTCCAAGCGCGACGCGGGCCAGTTTGGTCTGATCGCCGAGATCAAGAAGGCAAGCCCTTCCAAGGGACTGATCCGTCCGGATTTCGATCCGCCGGCGCTGGCCAAGGCCTACGAGCTTGGCGGCGCGGCCTGCCTGTCCGTGCTGACTGATACGCCGAGCTTTCAGGGCGCGCCCGAGTTCCTGATGGCAGCGCGGGCGGCGTGCAAGCTGCCGGCCCTGCGCAAGGATTTCATGTTCGAGACCTATCAGGTGCAGGAAGCCCGTGCCTGGGGTGCCGATTGCATTCTGCTGATCATGGCCTCGCTTTCCGATGACGACGCCGAACGCTTGCAGGACGAGGCTTTCGGGCTCGGCATGGATGTGCTCGTCGAAGTACACGACGCTGAAGAGATGGAACGGGCGCTGAAGCTCTCGTCGCCGCTGGTCGGGATCAACAACCGCAACCTCAGGACCTTCGAGGTCAGCCTCACGGTCAGCGAAGAGCTTTCGGCCATGGTGCCTGATGACCGATTGCTGGTCGGCGAGAGCGGCATCTTCACACATGAGGATTGTAAGCGGCTGCAGGCTTTCGGCATCAACACCTTCCTCGTCGGCGAGAGCCTGATGCGCAAGGACGATGTGACGGCGGCCACGCAGGCGCTGCTGTTCGGCCAGGCCTCGCTGGCGGCCGAATAAGATGAGTGGCGAGAAGGCGGGTCTGACCCATATCGACGCTGCCGGCGAGGCGCACATGGTCGATGTCGGTGACAAGGCCGATACCACCCGCATCGCGACCGCTGAGGGCCATGTGACGATGGCACCGGCGACGCTTCAACTGATCCTAGAGGGCAACGCCAAGAAGGGCGACGTGATCGGCACGGCGCGGCTGGCCGGCATCATGGCCGCCAAGCAGACCAGCAATCTCATCCCGCTCTGCCACCCGCTGATGCTGACCAAGGTTTCCGTCGAGATTACCGAGGATAGCGCCCTGCCCGGCCTGCGCGTTACCGCGACCGCCAAGCTCACCGGCAAGACCGGTGTCGAGATGGAAGCGCTGACGGCCGTCTCGGTCGCGTGCCTCACGATCTACGACATGGCCAAGGCCGCAGACAAGGCGATGGAGATCAGCGGCATCCGGCTGCTTGAGAAATCGGGCGGGAAGTCGGGCGATTTCCGGCATCCGGAGCATGCGAAATGAGCCTTCTGCCCGTAGCCGAAGCGCAGGAACGCCTGCTGTCGCGGGCAAGGCCGATCATGGCGTTCGAAACCGTTTCCCTGGCTGAGGCCGAGGGTCGCGTTCTCGCGTCCGATGTCACGGCGCGCCTGACACAGCCGCCCTTCAATTCATCGGCGATGGACGGCTATGCGCTGCGCGGCGAGGACGCCCTTGAGCCCGGCAGCGAACTACTGATAATCGGGACGTCGTCCGCCGGACACGCCTTCGACGGCACGGTCGGCGCCGGCGAGACCGTGCGGATCTTCACCGGTGCGCCCGTTCCCGAGGGCGCCGACAGCGTGTTGCTGCAGGAAGACGCCGAAAAGACGGAAAGCGGCATCCGCACCACCTATCCCGTGCGGCCCGGCCAGCATGTGCGGCCACGCGGGCAGGACTTTCTCGAGGGCGAGCCCGTTCTGATGGCAGGCGCGGTGATCGATTTCTCACGACTGACCGTTGCCGCCGGCATGAACCACGCGACGCTCGACGTTCGGCGCAAGCCTCTGGTCGCGCTGCTTGCCACCGGCGACGAGTTGGTGACGCCAGGCGAGCAGCCCGGCCCCTCGCAGATCATCGCTTCGAGCACATTCGGGATTGCGGCACTGGCGCGCAAGGCCGGCGCTGAGGTGCTCGATCTCGGTATCGTTCGCGATGAAAAGGCGGCGATCACGGCTGCCGTCGAGAGAGCGCGGCAAGCCAAGGTCGATGTGATCGTCACACTGGGCGGCGCATCGGTCGGCGACCATGATCTCGTACAGGCGACCTTGCTCGCCGCGGGCATGGAGCTCGATTTCTGGCGGATCGCCATGCGGCCGGGAAAGCCGCTGATGGTCGGCAGTTTCGGCGATACGCATGTGCTTGGTCTGCCGGGCAATCCGGTGTCCAGCCTCGTCTGCGGCCTGCTGTTTCTTGAGCCGCTGATCCGCAAGCTCGCCTCCCTGCCTCCGGTCAAGCGGAGCGCTACGGCGGAAGTTGGTGTGAGCATGAAGGCGAACGACCAGCGGCAGGATTATGTCAGGGCAAGAGCGGTGCGTTCGCCATCTGGCACTTTGCAGGTCGAGCCATTTGGCAAGCAGGATTCGTCGATGATGAAGATCTTCGCCGAAGCCGACTGCCTGATCATACGGCCGCCGCATGCGCCCGCTCTCGAGGCCGGAGAGGCATGCGAGGTGATGCTGATCCGTCCGGAACTGCTCGGCTGAACGCTCGATCGGGCGCGCCTGCCGACTGATTGCTGTCATTGCGGTGGCTTGTGCGGATAGCGCGCTTGTTCCACACTCGGCGCATCTTCACAGCCGGGATGCACGATCATGACCACCCAGCCGGTTCGCGATACCAAGGCCATGCTCAATGGCATGACGCCGAGCCTTGACGCCGCCGACTATGTGTTTTGCACGACCGAAGACGAGCAGCTCGCCATGCAGACTGCGCCTTTGTCGCTCGGCTGGTTTCGCGAAGCCGAAGGCGTGTCCATGATACTGCCGGCTGGCGATGCTCGGCGGCTGGGCTTTGACACCACCCTCCCCATGCGGCGGATCACGCTCACCGTGTTCTCGTCGCTTGAGGGCGTCGGACTGACAGCCGCCGTCGCTACCGCGCTCGCCAATCACAACATCTCCTGCAACATGGTGGCCGCCTATCATCACGACCACGTCTTCGTGCCAACGGCCGACGCGGAAGAGGCCATGCGGGTGCTGCTGGAGCTGCAGTCGTCGGCAGGCTGACGCTGGAGCGCCTGGAACTGGCTAGAGGTCCGGAACCGCGGCCAAGCTGAAGACACCGGCGCGAACCTCGTCCCCGTCGCTACCAAGGCCGAAATCCGGCACGGAATACTCCGCGATGCAGTGCAGCTTCTCCGTTGGCAGCGGCACGCGATAGGGATCGCCGATCAGGACGTCGATGCCGGCGGCGCGGCAGGTTTCGAGAAACGCCAGCGCGCGCTTTGCCAGCGCTTCGTCATAGAAGAGGTCACCGGCCAGAACCATATCGACCGAAGGCGGCGGACCGTCGAGGAGGTCGGCACGCAGGAGATCGAGCTCTACGCCATTGGCGGCCGCATTGAGGCGGGCGGCGGCGATGGCGTTTTCGTCGATGTCGGCGGCGACCACGGATGTGGCACCAGCCCTGGCGGCGATGATTGCGACGAGGCCGGAGCCAGTGCCGAGGTCGAGAACGCGCCGGTCGCGCACGAGATGCGGGTTTTCGGCGATATAACGCGCCAGCACCGCGCCGCCGCCCCAGCCATAAGCCCAGTACGGTGCCGGTGCGTCGGGATCGGTGCCGCCTAGCCGTGACAGGCGGCTGCCGGAATGCGCGGTGTAGAGCTGGATATCCTGAAGGCCGGGCGCCGGTAGAAGCCGGAGATTCCTGGCGATGAAGGCGCTGACGTCGAAGAAGGATGTGCGCTTCTGCGGGTGGGCACCATCGGCAGCGGAAACGGATGTCATACGCTCGGTCTCATCATGCATCGATCACCCGGTCCGGATCAGCAATCGCGAGGTCAATTTTCGCGATTGCTTGATATGAGAAACGGCGAGGCATGGCTGCCAGGTCGAGTGGCGCCCTGAAAATCAGGACGATCCGAACGACTGGCGGCGCATGCGATCCTCGCCGTCACACTTTGGGCCTCAGCCCTTCTTCTTGGAGAATTTCGGCTTCGGGCCGTTGCCGTCGAACTTCGGCTTGCCTTCGTATTTCGGCTTGCCCTCGAACTTGGGCTTACCTTCGAACTTAGGCTTGCCGGGCTTGCTCCACGGCTTGCTGTCGCGCTCGCCGGATGGAGCCGCATCGCTGCGTGGTCCCTTCTTGAAGCCGCCGTCGCGCGGGCGATCGTCGTAGCTCTTCTTGGCGGCGTAAGGCTTGGGGCCCGACTTGTTGAAATCGGGCTTGCCGTAATCCTGACGACCGAATTCCGGCGTGCCAGGCAGACGGCTGACGCGGATGCCGCGTTCCATCGTCTTGTTCGGACCGGTAGCTGCAAGGAAGGCATCGGCGCTGCCGGCTGCGATCTCGACGAAGGTCTCTTCCGGCTGCATCTTGATGGCGCCGATCTCGCGCTTGGTCAGGTTGCCGTTGCGGCAGATCATCGGGATCAGCCAGCGCGGCTCGGCGTTCTGCTTGCGGCCGACCGACAGCGAGAACCAGACGCTGGGGCCGAAATCGTCGCGCGGGCCGCGTGGGCTGGTGTCGCGCGGGCCATCGGCGTTGTCGCGCGCCTTGCGCGGACCGGCCTGCAGGCTGATCTCCATCAGATCTTCCGGCGCCGACTGCTTGGCGCGGTAAAGATTGACGAAGGCATTGGCGAGCTTCTCGGCGCCATGCGCGTCGAGCAGGCGCTTGACGATGTCCTGCTCTTCCTCGCGCGGAGCCTCCTCGAAGATCGGATCGGCGAGCAGGCGTTCCTCGTCGCGGGCAATGACTTCCTCGGCCGACGGCGGCAGCGCCCAGGTGGCGGCGATGCCGGCATTGTCGAGCAGACGTTCGGCCTTGCGGCGGGCGTTGAGCGGCACGATCATGGCGCTGACACCCTTGCGACCGGCGCGGCCGGTACGGCCCGAACGGTGCAGCAGGGTTTCCGGATTGGTCGGCAGGTCGGCATGGATGACGAGATCGAGGCCCGGAAGGTCGATGCCGCGGGCGGCGACGTCGGTCGCGATGCAGACGCGGGCGCGGCCATCGCGCATCGCCTGCAGCGCGTGGCTGCGCTCGTTCTGAGTCAGTTCGCCCGAGAGCGCGACGACGTCGAAATTGCGGTTATGGAAGCGGGCGGTCAGATGGTTGACGGCCGCACGGGTCGAGCAGAAGACGATGGCGTTGGTCGCCTCGTAGTAGCGGAGGACGTTGATGATGGCGTTCTCGCGGTCGCTCGGGGCGACGGCGAGCGCACGGTATTCGATATCGACGTGCTGCTTTTCTTCCGTCGTGGTGGCGATGCGCACCGCGTTCTTCTGGTAGCTCTTGGCGAGCTTGGCGATAGCGGCCGGCACGGTTGCCGAGAACATCAGCGTACGGCGATCGTCCGGGGACGCGTCAAGAATGAATTCGAGGTCTTCACGGAAGCCCAGGTCGAGCATCTCGTCGGCTTCGTCGAGCACGACGGCCTTCAGATCGGACATGTCGAGCGCGCGGCGGCGAATGTGGTCGCAGAGACGACCGGGCGTACCAACGACGATGTGGGCGCCACGCTCGAGCGCACGGCGCTCGCTGCGGATGTCCATGCCGCCGACGCAGCTGACGATGACGGCGCCGGTCAGCTCATAGAGCCATTCCAGCTCGCGCTTGACCTGCAGCGCAAGCTCGCGGGTCGGCGCGATGACGAGCGCCAGCGGGGTGGCGGCCGGCTCGAAGCGATCGTCGTCGCCAAGCAGGGTCGGCGCCATGGCAAGGCCAAAGGCGACCGTCTTGCCGGAGCCGGTCTGCGCCGACACCAGCGCGTCGGATGCGGCAAGCGCCGGATCGAGCATGGATTGCTGAACGGGGGTGAGCTCGGAATAACCGCGCTTCGCCAACGCCTTGCCGATCGCCGGAACGACGCCGCTTATCTCTGTCATTTTGTCTGTCTTTCGGAATAATCGGGCGCACGGTGCGCCGTCCGGAACTTGCCGGTTGAAAAGTTGGGCTGTTCCTACTGCGTCAAACGACAAATGTCAAAGCGGATGTCCGCGCCACAAGAAGACATCGATGCTTTCGGCGCGGCCTCTGATCCTGGCTGAGACCGGCCCTTCGATATGCCCTTGATGGTTGGGCGCTGCCCCGGTGCCCGCCGCGCCCATCAAGGCGGCGCTGAGCGCGAGCTCGAAACCGTGGCTTGCCGCCACTTCCATGAGGCGGCTTGCGACGTTGACGGTATCGCCGGTCGCGGTGATCTGCTGGCGTGTGCCGGTGCCAAGCCGCGAGGCGACGACCGTGCCGCAATGGGCGCCGACCTTGAAGCCGATCTTGCGGTCGGAAACCCCGGGATCTGCTGCAAGCCAGGCCCTCAGGCGATTGCCGAGCCCAACGGCGCAGGCGGCCGCCCGCAAGGCGTCGTTATCGGCCGGACGCGGGAGGCCGAAGAGGATCATCGCGCCATCGCCCATGAAACTGGTGATCGCGCCGCCATGGGCGCGCGCCTCGTCATCGACTAGTTCGAAGAAGCCGCTCAGCACCTCCTGCACGCGCGCAGCACCTATCGCCTCGCTCAATCCGGTGAAGCCCGACAGGTCGACGAACACGGCCGCGGCTTCCTGACGCACCGGCCGTGACAGGAAAGTCGGATCGCGCGCCAGCCATTCGCCGAGGCCCGGCGCCTCGATTCGCTGCAGCAGGTCGCTTTGAGCGGCGAAATGCGTGGCGCGGCGGCGATCGAGCCACAGCTCCATGGCGCCGAACAACAGCACCGGCGGCAAGGTCGCGGCGATCGGCAGCGCGGCGCTGAACCAATAGCCATGCGAGAAAGCGACAATGTTGAATGTCAGCCACGCCAGCACGGCGGCTGCGATGGCGCTATAGGCGACCGCGCTGCGGCGCCAGCCGAGCAGGCTGATGATCAGCACCGGCAGGGCAACGCCGAGCAGCGCATCGAATGAGCGCACGTTGCCGTCGCGCACGATGTTGTCGCCCGCAATCAGCCGGGTGATGGCCGTGGACATGACCTCGACACCGGGAAGCACCGGATCGAACGGCGTCGGAAAGACGTCGCCGCCGCCGGTTACCGTCGAGCCGATCACGACCACCCTGCCCTCGACCATCTTGGCGTCGATCTTGCCGGCAAGCGCATCGGCGGCGCTGAAGGTGGGGATCGTTCCGCGCGGTCCGTAGAAGGTCAGCGGCAAACGCTGGCCGATATCGGTTGGAAGGCGCAGTTCGCCCAGCGCAAGGGCCGCCGGCGTGAACGCCGGATTGACGCCAAGCGCCACCGATGCCACCCGCAAGGGAAACGAGGCATCGACCCGCTGCGCACCGCGCGAGATCAGCGGAATGTAGCGCGGCGTTCCGCCCTGATCGGTCGACACGTTGACGACGCCGATCGCCGCGGAATCGGCGAAACGGGCAATCGGCAGCATCATCCGGTCTGCCACCGGAATGGTGGCGAGCGGATCCTCGGCACTCGATGTCACCGACTGAAGACTTGACGGGAAGACGCCTGCCGCGGCGATGACTGTTGGTACGCCCTTCAGCGCATCGGCTAGCGCCTGGTCACCGTCCTCGGGTCCGGGATCGACCAGAAGCAGGTCGAGCGCGATGACCTTCGGCTTCAGCGCGCCGATTGTTTCCACCAGCCGCGCGAGCGTTGCCCTGCTCAGCGGATATCCATTGGCGCTTGCCGTCTGGTCATCGATCGCGACGATGGTGACGACCGAAGGCGCGCTGTCTGGGCCAATGAGATGGCTCCTGAGGTCGGCCAGCGATGCTTCCATCCGGTCGAGAAAGCCGGCATTGCCCTGCATGTGGAGATAGCCGAGCGCGCCGCCCCAAAGGGCGGCCGCGATCAGCGATATGGTGATCAAAAGCCGTCTGGCCTGCATGGGCGACTACTGGCCCAGCCGCGCAAGAAGCGCCGCCGCGCGCGGCTGCGGCCAGCGCCGAACAGTGAGCGCGCCGCTCGTGCGCGACACGTCCACGCCCTCGCCCGGCGCCAGCACGACCCTCGGCCCCGCCGATGGCCGGCCCACTGCCACACGCCCACGCACGACGAAGACCGATGTCGTGCCGTTCTTGACATCAACGGCCCAGCGCGTGCCGCGCACGGCGGCGATCGCCTGCGGTGTGACTACCTGGAAGCCGCCATTGCGTCTGGCGCTATCAACATCGACAAGGACCGCCTTGTTGCGCAGCGACACCGAATCGGGGCGACCGTCGCCGTTGCTGTCGAGAAGCTGGAAGCGCGCGCCACCTTCGGCGGTGACGGTCACGCCATCGGCGCAGCGCATGATCTGCCGCGCCGTGCCGGCGACGCGTTCAAGCGTGCAGCCGGCGGACTGCGCCGATGCCAAGCCAGCCCAGAGCCCCGCCCAAAGCAGTGTCGTCGCGGCGATGGCGGTGGCCAGACAAGGACGACCGTACGATACTGTCTCCATGATATCCCCCTGTAGCAATTTCCGCCCACGACCGAATAGCGCACTCTAACCCTGCCGCGCCCGGCACCGCAATGCGCTTGGCGGCAGTTACACAGGCGATGAGACCATCCCGCGTTCCATCAAATCGCCTCCGGCGATGGTCCGATATAGCGGGCACGCGGGCGGATCATAGTTCCACTGGTCACCTGCTCGATGGCGTGCGCGAGCCAGCCGGCGGTGCGGGAAAGCGCGAAGATGACAAGCGGCGCGTCGTCGGGAAGATCGAAATGCCCGGCCATCGCCGCCAGCGCGAAATCGATATTCGCAGGCTCGCCCAACAGCTCGGCGCCGAGAGCGGCAATCTCGGCGTAACGCGGCGGCATCTCGAACGAACGCATGATCGCTGCGGCACGCGGATCGCCGTCAGGATAGAGCTTATGGCCAAAGGCCCGCACCACGCCTTCCGTCGCCAACATCGTCCTGATCGCCTCGCGAGCACCGATTTCCCGCGACAACTCCATCAGCCGCACGGCGCCCTGCCAGGCACCGCCATGGCGAGGGCCGGTCAGCGTCGAAAGGCCGGATAGCGTGGCGGCGGCCAGTGAAGCGCCCGACGAAGCGGTGACGCGCGCCGCGAATGCAGAGACGTTGAGTTCATGCTCGGCGGTAAGCACGAGTGCCCGCCTGATCGGCTCAGCCGCCTCCGGCCGATCCCAACTGCGTGCGAGGCGCTCGTGCAGCGGCAAGTCGAACATCTGGCTCGGAGCAAGCGCCGCTGCCACAGTGGCAAGCACCTGCCCTGCTTCCGATTTCAACGCGGCGGGCGCGCGGCCCAAAGCCGGCAGATCCGCCGCCGCCCTCCTCGCCAGCAAGACGAAAGCGCCTGATATCCTTGATGGCTCGTCTGCGGACAATTCGACTGGCGGGCATTTCGCTGCCGGGCTGTCCCACAACAACGCCGCTACCTGCTCGAACGTCGCCCGTTCGGACAAGGCGACCGCCTCGCGGCCACGATAGCAAAGCCGGCCATCCGCGATCGTCGAAATCGCGGTCGGCAGGACCGGCTCGCCCCAGTCGATCGTCTCGGCGGCTATCGCCTCCGCCTTTCGTCTGCCGGCATGACGCTTGGCGAGACGCGCGACGTCCCCCGAATGGTAGAGGCTGCGGCGGCTGTCGGCGGTATCAGGCTTCGCACGGATGCGACCGCGACTGACATTGGCGTAGAGCGTTTGCGGCTTCGT
This sequence comes from Rhizobium sp. FG113, assembly GCF_057809895.1. Taxonomy (NCBI): domain Bacteria; kingdom Pseudomonadati; phylum Pseudomonadota; class Alphaproteobacteria; order Hyphomicrobiales; family Rhizobiaceae; genus Rhizobium; species Rhizobium sp. FG113. The sequence goes on along the minus strand of NZ_JBMDKV010000003.1, from coordinate 307,597 downwards.
GCCGAGCCGTTCCAACGCTTCCTCGGCCGTCAGCCACGTCATGCGAGCCTCTTACATTGATCTTATTCATCAAGATTGACGTCAATCTGTCTAGGTCCGATCCTTTCTGGCGTAAAGGAGAAACGCAATGAAGAACGGCTTGGAAGATGTGATTGCAGCGGAAACCCAACTGTCCGATGTGGACGGTGAACGCGGACGCCTGGTGATACGCGGCGTCTCGCTGGACGACCTCGTTCCCCGTGAGACATATGAGGGTGTCGCAGCATTGCTGCTCGACGGACTGATGGAACGTCCGGTCAGCGCGATCACACTGCGGTCGCTGCTGGGGGCCGCGAGGATCGAGCTCTATTCGCACATCACGCATCTGGACGAAGGGCTTCTGGCGCTCCCGCCCGTCGATGCCATGCGCGCGATGATCGCACGCCTTGCCGACGGTCAGGATTTCGATACGGCTCTGCACCTGATGGCAGCGCCCGCCGTGTTGCTGCCCGCCATCCTCAGGCTGCAGGCCGGCCAGGGGCCGGTGGCGCCGGATGCGTCGCTGTCGCAGTCGGCGGACATATTGCGCATGTTGACCGACAGGATGCCGAGCGCGGAGCAGACGGCGGCGCTGGACGCCTATCTGGTGACGATCTCGGATCATGGATTGAACGCCTCGACCTTCGCCTCGCGCGTCGTCGCCTCCACCCAGGCGGGCCTGACATCCTCGGTGCTGGCCGCCATCGGCGCCCTGAAAGGACCGCTTCACGGCGGCGCGCCCGGCCCTGTGCTTGACATGCTGGATGCGATCGGAACCGAAGCCAACGCCCATGCATGGCTGACATCAGCACTTGATCGCGGAGAGCGGCTGATGGGGTTCGGGCACCGGATTTATCGTGTTCGCGATCCGAGGGCCGACGCGCTGAAGAATGCGCTCTCGCCTCTGGTCCGCTCCGGCCAGGTCGATCGTGAACGGATGACGCTCGCAGCGTCAGTCGAGCGCGCCGCTCTTGCCATCCTCAAGGAGCGGAAGCCGGATCGGCCGCTCGACGTCAATGTCGAGTTCTACACCGCGCTGCTTCTCGAATCGCTTGGTTTCGAGCGGCAGGCCTTTACCGGCGTCTTCGCAATCGGGCGCACTGTGGGCTGGATCGCCCATGCCCGGGAGCAGGCACTCAACGGCCGATTGATCCGCCCCCGCTCGATCTATACCGGCCCTCTACCAAAGGTCGCATAATTCGAAAAACTCAACACTAATAGAGATTTAGCGAATATTTACTCAAATCCCATAGATTTGCCCGGCGTGCATTTTGACACGCTTGGCATATCGGGGTTTGTCCATGGTCGGATTTCTATCAAGCATCGGCTCCTCCAGCAGCGCTGTGCTGGACGCGTTGAACAAGTCGCAGGCAATCATCGAATTCGACCTCACCGGAAAGATTCTGACGGCCAACGAGAATTTCTGCAAGGCGGTCGGCTACGAGCTCAGCGAGATCGTCGGCAAGCATCACCGGATGTTCGTCGATCCGGCCGAGGCGAACTCTAGGGATTATGCGGATTTCTGGGCGCGTCTCGGCGAAGGCAAGTTCGACCAGCGCCAGTATAGACGGATCGCCAAGGGTGGCCGCGAGATCTGGATCGAGGCGACGTACAATCCGATCTATCGCGGCAACAAGCCATACAAGGTGATGAAGTTCGCGACCGACATCACCGCCGCCAAGAAGCAGGCAGCCGAAGACAAGGGCAAGCTCGAAGCGCTCTCACGAGCACAGGCGGTGATCGAGTTCACGCCTGAAGGCAACATCATCACCGCCAACGAGAATTTTCTGGCGACGCTCGGCTATTCCTTGTCCGAAATCGTCGGCAAGCATCACGCGATGTTCTGCGAGGCGGATTACAGCCGCTCCGCCGAATACAGGGCCTTCTGGGCGAGACTGGCGGCCGGCGAGTTCGCGGCCGATCAGTTCAAGCGGATCGCAAAGGGCGGGCGCGAGATCTATATCCAGGCGTCGTACAATCCGATCCTCGATGCGTCGGGCCGCGTCTTCAAGGTCGTGAAATTCGCGACCGATGTCACCGAGCGGATGAAGGTCGTCAACGATCTCGGCGCCGGCCTCGCTCGTCTCTCCGAGTGCAATATCCGCCAGACCATCGACGAGCCGTTCGTCGGCGAATTCGAGACCTTGCGCCGCGATTTCAACACTTCGATCGGCGCGTTCCAGGCAACGCTGGTGAAGGTCCTGCAGCAGACCAACGCGCTGAACGGCAACAGCCAGGAAATGCGCGACGCCGCCGAACAGCTCTCCGCGCGGACAAGGGAACAGGCGGTCTCGCTCGAGGAGACGTCCGCCGCGCTTGAAACGGTGACGGCGACGGTCAAGTCCTCGACCGAGAACACGCAGGCGACGCGCAAGCTGGTGCAGAGCGCCCGTGCCTCGGCCTCGACCTCCGCCGCAGTCGTGCGCGAGACGATCACCGCCATGCAGCGGATCGCCTCGGCGTCGCAGGAGATTGGCCAGATCATCGGCGTCATCGACGAGATCGCCTTCCAGACCAACCTTCTGGCGCTGAACGCAGGTGTCGAGGCAGCGCGTGCGGGCGAAGCCGGCAAGGGCTTTGCCGTCGTCGCCCAGGAAGTGCGCGAACTGGCGCAGCGTTCGGCCAAGGCCGCCAAGGAGATCAAGGGTCTGATCGAGAATTCCGGCAAGGAAGTCAACGAAGGCGTTCGCCTCGTCGACGCGACCGGCACGGCGCTCAACGAAATCGAAACCTTCGTCGAATCGATCGACACCAACATGACCGCGCTGGCGACCGCCGCCGCCGAGCAATCGACCGGCCTCTCGGAGATCAACAACGCCGTCTCGCAGATCGACCGGATGACACAACAGAACGCCGGCATGGTGGAGCGCACCACCGGTATCAGCTCGGAGCTCGCATCGGGTGCGGCGCTGCTGGCCGAGTTGGTCAACCACTTCAAGCTCAACCGGCGCGGCATGATCCGCGATCAGGGGACGCAAGCCGCTGCTCCGGTTCGGGGACAGCGCGCGGCCTGAGGCGGCGGATCGCAGATTTGGGAATGAAAGAGCCGCCGCATCGTTGGATGTCGGCGGCTTTTGTTGTTTTGGGAACGTCCATGCGGTGGCTCCGCAACGAAATCACCGCGCCTCATTATTTGTGATCGAGGTCGGTAAGTGCGTCATTCATAAAGGATCCGAGGTCGGTATCGGCCCTATCCGCTTCCGCTACTAGGAGTGATTGGCGGCGGCACTCCTCAGCGAAGCCGGGCTGCCGTGTGTCAGGCACCCAAATCCGGATGGGGCGCATCCCGGCCACCTTGGACGCTTCACGCCTCTTACGCACTACAGACACCATCGTCGGCTCCTGAGCTCGTTGAGCTTACCCTACGGCTAAGCGTTAACTTCGTCCACTCCGCACTCATTTCCGTGCTTGTCACAGGATCCTTAGCCAACCCAAGTCCCTGACCAGAAAAGCAAAAAGGCCGCTCTCGAAAGCGGCCTTTTCTATCGTCTTGCAACTATGTCTTAAACCAACCGGCTCTGCTCGGTTGCCGCTTCGATGAAGCTCTTGAACAGCGGGTGCGGTTCGAGCGGGCGGGACTTCAGTTCCGGGTGGTACTGGACGCCGATGAACCAGGGATGGTCAGGGTATTCGACCGTTTCCGGCAACACGCCATCCGGCGACATGCCGGAGAAGACGAGGCCGCAGTTTTCCAGACGGTCCTTGTAGTCGATGTTGACTTCGTAGCGGTGGCGGTGGCGCTCGGAGATGTCGGTCGAGCCGTAGATCTCGGCGATCTTGGTGTCCTTCTTGAGCGCCGCCTTGTAGGCGCCGAGGCGCATGGTGCCGCCGAGGTCGCCGGCCGCGTTGCGCTTCTGCAGCTCGTTGCCCTTGACCCATTCGGTCATCAGGCCGACCACCGGCTCGTCGGTCTTGCCGAACTCGGTCGACGAGGCCTTCTCGATGCCGGCCAGATGACGGGCCGCTTCGACGACTGCCATCTGCATGCCGAAGCAGATGCCGAAATAGGGAACGTTGCGCTCACGGGCGAACTGGGCAGCAAGGATCTTGCCTTCCGAGCCACGCTCGCCGAAACCGCCGGGCACGAGAATGCCATGGACCTTTTCTAGATAGGGCGCCGGGTCTTCCTTTTCGAAGACTTCCGATTCGATCCACTCGAGATTGACCTTCACGCGGTTGGCGATGCCGCCATGATGCAGCGCTTCGATCAGCGACTTGTAGGCGTCCTTGAGGCCGGTGTACTTGCCGACGATCGCGATCGTGACCTCGCCCTCAGGCGTGCGGATGCGATTGCAGACCTCTTCCCAGGAATCGAGACGCGGCTTCGGTGCCGGCTCGATGCCGAAGGCGGCCAGAACTTCGTTGTCGAGGCCTTCCTTGTGGTAGGCGATCGGCACGTCGTAGATGTTGGCGACGTCAAGCGCCTGGATGACTGCGCTCTCGCGGACGTTACAGAACAGCGAGAGCTTGCGGCGCTCGGCTTCCGGGATTTCGCGATCGGCGCGCACCAGCAGGATGTCGGGGTGAATGCCGAGCGCCTGCAGTTCCTTGACGGAATGCTGGGTCGGCTTGGTCTTCAGCTCGCCGGCTGCCGGGATATAGGGCATCAGCGTCAGGTGGACGTAGACGGCCGTGCCGCGCGGCAGGTCGTTGCCGAGCTGGCGGATGGCTTCCATGAAGGGCATCGCTTCGATATCGCCGACGGTGCCGCCGATTTCACAGATGACGAAGTCGTACTCGTCATTGCCCTCGATCACGAAATCCTTGATCTCGTTGGTGACGTGCGGGATGACCTGCACGGTCGCGCCGAGGTAGTCGCCACGGCGTTCCTTGTCGATGATGTTCTTGTAGATGCGGCCGGTGGTGATGTTGTCGGTCTTGGTGGCCGAGCGGCCGGTGAAGCGCTCGTAGTGGCCAAGATCGAGATCGGTTTCCGCGCCATCGTCGGTGACGAAGACTTCGCCGTGCTGGGTCGGGCTCATAGTGCCCGGATCCACGTTCAAATAGGGGTCGAGTTTGCGCAGCCGCACCCGGTAACCACGGGCCTGCAGCAACGCTCCGAGAGCGGCGGCCGCAATTCCTTTACCGAGAGAGGAAACCACGCCGCCAGTGATGAATACGTATCGCGCCATGGGAGCTACCGGTTACCTTTTCAAAAACGATTCCACCAGCCCTAAAATTCATTTCCTGAATTTTAGGGCTCTAATTTAACAGCATTCTTCTCGCGCTTGCCGCGCGATCGCTGTGCGGTGACATCTGGACAAAAGAAAACCGGCAGACCCTGGGGCCTGCCGGCGGTTTATGCGTCGTTCGGCTTACTGCCCGCTGGGAGCAGTCGCCGGTGCCGGAGCGGCAGGCGTGGTGGCCTGCGGTGCTGCCGGAGCAGTTTCAGTCGCTGCCGGGGCCGGCGTGGTCGCGGCGGGAGCCGGTGCGGTGGCTGCAGGGGCAGCCGGAGCGGTCGCGGCAGGAGCCTGAGCGGCCGGAGCAGCAGGTGCGTCGCCGCCGGTCGGAACGCCGTTGCCGGCAGGAGCCGCAGGTGCAGCCGGAGCGGCGGCACCGTTCTGCTGCTGGCCGCCGAGCGAATCGAGAATGCCGTTGCCCTGCCCGCTCGTTGCCGGAATGCGGTTCAGGATATCCGTCGGACGGCTTTCGTAGCGGTTCAATACGCCGAGGCCGAGCGAGGTGATGAAGAAGAGTGCTGCGAGGATCGCCGTCGTGCGGGTCAGCGCATTGGCCGTGCCGCGCGCCGACATGAAGCCCGAACCGCCGCCGATACCGAGGCCACCGCCTTCGGAGCGCTGGATAAGCACAACGCCGACAAGCGCCAGCACGATCATGAGATGAATGACAATCAATACGGTCTGCATGGGTCCAGTCCTGCCGGCGCGAAGCGGGCATAAAGTAAAATTCTGGCGCTCTTTACATGAGGTGATCCGCTATTCCAAGCCCTTCAGCCCGGAATATACACGCATCTCAAGAGAGCAACGCCTCGTATGCGCCGTAGATGGCGAGGAAATCGGTTGCTTTCAAGCTCGCGCCGCCGATCAGCGCGCCGTCGACATTGGCGACGCCCATCAATTCCCTGGCGTTGCCCGGCTTGACCGAGCCGCCATAGAGGATGCGGAACTTGCGACCGTTGTCGCCGAAGCGGGCGACAAGCTCGGCGCGCATGAAGGCATGCGCCTTCTCGACGTCCTCGACGGTCGGCGTGACACCGGTGCCGATCGCCCAGACGGGCTCGTAAGCAATGACTGTGGTCTCCGGCGTGGCGTTCTCCGGCACGGAGGCCGACAGCTGCCGCTTGATGATATCGAGCGCCTGGCCGGCCTGACGCTCGGCGGCTGTCTCGCCGATGCAGACGATAGCCGTCAGGTCAGCGGCAGCGGCGGCTTCCGCCTTGGCGCGTACCAGATGGTCGGTTTCGGCATGATCGGTGCGGCGTTCGGAATGGCCGACGATGACATAGGTGCCGAAGCAATCGGCGATCATTTCAGCCGAGATATCGCCAGTATGGGCGCCTTCGGGGTTCTGGTGGCAATCCTGCGCGCCGATGGCGAGCGGGCTGTCGGTGCAGAGCGCGGTCGCCACGTAAAGCAGCGTCGCCGGCGGGCAAATCAGCGCTTCCACCTTGTTGGAAAGAGGACCCTGGACACCCGAAGCGATCGCCTTGATCTGATCCAGCGAGGCACGCGTGCCGTTCATTTTCCAGTTTCCCGCCACAAGCGGTCGCACGTCAGGTGTCATGCCGGCCTTCCCCATTTCTCCGTCAGCACGGGCCTTAGCAAAAGCATGCGGCAATGAAAAGGTTTGGGACGCTTACGTAAGGGAAATTGCGGCGTTTTGCGGCGCAAATGCTTAAAATTTGTCAGCCGTGTTGCCTAAACTATGGCTAGCCCCCTCAATTCTAGGAGGCCAGGATCCAGTTCAGCGTCTGGCGCCAATCGATCATGCGGATCGGTGTCCCATGATTGCCCGTCTGGTACAGCGTGAAATGCGTCGGGTAGCGCGATTTGATCAGCGTTTCGAACAGCGCCTGCTGGTCGGCGGCGGCGTAGGTCGGGTCGCGGCTGCCGTGGGCAAACCAGAGCGGCAGCTTGGCCTTGTAGAATGCGCTCTTCGTAAAATCGGGATCAGCGACGCCACTCATGATGACCATGCCCTTGAGGCGCTTGACCGTCTCGGCGTCGCGCGTTGCGCCCCAGCAGATCTGGCTGCCCATGGAGGCGCAGGTGAGGATGATCGGCCGGCCCGGCGCCTGGGCGCTGGCGTAGCGGATGAGACCGGCGACGGCGGTCACGCCATCGCTATCGAAGGTCTTGACCGACGGCGCGTAGTAGACGCCGCCATTGCCGGCGACGAGGTTTTTCAGCCGGTTGAAATTGCCGCCGAAGGTGTAGTCGTTGACGCCGAGGCGGCGGTCGCCGTCGCGGCCGTGGATGAAGATGACCGTGAAGGCTGCACCGGCGCTCGGCCCTACCCTCGCGACGTCCAGCTTGACGCCGTCGAGCGACAGCGTTTCGTTATTCTGGAGCTTGCGGATGCCGAGCGAGACGTATTTCTGCTGCGTGCGCTTTTCCGGGATCTGGTCGCGGCCGTTGATATCGCGCATCTCGTCGTAATCGACGACATCGAAAGCGCCGCCATTGCCGGTCTGAAGCGTCGTCTGCGCGGAAAACAGGTCATCCTTGAAGGGTGGCAAGGTGTCGGCAGCACTGAGATCAGCCGATGCGACCATGAAAAAGGCCGCAATTGCTGTGATAGTTATGCAATGACTTGTGGACATTCGCATGCGCAAGGTTCCCTGAGGCGTCTGGCCGCTTGCCATTCGGCGACCCAGGACGCAAATCATTTCTTAATGAAAGTCCGCCCGATGAGGTGGCGTCGCGTATCGAGGTGCTTTCTGGCAGACTCTGCCTGATTCGCAAACGTGACATGAATTGCGGTGATTTTGGGTCAGGCTCAAGCGCAAGCGGCCACCCCACGACAAGATGAAGATCTGAACGGCTCCATGGACGATAGCAACGACCTCTTTTCCGGAATGCCCCTGACCAAGAAGCAGGAGGATGCGCCAAAGCCGGCCGCGGCAGCCCCAGCGCCCGTCGCCGCTTCGGCTGCGCCGAGCGTTGCCGCCAGTGCCGCGCCACGGCAGGCGCCGCCGACGAATTCCACGTCCGAGGATTACGGCGCGTCTTCGATCCGCGTTCTCGAGGGCCTTGAACCGGTGCGCATGCGTCCTGGCATGTATATCGGCGGCACCGACGAGAAGGCGCTGCACCACCTCTTCGCCGAAGTCATCGACAACTCGATGGACGAAGCGGTGGCCGGCCATGCCAACTTCATCGAAGTGCATCTCGACGCGATGGGCTTCCTCACCGTCAGCGACAACGGGCGCGGTATTCCGGTCGAGAACCACCCGCAGGTTCCCGGCAAGTCGACGCTCGAAGTCATCATGACCAAGCTGCATGCCGGCGGTAAGTTCGACGGCAAGGCCTACGAGACATCCGGTGGTTTGCACGGCGTCGGCGTTTCCGTCGTCAACGCGCTCTCGGATGTTCTCGAAGTCGAGGTTGCGCGCAATCGCAAGCTCTACCGCCAGCGCTTTTCGCGCGGCATCCCGCAGGGTGGCCTGGAAGAACTGGGCGACGTCCACAATCGCCGCGGCACGCGCGTTCGCTTCCATCCCGATCCGCAGATTTTCGGCGATCACGCCAAGTTCGATGCCGGCCGCGTGTTCCGCATGGCCCGCTCCAAGGCCTATCTGTTTGGCGGCGTCGAAATCCGCTGGAGCTGCGACCCGGGCGTTGTGCAAGAAGGCGGTGAGATCCCCGACAAGGCGGTCTTCCACTTCCCCGGCGGCCTGAAGGACTATCTGCAGGCGACGATGGGCAAGGAGTTCACCGTCACCCGCGAGATCTTCGCCGGCAAGACGGAGAAGACAAGCGGCCATGGTTCGCTCGAATGGGCGATCACCTGGTACGGCGGCGATCCGCAGGTTCACTCCTATTGCAACACCATTCCGACACCCGAAGGCGGCACGCACGAGGCCGGCCTGCGCATCGCGCTGACCAAGGGCCTGAAAGCCTATGGCGAGCTGACGCAGAACAAGCGGGCCGCGCAGATCACCACCGACGACGTGATGATCTCGGCCGTCGGCATGCTCTCGGTGTTCATCCGCGAACCGGAATTCGTCGGCCAGACAAAGGACAAGCTTGCGACCGTCGAAGCCCAGCGCATCGTCGAAAACGCGCTGCGCGACCCCTTCGACCACTATCTCGCCGACAACCCGAACGAGACGGCCAAGCTGCTCGACTGGGTGATCGAGCGCGCCGAGGAGCGCCTGCGCCGCCGCAAAGAAAAGGAAGTCAACCGCAAGACCGCCGTGCGCAAGCTGCGCCTGCCCGGCAAGCTCGCCGATTGCTCGCAGAACACTGCCCAGGGCGCCGAGCTCTTCATCGTCGAAGGGGATTCGGCAGGTGGCTCCGCCAAGCAGGCGCGCAACCGCGCCAACCAGGCGATCCTGCCGCTGCGCGGCAAGATTCTCAACGTCGCCAGCGCCGGCCGCGAGAAGCTTGGCGCCAACCAGCAGCTCTCCGATCTCGTCCAGGCGCTCGGCTGCGGCACGCGCTCGAAATACCGCGAGGAAGATCTTCGCTACGAACGCATCATCGTCATGACCGATGCCGACGTCGACGGCGCGCATATCGCATCGCTGCTCATCACCTTCTTCTATCAGGAGATGCCCGAGCTCGTGCGCGGCGGCCACCTCTTCCTCGCCGTCCCGCCGCTCTACAAGATCACCCAGGGTGCGAAGTCGGCCTATGCGCGTGACGACCGTCACCGCGCCGAGCTGATGGAGACGGAGTTCAAGGGCAAGGCGAAGGTCGAGATCAGCCGCTTCAAAGGTCTCGGCGAAATGCTGCCGGCGCAGCTCAAGGAAACCACCATGGATCCGAGCAAGCGCACCATGCTGCGCGTGCTGATCGACGAGGTGGATTTCGAGGGCACGCGCACGGCGGTCGACGATCTCATGGGCACAAAGCCGGAAGCCCGTTTCCGCTTCATCCAGGATCGAGCTGCATTCGCGGAAAACCTCGACATCTGACGTCGAGGTTTAGGATCAGGCTCGGTCGAGCCTGATCTCGATCACCGTCTTCACCGAATTGGCGAGGAAGCAGAGTTCGTGCGCCTGATGGTGCATCTGTTCCTCGAGCTCACGGCTTGGAACTTCACCGGGGTAGCCGACCTTCGGGCGCAGTTCGACGCGGCTGACCATCATCCGGCCATCGACTTTCTCCATGACGCCGACCGCATCATCGACATAGCTGTCGATGCCGATGCGCTTTTTCGAGGCAATCCAGAGATAGAACAGCATGTGGCAGCTGGAGAGCGCTGCCACATAGGCTTCCTCCGGATCGACATTCTCTTCGACTGCATAGGGCAAAGGCACATTGTGCGGCGATGCGGAGGCTGGCACCGTGATGCCGCCGTCAAAGGTCCAGTTGTGACCACGGCTGTAGCGCCCGTCGATAAAGCTACCCTCGCCCAGCTTCCACGCCACCTGTGCCGAAAACGTCGTCATTCCTTTTCTCCTTCGCGGGTAAGCCTTGCGGTCGTCAATTTCAGATGTTGCGAAAGCGCCTCGCGCGCCAGATCGGCGTCTCGCGTGGCGCATGCCTCGATGATCGCCTGATGCTCACCATAAAGCGTCGGGCGGGCCTCGGAGCCTTTCGGTTGCCGCGCATAGGCCCGACGCGATTCACGGCGGAAGGTGTCGATCATTTCGAGCAATCTCGCATTGCCGCAGCGGCCGTAGAGGGTGCGGTGAAACGCGAGGTCTAGTTCCTCGAGCTGTTGCGGGTCTTCTTCGTCGAGCAGATCCTCGTTCAGCCGTCGCGCCTTGCGCAGATCGCTGTCCGTAAGCGCCTCGATCGAGGCCAGCAGCGCGGTCGTCTCCAACGACAAGCGAATTTCGGCAAGCTCACGCGCCTGCTCCTCGTCGAGACCCGACACGGCAAGGCTGCGATCCGGTCGGCGCACCAGAAGACCGGATGCCAACAGCCTGTCCAGCGCCTGCCGAATGGGCTGGCGGCTGACGCCGAAGCGTTCCGCCAGCTGTTCCTGTTTGAGCACCGTGCCGGCGCCGAGATGTCCAGCTTCGATATCGCGCCGAAGCGATGTGATGATTCCATTTGTATCCATGGATCCAATGTAGTCGGGACGTATCACCGCTGCAAGAGCCTGTTGTGGGATTGGGTCGGCCGACGGAAATCGGCTGAAGCTTCGCGGGCGTGCGGCAGCCAAAATTGCGGGATCACATTTCCGTCAGATCACGCCAGTTCGTTTCAATATCGGTCGAAACAGGCGCGATCTCGGCGAAAATCGCCAACCGTGCAGACCGAGCGTGATCCATGACAAGGATGTCGAAGGGTTTCTGTCTTAATGATTGCGTGATGTAAGGTTATGAAGCCTGCGGATCAGGCCGATGGACCGGCGGCGGGGGCGTCATCGGGCTTAAATCGGTGATGGCGCTTGCGTGCAAAGGATGCATGGCCCATATCCTTAGGTGAAATAAGGGGGAAAAGGACGACGTGAGCCTTCCGAACAACAATATGCAGCGCGAGTCGCGGTGGATCGGTCCATCCTCTCCCGCACGTACGCCGCTCATCCCTTCGATCTCCGCGGCGCGCTGGCTTCTGATCCTCGTCGTGGCCGCCGGCGTCTATTTCTTCTACGGCTTCGTCGTGCCGGTGCTTGCCGCACTGGTGATCGGCTTTGCAAGCTGGCCGCTTTACCGTCGGCTGCTGCAAAGGGTCGGTGGCAACACGACGGTCGCGGCGACCATCGCGATCATACTCATCGTCACCTTTCTCATCACCCCGATCGTGCTTGCCGTCACCTATACCACGGGCGAAGTGCGCGAATGGGTCGGGTGGCTGATCCATGTGAACCGCTTTGGCGAACCGACGCCGCAATGGATTTCGGCGTTTCCATTTGTCGGGCCCTACCTCGATGAGCTCTGGGTCAAATATATCGGCAGCCCCGGCAGCATGGGCGAAGTGATCCAGGCGGTCAGCGGCGCGCATATCGGCAATATCTATCGCGCGGTGCTCGCAGCCGGTGGCGGTGCTTTCCATCTGCTGCTGACGCTGCTCTTCATGCTGATCGCACTGTTCTTCGTCTATCGCGACGGCGCGGATTTCTCCCGCCAGATCGACATGCTCGGCGAACGCATCCTGCCCAACCGCTGGGAGCGGATTTCGCGCGTGGTACCTGCCACGATCAGCTCGACCGTGATGGGCATGACGCTGATCGCCATCGGCGAAGGCATCGTGCTCGGTGTCGCCTATTGGGTCGCCGGCGTGCCCTCGCCCGTGACGCTTGGCGTCATCACCGGCATCATGGCGCTGATCCCCGGCGGCGCGCCGCTGTCGTTCACGCTGGTGTCGCTGTACCTGCTTGCCAGCGGCTCGCCCGTTACCGGCGTCAGCCTGTTCGTCTGGGGTACCGTCGAACTCTTCATCGTCGACAAGACACTGCGCCCCAAGCTCGTGGGCGGCCCGATCAAGCTGCCGTTCCTGCCGACCTTCTTCGGTCTGATCGGCGGCGTGAAGACCATGGGCTTCCTCGGGCTTTTCATCGGCCCGGTGCTGATGGCGCTTCTGGTGGCAATCTGGCGCGAGTGGATGCATGAGGTGCGCACGGCCGAAAAGCCCGATCTCGGTCCGCAGGTGCTGATCGACGAGCAGGCTCCGCCACCGCCCAGAGTGGCCGAAGGCTGATCGGACCCGTCGCAGAAGGCTGATACGGCGTCACCTTTCCTGATTGTAATCTTGCTCCGCATGGATGCCGGAAAGCGGCCTTCATTTGGTTGAAATTGCTGCGTCTAAGGGGAGCGGTTCAATATCGAAAGCGCACCCATGCAAGCTGTCCTCATCGCCATGACCATCCTCGGATGCAACGACTCGGTCACGCAGTGCAATTACGTGGCGACGGTGGGAAAGCACTTTGAGACGGTGGCGATGTGCGATGCCGATTCCGAACGGCAGTTGAAGCATTATTCGAGCATCAGCTACCCGACGGTCATCGCCGTCTGCGAGCCGCCGCATCCGCCATTGCCGCCGGAACCCAAGGTGGTCGCCGCAGCACCGGTACCAGCGCCTGCCGTTACCGAGGAAAAGCCGGAGACCGGGGTTTCCGGGCTAGCGTCCAGAATGGCGGCAGAGGTACGCACGCACCTTCCCTCTGGCCATTCGATGAAATCCGCGCTCGCAACGCCCGTGCACTTCGTCTCAGGAAGCTATTCCTGGGTGGTCAGGCGCTTGAGCAATTAGCCTCAAGCGGCAGCGAGCGCTGTCATGTAGGCGTAGCCGCGTGCCGACTGTCGCTGCTCGGCGACATGCAGCTTCTCGACCATTTCAAGCAGCTCCTGCACCGAGCCATGCGTGGTGTTACGGCTGCGGAAACTCTGCAACAGCCGGCCGCAGACATTGGCAAGCATCGTGCCTGATGTGGATTTCGACGCCTCGCGCCACAGCAAGGTGGCTTCGACGAAGATCACGCTGATGTCGCGGGCGAGACCAGCGGATTCATAAAGCGCGCGCACCGCGTGCATGCGGCCGGTCGCCAGGATAGAACGCACCCGCCGCTCGTCGCAGCCGGTCAGATTGACGATGGCGCCGGCGAAGAACTCGATCTTGCCGGAGCAGAGCGTGTGCATGAGGAAGGATGGCGTCAGGCGTCCGCTGACGCGCAGATGCTCGACCAGATCGGCAACCTCGCGCGGCGTTATTTCGCCGGCGATGGCGACGATCGCGGTTTCCGTCGCCTCGCGGGCCACGCGCTGCAGCCGACCGGTGCCAATCGCGGCCTGCGCCAGCGGCAGATTGATCAGGGCGTCGCTGACATGCTGCGTCAAGAGTTGGCGGGCATCGGCCGGCAGGTCCGGGCGATCGAGCAGGAGGTTGCGGACTTCACAGTCGTCGCCCAGCCGTTCGGCAATGCGCTTCAGCGCCTGCGGGGCGATTGCGGCGCCTTCGTTTTCAAGCAGGCACAGCACGTCTTCCGCGCCGCCGATCTCGGCAAGCGCGGCTGCGACCGAGCGCGAGATGCTGGAGCGGGCGGCGATCAGCATGCGGGTAACGGCGCTGCCGCGCGCGGCAAGATCGACGAGGTCCGCGTCCGACAGAAGCGGCGAGAAGGTGATAGCGTGGCAGGCGATCTCGGCCTGGTCACCAGCCAGAGACAGGACGATGGCGCGAGGCGCATCCGGCGACCAGGCGATGGCTTCGGCCATGGCAAGGCGAACCTTCGGCGACGGGTCGTCGAGCAGGAAGGTCATGGCCATCTCGGCGGCCTTGCGCTCTTCCAGAGACATTTCAGACTGCAAGTAGGCCCGGCCGAGCGCGCTCGCCGCCCTCGCCCGGTCTCCAGCCTTGGCAGTCTCAACCCAACGAAGAAATGCCTCTACGATCACTGCGAACCCCAATCCTCAAGTGCGATTCTCTCACACCCCAAGTGTTGAGGATGACGGTAGCGGCAAAAAGTTTATGATTGGTTCACCATATACTTTAACCGTTCAGCAGCACTGACGGACGGTCAGGCCTTGGGTCGGAAGAGCTCGAACACGTCGCTGCTTTCGCTGTAGTCCATGTAGCCGAGGCGCGCGACGGGTCTTGCTAGCCCCATGTCGATGCGGCCATCGCGCAGGATCGCCTCGTCGATATGGATACCGACGACCTGGCCGAAGATCATGACGTTCTCCGACGGCTCGCCGCTCAGCGACTTCGGCTCGATGATCTCGGTAACCTTGCACTCCAGAACCGCGAAGGCTTCGGCCACATAGGGCGCATCGACGAGTTCACCCTGCTTGGGAGTCAACCCTGACAATGCGAACTCGTCGACGTCGTAGGCGACGGCGGCCGAGGACATGTTCATCTTGTCGATCAGGTTGCGGCTCACGAAATTGCAGGTGAATTCGCCGGTTTCGCTGGCGTTGCGGTAGCTGTCCTTGCGGCCGCTCGATGAGAACATCACGAGCTTCGGACGATCCGACACGGCATTGAAGAACGAATATGGCGCGAGATTGAGCGTGCCATCCCTGCCCTTGCTGCCGATCCAGCCGATCGGCCTTGGCGACACGATCGCCTTGAAGGGATCGTGCGCAAGGCCGTGCCGGTTTTCATCCGTCGTGTAGAACATCAGCCTTCCCCGCCGACCCAGGTGACCGTCTCGGAAAGCTCGGGGCGCGGGCGCTCGACGGGCGGGAACGTCGTCGAGCCCATGTGGATGAAGCCGGCGACCTTTTCGCCTTCCTCGACGCCCAGCAGCGGATAGGCGCGCTCATCATAGGCGAACCACTCGGTCAGCCAGTTGGCGACCCAGCCATGGGCGTTGGCCGCGAAGATGATGTTGAGGCAGACGGCGCCCGCCGACATCAGCTGCTCCCATTCCGGGATCTTGATGTGCGGGCCGGCCTTGCTGACGACCGCGACGACGACGGGTGCGCGCGTGAAGCGGCTGCGCTCAACCTGGATCATCTCCTCGGAGAGATCTGGCTTCTTTTCCAGCGCAAGCGTCAGAAGCTCCTCGCCGATGCGGGCGCGCTCCTCGCCGCGATAGACGATGAAACGCCAGGGCGCGAGCTTGCCGTGATCCGGCACGCGCGACGCAAGGCGCAGGATTTCCTCGATCTCGGGCTTTTCGGGACCGGGCTCGGACATCTGGAAGGCGGGGATGGAACGGCGGACGCCGAGGTAGTCGATCAGCTTGATATCGGATCTCATGGACAAGAAACTCTCATTTTCACTGCGGTATCGGGGATGGGTCTTGAATTTGCCATCCGGTTGGTCTTGAAGTGGCCTCTGTCATTTCAGTTGTCAATTGGTTCGCAAAACACATGCTCGGCATTTTGCCATACGCGCGCTGGAGTGTTGCCGTAGCCCTCCTTGCCTTGATCCCCGCCGGCGCCGGCGCGCAGGATGCCTTCAAGGAGTTCAAGCAGCTCGACACCACGACGAAGATGCCCAAGCTGAACGCCTTCATCGCGCCCGGCACGACGCCGCAGGGCGCGAAGCTGCATTCCGTCGCGCTCGAGGCGAAGCTCACGGCATCGGGCGATGCGGTCAAGGACGGGCTCTCCTGGTATGTATTCAGCCCGGTCGCGGGCAGCGACGGCAAGCTGCCGCTGATCGCCAGCTCCCAGGGCGGTTCGGCCGATTTCCAGCTGGCGCCGGGCGATTATTTCGTCAACGTTTCCTTCGGCCGCGCGGGCGTGACACGCAAGCTCTCGGTCCCCGAGGACGGCGCGCTTGAAAAGCAGACGATGGTTCTGGAGGCCGGCGGGCTGCTGCTCAATGCTGTCTCGGGATCGGACGTGAAAATCCGACCGGATCAGCTGAGCTTCTCGATCTATTCCGCCGATGTGCGCGACGACGGCGAGCGTGGTCTGGTGATGGCCGATGTGCCGCCGAACACAGTCGTACGGCTCAACGCCGGCACCTATCACGTCGTCTCAGATTACGGCGAGACCAACGCGTCGGTGCGCGCCGACATCCAGGTGGAAGCGGGCAAGCTCACCGAGGCGACGATCCAGCACAAGGCGGCGCAGATCACCTTCAAGCTTGTGTCCGACAAGGGCGGCGAGGCAATCGCCGATACCGCCTGGTCGATCCTGACAGCCGCAGGCGACAGCGTCGGCGAAAGCGTCAGCGCGTTTCCGACCATGGTGCTTGCCGAAGGCGAATATTCCGCCGTGGCGCGCAACAAGGACAAGATCTATCAGCGCGAGTTCAAGGTCGAGGCCGGCAAGAACACCGATGTCGAAGTCCTGATGAAGGACGTGCAGCCGGACCAGGGACCGGCCGCGACGACGTTGCAGCAGCTGCCGCCGGAGCAGCAGACGCCGACGGAACAATCGCACGCCGCGCAGCCGCTACCCTCGTTCGAGCAGCTGCAGAGCGGTGCCGCGGCAGGTGGCGTCGACTCCGACTGACGCATCCTACATCGCCATCAACGCAAAACGCCCGGTCATTGCTGACCGGGCGTTTTCGTTTTCAGTTAAAGGTCACGAAGACCTCAGGCAGCCTTCGCCTTTCTGGCAGCGGCCTTGCGCAGCACGTCCGGCGGCGTCGCTTCGTGCGTCAGGGCAGCGATCGCGTCGTCGAGCGACATCGAGCTCTGCTCCTGGCTGCCGAGACGGCGGATGTTGACCGTGCGCTCTTCGGCTTCCTTCTTGCCGCAGACGATGATGACAGGCACCTTGGTGACCGAGTGTTCGCGGACCTTGTAGTTGATCTTCTCGTTGCGGAAGTCGGTCTCGACATGGAGGCCTGCCTCGCGCAGCGCCTCGGCCACTTCTTCACCGTAAGCGTCGGCTTCCGAAGTGATCGTCGCGACCACGATCTGCAGCGGCGACATCCACAGCGGCAGATGGCCGGCGAAGTTTTCGATCAGGATGCCGAGGAAGCGCTCCATCGAGCCGCAGATGGCGCGATGGATCATCACCGGCTGCGTCTTTTCGGAGTTGCTGTCGATATAGAAGGCGCCGAAGCGTTCCGGCAGGTTGAAGTCGACCTGCGTGGTGCCGCACTGCCATTCACGGCCGATGGCGTCCTTCAGCGTGTATTCGAACTTCGGACCGTAGAACGCGCCCTCGCCCGGCAGAATGCCGGTCTTGATGCGGCCTTCGGACTGTTCCTCGATCGTCTTCAGCACTTCGGTCATGACGGCCTCGGCGCGGTCCCAGAGAGCGTCTGAGCCGACGCGCTTTTCAGGACGGGTCGAGAGCTTGACGACGATTTCCTTGAAGCCGAAGTCTTCATAGACCGACAGGATGAGATCGTTGATGCGCAGGCATTCGGCCGCCATCTGCTCTTCCGTGCAGAAGACGTGCGCGTCGTCCTGGGTGAAGCCGCGAACGCGCATCAGGCCGTGCAGAGCGCCGGAGGCTTCGTAACGGTGCACCGTGCCGAACTCGGCAAGACGGATCGGCAGCTCGCGGTAAGACTTCAGGCCATGCTTGAAGATCTGCACGTGACCCGGGCAGTTCATCGGCTTCAGCGCGAAGACGCGGTTGTCGGCTTCCTTGTCTTCCGGGTGCGTGAAGGCATAGGCCGACTTCACCGCGAACATGTTTTCCTGATACCAGCCCCAGTGACCCGAGGTCTCCCAGAGCGAGGCGTCGAGAACCTGCGGGGCGTTGACCTCTTCATAGGTGCCGGCAAGACGGCGGCGCATGTAGGAAGTCAGCGCCTGGAACATCCTCCAGCCCTTGCCGTGCCAGAAGACGACGCCAGGGCCTTCTTCCTGGAAATGGAACAGGTCCATTTCGCGGCCGAGCTTGCGGTGATCGCGCTTTTCGGCTTCCGCCAGCATATGGAGGTAGTTGTCGAGATCCGCCTGCTCGGCCCAGGCCGTGCCGTAGATGCGCGAGAGCATGGCGTTGTTGCTGTCGCCACGCCAATAGGCGCCGGCAACCTTCATCAGCTTGAAGGCCGTGCCGATCTGGCCGGTGGAGGCCATGTGCGGGCCGCGGCAGAGGTCGAACCATTCGCCCTGATTGTAGATCTTCAGGTCCTGGCCTTCAGGAATCGCGTCAACGAGCTCGACCTTGTAGCTTTCGCCCTTGGCGGCGAAGACTTCCTTGGCCTTCTCGCGCGACCAGATCTGCTTGGTGAAGGCAGCGTTGCGCGAGATGATCTCCTTCATCTTCTTTTCGATCTTCGGCAGATCGTCAGGCGTGAAGGGCTCGTTCTTGGCGAAGTCGTAATAGAAGCCGTTCTCGATCACCGGGCCGATCGTGACCTGCGTGCCAGGCCACAGCTCCTGCACGGCTTCGGCCATGACGTGGGCCGCGTCGTGGCGGATGAGCTCGAGCGCACGGGGATCGGTGCGGGTGATGATCTCGATCGTGCCGTCGACGACGGGATCGGAAAGGTCGCGCACGGTGCCGTCGATCGCGATGGCGACGGCCTTCTTGGCAAGCGACTTAGAAATGGATTCAGCGACATCCTTGCCGGTTGCGCCAGCATCGTAGCTGCGCACGGAACCATCGGGGAATGTCAGGGAAACGGATTGGGACATTTTAGACTTCTCCTTGTCCAGTCCCGCCAACGAATGCGGGTGGTTGCAATGACGCGTTTCGGATCACGAATACGCCGCCGCCTGATACCGGGATTTGCCGTCGCAGTAAAGGAAAAGCCGATCCGGCGTGGCAACGGTATCGCCACATTGACAATGGCCCTGCCGATGGCAAAGTGACAGAAACAGCAACGCAAGGTGGCGCATGATCCTTTACACCACCGTCGGAACAAACGACCTCCCGAGATCGGTCGGTTTCTACGATGCACTGTTTCGTGAGATGGGCCTTGAGCAGTGCTTTCTCGATGGCACGTCCGCGTCCTGGGGGCGCAAGGATGACGCAACGGTTTCACGTTTCTCCGTCGGCTACCCGTTGAAAGGATATTCAACCGCCGGCAACGGAACGATGACGGCGTTTCGTATCGACGAGCCTGCCCGGGTCGATCGCCTGCATGAAATCGCGCTTACGGGCGGCGGATCGGACGATGGGGCACCCGGCTACCGGGCTCATTACAGCGGCGCGCCTTACGCCGCCTATATCAGGGACCCCGACGGCAACAAGCTGGCCTTCATGTGCTACGGATCGCCCGAACTCTAGGTCAGAGGCTGAATGCCGGCCTCCTGCGCGACCATTTCGGCGAGGCCGCGAACGGTGTTCCAGTTGCGCAGCGTGCCGACGCCCATGCGTTTGGTCGTCAGAGCGGAGAGCAGCTTCCATTCGCTGGGTTTGCCGGCGAAATCGATCCAGAGATCGCCACCGATCACGGCAAGGCGCTGGTTCGGCTGGGCATGAGGCTGCAGCCGCTCGATAACGGTGCGGTCGAGCGGCTTTCGCATGACGCGCAGAATGACCTGGCTACCATCACCATCAGGGAACGGATTGGCGGCGGCGATCTTGCGCCAATCCTCGGCCGTGCGAACGAGGATATCGACCGGCTTGCCGAAGCGCGCATGAAACGCCTGCTCCAGCCGCGCCTCCATGTCTCCAATTGGAGACGTCTGTGCCTCGAAGACGATATTGCCTGTCGAAACCAGGGTGCGCGGATTGCGATAGCCGAGCGACGTGGCCATGTCGCGCAGGTCGGACATGATCACCCTGCGGCCCGGAGCCAGAACGATGCTATGGAGGAGTGCGACGTAAACGGTCACGTCGGCTTGCGGCCGAACGCCAGATAGCGCCACGGCGTCCACCAATGGAAACGGTCGCCGAGCGTTTCCGGTACACGGTCGAGACCGCTGGTGCCGCCGGGGCCGCAGCGACCGACGCGAAACAGCGTCATCCATCCGCCGCTCCACAGGCCATGGCGGGCGATGGCCTCGTAGCCGTACTCGGAACATGTCGGGATGTGTCGGCAGGAATTACCGATGAAGCCGGATAGGGTCAGTTGGTAGAGCCGGATCAGGCCCATGCCGAACAGGCGATCCGGTGTCTTGCGGAAGGGGCCGGTGTAGTTGCGCGAGTGATGAACCGGCTTCTTCCTGGGCGACGCGGCCGCGCCGCCTTCGTCCTCGTCGTCATCGTGGTTCATCGAGCAGAACTGGCACATGGCGATCCGCTCAGGCTTCCACGGTCTCGGCGCGCTTGGCCTCGACCTGACCGATCGCATCGACCACTGCGTCGAAGGTCAGCATGGTGGAGGCGTGGCGGGCCTTGTATTCGCGAACCGGCCGCAGGTAGCGCATATCCTCGAAACGCCCCGATGGGCCCTCACCGTCTTCCTTCAGCATGGCGAGCATATCAGCGCGCGCCTGGCGCAACTCCTGCGCCGTCGCACCGACCACGTGGCGGGCCATGATCGAGGACGAGGCCTGGCCGAGCGCACAGGCCTTGACGTCATGGGCGAAGGCCGAGACCGTGTCGCCGTCCATCTTCAGCCAGATCCTGACCTTGGAGCCGCAGAGCTTGGAGTGCGCCTGGGCGCTGGCGTCGGGTTCCTCAAGAGCGCCGATCAGCGGAATATTACCGGCAAATTCGAGAATTTTGCTGTTGTAGATGTCGTCCATCGGGTATTCCGCTCCATATTTCATGCGGATAGACGGCTCATTGTTCATCGTCACCCAAACAAAAACACACCGTGTCACGCTGGAAGACTTACATAGCGATGCCGTTTTCCTATATGTATGTCGTTCGAAGGCCATGGAAATGCAATGGCCTCGTGTAAGTTTGAATGGGAAACCGTGCCGGATGGGCCGCAGAATTTCGCCCTGAAAGCCCCGGAGCCTGCCAAAGGTGCACTATTCCCGAGTGGGATTGCCAGTGGCTAGTCCGAAATACGGTCCGCATTGCGGATCAGGAGACAGTTGCAGATGGACGCCATCGTAAAGAACTTTCCGCAGACCACGCCAGAATCCAATCGCCCAAGCCAGAAGGAAGCCGAAGATGCGGTGCGAACGCTGCTCCGCTGGGCCGGCGACGACCCTGCGCGCGAGGGTTTGCTGGATACGCCGGCGCGTGTCGCGAAAGCCTATCGCGAGCTTTTCGCCGGCTATGAGATGGATGCGCAAGAGGTGCTTGGCCGGACCTTCGAAGAGGTCGCGGGCTATGACGACATGGTGCTGGTGAAGGACATTCCGTTCTTCTCGCATTGCGAACACCACATGGTTCCGATCATTGGCAAGGCGCATGTGGCCTACATGCCCGACGGCAAGGTTCTCGGTCTGTCGAAGATCGCGCGCGTGGTTGAAATCTATGGCCGCCGCCTGCAAACGCAGGAAACCATGACCGCCCAGATCGCCCGTTCGATCGACGAAACGCTCGCTCCCCGCGGCGTCGCAGTGATGATCGAGGCCGAACATATGTGCATGGCAATGCGCGGTGTTCAGAAACAGGGCTCGACCACATTGACGACAACCTTCACCGGCACATTTAAAACTGAGCCGGCTGACCAAGCCCGATTTATTTCCATGGTGCGGAGCCGCTGACCGGCTTCATTTCAGAAAGCCGCGATGATGCCATTTGCCTTCAATGCGCCGTCCGAAGACAAGTCCGAGCTCGAGGATGCCGGTGATTTCACGCCGCGGTTCGATGACCGCGGCCTGATCACCGCTATCGTGACGGACGCCCATGACGGCGAGCTGCTCATGGTGGCGCATATGAACGCCAAGGCATTGGCGCTGACCATCCAGACAGGCCAGGCTCACTATTTCAGCCGCTCGCGCGGCAAGCTCTGGCTGAAGGGCGAAACCTCGGGCAACATCCAGACGGTGAAGGAAATCCGCACCGACTGCGACCAGGATGCAATTTGGCTAAAGGTCGAAGTTGCCGGTCACGACGCGACCTGCCACACTGGCCGCCGATCCTGCTTCTATCGGACGGTGAGCCTGGAAGACGGCAAGCCGATGCTTGAGATCGCCGACGACGAGCGCCAGTTCGATCCTCACGAAGTCTACGGAAAACAACCGTAACAACGGCCTACCGTCTCTTTTTGGGTCAGAAGAGGCGGCCATATACCAATTCGAAAGGGTGGCGGCGCACTAATATTTGCCTGCGCGTCGCGCCAGGGGGAGGTTTGCCATGGTGAGCTGGAGTTTGATCCGTCAAGGCTCCGAAGCCGTCGGTTCCGACGCTGGCATCGCCTCGCCCTCCGACATCAAGCTTCCCGCCCCCACACCGAAAAAGCCGAAGCTGGCGCTTGCCCTTGGCGGCGGCGCTGCGCGCGGCTGGGCGCACATCGGCGTACTCCGGGCGCTCGACGAGGCGGGTATCGAGATCGGCATGATCGCGGGAACGTCGATCGGCGCGCTGGTGGGCGGTTGCTATCTGGCGGGCAAGCTCGATGAACTCGAGGGTTTCGCCCGGTCGCTGACCATGCGCCGGATCGCCAGCCTGCTTGATCTGACCATCGGCGGCAGCGGCCTTTTCGGCGGCATGCGGCTGACCAAGCGCATGCAGGAACACTTGGAAGGGCTGAATGTCGAGGATCTCGATCGCCCCTTCGTCGCGGTGTCGGCCGAGGTCAATAGCGGCCACGAGGTCTGGATCGCCAACGGCTCGCTGATCACGGCGCTGAGGGCATCCTACGCCCTGCCCGGCATTTTCGAGCCGGTGCGCAGCAATCACCGGACGCTAGTGGATGGCGCTCTGGTCAATCCCGTCCCCGTCTCGGTCTGCCGCGCCTACGAGCAGCCGCTGGTCGTCGCCGTGAACCTCAACTACGACATCTATGGCCGCTCGGCCGTGGTGCGCCATAGCGCCAGCCTGACGCCGTCCGAGGTGCAGAAGCAGGAGCATGCGCCTTACGCGAAGCTTGGCATGACCGGTGTGATGGTGCAGGCGTTCAATATCATCCAGGATCGCATCGCGCGTGCGCGTCTGGCGGGCGATCCGCCAGATATCTCGCTGCAGCCAAGATTGAGCGATATCGGTCTCTCGGAGTTTCATCGCGCCGGCGAAGCGATCGAGCGCGGCTATCAGGAAGCCACGGCGCGGCTTCCCGAGTTGAGGCGCATGCAGGAGTTGTTCGCCGGCTCCAGCTGAGCAAGCCGGCGCGCCTTCATTCAGCCTGCGATATAGGCCTTGATGTCCTCAGCCTCGCGTTCGACCTCGGCGATACGGGTCTTGACCACGTCACCGATCGAGATGATGCCGGCGAGCTTTCCAGCGGTTTCGACCGGCACATGGCGGAAGCGCCGGCTGGTCATCAGCTCCATCAGCTCGTTGACGGTCGTTGCCTCGTTGCAGCGATAGACCTTCGCCGTCATCACCGATGCCACGGAGCTATCAAGACAGGCAGGGCCGGACTTGGCGATGGCGTGAACCACGTCGCGCTCGGTAAAGATCCCGGCGATCTTGTTTTCCATGCCGACGATGACGATGGCGCCGATCTTCTTCTTGCTTAGAATCGCGGCTGCTTCGGAAACGGTCGTGTTCGGGCCGGCGGTGACGACGTCCCTGCCCTTGGCATCCAGTATGGCTTTGACTGTATTGGACATTTGAACCTCCTATGTCGAAAGTGAGACACTTCAGCTGATCACAGGCATCCGCGGCGGTCTCTCCTCCCAACGCGGATCAGTTCGAATGGTGCACTTCAACGCTCAGGATTGCAATATATCCGCATCCTCTGAAATAGAGGGAAGTTCGGGCGGTGGGCGGTCGAAGAGCGAAAACAGCACGAAGCCGAAGAGAAAGCCGCCGATATGGGCGTCCCAGGCAATCGGCGCGCCGGTGTCACCGATCAGCGGAATGCCGACCGCGATCAGAATATTGCCGACGAACCAGAAGAGCATGAACATGACGACGGTGCGGCTGCGGAAGGTTTCCACGATCGAGAGCCGCGGATTGAGATGGGCGGGAAGCGCGACGCGACGCTCCGACGGGAACGCAAAGCGGCACGCAGCACCCATCAGGGCCGAGACCACGCCGGAGGCACCGATCAGGACCGTGGCCTGCCCCCAATTCAGCACGGCGTGAAGCGCGGCCGACGCGACGGCTGCAAGCACCCAGAAGACCGTATAGCGAACCCAACCGATGCGGCGGGCGACCGGTGCGCCAAAGGCCATCAGCCATAGCCCGTTGAACAGGATATGCTCGATATTTCCATGCAGCAGCGAATAGGTGAGCGGCGTCCAGAACAATTGCGGCCCCTGCTCGGCCAAGGGCGTGATGTAGCGCAGCGGAATGAAGCCGAAATCGAAGAACAGCATGTCGACGCTGCTTTCGGTCAGGAAAATCGCCTGCACGGCATAGATCGCCGCTAGGAGACCGATCGTTGCGACAATGGCGCCTGGAAGATTGAAAATGGGCGTACGCGGCGGCTTGGCGGCGGGCTCGGTCGGCTGGTGCGGCTCGTTCGTATCGTCCATTGCATTCCTCGTTCACTTCGCGTGCACTGGCTTACAGGACGACAGGTCAAAAAAAAAGCCGTCCGGCAATCTACCGAACGGCTTGCTGAGCGTCCCCCGAGAATGACCTCGCGCCCGAGCAATTCATGCTGAACTTCCAATACCGGAAGCAATGAAAAGATACTGGCACGAGAGGCCGTCACAGACAATCGAAACCCTTCCTTAACCTTAACTGCCCGGATCTGGCATGAAATCCGCATGGCATAGGGCAAGGTGGCCATGATGGCCGCCGTTTGAACCGAAATGAAACAGATCGGCAGTCCCATGCGCCTCAACACCACCATCCAGATCTTCGACTACTGGAACAAGCTACGCGGCAGCGAGATCGCTCCCCTGCGGACGCAGGTGGAGCCACGCAATATAAGCCAGCTTCTCTCCAGCCTCTTCATGCTCGAAACGTCCGAGACGAGTCGCGTCACCTTCCGTCTCGCCGGTACGCGTATCTGCGATCTCTTCGGCCACGACCTTGGCGGCAGCTGTTTGTCGGAGCTCTGGGCGCACGGCCATGAGGACATCGAGAAGACGGCCGTCGGCGTCATGGAGCACGGCATCCCGGCGCTGTTGAATGCCACCGGATACAGCACCGCCGGCCATCGCGCCGCCTTCGAGATCATTCTGCTGCCACTGCGCAATGCCGAGGGGGAATGCGACAAGCTGCTCGGCGCAATCGCACCGGCCACGACCGCGAGCTGGCTGGAGGTCGTTCCGCTGCAGTTCCTGGCGCTCGACCGCAGCCGGTTGCTTCACGAGCAGCTCGACCCGGTGGAGAGCACGCAAAGCGGCGCGAACGAGCCCCGTGCGGCGACCAGCGGCAGCCGCTCGATCGCCGATACGGTGCGTCGTCTGATGTCCAGCCTGATGGATGAACCCGTGAAACAGGATGCACCATTTCGGCACTACCGCTGAGCGGTAAATCACCCTCGCCTGAACAACCTTCTGTTAATGGATTGCGAGTAAAGCTTGGCGCCAAGCTATTTGTAAAAGAAGCCCTTTAATGCACGCTTTCCAGCAAGCTCAGACGCAAAAAACTGCGCCTCGCCTTGAACAAGGTGCATTCCAGCGCGTGCCCATCAATATGCAGGGCCGCCTGATGCTGGCAAATTACGAGGAATTCGAGTGCCTGGTCATCGATATGTCGCCCGGCGACATGTATGTGACCTGCCAGGGCCGACCGCGCGTCAACGAACGCGTCGTCGCCTATATCGATCACCTCGGTCGCGTCGAAGGCTATGTCCAGACGATCGATAGCCGCGGCTTCAACATGTCCATCCACGCCACCGAGCGCAAGCGCGAGAAGCTTGCCGCGCAGCTGACGTGGCTTGCCAACAAGCATGAACTCGGGCTGCCTGAAGATCGTCGTCACGATCGTCTGATGCCGCGCGAGACGCAGACGGAAATCACGCTCGAGGACGGCACCCAGTATATGTGCCGGATCATGGACTTGTCGCTCTCGGGCGCCGCTGTCGACGTCGAGGTTCGCCCCGCGATCGGCACAGCGCTGCGTCTCGGCAACATGCGCGGCCGCGTGGTGCGTCACTTCGTCGAAGGCGTCGCGATCGAGTTCCTGTCGCTGCAATCGCGCGACACGCTGCGCGAATTTCTCTGATCGTCGTCATCCCGGCTTCACAAAGCTGATAGATTGAGGCCCTCCAAGGAGGCGCCCGGATGTCGATTCTTTTCCCAGAGATTGAAGCTTACGACTACGGCCTCCTCGATGTCGGGGACGGCCATCTGATCCACTGGGAAAGCTACGGCAATCCTGATGGACGGCCGGCGCTCTATCTGCATGGCGGGCCGGGTTCCGGCTCATCGCCATCAGCGGCACGCTATTTCGACCCATCCGTCTATCGGATCATCCTGTTCGACCAGAGAAATTGCGGCCGCAGCCTTCCCAATGCTGCCGAGATGGGGACGGATCTCTCGACCAACACGATCTGGCACCTGATCGACGACATTGAGAAGCTCCGTTGTCACCTTGGGGTGACGGATTGGGTGCTGTTCGGGACATCCTGGGGATCCACGCTTGCGCTCGCCTATGCGCAGACCCATCCGGCCCGCGTCGCGGCCATGGTGCTCGCCGGCGTGACGACGACAAGGCGATCAGAAATCGAATGGCTGACGCAGGGCATGGCCGCGCTGTTTCCCGAGGAGTGGCATGGGCTCAATGCATCCCTTCCCGGTGACATGAGAGCCAAGGGCGCTCTTGAGAGCTATCGGGAATTGCTCAATGGGCCCGACCTCGACGTGCGTCTCAAGGCGGCGCGGGACTGGCACGATTGGGAGGCAGCGTCCATCCTGCTTGCCAACCCCGACGGCTATCCGCGACGCTGGCGAAATCCGGAATATCTGCTCACTCGTGCCCGGATCATAACCCACTACTTCAGCCATGCGGCGTGGCTCGAGGAAGGTGCGCTGTTGCGGGACGCCGGAGAGCTGGCCTCGATCCCCGGCATTCTCGTTCGGGGACGGCTCGACCTGGAGGCGCCATTGACCACAGCATGGGAATTGGCGCGGGCGTGGCCGGGAAGCGAGCTCATCATCGTCGAAAACGCCACCCATTCGCCCGATCATGACGGCATGGCGCGCGCAATTATCGCCGCGACCGACAGATTTCGCGAAATTTCTCAAAAATAATTTTCGACGCATCACCTCAAAAAGCGGCTCAAAACGCGCCATTTGCGGGCGAATCCGGCCTTCCGGCGGCCGAGAGAGCACCGATTCCCTCGAAGCCACATGATGAACGCAATATTACCGAAATGGCGACCTGACCGCCCGCGTTAATCTTTTGCCTCGAAACGAGCCATCCGATGGCGGCGAGGCTTTTTGAGAAAGATAAAATTTGAAGCAACCTTGGTAAACATTCCCTTCGAATTCCGGTAAAATTCGATGTTGATTTTAGTCGAATTCGACGCGCTTTTGAATCAACTAAGCATTTAATTTTGCTTCTGAATTTTGCGTCGAGTAAAAACACGTCTGGCAATGTCTCCACACAAACGGGGACATACAAAATGACGATAACAAACTTCATCAAGGGCGGCCTCGCCGCTGCCGCGATGCTCATGTCGATGGCAGGCGCCGGACAGGCCGGCTACCAGAGCATGACTGTTCTCGGCAACACCAGCCCGCCGATCGGCGCCTATCAGTTCTGCAAGGAAATTCCTGAGGACTGCAAGAACGCAGCCGGCGACCAGGGCACGATGGTGCTGACCGAAGACAGCTGGAAAACGATCCTGAAGATCAACTACCAGGTCAACTCCGAGATCACGCCGATGACCGACATGGAGATCTACGGCGTCGAGGAACGCTGGGCCTATCCGAAGACTGCAGGCGACTGCGAAGACTACGCGCTTCTGAAGCGCAAGATGCTGATCGAAGCCGGCTTCTCGCCGTCGAACCTCCTGATGACCGTCGTGCTGCAGCCGAATGGCGATGGCCATGCCGTGCTGACCGTGCGCACCGATCGCGGCGACTTCATTCTCGACAACATGCGCAACAAGGTCATGCTCTGGGCCGATACCGAGTACACCTATCTGAAGCGCCAGTCGTCCAGCGATCCAACCCGCTGGGTCAAGCTCCAGGACGGCCGCGCCGTGGCTGTCGGTAGCGTCAAGTAATTCCATCCGCCGGAGCAATCCGGTGGGCAAGCAAGGCGCCTGGTCCCGTCCCCGCATGCACGTCCAGACCGGCGTCTCAAGAGCCGCTCCTGCTGTCCCAGGAGCGGCTCGCTTTTTATGGGCCATCGGCATGAGCCCGACGCCCTCGGTTAACGCTTAATTAACCACACAAGCCCGATCATCACGCCATAGATCAGCGACACCGGCGGCTCACGTTTTTCCTGCGACGGTCAGATACTCGAAAGCCGTCATGCGCCAGGCCATTCAGAGCTCCACAGAGGTTGAGGAATCCCCTCTCCTGTCGACTGGCTTTCTCATCCGCACAACCATTGTCATCGCCCTTCTGGCGGTGCTTACCATTGCTATCAGCCTCGGCGGCCGATGGTTCGGCGCGCGCGTGTCGCTTGCCGGGAATACCGACAGCACCGCGCCGGTAACACTCACGATCGGCCAGGATACGCTTCAGCTCCAGGAAAACACGATCCGCTTCCCCAGCCAGCGGCATAGCGGCACCGCCGAGCGCGCCGACCTCTATCTGGCATGGCCGCAAATGCAGGGTTATTCGAGCGAGAACCGCGATCGCTTCGACGACATCGCCAAGTCCCCGGACCTGATCTTCCTGCAGGTCACGCAGGCGACCATGTCGCGTGACATGTCCGGCCGATTCGAGCCGATCTACTCGCATCTGATCGACCCGACCCCACATCCCTTCGCCAACGGCATGACGCTCCACAAGCTTCGGGCCGATACCGGATATGGCGACGAAGTGCTGCTGACGGCGCCACGCAAGGGTGGTGCCGACTACGTCGTGCGCTGCCTGCTGCCGGCGAGCCCAGAGCTGACGACCAGCGGCGATTGCCAGCGCGATATCAAGGTCGGGCGCGATTTAAGTGTGCTTTACCGCTTCTCCAGCCGTCATTTGGCGGAGTGGGAACATATTGATGCCGCTATTGCCCAATTTGTGGAAACGCGCCTCGTGAACCGTTCCGCTACATCCAGGTAGAATGGTCCGAAACGGTGAAACAAACGATTAATCATAAACGGATTGGTAACCCCGAAGAGCTACCTTCAACGAGGTTGATCGTGCGGGCGAAGCGCGGTCCCGATTCTTCTAAACTGCAAGCCAAGCAAAGAGTGAAATAGTGTCAAGGTCAGCTTCTTCCGCTTCCCCGTCCCGCTCCAGCAATTTCCTGATCAAGGCGATCGTTGCGCTGTCCATGGCAGTCGGTATGGTTGGCTTGGCTTCAAGCGCGGAAGCTGCCAATTCGAAGTATGCCGGCATCGTCGTCGACGCCAATACCGGCAATGTCCTCTACAGCGAAAACGCCGATCGCTTGCAGTATCCGGCTTCGCTGACCAAGATGATGACGCTCTATCTGACGTTCGAAGCGCTCGAACAGGGCCGCATCCGTCTCGATAGCGCCGTTCCCTTCTCCGCTCATGCATCCGGCCAGGCCCCGACCAAGCTCGGCGTTCGCCCGGGCGCCACGATTTCGGTCGAGCAGGCCATTCTCGGCCTCGTCACCCTTTCCGCCAACGACGCGTCTACCGCGCTCGGCGAACTGCTCGGCGGTTCGGAAGACCGTTTCGCGCAGATCATGACTGCGAAGGCGCATGCGCTCGGCATGACGCGCACCACTTACCGCAATGCCAACGGCCTGCCGAACACCGCGCAGATGACCACGGCGCGCGACCAGGCCCGTCTCGGCATCGCGCTGCGCCAGCATTTCCCGCAGTATTACGGCTATTTCTCCACGCAGAGCTTCAAGTTCGGCAACCGCATCATCCGCAGCCATAACCGCCTGGTCGGTTCGGTGCGCGGCGTTGACGGCATCAAGACCGGTTACACCCGCGCTGCCGGCTTCAATCTCGTGAGCTCGGTTCAGGTCGATGGCAAGTCGATCGTTGGCGTCGTTCTCGGTGGTGCTTCCACGCCTGCCCGCGACACCCAGATGCGCAACCTGATTGCGTCGTACCTGCCGAAGGCTTCGACCCGTGGTGGATCCGCGCTGGTCGCCCAGGCGCCGAAGATTTCGTCCGAAACCGTCATTCCGGTAACCGTTGCCAAGCAGGAAGTCGCGGAACTGCCGCCGACGCATCCGCTGCCGGTCAGCCGCACCGAGGTTGCCTCGGCGCAGGTCGCCTATGCCGGCACGTCGTCGTCCAAGTCCGACAATCCGCTTCTGCAGGAAATGCCGCAGCCGACGAAGGTGAAGACGCAGCCGATCAAGCAGGCCGCAGCCGCTCCGGTTCCCACGCCGACCACCGCCTATGTTCCGCCGGAACAGGGTGATACCTCGGTCGACAACGTCACGACCGCATCCACCAAGCAGGCGCAGCCGGAAGGTTGGGTCGTGCAGATCGGCGTCTCGGCCAGCCGCGAAGCAGCCATGGATCTGCTCGATGGCGCGAAGAGCAAGGGCGGCAAGGCACTGCGTTCCGCGAAGCCCTTCGCCGTCGCCTATGCCGGCAGCTATCGCGCACGTTTCGGTGGCTTCGACGACCAGAAGCAAGCCGTCAACGCCTGCAACACGCTGAAGCGTGCCGGCGTGAAGTGCTGGGCCTCCGCCCAGTAATGAAGACAACCGCCGCCTATCACGTTCAGGCGGCGGCCCGGAATTCGGCCTTGATCGGTGTTCGCGACAGGGCCGACCTTCCTAGACCTGATTTGTATTGCGTACGGGGATAATTATGGCGATCAACGAGAATGTTCCGGAATTTCCGGCCGAAGGTCGGTTGACTGGCAAGAATCCGCGCTCGGTTCTGCATCCGCTTCACGAAGCGGCGATGCGTCTTGCCGAGATTGGCATGCCGCGACCGAAGGCGAAGACAGCCAAGACCAAGGACCTGATCAATCTGCTCTTGTCGCATGGCGCGCGTGCCTGGCGCTACTCGCAGCCCGAAGCGAATATCCATCTTCACGTCACCAACCCGGAAGGCCGGGCGCCTGTGACGATGCGGCTCCGCTGAGCCGAAACGAACGGGTCTTTCTCTGACGTGATGCGTTTCGTCAGAGAAGGCCGAGTTCGGAGAGCTCGCGGCGCAGGTCTGCGGGCATCTCAGCAACGCCCTCGCCGAGCGTATCGAGATCGCGCGGGCGATCTTCCTCTGGATAATAGCGCCAGCCCTGGAAAGCACGCTTCGGCTGTACTGCCGTTTCGATGACCTCGGGGCCGAGCACCAGATGGCAGCGGCCAATACCCTCGCCATCGGTAAAGCTCTGGATATCGAGCAGCTTCTGCCGCGCCTGAACCTGCCCCTTGATCACCCAATACAGTGAGCCACCGTCGAGCAGCTCGTCGATCTTCTTCGGGACCATTCGGGTCGTGTGGACGGAGTGTGGTTCCATGCCGGCTGCGATCGCCCTCAAGGAGCGTTCGGCCACCCATTCGCGCAAGTCGTCGATCGAGTCGGCGCCGACGCAGAGTTTGATAAGATGCAATGCCATACCGCCGTTCAAATCCTTTTGCGCGGCAGCGTCAAGCGGCTTGAACGCGCCGGCGGCCCATAGCCGCCGGTTTTCCAATCACAGTGTGATACGCCGTCCAGACCGCGATAGCCGGCCCGGCCTATCAACACTCCACGACGTTGACCGCGAGGCCGCCGGTCGAGGTTTCCTTGTACTTCTCGCTCATGTCGTAGCCGGTCTGGCGCATGGTCTCGATGCAGGCGTCGAGCGGAACGAAGTGGCGACCGTCGCCCTTGATCGCGAGCGACGCGGCGGTCACGGCCTTCACGGCGCCAAGTGCGTTGCGCTCGATGCAGGGAACCTGGACGAGACCGGCGACGGGATCGCAGCTCATGCCGAGATGGTGTTCCAGTGCAATTTCCGCTGCGTTCTCGATCTGCTCCGGCGTGCCGCCCATGACGGCCGCGAGACCGGCAGCCGCCATGGCCGCCGCCGAGCCGACTTCGCCCTGACAGCCGACTTCGGCGCCGGAGATCGACGCGTTGTGCTTGATGATGCCGCCGACGGCTGCTGCCGTCAGCAGGTAGTCTCGGATGCCGTTCTGATCCCAATCGTCGTGAAAGTGTTCGTAATAGCGGATCGTCGCCGGGATGACGCCGGCGGCGCCATTGGTCGGCGCGGTCACCACGCGGCCGCCGGCCGCGTTCTCCTCGTTGACGGCCATGGCATAGACACTCAGCCAGTCGTTGGCGAGCAGCGGATTGATGCGGTTGCTGCGCCACTCTTCCTGCAGCTTGTCATGGATCGAGCGTGCGCGGCGGCGGACATTGAGACCACCCGGCATGATGCCATCGACCTTGAGGCCGCGCTCGATGCAGGAGCGCATCGCTTCCCAGATCCGGTCGAGGCCCTCGTCGAGCTCCTCGCGGCTGCACCGGCTTTCCTCGTTGGCGCGCTTCATCTGCGCGATCGAAATGCCGGAGCGTGCCGCCATCTCGAGCATCTGCTTGGCGGTGGAGAAGGGATACGGCACCTTGACGCCATCCGACGGCATCTTCTTCTTGGCGCGCATGGTTTCCAGTTCCGTATCGGTGACGACGAAGCCACCGCCAACGGAATAGTAGATGCGGCGCACGAGCATCCGGCCGTCCTTGTCGAAGGCGGAGAAGGACATGCCGTTGGCATGGCCCGGTAGCGGCTGCTTCTTGTCGAATACCAGATCGGTCTTCGGCTGGAACTGATAGGCGGGATGCCCTGGCGGGGTGATGCGGCCGGCGCGCTCGACCTTGTCGATAATGCCGTCCATCTGATCGGGATCGACGCTGTCAGGCTGCTCGCCCATCAGGCCGAGGATGACGGCCCTGCCCGTCCCGTGGCCGATACCGGTGTGGGCGAGCGAGCCGTGCAGGCTGACCTTGATTGCCGCGACATTGGCACCCGAAGACGGGCGCGGCCATTCATCCGACAGAATCAGATCGAGAAAGCGGTTCGCCGCCGTCATCGGCCCCATCGTGTGGGAACTGGAAGGGCCGACGCCGATCTTGAATACGTCGAAAACAGAAAGGAACATGGGTGCGTCCTGTTGAGAATTTACTTAATCAAGCTACGCCAGCGCGGCCTGCGATCCGTTCGGTCCACCGACATAGCATTTCACGCGTGCGACATCATCCTGTGAAAGGTTCCATGTCCGCCCGTTGTTGCGGTCAGCGCTTCTATCTATAGAGTGGGCGCGTGGAGAGGGACTGAATCAATATAATGATGACGACACCAGATTACATCGCCCTGTGCTTCTTCGCGCTCATGTGGTTCGGTTACGCGCGACTATTGCGCAGCGCCAGTCTCTTCGGCCGCACCAGTCTCACGCATGCGATGATCGAGCGTAGACGCGAGTGGATCTACAATTCGCTGCGCCGCGACCTGAAGATGATCGATACGCAGATCATGGCCGGCCTGCAGAACGGCACGGCCTTCTTCGCCTCCACCTCGATCTTCGAGGTCGGCAGCTGCTTCGCGCTACTCGGCGCGACGGAGAAGGTCGATGCGGTGTTCGCCGATCTGCCGCTGGTTCTCCATAGCGGCCACGCGGTGTTCGAGATGAAGGTCGGTGGACTGGCGGCGCTGTTCGGCTATGCCTTCTTCAAGTTCGGCTGGTCCTATCGCCTGTTCAACTACTGCACGATCCTGTTCGGCGGTATCCCGATGATGCGCGACACGGAAAACGACGTTCTGGCGGCTGAACGGGCCGCCGAGCGCGTCATCCGCATGAACATCATCGCCGGCGGTCATTTCAACGAGGGGCTCAGGGCTATCTTCCTGTCGATCGGCTATCTCGGCTGGTTCATCAACCCCTATGTCTTCATGCTGACGACCACCATCGTCATCGTCGTCCTGACGCGGCGGCAGTTCTTCTCGGAGGCACGGCTGGCGATCATGGATCGCGAGCCGTCATCAAATCTCCACCTTTCTCCTATTCCCCGCAGCAATCCGTCAGCCGACGGAAACGACTCATCTGGGGGATTGTGAATGACTGTTCCGGCGACGGAGACCGTAGCGGCGCAAAAGCCGCCGCGCATCGGCTTGCTCGACACGCTGCGTGGCGCGGCGCTGATCGCTATGGCGACCTATCACTTCACCTGGGATATGGAGTTCGTCGGCTATCTTGCGCCGGGCACGGCCGAGACCGGCTGGCTGAAGCTCTATGCCCGCGCCATCGCCTCGACCTTCCTGTTCATCGTCGGCGTCAGCCTCGTGCTCGCCAATACGCCGGAGACGCGCTGGGCTTCGTTCCGGAAGCGGTTCGCGATGATCGCCGCCGCGTCGGTGGCCATCTCCGTGGCGACCTATTTCTTCATGCCGGGAGAATGGATCTTCTTCGGGATCCTGCACTGCATCGCCGTGCTGAGCGTGGTGGGCGTGCTGCTGTTGCGATTGCCCCTGCCCGCGATCGTCGCCGTCACCATCGTCGCGGTCGCCGGATGGATCGCTGATACGTGGGTATCGCCGGGTATCCTGCGCTCGCCTTTCTTCGATCCGCGCTACCTCGCCTGGATCGGCTTCGCCGAGATGCCGCAGCGCTCCAACGACTATGTTCCGCTGTTTCCGTGGATGGTGCCGTTTCTGCTTGGGCTGACGAGTGCTGCGATCGCGCTCAGAACGGGGCTTCCAGCCAATCTCGCCAGCTTAGGAACCGGATCGAGCCTGCTTGCGCGGCTGGGCCGGCACAGCCTTGCTTTTTACCTCATCCACCAGCCGGTACTGATCTCGATTGCGTTCGCGCTCGCTTACATCGTGCCGCCGGCAAAGCCCGATCCCGTGCAGACCTATCTGCAGCAATGCAACACGTCCTGCAGCCTGCAGGAAGGCGAAGCGTTGTGCCGTAGCTTCTGCCAGTGCACGCTCGATAAACTGCAGGAGCAGAAGCTGTTCACGCCGTTTCAATCCGGCGAGGTCAAGGCCGATGATGGTCGCATCCTCAGCCTTGCCAGCGAATGCAGCGCTGCGCCCCAATAAGGGGCGCTCGGGCTGATCAGGTGCCGACGCCGATTTCGGCGAGGCGGCCGAGGCAGGATTCTTCGATATTGTCGAGTTCGGCCAGAGTGTCGTCGATATCCTTGCGCTTCTGGCGCAGGTCCTCGCGCTTTTCGTCGACGCGCTTCATCAACAGCTTCAACTGGCCGAGCTCGCCCGGCGGCTCCTTGTAGACCTGAATGATTTCGCGAATTTCGGCGATGGTGAAGCCTATGCGGCGACCGCGCAGGATCTCCTGGATCAGGCGCCGGTCGGTCGGGCGAAACAGCCGCGTACGGCCACGACGCTCCGGGTGAATGAGGCCTTCGTCTTCATAAAATCGCAGTGTGCGCGTCGAAACTCCGAATTCGCGCGTCAACTCCGTGATGCTGTAATATTTGCTAACCGGCATGGATCCCTCGATATTCAGGAACCCATAATATTGACTTTTACGTAATAGTCAATTTGTGCAACCCGGTTGCGAGTTGTCTATATGCCAAACCACCAGGTGGCGATCCCCAGAAAAGCAAAGAAGCCGGTGCAATCGGTGACCGTGGTCACGAAAACCGACGAGGCAATGGCGGGATCGGCCCCAACCTTATCCAGCAACAACGGCAAAAGAATGCCGGCGACGGCTGCGGCGAAGAGATTGATGATCATCGCGGAGCCGATGACGAAGCCAAGCTGGTAGTCATGAAACCATGTGGCTGCGATGGTGCCCATGATCACCGAGAACATGGCGCCATTGGCAAGGCCGACCGCCACTTCCCTTCGAATGACGCGGCCGGCATTGTATATATCGAGATCGCCGGTCGCGAGCGCGCGAACGGTCACCGTCATGGTTTGCGTGCCGGCATTGCCGCCCATGGAGGCGACGATCGGCATCAGCACGGCAAGCGCGATCATCTTCTCGATGGAGCCGTCGAACAGGCCGATGACGCTCGCCGATAGAAGTGCTGTGCCAAGATTGATCACCAGCCACAGGAAACGCGACTTGACCGTCGAGAAGACGTTGTCCGACAGCTCTTCATCGCCGACACCGCCGAGGCGCTTGATATCCTCGTCGGCCTCTTCGTGGATGACGTCGACAACGTCATCGATGGTGAGCACGCCGACCAGCCGGTCGTTCTCGTCGACGACGGCGGCGGAGAGAAGGTCGTATTGCTCGAAGAGCTGCGCCGCCTCTTCCTGGTCCATTTCGGCCGGGATCGGGTGGTTGGTCTCGCGCATGATCGTTTCGATCTTGTTCTGCCGCTTGGTGCGCAGGATCTTGTCGAGATCGATGGCGCCGAGCAGCTTGAACGTCGGATCGATGACGAAGATCTGCGAAAAGGAATCGGGCAGGTTTTCCTCGTCGCGCATGTAGTCGATCGTCTGGCCGACCGTCCAGAACGGCGGCACGGCGACGAACTCCGTCTGCATGCGGCGGCCGGCGGAGCTCTCGGGATAATCGAGCGCCCGGCGCAGGCGAACGCGCTCGGTGAACGGCAGCTGTGCCAGGATCTCGTCGCGGTCTTCCTGATCGAGATCTTCCAGAATGTAGACGGCGTCGTCCGAATCGAGCTCGCCGATCGCGGCTGCGATCTGCTCGTTCGGCATCTGGTCGACGATCTCGCGGCGGATCGCCTCGTCGACCTCCGTCAGCGCCGTCATGTCGAACTGGTCGCCGAGCAGGCGAACGAGTGCTAAGCGCTGATCGGGCTGGATCGATTCCAGCAGGTCGCCCAGTTCCGATTCGTGCAGGCGTGCGACGTGCTGTCTGAGGAAGATCGTATCGCGATCGGCGATGGCCGCGCCGACAAGCACCAGGAAGTCGCTGCGGACGTTTCCGTTCTCGTCGTAGAGGTCGGCTTCGCTGTCCTCCGGACGCGTGCGGACGAGCTCTTCTGCGTCGTTCGTCATCTTTGCCGCCCTCGCATCTCTTTCGAAGTTTAGAACGCTTCGATACGCCGGAATTCAACCCGTGCTAGCCGAAAGACATGGGAACGTCCAGCGTTAAACCGTTCATACGGATGACAATTCGCCAGTCGGGAGATAGTTTCGGCGCATCTGAAATCAGGAGAGGTTTTCGTGACCGTCCGCCCCATTCTACGCTTCCCTCACCCCGGTCTCAAAACGCCTTGTGCGCCGGTGACAGCCTTCGACGACACATTGCGCACGCTTGTCGCCGACCTTCTCGACACGATGCGCGCGGCGCCCGGCGTCGGCATCACGGCGGCGCATATCGGCGTATTCGAGCGTGTGACCGTCATCGAGCTTAGCCGCGAGGATGGGGTGCGGGTTTACGTCAATCCGGAGATCATCAAGGCATCCGATGAGACCAGCCGCAATACCGAGGGCAGCGTCTCGATGCCTGGCGCCACCGACGAGGTGATCCGGCCGAACGCGGTGCGGTTTCGCTATCAGGATGTCGATGGAAACACCCACGAGGAGGATGCGGAGGGCTTTCTCGCCATCTGCATCCAGCACGAGATCGACCAGCTCGACGGGATTTTCTGGCTGCAGCGTCTGTCGAAGCTGAAGCGCGATCGGTTGGTGAAGAAGTGGGAGAAGGCCGGCGGCTGAACCGGCCGGATTACATTTCGACCGGCGCGGGCAGCGGCTTGCGCGCAGGCTCAGGGGCGGCGATCTGCGAGGCCAGTTCTTCCGGCGTCACGAGGCCGCCCGAGATCAGAAGCTTCGCGGCGTCCTCCGGCGACATGTCGAGCAGCACGATCTTTTCGCGCGGCACGAAGATCAGGAAGCCCGCCGTCGGCACCGGGGTCGGCGGCAGGAAGACGCTGACCATGTCGTGGCCCATGGCGTTGAACTTCGAGGCGATCTCGCCCTTCGCATCCGTCGCGATAAAGACCATCGCCCAGAGGCCCTGGCTTGGGTACTCGATCAGCCCGACCTTCTTGAAGGAGTTGCTGCGCTCCTTGAGCACCGTCTCGAAGATCTGCTTGACGCTCTTGTAGATGACGCGCACCAGCGGCACGCGGCGCACGAGGGACTCGCTGAACATCACGATCTGCTGGCCGATCAGGTTCTTGCCGAGAAAGCCGATGACAGTGATGATGATCAGGCCGATCAGCAGGCCGGAGCCGGGAACGGCGAAATTCAGATAGTTGTCGGGATCGTAGCGCGCCGGAAGATAGGGTTTCACCCAGCTATCGGCCCAGCGCACAACCGACCATGTCAGCCACAGCGTGATGGCGATCGGCGCGCAGATGATGATGCCCGCCAGAAAGTTGTTTCTGATGCGCGACGCGACCGACAATCGGGGCAGTTTTTCCGTCATCGTATGCCGACGAACTCCGTTGAGTTTAGCTGCGATCGGAAATCAGTGCCCCCGTGCTTTCCGTGCCAAAAACTGCCAGAATTCGCCGCGCCGCACAAGCCTCGGTCGGCCGGCCTCACTCGACCGTGACCGACTTGGCGAGATTGCGCGGCTGATCCACATCGGTGCCCATGAAGACCGCCGTGTGATAGGCCAGAAGCTGGATCGGCAGCGAGAAGATCATCGGCGCGATGATCTCGTCGACATTGGGCAGAACGATCGTCGCCATGGTCGGCAGCTTGGAATGCGCGGCACCCGCTTCATCGGTGATGAAGATGATGCGGCCGCCACGGGCAGCGACTTCCTGCATATTCGACACGGTCTTTTCGAAGAAGCGGTCGTAGGGCGCGATGACGATGACGGGCATGTTCTCGTCGATCAGCGCGATCGGGCCGTGCTTCAATTCGCCGGCCGCATAGCCTTCGGCGTGGATGTAGGAGATTTCCTTGAGCTTCAGTGCACCTTCCATGGCAAGCGGATAGCTGGTGCCGCGACCGAGATAGAGCACGTCCTTGCACTTCGACAATTCGCGCGACAGGGTTTCCATCTGCGGCTGGATGGCGTTTAGCACGCGGCTCATGATGCGCGGCATCTCGGCGAGATGGCGTACCAACTCCTTTTCCTGATCGGAGCCGATCGTGCCCCTCGCCTTGCCGGCGCCGAGCGCGAGCGATGCCAGAACGGCGAGCTGGCAGGTGAAGGCCTTGGTGGAGGCGACGCCGATTTCGGGACCCGCCATGATCGGGAAGATCGCATCCGATTCACGGGCGATCGTTGATTCCTTGACATTGACGACGGCGCCAATCTTCAGGCCGTTGTCCTTGCAGTAGCGCAGCGACGCCAGCGTGTCGGCGGTCTCGCCCGACTGCGAGATGAAGAGTGCCGCCTGCGTCGGCGACAAAGGCATTTCGCGGTAGCGGAACTCGGAAGCGACGTCGATCTCGACAGGCAGGCGCGCATAGCGCTCGAACCAGTATTTGCCGACGAGACCAGCGAGATAGGCGGTGCCGCAGGCGGAGATGGCGAGACCCGTCACCGACTTGAAATCGATCGCCGCCGCGTTGGCGCTGATCGTGTTGCTGGCGAAATCCACATACTGGCTGAGCGCGTGGGAGATGACCTCCGGCTGCTCGTAGATTTCCTTTTCCATGAAGTGACGGTGATTGCCCTTGTCGACGACATAGGCAGTCGTCTGCGAGATCTGGCGCGGGCGCGAGACTTCGTTGCCGTCGAAATCGAGAATGGTCGCGCCGTCCTTGGTCAAAACCGCCCAGTCGCCATCAACGAGATAGGTGATCTCGCTGGTAAAGGGCGACAGCGCGATCGCGTCGGAGCCCAGGAACATTTCGCCCTTGCCGTAGCCGACGGCGAGCGGCGGGCCGGAGCGCGCCGCCATTATCGTGTCGGGATCCTTCTGCAGCATGACGGCCAGCGCGTAGGCGCCAGTGATGCGGTTCAGCATCTTCATCATCGCCGCGCGCGGCTCGAGGCCCTCACCGAGATACTTCGCGACAAGGTGCGCCACGACTTCGGTGTCGGTCTGCGTTTCGAACACCGCGCCTTCGGCGGTCAGCTCGTCACGCAGTTCTGAGAAGTTCTCGATGATGCCGTTGTGGACGACGGCGACGCCCTTGACGAAATGTGGGTGGGCGTTGGTTTCGTTCGGAACGCCGTGCGTTGCCCAGCGGGTGTGGGCGATACCGGTCGTGCCGGGCAATGGCTCGGCGTCGAGGCGCTTTTCGAGATTGAAGAGTTTGCCTTCGGCGCGGCGGCGGTCCATGGCGCCATCGTGGATGGTGGCGACGCCGGCGGAATCATAACCGCGATATTCGAGCCGCTTCAGCGCATCGACCAGACGCACCGCCACAGGGCTGTTACCAACGATACCAACAATACCACACATAAAGAAATCCCCAGAGCCAGCAATCAATTGCAGGCAGTCGTAACAATTTTCACTTTTTACTCAATCGGCCCGGCGGTCACTTTCGGTGACCGCACGTTACGAAGGCAATCAGGGTTTCGCCTTCTTGGCGGCCTTCTTCGCAAGTGCCAGTTCGCGCAGGATGGTGGCACGTCCAGGCTTGATCTCCTGGCGCGCGCGTCCGAAGGCCAGAGCGTCGGCCGGTACGTCATTGGTGATGACGCTGCCCGACGCGATATAGGCGTTGTCGCCGATGCTGACGGGCGCCACCAGCGAGGAGTTCGATCCGACGAAAGCGTTTGCGCCGATGATCGTTTCGCTCTTATTGACGCCGTCATAGTTGCAGGTGATCGTGCCCGCGCCGATATTGGCGCCGGCGCCGATGCGGGCGTCGCCGATATAGGTCAGATGGTTGACCTTGGCGCCCTCGCCCACCTTGCCGTTCTTCACTTCGCAGAAATTGCCAACCTTGGAGCCTTCAGCCAGATCAGCACCCGGCCGCAGGCGCGCGAACGGGCCGACCGTTGCACCGGCGCTGACATACGCGCCCTCGATGTGCGAGAATGCATGGATGATGGCGCCGCCATCGATCACCACGCCGGGGCCAAAGACGA
This sequence comes from Rhizobium sp. FG113, assembly GCF_057809895.1. NCBI lineage: Bacteria > Pseudomonadati > Pseudomonadota > Alphaproteobacteria > Hyphomicrobiales > Rhizobiaceae > Rhizobium > Rhizobium sp. FG113. The sequence goes on along the minus strand of NZ_JBMDKV010000003.1, from coordinate 266,277 downwards.
CGTTCGGCTCGATCAGTGCATCCTGGCCGATGACGGTGTCGTACGACAGGAAGACGGTTTCGGGGGCGATCATCGTCACGCCCGAGATCATCAGTTCGTGGCGACGGCGCTCCTGCCAGAGCCGCTCGATGACGGCGAGCTCGGCGCGGTTGTTGGTGCCGGTCATCTCGACCTCGGGGGCATCGACGGCGGTGACGCGGCCGCCCTGCGAGCGAGCGATCTCGACGAGATCGGTCAGATAATACTCGCCCTTGGCATTGCTGTTGCCGATCAGCGCCAGAAGTTCCAACGCCTTGCGGCCGTTGATGGCCATAAGGCCGCTGTTGCACCAGGTGACGGCGCGCTCGGCGTCGGTTGCATCCTTTTCCTCGCGGATGGCGATCAACTCACCGTCCTTGACCAGCAGGCGACCATAGCCGGTCGGCCTGTCCGTATGGAAACCGATAACGACGATATCGCTGCCCTCTGCCAGCGCCTGCCGTGCTGCCTTGAGCGGCGCTTCCGTCTGCAGGGGAACGTCGCCGTAGGTGACGATCACATCGTCATAGCCGCGCGCAATGGCTTCACGCGCTGCGAGAACAGCGTGGCCGGTTCCGAGGCGTTCCTTCTGGAGATAGGCTTCGATCTCGACACCGCCGACCGCGGCGGCCTTGGCGACCTCGTCAGCGTCACGACCGACCACGAGTGCGACGGCGCCGATATCGGTCTTGGCCACGGCTTCGACGACATGGGCGATCATCGGACGGTTGGCCACCGGGTGGAGAACCTTCGACTTCGACGATTTCATTCGCGTGCTGTCACCCGCGGCGAGAATGACGGCAAGACAAGTGCGTTCCATGGTCTGCTCCCAAGAATCCGTTACAGGCGCGTTGCCGCCTCATAGCAGCAACTCGATAACGGAACAAAGATCAAAAAAGGATTAGGCCGATACCTTGGTCATTCCGGCATAGGCGTCGTGGACGTGATCGCGGCCCTCGACGATGACCGCCTCCATCGCTGAACGGGCCGCCGGCACATCGCCCGCCGCGATCGCCTTGACGATGCGCATGTGTGTCTCTGCGATGTTCGAGAAGCCGTTCTGTGAAGGTGGCGTGCTGATGCGGAACATGCCGACGAGTGCGGCCTCGATCAGGCTTCCGAGCGTGTGCATGAAAGGATTGTGCGCTGCATCGGCGACAGCGAGATGGAACTCAAGATCGGCCATCGCGAGGCTCTCGGTCGTATGATCGGGCGCTGCCATCTCCTTGGCGAGATCGGTCAGGAGCGCGATCTCCTCAGGCGTTGCCCGCTCGGCCGCCAGACCAGCCGCGAAAGGCTCGACGGCCAGTCGGATATCGTAGAGTTGCAGCAGGAACTCCTCGGTCACGTCGTCATCAAAGTGCCAGGCGATCACCTCGCTGTCGAACATGTTCCACTGGCTCTTTTCGGTGACGCGGGTGCCGACGCGCGCCTTGGCGACGATCATGCCCTTGGCGGCCAGCGTCTTCATCGTTTCGCGAAGAACCGTGCGGGACACCTTGAAGCGCTGCGCAAGCTCGATATCGCCAGGGAGAATGCTCCCGACGGGATAGGTGCCGGCGACGATGGAGCGGCCGAGTTCGTCCACCACCTGTGCGTGGCTGGTGCGAGATCGGCGTTGTGTCTTCCCGGTGTCCAGAATTCTATTGCGCAAGCCACGACCCCCGTCAGGCATACCTCTTGTTCAAACTCGAGAGGAACAGGATGGCCTTCTGCATCAGGATGAATGCAAAAAGCAGCAGGCCGATCAGTATCTTCGTCCACCAACTGGAGAGTGTTCCATCGAAGGTGATGTAGGTCTGAATCAACCCCTGTATCAGGAGCCCGATAAAGGTCCCTGCTACAAATCCCGCTCCACCCGTCAGCAAAGTGCCCCCAATGACAACCGCCGCGATGGCATCGAGTTCGACACCGACAGCCGCCAACGAGTAGCCGGCGGACGTATAGAGGGAAAAAACGATTCCGGACAGGCCGGCAAGGAAGCCGGAAAGCGCATAAATCTGAATTGTGGTGCGACCAACCGGCACACCCATCAACTGCGCCGTGTGCGCCCCGCCGCCTAGCGCGTAAACGTTGGTGCCGAAGCGGGTGCGGTGCGCGATGAAGATGCCGACGGCGAAAACCAGGAGCATCACGGCGCCGATCAAAGTGAGTCGGCCGCCGCCCGGCAGCTTGTAATAGAGACCTGACAGCGTGTTGTAATAGTCGTGGCCGATCGGGATGCTGTCGATGGAGAGCACGAAGGCCATGCCGCGCGCCAGGAACATGCCGGCAAGCGTGACGATGAAGGCCGGCATCTGCAGATAATGGATCACCGCGCCCATCGCTGCCCCGAAGGCGGTTGTGATGACGAGCACCAGCGCGAAGGCGACCAGCGGATGGATGCTGGTGTTCTGCAGGATGACGGCGAGGAACACGCCGGTGAAGGCAATGACCGAGCCGATCGAGAGGTCGATGCCCCCAGAGATGATCACGAAGGTCATGCCGACGGCGGCAATGCCGAGGAAGGCGTTGTCGGTCAAGAGGTTGCCGACCACGCGCGTCGACAGCATGCTCGGATACTGCATGGCGCAGACGGCGTAAGAGAGGATGAAGATCACGATTGTCGCGAGAAGCGGCAGGTATTTCGAATTCATTTCTGCAGTTCCCCTCTCGGGCTGGAGCGACGCCCTACAAAGACGGCTGCCGATTGCACGGCCGGCGACTGGATCACCAGGATGACCAGAACGATCACCGCCTTGATGATGAGGTTGAACTCCGGCGGGAAGCCTGAGAGCAGGATGCCGGTGTTGACCGCCTGGATGATCATCGCGCCGATGAGCGAGCCGACGATGCTGAAGCGGCCGCCGAGCAGCGAATTGCCACCGACGACGACCGCGAGGATCGCGTCGAGCTCGAGCCAGAGGCCGGCATTGTTGGCGTCGGCGCCCTTGATGTCGGCGGCGACGATGATGCCGGCGATCGCCGCGCACAGCCCGCTCAGCATGTAGACGGCCATCAGGAGCACCGGCGTACGGACGCCTGACAGAGTGCTTGCGCGGCGATTGATGCCGGTTGCCTCGACGAGCATGCCGAGCGCGGTACGGCGGACAAGCAGCGTGACCAGAACGCCAACAACCAACCAGATGACGACGGGCATCGGCATGAAGGCGAAGGAGCCGCTGCCGAAGAAGATCAGACCGTCATCGTTGAAGGTCATAATCACGCCTTCGGTGATCAGCTGCGCGATGCCGCGACCGGCAACCATGAGCACCAGGGTGGCGATGATCGGCTGGATGTTGAGGACCGCCACGAGGAAGCCGTTCCAGACGCCGCATGCGAGACCGATCAGCAGCGTCAGCACCAGCGTCCAGGCGAGCGAGTTGCCTGCGACGATCGACGACGCGGCAACGGCGCCGCAGATGGCGATGACCGCGCCGACGGAGAGGTCGATGCCCTTGGTGGCGATGACGAGCGTCATGCCGATCGCAAGCAGCGCTACGGGAGCGCCGCGGTTCAAGACGTCGATCAAGCTGCCGTAGAGCCGGCCATTTTGAATTGTGACATTAAAAAACTGGGGGAACATTATGAAGTTCAACAGCAATATGACTGCAAGCGCGATCAATTGCGGTGCCAGGCGGATGAGCAGCGCCTTCTGTGACGACGTCATGCGTCCTCCGTCTTTTTCTGCACGGCGGCGATTGCCTGGACGATGCGCGACGTGCTGACGTTCTCACCCGTCAACTCCGCCACATGCTCGCGGTCCCGCAATACCAAAATACGTGAACTGTAGGCGATAAGCTCTTCTAATTCCGATGAAATAACGATCAGCGACATGCCCCGTTCGCAGAGTTCCTCAATCAGCCTGATGATCTCGGCATGAGCGCCGACATCGATGCCGCGGGTCGGCTCGTCGAGGATCAGGAAATCAGGATTGGTGGCCAGCCAGCGGGCGAGGATCGCCTTCTGCTGGTTCCCGCCTGACAGCAGACGGATCGGCTTTTCGCGGTCGGTGGTGCGGATGTCGAGCGCCTTGATGTACTGGTCGGCGAGCGTGTTCTGCTCGCCGCGCGACAGCGGCCGCGCCCATCCCCGGCGCGCCTGCAGCGCCAGCGCGATGTTCTCGCGGATCGAGAGATCGCCGATGATGCCATCGGTCTTGCGATCCTCCGGGCAGAAGCCGAAGCCGGCGCGGATCGCCGCGCGCGGATTTGAAAGCGCCACCGGCTTGCCGTCGATCTTGGCGGTGCCGCTATCGGCATTCTCGATACCGAAGAGAAGTTCGGCCGTTTCCGTGCGTCCTGAGCCAAGCAGACCGGCGACACCGACGACCTCGCCGACGCGCACATTCAAGTCGAAGGGCTTCACCTTGCCGCGTTTGCCATATCCCTCGAAGCTGTATTTCACCGGCCCGGCGGCGACGCTGCGTTCCTTCACGGCAGCTTCCGCATGCGCCAGCTCGTGGCCGAGCATCATCGAGATCAGGCCCTGGCGCGGCAGTTCGGCCTTCTCGCGGGTGCCGACCAGCTTACCGTTGCGCAGCACCGTGATGCGGTCGCTGATATCGTAGACCTGCTCGAGGAAGTGGGTGATGAAGACGATGCCGAGGCCGCGTTTCTTCAGGTCGCGCAAGATGCCGAAGAGCATGGCCACTTCCTGCGCGTCGAGACTTGCCGTCGGTTCGTCGAGGATCAGCACCTTGCCGGAGAGATCGACGGCGCGGGCAATGGCCACGACCTGCTGGACGGCGACGGAGAAGCGATCGAGCTGCGCGGTGACGTCTATCTCCATGCCATATTGTCGCAGCAGTTCGCGCGCCTGGCGGTTCATGGTGGAAACGTCGATCATGCCGAAGCGCTTCGGCTGGCGTCCGAGGAAAAGATTTTCGGCAACGCTCAAATTGGAAAGGAGATTGACCTCCTGATACACCGTTCCGATGCCAAGCCGCTGCGCAGCAAGGGTATCAGCCGGATCGATCTCGGCGCCATCAAGCGTGAGGCTGCCTTCGTCGCGGCGATAAGCACCGGTGATGCACTTGATCAGCGTCGATTTTCCGGCGCCGTTTTCACCCAGCAGCGCGTGCACTTCGCCCTTGCGAAGGGTGAAATCGACTTTGTCGAGAGCGACGGCTCCGGGGAAGAATTTCGATATGCCTGATGCGGCAAGGACGTTCTCGAAATTGTGAATCATCAAGTGGGCTTTTCCTGATATTGACCGACATGGCCTGATAGCAACCCGACATGATGTCTGGCAGCGTTCGCGGCAGTTCCGCACCGGTCCATGATGGACCGGTGCGGTTCATGCGTCAGATCAGTAGCCGAGGCCCTTCTTGGACTCGTAGACCTTCTTCGGATCGTCAGCCTGGGTATAGAGCTTCGATTCGGTCTGGATCCACTTGGCCGGAGCCTTCTTGTCCTTGAGGTAGGCGTCGAGCGCATCGAATGCCGGGCCTGCCATGTTCGGCGTCAGCTCGACGGTCGCGTTGGCTTCGCCCGCTTCCATAGCCTTGAAGATGTCAGGAACGGAGTCGATAGAGACGACGAGGATGTCCTTGCCCGGCTTCAGGCCGGCTTCCTTGATCGCCTGGATACCGCCAACAGCCATGTCGTCGTTATGGGCGTAGAGGGCGCAGATGTCCTTGCCGCCGTTCTCAGCCTTCAGGAAGCTTTCCATGACTTCCTTACCCTTTGTGCGGGTAAAGTCGCCGGTCTGGCTGCGAACGATCTTGAAGTTCGACTTGCCGGCAATGGCTTCCTCGAAGCCCTTCTTGCGGGCGATGGCCGGCGAAGAGCCGGTGGTGCCCTGGAGCTCGACGATGTTGCACTTCTTGTCGGCAACGGTCTTCACGAGCCAGTCACCGGCAACCTTGCCTTCATGCACCTGGTCGGAGGTCACGGCCGTCAGGTAGAGATCCTCAGGCGCCTTGATCGTGCGGTCGAGCAGGATGACCGGGATGTTGGCTTCCTTGGCTTCCTTCAGAACCGCGTCCCAGCCGGTTTCAACAACCGGTGCGAGCAGGATGGCGTTGACGCCCTGGGCGATGAAGGAGCGGATCGCCTTGATCTGGTTTTCCTGCTTCTGCTGGGCATCGGCGAACTTCAGGTCGATGCCACGCTTCTTGGCCTCTTCCTTGGTGACGGTTGTCTCAGCAGCGCGCCAGCCCGATTCCGAGCCGATCTGCGAGAAGCCGACAACCAGTTCGGCGGCCTGTGCCGAGCCGAACATGCAGGCAGCAAAAACCGTGGCACTCATGAGTGCTGTCTTGAATTTCATGATTTCCTCCAAAAGCCGCCTCCCGCGGCACGCACTAGGAAAATCATATAGTATTACTTTTGTAAATGCACTTTCTGGTATGCAATGCAGCAAAAAAGGGCGCCCGAAACGAGCGCCCTTTCGCATGTGCTAACAGTGAGAAATGCTCACTTCGGCAGCTTGTCGTCCACGCCTTCGACGTAGAAGTTCATGCCGAGCAGCGTGGCATCGTCAGCCTTCTCGCCAGCCTTCAGCCACGGGGTACCGTCCTGCTTGTTGATCGGGCCGGTGAAGGGGTGAATCTCGCCCGACTTGATCTTGGCTTCGGTATCCTGCGCCATCTTCTTCACGTCGTCAGGCATGTTGGTGTAGTCGGCCATCTTGAGGATGTTATCCTTCAGGCCGTCCCAGCTCTGCTCGGACTTCCAGGTGCCGTCGAGCAGCGCGTGAACGCGCTTGGAGTAGTAGTTGCCCCAGGTGTCGACGATTGCCGTCAGCTGCGCCTTCGGGCCGGCCGCGATCATGTCGGAAGCCTGGCCGAACGCATGGATGCCGCGTTCTTCGGCAACCTGCATCGGGGCCGTCGTGTCGGTGTGCTGCGTGAGCACGTCAACGCCCTGGTCGACCATGGCCTTGGCGGCGTCGGCTTCCTTGCCCGGGTCGAACCAGGTGTTCACCCAGATGACCTTGAGCTTGAAATCAGGATCGACAGACTTGGCGCCCTGCTCGAACGAGTTGATGCCCATGACCACTTCCGGGATCGGGAAGGAAGCAATGTAGGCGGCGCCGTGGTTCTTCGAGGTCTTGGCAGCGATCTGGCCGAGGATGTAGCGGCCTTCGTAGAAGCGCGAGTTGTAGGTCGCAAGGTTCGGGCCGGATTTGTAGCCGGTGCCGTGCTCGAACTTCACATCCGGGAACTTGGCGGCAACCTTGACGGTGGCGTCCATGAAGCCGAACGACGTCGTGAAGATCAGCTTGCAGCCGGAGCGGGCGAGACGCTCGATGGCGCGCTCTGCATCCGGGCCTTCAGGAACGTTTTCGAGATACGGCGTGTCGATCTTGTCGCCGAATTCCTTCTGGATCTGCTGGCGGCCGAGGTCGTGCGCCTGCGAGTAGCCGCCATCGGTGTGCGAGCCGACGTAGACGAAGCAGACCTTGGTCTTGTCGGCTGCCTGGGCGGTCGAGCCGACGCTCAGGATGGCAGCTGCCGAAGCGGCAAATGCGAATGCTAGTCTTTTCATGGTAACCCCTGTGGTTTGGAATTTCTGAGTTCGTTTGTTCTTGTTCTATCGTTCCGGGACGAATGGTTTTCCCAGGGACGCCGGCGTGTTGATCAGCGTCGTGCGCCGATTATGAGAAATGATGACGAGAACCACAATAGTGGCCGCATAAGGCAGCATCGACAGGAACTGTGCCGGAATACCGATACCGAATGCCTGGGCATGCAGCTGCAGGATGGTGACCGCGCCGAAGAGATAGCCGCCGGCGAAGACACGCCACGGACGCCATGAAGCGAAGACCACCAGCGCCAGCGTGATCCAGCCACGGCCCGACGACATGTTTTCCACCCATTGCGGCGTATAGACCAGCGACAGCTGCGCGCCGGCAAGCCCCGCGCAGGCGCCGCCGAACATCACGGCAAGATAGCGGGTGCGGATGACGCTGATGCCGAGCGCATGCGCCGAGCCGTGGCTGTCGCCGATTGCGCGCAGCTTGAGGCCGGCGCGGCTGCGAAACAGGAACCAGCTGACGCCGAAGAGCAGTGCCAGCGACAGGTAGAAGGTCAGATCCTGCTTGAACAGCACCGAGCCGACGAAGGGAAGGTCGGAGAGATAGGGTACGACGATCGGTGCGAGCCGCACGCCGGGCACGCTGACATAACCCTCGCCCAGCATGCCCGACAGGCCGAGGCCGAGGATGGTGAGCGCCAGACCTGTTGCCACCTGGTTCGCAACCAGCGTCAGCGTGAGGAAGGCGAAGAGCAGCGAGAAGATGGCGCCCATGGCAATGCCGGCCAGAAGGCCGATATAGGGCGAGCCGGACATCTGCGCGCCGGCGAAGGCCGCGACGGCGCCCATGATCATCATCCCCTCGACGCCGAGGTTCAGCACGCCGGAGCGTTCGGTCACCAGTTCGCCGAGGGCTGCGATGACGAGCGGCGTCGAAGCGGTGATGACCGTCAGCAGGATGGCTTCGAAAATGCTCATGCGACGCCTCCCCGGACACGCGACCAGACGATGCGGATCTTGTAGGCGATCAGCGTGTCGCAGGACAGGACGAAGAACAACAGCAGCCCCTGGAAAACGCGGGTAACCTTGTCGGAGACACCGATCGACAGCTGCGCCGCTTCGCCACCAAGATAGGTCAGAGCCAGCACCAGGCCTGAAGCGATGATGCCGAGCGGATTGAGGCGACCAAGGAAGGCGACGATGATCGCGGTGAAGCCGTAGCCCGGCGAGATCGCCGGCTGCAGGTGGCCAATCGAGCCCGAGACTTCCGAGATGCCGGCGAGACCGGCCAGCGCGCCCGAGAACAGGAAGCTGAACCAGATCATCTTCTTCGACGAGAAACCGGCGAAGCGCCCTGCCCGTTCCGACTGGCCGAGCACGACGATCTCGAAGCCCTTCAGCGTGTATTTCAGCATGAACCATACGAGGATCGCGGCAATGATCGCGAAGATAAAGGCCCAATGAGCACGGCCGGATTCTTCCCAGATCGCCGGCAGCACCGCTTCGGGCGGGAAGGAGACGCTTTCGGGGAAGTTGAAGCCGGCGGGATTGCGCCAGGCGCCGCGGATCAGCCAATCGAGAAAGAGCTGCGCGATATAGACCAGCATCAGGCTGGTCAGGATTTCATTGGTGTTGAAATGCGCCTTGAGCAGCGCCGGGATGCCGGCGAATAGCGCTCCGCCGAGCGCACCCATGATCAGCATCAGCGGCAGCACCAGGGACGAGTGCCACTCGGTGAACAGGATCGGCAGGATCGAGCCGGTGATCGCGCCCATGGTGAACTGGCCTTCGGCGCCGATGTTCCAGTTGTTGGAGCGATAACAGACCGCTAGGCCGACGGCGATCATGATCAGCGGGGCGGCCTTGATCGCCAGTTCGTGCAGCGACCAGACTTCGAGCAGCGGTTCCAGGAAGAAGGCGTCGAGCGCCTCGATCGGATCCTTGCCCAGGATCTCGAACATGATCGCGCCGGCAACCAGCGTCAGAATGAGCGCCAGCAGCGGCGAGACGAGACCGTAGAGCTTCGACGCTTGCGGACGCTTTTCGAGTTCAATGCGCATGCGTGGTCTCCGGCGCGGTCTTGCTTTCATGCAGGCCGCCCATCAGCAAGCCGATCTTCTCGCGCGTCAGCTCGCCAGCCGGGAATGGCGACGACAGACGTCCCTCGGAAATGACGGCGATTTCGGTGGCGACCTCGAAAATCTCGTCCAGATCCTGGCTGATGACGACAACCGCCGAACCATTGCGGGCGAGATCGACGAGGGCCTGGCGGATGCGGCTGGCTGCACCGGCGTCCACGCCCCAGGTCGGCTGATTGACGACGAGGACGGCCGGCTGGCGGTCGAGCTCGCGGCCGACGATGAATTTCTGCAGGTTGCCGCCCGAGAGCGACCCGGCTGCGGGATCCTCGCCGCTCTTGCGAACATCCATTTCCTCGGAGATGCGCTTCGTCGCGTTCTTGACGGCGCTACGGCGGATGATCTTGAGGAAACCGCCCGACAGAAACGCCTTGCGGTCGGATTTGCTGCGGGCAAGCACGAGGTTGTCGGAGAGCTTCATTGCCGATACGGCGGCGTGGCCATGGCGCTCCTCGGGCACGAAACCGGCGCCGAGCAGGCGGCGGGCGGTGATCCCTTGGGTTCCGACCGGCTTGTTGCGGATGACGACGGCTTCCGGCTTTGACACCGGATATTCGCCCGACAGCGCATCGAATAACTCGCCCTGCCCGTTTCCGGCAACACCTGCGATCGCAAGGATCTGCCCGGAACAGACGGTCATCGACACGTCCTTCAGCGGCATGGCGAAGGGCGTGCGCGGGGCGACGGAGAGGCCGGAGACAGCAAGCTGGACCGGACCCTTGGCGCCGCGATCGGGGTGCGTGACGGATGCCACGTCGTTGCCGACCATCATGCGCGCAAGCGAGGCCGGCGTTTCGTCGGCCGGTACGCAGGCGCCGGTGACCTTGCCGTGACGCAGAACGGTGGCGCGGTCGCAGATGCGCTGCACCTCTTCCAGACGATGGCTGATGTAAAGCACCGAGCGGCCCTCGGCCTTGAGCTTGAACAGCGTCTCGAACAGCTTATCCGCTTCCTGCGGCGTCAGCACCGAGGTCGGCTCGTCGAGAATGATCAGCTTCGGGTTTTGCAAGAGCGCGCGGACGATCTCGATGCGCTGGCGCTCGCCAACGGACAGATCGGCCACATGGGCGTGCGGGTCGAGCGGCAGGCCATAGGCCTGCGACAGCGCCCTCGCCTCCTCGGCGATCTTGCCGATCGGGATGCTGTCATCGAGAGAGAGCGCAATGTTTTCGGCAACGGTCAGCGCCTCGAACAGAGAGAAGTGCTGGAACACCATGCCGATGCCGAGCTTGCGCGCGGCTCCGGGCGAGCCGATCGCCACCGGACGACCTTCCCACACGATCTCGCCCTCGCTCGGTTCCAGGACGCCGAACAGCATCTTGACCAGCGTGGATTTTCCCGCGCCGTTTTCGCCTAGCAGTGCATGGATTTCGCCGGGAGCGATATCGAGGTCTATGTGGTTGCAGGCAGCAAAGCTGCCGAAGAGCTTTGTCAGTTTCTGGACGGACAATAACGCGCCTGATGCCGGCACAGTCGATGACGACACTTTCCCCTCATTTCCCACTGCCGACCTGCCCCTTCAGGATCATTCTGGGATCAGCAGCGTCGCTCCGGTCGTTTTTCTAGCTTCCAGTTCCGTATGGGCTCGCCCAACCTCGCGCAACGGATAGGTCTGATTGACATTGATACGCACTTTGTTGCTCAAAACAACATCAAATAATGCGTTTGCACAATCAGTTAGCTCACCCCTCGTGGCGATATAGGTGAAAAGCGTCGGACGGGTCGCAAAGAGCGAGCCCTTCTGCGCCAGCAACGCAAGGGTGAAATCCTCAATCGGGCCGGATGACTGGCCGAAGGACACGAACATGCCCAGGCGCTTCAGGCAGTCGAGCGATTGCGGGAAGGTGTCGCGACCGATGGAATCGTAGACTACGTCGACGCCCTTGCCGCCCGTGATCTCCGACACGCGTGCGACGAAATCCTCGGTGTTGTAGTTGATGACGTGGTCGTAGCCATGCTCGCGTGCCAGCTCGGCCTTGGCGTCCGAGCCGACCGTGCCGATGACGGTCGCGCCGACCGCCTTGGCCCACTGGCCGGCTATCAGGCCGACACCGCCGGCGGCGGCGTGGAAGAGCAGCGTGGTGTCAGGACCAACCTTGAAAGTGCGGTTCAGCAGATACTGTGCCGTCATGCCCTTCAGCATCATGGCCGCGGCTGTATCGAGCCCGATGCCATCGGGCACGGTGACCAGATGCCTGGTCTCGATGTTGCGCTCGATGCTGTAGGCGCCGTCGGAGCCGGCATAGGCAACGCGGTCGCCGACCTTGAAATCCGAAACGCCGGGACCAACCGCCGTCACGGTGCCGGCAGCTTCCTTGCCCAGAACGAAGGGCATATGCGGCGCCTTGTAGAGGCCGGTGCGGAAATAGACGTCGATGAAATTAAGGCCGATCGTGGCGTGCCGTATCTGCACTTCGCCGGCGCCGGGTGGCGGCAGGTCGATATCGACATAATCGAGAACCTCGGGACCGCCGGTCCCATTCAGCACGACGGCCTGTGTCTTCGTCATTCCTGTTCTCCTAGCCCAATTCTCCTATGCACGGCGTCCCAGCGCCGGCAGGAACTGCAGCACGGCGCCGATGCAATAGAGATAGATACCGCTCAGAACGAAAAGAACGAGCGCCCATTGCGGCACGACGAAATGCATCAGCAGCGCATAGATGCCGAGCGCCGACCACAGGAAGAAGATGCCGAGATTGAGCGGACGCAGGCGCTGGACGCGCACCGGATGCAGGAAGTTGATCGGCAGGAAGGTCAGGATCACCGAGACGGTGACGACGACGAGCGCCGTCGTGGCGCTGGCATCCATGACGAAAAGCGTGAAGACGATCATGTTCCAGACCACAGGGAAGCCTGAGAAGAAATACTCCTCCGTCTTCATCCCCATGTCCGCGTAATAGATGGCGCTCGACACGACGATCATGCCGGCAGCCACGAAGGACCATGGCTCGCCGATCATGCCGCTCTGATAGAGCGCGAATGCCGGCAGCAGGACGTAGGTGACATAATCGATGATGTTGTCGAGCGTATCGCCCGACCAGTTCGGCAGGACTTCCTTGACCTTGACCTTGCGCGCGATCGGTCCATCGATACCATCGACCAGAAGCGCCAGCCCCAACCACCAGAACATGTCGACGAAACGATGCTCGGCGGCGGCGACGACGCCGAGGAAAGCAAGGAAGGAACCGGAGGCCGTCAAAATATGGACGGAAAATGCGCGCATTTCCGCGTAGGGTACGCGCTTGTAATTGAAAATCTTCATGTTTCCCCGAGTTGCCATAAGCAATCCGCACCCCCGAGGCGCGATTTCGGCCTAATATGCATCCTTTGTCAGGCTTCGCCAGAGCAAAAGCGAATGATGCACATCGGGTTTCCCAAACCTGACGATAACATGCATATTTCATGCAACTCGCCACAGAGGGAATGGAATACCTTTAATCCGCCGCCTATTTGTAATATCTCGCTCGCATCGAATTGATGATCGACGAACTACGGGATCCGATACCGCAATGAACGCCCCTGCAAAGACCGAAGAATTCGCAGCCCCAATCCCTGCCGGCGTATTCGCCGAAACCGTTCTCAGCGTCACGCATTATACGGACAACCTGTTCCGCTTCACGATGACGCGTCCTGAAGGTTTCCGCTTCCGCTCTGGCGAATTCGCGATGATCGGTCTCATGGTCGACGGCAAGCCGATCTTCCGCGCATACTCGATCGCCAGCCCCGCCTGGGCCGAAGAACTCGAATTCTTCTCGATCAAGGTTCCCGATGGTCCGCTCACCTCGCATCTGCAGGCGATCAAGCCCGGTGACCAGGTGCTGATGCGCAAGAAGCCGACGGGCACGCTGGTGCTCGACGCGCTGACGCCCGGCCGTCGTCTCTACATGTTCTCGACCGGCACCGGCATCGCGCCCTTCGCGAGCCTGATCCGCGATCCGGAGACCTATGAGAAGTTCGATCAGGTCATCCTGACCCACACCACGCGCAACATAGCCGAACTGAAATACGGTTTCGATCTGGTTCATGAGATCCAGAACGACGAGCTCCTGCAGGAAGTGGTCGGTGACAAGCTGCTGCACTACGCAACGGTCACGCGCGAGGACTTCGAGTATCGCGGTCGCATCACGGACCTGATCTCGTCCGGCAAGCTGTTCACCGACCTCGGCGTTCCCAAGCTCGATCCCGAGATCGACCGCGGCATGATCTGCGGCTCTTCGGCGATGCTGAAGGACACGAAGGAACTGCTTGAGAAGGCTGGCCTGCAAGAAGGCGCCAACAGCAAGCCGGCGCAGTTCGTCATCGAGCGCGCCTTCGTCGGCTGATCGCCCCATCACATCCTTCGAACAACGGCTCCGGAAACGGGGCCGTTTTCATTTCTGCCCGAGGTAATCGATCAATGTCGTCATCGCCTTGCGCGCTTCAATCGCCTTGCCCTGCTGGATTGCGCGGATCACGGCGACGTGCAGCGAGATCGACCGGTCCATGCGCTCCGGGCTTGCCTTCGAATACCAGAGCCGGCGCGAATGGGTCTGCACCGGGCCGAGCGCCGAGGTGATGAAGGCATTGGGACAGGATTCTTCGAGAATCTCATCAAATGCCTTGTCGGCCGCGAAGAAGCCGGCGAGATCGCCGCTGACGGCGCAATCGTTCATGGCGCGCGCGCATTCCACAAGCTGGTTGCGCTGCCCGTCGGTCGCCTGTTCGGCAACGAGTGCGGCGGCGATCGGCTCAAGTTCGCGGCGAACCTGCATGACATGGGCGTGGTCGGTCGGCTTGATCTCGGCGATCTGCAGGCCGACGCGCGGCTTCACCACGATCAATCCCTGCCAGGCCAGCTTCTGGATCGCCTCGCGTACCGGCGTACGGCCGTGTCCCGAGAGATCGATCAGCTGCTTTTCATTGACGAGCGCACCAGGTGTCAGTGCCAAGGTCACGATGGCATGTTCCAGCGCCAGATAGGCAAGATGGCTCTGTGAGGAGTTCGGCATCGCGGATCCGTGATTCGAGCTGATATATCATAAGCCCCGCGTTAACGGATTCAATGGCAGGTTGCCATGATATATTAGGCGGCAGCGGGAGCCGTTATTTTACAGCGGCTTACTCGTGCCTCAGCGCATCGATCGGATTGAGCTGGGCGGCCCGCCTTGCCGGGAAATAGCCGAAGATCATGCCGATCGCGGCGGAAAAGGCGAAGGCGACGATGATCATCGTCGGGCTCACCACGAACGGCACCTTGAGCAGGGAGACGGCGCCGAAGCCAAGCCCCAGCCCCAGCAGAATGCCGCTCATGCCGCCGAATATCGACAGCGCCACCGCCTCGACAAGAAACTGCATCAACACCTGTCGCTCCAGCGCACCGATCGCCAGGCGAATGCCGATTTCGCGCGTGCGCTCGGTGACAGAGACCAGCATGATGTTCATGATGCCGATCCCGCCCACGAGCAGGCTGATCGCGGCCACCGCGCCAAGCAGGCTGGTGAGCAGCGTCGTCGTTCCGGTCATCGCGGCTGCGATCTGGGTCATGTCGTTAACGTTGAAATCGTCTTCGCGGCCGGGGATGATTTTGCGCCGTTCGCGCAGCAGGTTTTCCGTGTCCGACTGGACCTTGGATGTGGCAACGCCATCGCGCGCCGAGATCAGGATCATCGAGACATTGGCGTTGGCCTTGCCGCCGATACGGCGCTGGTAGACCTTGATAGGTACGATCACCACATCGTCCTGGTCGGTGCCCATGCCGGATTGTCCGCGCTTGGCCAGAACACCGATGACGCCGCAGGAAACCTTGCCGACGCGCACCTGCTGACCGATCGGATCGGCTGACCCGAAGAGCTGCGAACGGACGGTCTCGCCGAGAATGCAGCGTGCGCGGCCGCGCTCTTCGGCGGCGTCGAAGGTACGGCCAGAGGCGATGTCCCAGTCCTGTGCGGTGAAATAGTCGTTGGTCGTGCCCATCACCGTCGTCGAGTGGCTCTGGCCACCGTAGATGACAGTCGCGGTCGTCTGGTTGAGCGGCGCCACGGCCCGCAGCCCGCTCACCTGCTCGCTGATGGCGTCGACATCTGCCACGGTGAAACGCCGTGCCTCGGAGCTTGCGCGGCCGGGGCCGAACTGGCCGGGGCGGGCAAACAGCATGTTGGTGCCGAGACGCGACAGCTCGGACGTGACCTGTGCCGTGGTGCCGTTGCCGATCGTGACCAGCGCGATGACGGCGGCGACGCCGATGACGACACCGAGAACCGTCAGGAACGACCGCAGCATGTTGCGGCTTATGGCGCGCAACGCGAGCTTGACCGTCTCAAGAAACATGATGACCCGCCCTTCCCTGATGCGCTGTTTCCGCTTCAAGCTTGCCATCGACGAAGCGCAGCAGCCGCTGTGCATAAGCCGCGATGTCAGGCTCGTGCGTGACCATGACGATGGTGATGCCCTGCTCGCGGTTGAGCCGCGTCATCAGGTCCATGATTTCGATACTGGTCTTGGTGTCGAGATTACCCGTCGGCTCGTCGGCGAGAAGCAGGGACGGCTGCGTGACGATGGCGCGCGCGATGGCGACGCGCTGCTGCTGGCCGCCGGACAGCTCCTGCGTCTTGTGATGCTCGCGGCCGCCGAGGCCAACAAGGCCAAGCGCTTCCTTCGCCAGACGATGCCGCTCCGCGGCCGGCATGCCGCGATAGATCAATGGCAGCTCGACATTCTCGACCGCCGACGTGCGCGGCAAGAGGTTGAAGCCCTGAAAGACGAAGCCCAGCATGTGACGGCGCAGCATCGTCAATTGCGCGCGATCGAAACCGGTGGTCGAAATGCCCTGGAACAGATAGTCGCCGGCGCTCGGCACATCGAGGCAACCGAGAATATTCATGGCCGTGGACTTGCCGGAGCCCGATGGCCCCATGATCGCGACGAATTCGTGTTCGCGGATGGCGAGATCGACGTGATCGAGCGCACGGATCGAGGCTTCGCCGCGACCGTAGATCTTCGATACCTTGCTGAACTCGATGAGAGGCGGCGTGGTCATGGCGCGCCGCTATCTCGACCGCTCGGTCGAATCGGTGATGATCGCTTCGTTTTCCTTGAGATCGCCTGACGTCACCTGGGTGAACTGCCCATCGGAGGAGCCAACCTGGATGACAACGGGCGACGGCTTGCCGGATTTCAGCACCCAGACTCGACGCTTGGCGCCGGTCAAGGTCTCGCCGCCACCCTGATTGCCGCCGCGAGGACCCATGCGCGGCGGAGCGAACATGCCGAACAAGCCCCGATTGCGCCTGGTTTCCGTGGCCGGCGGCGCGTAGCGCAGGGCGGCATTCGGCACCATCAGCGTGCTCTTGACCGCTTCCACAGTGACGTCGGCGGTCGCCGTCATGCCCGGGCGCAGCAGTAGGTCGGCATTGTCGACGGAGAGGATGGCCTTGTAGGTTACGACGTTGTTGGTCGTTTCCGAGGCAAAGCGGATCTGCTTGATCTCGGCGGGGAACGTGCGATCCGGATAAGCGTCGACCGTGAAGGTGGCCTTCTGGCCAACCGCGATCTGGCCAACATCTGCCTCGTCGACATCGACCTGCAACTCCATCTGCCTGAGGTCGCCGCCGATGACGAAGAGGACAGGCGCCGACAGCGAAGCCGCGACCGTCGCGCCCGGATCGACCGAGCGCGTGAGGATGACGCCATCGATCGGCGAGACGATCTTGGATTTGGTGAGATTGACCTGGGCGAGCTGCAGATCGGCTTCCGCCGAGAGCACCGCCGCTTCGTTGATCTCCTTCGTGGCAACGGCCGAATCGTACTTGTAGCGCGCGTCCTCGAGGCTCTGCTGCGTCGTCACATTGCTTTGCACGAGATTGCGGTAGCGATCGTAGGAGCTCTTGGCGGACTCCAGATCCGCCGTTGCCTTGACCACATTCGCCTTCGCCGAATCGAGCTTCGCCTGCGTGCTCTTGACGTCAGCCTCGACCTTGATCGTGTCGAGCACAGCGAGCACATCGCCGGCCTTCACCTCACTGTTATAGTCGACATTAACATCGCGCACGGTACCGGAGAGTTCGCTCGATATATCAACCTGCTCGGTCGGCTGCACCGATCCGGTGGCGGTCACAAGCACGGTCAGGTCGCCGTTCTTGACCGGCTGGGTGGTGTAGCTCACCTCGCTGCCGCCCTGGCGCGAATACAGATAGAATCCGCCCCCAAGCGCCGCTATCACGACCAGCGACACCAACGAACGCTTCCACCACCGGCCCTTCTGCTTCTGCTGAGAGGCGGCAAGGACAGCGGCGAGATCGGCGTTTGCCGTGCTCTGGGGCTTCGTGCTCTGGGGTTTATTGGGCGTTGTCATATCGTTCATGCGGGCAGCCTCGGTCAGATACAGCCAATACGACTGTCAGCTTCGGGAATAACGATCTGAAGCTGAACGCAGGATTAGCAAGTTGACCGCATTGGCACGCAGCAACGTCAAATGGAAATGAAATCTTGGTAATGAAAGTCGAGTTTGTAGCGGAGCGAACGCCGCATATCACCGCTCGCGAGCGCTGATGACCCGCGTCATTCTGCCCCGGCGCGGATGGCGCCGATCAGGCGCCAAGTGATTCCAGCGAGACGGGCGGACGACGCTTGGCAGCCATCAAGAGGTCGAGCTCGGTGGCGGATGGGCCGAATTTCTCGAACAGGCGAACGGCTTCATCCTGGCCGAGCCGGTATTTACGCGAGAACTCCGTGAGGCTATAGGCACGGCCACGCAGCACCTTGCGGCTATTGGTGTGTTCAATAACGTCGGTCATGGTCATCTCCTTGTATAAGGGAGATTTAGGGCCATGGATCGATTTGTTAAGTAGAGAACGCGGTTGAACCGATTGATTTTATTAAATATTTTTCGGGAACTTTATGGCTGCTCGTGCATTTTCAACTATCGTTGAGCCGAAGGCGCTCCACCAACTCGCGTTGATCCCAAATTTGGGAGTTGCGGATTTTCCGATCCGCGACCAAAACACCATAAATCTTCTAACTATTTGATTTAATGGTGAGAGCGATGGGGCTCGAACCCATGACCTACTGATTAAAAGTCAGTTGCTCTACCAGCTGAGCTACGCTCTCCCGTGTCTCGAGGCGTCTCTGAAAGGCCCCGTCTGGAAGTGCGCGGAACATATGCAGACGCCCCATTGCGGTCAACTGAAAAATCCACCTTTCCTGTGCATTAGGCACATTTCTTGCGGGGGATGGGAAACCACTCGACCGCATGCGGAACATTTGATGCTGCCGCCAGTTCTAGCGATGGAAAACATCGGAGAACATCATGTCAGACCGTGAGAAAGACATTCGCAACCGCGCCCATGCCATCTGGGAGCGTGAGGGTAAACCTGAGGGACGGCACGAGGAACACTGGTCGCAGGCCGAGCATGAGATCAATCATAGTGGCGACCAGATCGAGGGTGATGATGTACCGAACCTCGAGGCGCTCAGGGAAGCGGCAAGACAGCATACCGATGCCTTCATCGTGAAGACGGATCTGGAAGATGCCGATGAGCGGGAAGCGACGCCGGGGATGCGTGAGCAGCCATAGCGTGACAGCTATGCGTGAACGGCAATGGAATGCAACCAGCTGACGGTCCATGCGTTGTGTCACAGGTTCCACGAAAAGGATTGCGACATGACTTCCTCCATCACCACGAAGATCGCGGCTGCTCTTTGCGTCATGCTGGCCCTCAGCTCCTGCGGCAATACGATCCGCGGCATGGGCAAGGATGCGGCCAACACCGTTGACGCGACGCAGAATGCGGGTAACAGGGTTGGCAACGCTGCCGCCAAGTAAGGTGGCTCGTTGCGTCTCGGGATTTCCGTTGCTTTTCGATAACGAGATCTCGCTAAGGCATCTTGCATGCTTCGGCGAGCGTCTTTACCGGCGAGCCGATCACCCTTACTCTATCGCGGTATTCGTCCACCGAGCGACGCTCGCCAGCAGCCTATCTGTGCGCGAGTCTGAGGGTATGGTCATGACCGTTCGTCCGCCGCAATCGCTGAGGCAGCCTTTCTCGGTCGAGAGCGGGTTCAATGTTCTCGAATACGAATTGAGAGCGGAGCGCGCCAGTTCGCTGGGGCGCAGCGGGTTGAAAGCCGAGGCGGCATTGGCCGAGCTGAAAGGCTGGGATCCGGCGCGCCATGGGCAGGACGATCGCGACGCGCGCCTCAGGAAGGCGGCGGATGCCGTATGGGATCTCTTCGTTCAGCGAGAAACCTGCGGGCTGCGCAACAGCCGCGACGTTATCCAACGCTACGGCATTCCGGATGAGGTTCTGGTGCGGCTTGGATCGACGCGGAAATAACCGATTACCTCGCCTTTCAGGCCGAGCCGCGCATCTTGCTATCCGGCACCAGAACAGAGGCCATGACGGTCCTGTTGCGTCCTTGGGCCTTGGCTTCCAGCAACGCCGCGTCAGCGCGCGTCAGCAATGTCGAGACGGCAGCGCCCTCTGTCAGTGAGCCAACGCCGATCGATACCGAGATCGGCCCGAGAATGCGGCCGCGATGCGAGAGCGCAAGGCCGCGAATGTTGGAGCGCAGGCGCTCGGCGATGTCGAATCCTTCCGCATCGCTGGTATCGGGCAGCAGCACGGTGAACTCCTCGCCGCCGAAGCGATAGGCACGGCCGGCGTCGCCGATGGTGTCGAGAATGGTCTGCGCGACGTAGCGCATGACCTCGTCGCCGGCGTCGTGGCCGAACTCGTCGTTGAAGCGCTTGAAATGATCGATATCGACCATCATGCAGCTGAGCTGCTCCAGCTCGCGGTCGCGGGCATGCTGGTTCATGTCCTCGTCGAGCGAGCGCCTATTATAGAGCCCGGTCAGCGCGTCGCGAATGGAGAGGTTTGTCAGCTTGTCGCGCAGCTGCAGGTTGGCGGCGGCGAGGCCGATGTTCTCGGCGATCAGCTCAAGATAGAGCCGCGATGCCTCGGCCTCCATATGGCCCTGCGGCCGCTCCTCGAAATAGAGCAACCCGACGACATCGCCCTGCGCCGTCAGCGGAACACACAGTCCCATCGTATCGGATTGGTCGAGATGCTGGCAGCTGATGTCGCCGTGCTCGTGCGAGCTCACATGCGGACGGCCGCGCCTGAGGCCCCAGCAGGCCGTTGCCGGGAATACCTGATCGGAGCGCTGCGGCTCATGCCATGAGGAGATGCGCGACAATGTCGAGCGGCTTTCGTTCATGATGTAGAGGTTGCCGGCGAGATCGGGAAAGATCTGCGGAGCGAAGAGCGTCACGACTTCGGCCAGCTCCTCCTGCGCCTGGCAGGCCTGCAGGCGGTGCATCATCTGCAGGATCAGGTCCTTCGTCTGCTGGTCGCGCCGGCGCTCGGCATCCAAGCGATCGCGCTCCAGACCGTTTTCGCGGAAAATGTGGATCGCCTCGTTCATCTCGCCGATCTCGTCGCGACGACGATCGCGCGGCACGTCAACGGCGTAATCCTGCTTGGCAAGGCGCGTGACGATGCCGGTCATCCGCATCAAAGGCATGGCGACGCGGCGCTTGAGGATGAAATAGAGGACGCTCAAGAACAGGGCGGCGGTGACGGCAAGCAGCATCTTGGCGATGAAACCCCACCAGTCGCTGCGCGCCTGCGTGTCGTGCATTACCGACTGGGTGCGGGCGTTCGCGAGATCGCGAAAGCGCGTGACAGCGGCGAGCAGCGCCGTCTGGAGGCGGTCATGTTCCGGGCCAAACAAGGTCTGGCGGGCGCCCGCCTGATCGCCGTTGCGATACGCGGCGATCGCCTCCTCCTCGATCTTGTCGAGAACGTCGGCGTTTTTCTCGACGTCCTCGAGCGCCTGCAATTCGATGGGCGTGGCGCCCAAATCGCGGACGCCTTTGATCGCACGTTCGCGCTGACGCTCCTCGCCTTCCTTGCCCTGGAAGGCATCGAGGTGCCTGATGTCATCACGCATGACGTAGAGGCGCGCCTCATCGGTGCGCTCTTCGGCGCCCAGCGCCAGACCGTCGGCGAGATCGTCCAGCGCCAAATGCTCCTCGACCGCGATCCGTTCGCGGGTGGCACTTGTGGCAGACAGGATGAAGGCAGAGCCGGAGAGCACGGTCAGAACAACCGTCACTCCGTAGGCCCAGTTGGTGATGACGCTGATCCGCATGTGGGTATATTAGGGCATCCGAATTGCCAGACAATTAACACAGGTTGTATCGGCCCAGCCAAGCTCCCGAGACGCGAGACGCAAAAAGGTGATTGGCGGCGGGCCACCGGCTGCGCTAGGACTGCGCTCGAATGCCCTGCGCCGGAGAACCGCGTGTCGATTGCCGATATTTCCTTGTTGAGTGCCTTGCTTGCCGGCGCCCTGTCATTTCTCTCGCCCTGCGTACTGCCGCTGGTGCCACCCTATCTCTGTTACATGGCCGGCATTTCCGTCGAGCAGTTCCGGGGTGGCGGGGCGGTGACGGTTGCACCGGATGTGCGCCGCGGCGTGCTGTTTTCGGCGTTGTTCTTCACGCTCGGCTTTGCCACCGTCTTCGTGGCGCTTGGGGCCGGCGCGTCGAGCATCGGCATGGCGCTGCGCCAGCATCTCGATCTACTCTCCAAGATCGGCGGGCTGATCATCATCGTCATGGGCCTGAACTTCCTTGGCGTCTTCCGCATCGGCGTTCTGGCGCGGGAAGCACGCTTCCAGGGAAGCGGCAAGCCGGCGACGCTGACGGGCGCCTATGTGATGGGGCTGGCCTTCGCCTTCGGCTGGACGCCGTGCATCGGTCCGGTGCTCGGCGCCATCCTCGGCGTCGCTGCCTCGCGCGAGACGGTCGGCTCGGGTGCCGGCCTGCTTGCCGTCTATTCGCTCGGGCTCGCCATCCCCTTCTGGATCGCCGCCGGCTTTTCCGGCGCCTTCATGGGCTTCCTTACGCGCTTCCGCCGCCACCTCGGCACGGTGGAGAAGGTCATGGGCGTGTTCCTGATCCTGACCGGCCTCGCCTTCATCTTCGGTTTCGTCAGCGATGCCGCAATCTGGTTCCAGCAGACCTTTCCAATCCTGATGAAAATCGGCTAAGCCTAGGCTCCTCCCGCAGACAAGCCGTATTGGCCGCCTATCGCGCCAGATCGGCCCCAGCACTGGAATGACCCTTGGCCGACATCGTCAGTCTTCTCCTGCCGTTCTTCGGCCTGATCCTCATTGGCTTCATCGCCGCCAAGGTCACCAAGCAGCCGGCCGAGGCGATGGGGTGGCTGAACACCTTTATCGTCTATGCCGCCCTGCCCGCGCTTTATTTCAAGCTGGTGTCGCGCACCCCGTTCGAGGATCTGACGCGGATAGACTTCATCGTCACGGATCTCGCCGCCACCTATTCGATCTTCATCGCGATGTTCCTGATCGGCCGCTTCCTGCGCCGCAACTCGTTTGCCGACAGCACGATCCAGGCTTTTGCCGGTTCCTACGGCAATATCGGCTACATGGGTCCCGGTCTTGCGCTGGTTGCGCTCGGTGAAGGCGCTGCCGTGCCGGTGGCGTTGATCGTCTGCATCGAGAATGCGTTTCACTTCATCGTCGCGCCGGCGATGATGGCAGCGTCGGGTGACGACAAGCGGTCGCGCGGGCGGCTGGCGTTCGATATCGCGCGCAAGGTGGCGCTGCATCCGTTCATTTTGTCGACCGCACTTGGTTTCGTCGCGGCCGGCTTTCAGATACCGCAGCCGGCAGCCTTCCAGCGCTTTATCGATTATCTCGCGCAGGCCGCTGCCCCGTGTGCGCTGTTTGCCATGGGCGTCACGCTGGCGCTAAGGCCGATGCGGCGTATTCCGGTTGAAATCAGCTACATCGTTCCGGCCAAGCTGATCATCCACCCGATCGTCGTCTACCTCGCGTTGACGACCGTCGGCGGCTTCGATCCGGTGTGGATTTACGCCGCCGTACTGCTCGCCACGCTGCCGACGGCGACGAACGTCTTCGTCATCGGCCAGCTCTACGGCGTCTGGCAGGAGCGCGCGTCGGCCACGATCCTGATCACAACGACGCTATCGGTGGTGACCGTATCGCTGTTCCTGATCGCGATGAAGTCAGGCTTTCTTCCGACGTAGATGCTCCTTGATCGCATCCGGGATCGCGCGCAGACCGCGCCCGGGTTCGACACCCTCGCGCATCACCATGCTGCGGAATGGCGGCACCGCGGCCAGGATGTGCAGGCCGGCTGCGCGCAGCACCTGCATGGGCAGGTAATCGGATAGAAGCGAGCGGTTCAGCACGTCGACGCTCGCTGTGCGGGTCATGATATCGACGCGGCGCTTGCGGTCGAACTGGCTGCCGGCGTCCTTGGCGATCGGCAGTTCCGGCCGGTCGCAGAGGATATCGGTCAGCGCCATGACATCGCGCAGGCTGAGGTTCAGCCCCTGTGCGCCAATGGGCGGGAAAACGTGGGCGGCCTCGCCGATCAGCGCTACCCGGCCCTTGCCCGAGCGATGCGCCATCATGCCCGACAGCGGCCAGATCTGCACGCCCTCCTCGATCGTCACCTTGCCAAGCAGCGATTGCATGCGCTCTTCGACGACGTTGCCAAGCTCGGCCAGCGAAAGCTCACTGCGCGTCCCGGCATCCGACGGGCTCTGTACCCAGACGAGGCTGGAGCGATTGCCGGGGAGCGGCACTTGCGTAAAGGGGCCGTTTTCAGTGTGGAACTCGGTGGAGATGTTTTCGTGCGGCAGGGAATGCTGGAAATTCAGCACCATGGCCGATTGCGGATAGGACCATGTCTTGACGTCGATATTGACAGTCTCGCGCAGCTTCGACTTGCGGCCATCCGCCCCGATCGCGAAATCGGCGGTGAGCGTTTCGCCATTGTCGAGCGAGATGGAGACGGCGTCTTCGGTGACATCGATCACATCGGCGAAGGCGGTAAAGCGCGTGATATTGCCCTCGGCGGCTGCCGCCGCTTCCAGCACTTCCATCAATGCCTTGTTGGGAAAATTGTAGCCGAACGCTTCGAGCCCGACTTCGGCGGCGCGGAAGGTCGCGGTCGGGGCGCGCAGCAGGCGGTTCGTGCCGTCGATGATGCGCATGGTCGAGAGCGGCGCGGAAGAAGGACGCAGGCGCTCCCAGAGCGTCAGCCGGTCGATGAAGCGGATCGACTGATCCATCAGCGCCGTCGTCCGGCGATCTTCCCTTGGGGCCGGCGGCGCAACGAGTGCAACGTGGCGTCCGCCGCGTCCAAGGGCGATTGCGGCGATCATGCCGGCAAGTCCGCCGCCGATCACCGCGATTTCGAAAGTCTTCATTGCACCGTTCCGCAAATTCTGAAACGGCGAGCCGGCCTTACGCCGCCGGCTTCGCCTGACGGCGCCAACTATAGCTCTTGCCCGGCTCCGCGTCACGCGCAGTCGGCTGATAATAATGCGGAATCTCCGGCAGGCGCTTTTCGGTGAGACGCTTTATCGCAGTCTCGTTGGTCACCGCGAAGCTGTCGATGCCGCAACGCAGCATCAACGGCACCTGGTCGATCAGGACATCGCCGACGGCGCGCAGCTCGTTGGTGTAGCCGAGACGCTCGCGCAGGAGCGAGGCATGGCTAAAAGAGCGGCCGTCGTTGAAGGCCGGAAACGCAACCGCCACCAGTTCGAGGCGATAGAGATAGGGCTCAAGCTTGCGCACATCGTCCGCGGGCTTGATCAGCACGCCGAAGCCGACTTCATTGCTCTCGTCGGCCTTGGCCACCAGTTCCTCGAGGCTCAGCAGAGGCTTCTGCCCCTCGCCGGCCTTCACCTCTTCGGTTTCGATAACCCACGGGTCGTTTTCGACGAAGCCGGTTTCTCTCCAGATTCTGGTCATCACGCAGCCTCCGCCTTGGAATCACCGTAGAGCGCATCCTTGAACGGCTGCGGCCCGACGCGGCGATAGGCATCGAGGAAGATTTCGGACGGATCGTTGCGCAGGCCGAGATAGGTGTCGACGATCTTCTCGATCGCATCCGTCACCTTCTCCGGCTCGAAGCCACGGCCGATGATTTCGCCGATCGATGTGTGCTCGTCACCGGAGCCGCCGAGCGTGATCTGGTAGAGTTCCGCACCCTTCTTCTCGACACCCAGCAGACCGATATGGCCGACATGGTGGTGGCCGCAGGCGTTGATGCAGCCGGAGATCTTGATCTTCAGCTCGCCGATTTCGGCCTGACGCTCGGGATTGCCGAAACGCCTGGAGATTTCCTGCGCGACGGGGATAGAGCGCGCATTGGCGAGCGCGCAGTAGTCCAAGCCGGGACAGGCAATGATGTCGGTGATCAGGCCGGCATTGGCTTCTGCGAGACCGATGGCGACGAGGCCGCGATAGACGGCTTCGAGATCGGCCAGCGCGACATGCGGCAGGATCAGGTTCTGTTCGTGGCTGACGCGGATCTCGTCGAAGGCGTATTCCTCGGCGATATCGGCAACCGCATCCATCTGGCTGTCGGAGGCGTCGCCGGGGATGCCGCCGATCGGCTTCAGGGAGATCGTCACCATGCCGTAATCGGGGTTCTTGTGTGGCTGGACGTTCTGGTGGACCCAGCGGGAGAATGCCGGATCGGCCTTCTTCCAGCGGGCGAGGTTTTCCCAGCCCTCGGCACGCTGCGGCAGAGCCGGCGGCGCGAAATAGGCGGTGATGGCGGCGACGTCGGCTTCAGGGAGCTTCAGCTCGGTGTCCTTCAGCGCCGCGAACTCGACCTCGACCTGGCGGGCCAGCTCTTCGGCACCCGTCTCGTGGACGAGGATCTTGATGCGGGCCTTGTACTTGTTGTCGCGGCGGCCGTGCAGGTTATACACGCGCATGACGGCGGTGGTGTAGGAGAGCAGGTCCTCTTCCGGCAGGAAGTCCTTGATCAGCTTGGCGATCATCGGCGTACGGCCCTGGCCGCCACCGACATAGACGGCAAAGCCGATCTCGCCCTTCTCGTTCTTCTTCAGGTGCAGGCCGATGTCGTGGACCTGGATCGCGGCGCGGTCGCGCTCGGCACCCGTGACGGCGATCTTGAACTTGCGCGGCAGGAAGGAGAACTCCGGATGGACGGAAGACCACTGGCGCAGGATTTCGGCGTATGGACGCGGATCGGCGACTTCATCGGCGGCGGCACCGGCGAAATGGTCGGCGGTGACGTTTCTGATGCAGTTGCCCGAGGTCTGGATCGCATGCATCTCGACGGTGGCGAGTTCGGCCAGCACGTCGGGCATGTCTGATAGTTTCGGCCAATTGAACTGCAGGTTCTGGCGGGTCGTGAAGTGGCCGTAGCCACGGTCGTAGGTGCGCGCGACGTGGGCCAGCATGCGCATCTGCTTTGAATTCAGCGTGCCGTAGGGAATGGCGATGCGCAGCATGTAGGCGTGCAGCTGAAGATAAACGCCGTTCATCAGGCGCAGCGGCTTGAACGCATCCTCGGCGAGCTCGCCGGACAGACGGCGCTCAACCTGATCGCGGAACTGCGCGACGCGCTCGGCGACAAAGGCATGGTCAAATTCGTCGTAACGGTACATCGTATTCCTCAGACTGCAATGAATGCGGGATCGGCGGGCTTGTAGCCCGGCGCGTATTCCATGGTCGGACCCTGTGCACGAATGCGCTCGCGAAGGCGCAGCGGCCAGAGAACACCATCGGTCTCCTGCACGTCAACCACGGCGACATCGACAACTAGATTATCGGCGTAGGACTTTTTGCCGATCGCCTCCAGCGCGGCAACAGCCTCGGCATGGCGCGCAACCAGCGCGTCCTGCAGCGACGTCACCCAGGTGCCGTTGGCATCGAGCCAGACGGCGATGCCGTCGGTCAGCCTGTTGGCGGTCAGAACCTTGCCTCCCATAGTCAGCTCCTTAGCAGTTCATCGGACCGGGCGCGTGCACGCACCAGCGGTTCGGATAGTTCGAAATTGGCGCCCGCAACGGCGTCGCCGATGATAACCATGACAGGTCCGGTGAGTTCATCACGGTTCTGCAGATCGCGCAGCGTACCATGTAGCAGCCGGCGATCGGCGCGGCTGGCGTTCTCGATGACGGCGACCGTCGTCTCCGGCGCAATGCCGGCGCGCATCAGCCGCTCGGCAACCGATGCTGCGACCGTGCGCCCCATATAGACAGCGATCGTGGCGCCGGATACGGCAAGGCTCGCCCAATCGGGAAGCACATCGCCGGTCAGATCGTGGCCCGTCGTGAAGACCAGCGACGAGGCAACGCCGCGCAGCGTCAGCGGCAGCTCGAAATCGGCGGCGGCTGCGAAAGCAGAGGTGATGCCGGGCACGACTTCATAAGCGATACCGGCGGCGCGCAATGCGGCCATTTCCTCACCGGCGCGGCCATAGACCAGCGGATCGCCCGACTTCAGGCGAACGACGCGCTTGCCCTCGCGGCCGAGATAGACGAGCAGGTCGTTGATCTCTTCCTGCGACTTGGAATGACAGCCCTTGCGTTTGCCGACCGAGAGACGCTCCGCATCGCGGCGGCCCATGTCGACGATTTCCTGCGGCACCAATGCGTCATAGACGATGACATCGGCTTCCATCATCACACGCTGGGCGCGCAGCGTCAGGAGATCGGCGGCACCCGGGCCGGCACCGACCAGCCAGATGCGGCCCTCGGCCTTGTCGGCAGAAAGCAACAGCTCGTCGGCGAGGCGTTGTGCCTGCGGCATGTTCTCGTTGGAAACAGCATCGGAAACAGCACCGGAGAAGAAGCGGCGCCAGAAGAGACGGCGCGTGGCGCCCTTCTCAAGTGCATGCTCGACGCGACCGCGATAGCTGACCGCCAGCTCGGCAAGGCGACCGAGCGACGGTGCCAGGAGCTGATCGACCTGCGCGCGGATCATCTGCGCGAGAACGGGCCCTGCCCCTTCCGTGCCGATCGCAACAGCGACTGGCGCGCGATTGACGAGCGCCGGGGTGTAAAAATCGCAGTAGTCGGGCTGATCGACGGCATTGGCCGGGATCTTGGCGGCGCGCGCGGCGTCGACGATGGCGCGATCGGCGGCTGCATCGCCGGTGGCCGCGAAGACCAGCGTTGCACCGTCAACCTGCTCAAGCGCGAAGGCCGAGCGCACGGTCTCGATGCGGTTGGCGATCAGGTGGGCGTGGTAATCGGCCTCTGGGCGATCCGTGTAGGCGACGATCCGGGCCCTGGTGTTCGACAGCAGGCGCACCTTGGCGAAGGCTTCATCGCCATTGCCGAAGACAGCCGCGATCTTGCCTTCGACACGAACGAAGGCAGGAAAAACCGACAGTTGTTCACTCTTGGAAGGCATCATCAATCCATTTCGAAGTTGCCGGAATATGCACCACCGGACCAGCCAAATGAAGAAACATAAATTCCAAACCCGCTACGACCGCGTATTGTTTTACCCGGCATGTCAATGATTTGAGCAAAACTCACCGATGCGGCACGCGCAGCACAGTGAATCGCGCTGCAATGCGGCACAAAGCCTGTGACAAATTCGGGCGCGGCCAAGAATCCTCGTTTGCCTCGCGCAGCACCGGCGATACAGTGCCGGCAACAAGGAGAACACCATGTCCGACACCACCATTGCCGCCCGCCTGCTCGATGTCATGGAGCACGATATCCTGCCGATGACCGAACGCGGCGTCGGCCTCGGCAACAAGGTCTTCGGCGCCGCGATCCTGCGCAAATCGGACCTCTCGCTCGTGGTTGCCGAGACCAACAACGAGCTGGAGAATCCGCTATGGCATGGCGAGGTGCACACGCTGAAGCGCTTCTACGAGCTCGGCGAGAAGCCTGCCACCAAGGACCTGATCTTCCTCTCGACGCACGAACCCTGCACCATGTGCATGTCGGCGATCACCTGGGCCGGCTTCGACAATTTCTACTATTTCTTCAGCCACGAGGATTCCCGCGACGCCTTCGCGATCCCCCACGACCTGAAGATTCTCAAGGAAGTGTTCGGGCTCGAGCCCGGCGGCTACCGGCGCAGCAACGCCTTCTGGAACAGCTTCGCCATCGCCGATCTCGTCGAGACAGAGAACGACGCCAGAAAGGCCGAATTGAAGGCGCAGACGGCGCGGATCAAGGGGCGATACGACGCGCTCTCCGAAAGCTACCAGTCGTCCAAGGGCGACAACGACATTCCGTTGAACTGACGCGAGCGACCAGAACACGATGGAAGCCTCCAAAGACATTTCCCGCCTGATCGAGATCATGGCAGCCCTTCGCAATCCCGAGACCGGTTGCCCCTGGGACATCGTCCAGACCTTCGAGACGATCAAGCCCTACACGATCGAGGAGGCCTATGAGGTCTCCGACGCGATTGAGCGCAACGACATGGACGATCTCTGCGACGAGCTCGGCGACCTGCTTCTGCAGGTCGTGTTCCATGCCCGCATGGCCGAAGAGGCCGGCGAGTTCTCATTCGATGACGTGGTCGAGGCGATCACGCGGAAGATGATCCGCCGCCACCCGCATGTCTTTGCCCGCTCCGACGCGGATACGCCCGACGCGGTGAAGAAGCAGTGGGACGACATCAAGCAGGCAGAGAAGCGCGAGCGCGCCGAGCGCCGGGCCGCACGGGGTATCTCGGAGGATTTCAAGGCCGGCTTCCTCGGCTCGGTGCAGCGCAGCTTTCCGGCGCTGACGGAAGCGCTGAAGCTGCAAGAACGCGCGGCCAAGGTCGGTTTCGACTGGTCGGCGCCGGAGCCCATTCTCGACAAGATCGAGGAAGAGATCGGGGAACTTAGGGAAGCGCTGGCCTCCGGCGACCACGCCAAGGTGAGCGACGAGCTCGGCGACCTGATCTTCGCCGTGGTCAATATCGGCCGGCATGTGAAGGCCGATCCGGAGCAGTCCCTGCGTGGAACGAACACGAAGTTCAGACGTCGTTTCAGTCATATAGAAACGTCTCTTGAAGCGGAAGGTGAAACGCTGGAAGACGCGACGCTGGAGCGGATGGAAGAGCTCTGGCAGGCCGCCAAGGCTATCGAGCGACAGCTGAGCTGACTAGCGCCATGAAGCTTGAAGCGGTCGACATCGCGATTGCAGGCGCCGGCATCGGCGGTCTTTCGCTCGCAGCCCTTTTGGCGAGTCGCGGCGCCCGCGTCACCATCTACGACCAAATGAGCGCGCCGCAGCCCGTTGGCTCCGGCTTCGTGCTGCAGCCGACGGGTGCGGCGGTGCTGTCGCGCATGGGCCTGCTTGCCCAAGTCGAGGCGCGCGGCGCCCGCATCAGCCGCATGCATGGGCGCCTGTCCGGCAACGGCAGAACCGTACTCGATGTCGGCTATCGCCCGGGCGCCTACGGCATCGCTATCCAGCGGGTCGCCTTGTTCGATCTTTTGCTCGAAGCGGCGATCGATGCCGGTGTGCGGTTCGAGACATCGTCGCGGGTGACTGACATCGAGTCTGGCAGCGCGCCGCGTCTGGTCCTCGACGGCGGCATACGCACGGCGACCGCCGATCTCGCCATCGACGCGATGGGTGCCAACTCGCCGGTCGCGGCGAAGGCCGCCACCGAACTTGGCTATGGGGCGCTCTGGGCGACGGTTCCGTGGCCGGAGCATGGCGTCTTCCGCAAAGACGAGCTGGAGCAACGCTACAAGAGAGCAAGCCAGATGGCCGGGGTGCTGCCTGTCGGTACCGCACGCGCTGGCGCGGCTCCGATGGCGACGTTCTTCTGGAGCATCCGCAACAAGGATTTCGAAGCGTGGCGGGCCGCCGGGCGCGAGGCCTGGATCGACGCGGTGCGATCCTTCTGGCCGGAAGCGGAAACGCTTGCCGCCGTGGCTGAGCCGGTGCACGCGCGTTACCGGCATCTGACCCGCACGCCTATCGCGGGCAAGCACGTTCTGAAGATCGGCGATGCGTGGCATGCAACGAGCCCGCAGCTTGGCCAGGGAGCCAACATGGCGCTTCTCGACGCTGCGTCGCTCGCCTCAGCGCTGTGTCGCGAGGTTACGGTCGGCGATGCCATTGACCGCCATTTGAAGCAGCGGCAAATCCATATCCGCTTCTATCAGCTGCTGAGCCAGATCCTGACGCCGTTTTATCAATCAGACAGTGCGGCATTGCCGTTCAGTCGCGATATTATGATCGGCCCCGCTACCAAGCTACCGCTGGTGCGTAGCCTAATCACCACGCTGGTTACGGGGGAGCTGCTCGATCCGGTTGGACGGATCGAGCTTAATCGGCTCGTGTCAGAGAAGAAAGTCGCGGTGCAGGATGCGGGCGCGCTGATCTAGATTAGTTTGCGCCGCGCTGCGGAGCGGCACTTTCTCGCGAGCCACCGCCTCGGAAAAGTTGCCCTGAACGACATAGGGTGCCACTCCTGCACGCTACATTTCTGCAACAGCAGGACATCGCGCTCGTTTCCACGGCTGCCTGACGGATCATTCGATCATTCCGGCCAGATTGATGATTCGCCAATCGGGGCTCTTGATCCGGTATTTATGAGCCTCAGCCGGTATGTTCCCTTCGCAGGGAGTAGCGCGAATAGGTGTCGATAGGAAGCAGAGTCTGATCGGCGATGAGATTTCCATCGCAAACGGACTTGAGCGCGGAGGCGGCCGTCCTAAGAAGGTTGTCCAGATCTTGTGACAAGACATAGTCGATGGCGCCGGAGCGCAGCCGTCGTTCCGTTACGCTATCCAGCTCATGCGCAATGCAAACGGTACGACCAGCAAGGCCCTGTTCAACCAAGGCCTGCGCCATGCCGTCGTTACCGCCGCCGACATTATAAATTCCGTCCAGACGCCCGTGCTTGCGTATGAAGTTCCGCACGCCCTCGTAATTCGCTTCATCCGTATCCTGGCCATTGATGACTTCCAGGATGTTGATGTTCGGAAAGCTGTTGCGACAGAGCGAGCGAAACCCGATTTCCCGATCTTCGTGACCGATATAGGCGGCCGTCGCCACTATCACCGCCACATTGGGCGACTGGAGTGGTTGCAGGTGTCGGCCAATGAGAAACCCCGCCGATTGGCCAGCCGCACGGTTATTTATGCCGACGAACGCATGACGCGCTTCTGGCTCCAAATCCGAAACAAGCGAGATGACCGCCTTGCCATTGTCCATGCAATGCCGCGATGCAGCGGTCGTTACGGCCGTATTTCGTCCCACAATGGCAATCCCGTCCACGGAATTTTCGGACTGCAGGATTCGCGCGGCGAGTTGCTCATCGCTATCCCGGAAACAGTTCACGAGGTCGAGCTGAACGCGGGCATGTGCCATCTCCGACGCAAGATGGTCGATCCGCTGGGACAGCCATTCGACAAAGGCTTCGCCCGTTTGCACGAACAAGCGAAAGCGCAGCGCGGGATGCTGGTCCGATCCAAGTGGAGGAGCCACCAGTCGGTCAAGGGCCTGCTCGACAATCTTCTGCGTTCGAGGGTGCACTCCCGGCCGCTGATTGAGCGCGCGATCCAATGTCGCACGGCTAAGCTCGGTCAGTTCCATCAATTGTTTGATGCTCGGCCTTTTCATTTAGCTCCTCCAAGCCAACAGTTTTCCATTCCCAGAATCCTCCCACCTCCCCATTAATGCCTCATAATGAGGTATTTTTTCTTCTTCACAAACTCAAAAAGAGGCATACAAGTGGTCAAATTGTCTCACATGCTCGATAGGTCGTTTTTTGCATTATTTAAGCGGACATTTTGATCAGATGTAAATGCATCACGGTGAGGCAATTTAACCTCAATTCCAAGGTCTACTCTATGAATATTTTTCTCAACTGGGCGCGCATCGTGCTCGGCGTCGTCCTCGCCCTGCTGGGGGTGGGACTGGCCGCGGGCGGCCTTTACCTTGTCATACTAGGCGGCTCCTGGTTTTATCTGCTGGCAGGACTGGCGGTCGCGGGCGTCGGGTATGGATTGATCCGCCAGCGAGTCTTCGCTTTCCCTCTCAGCCTGGCCCTTCTCGTCGCCAGCGTCATATGGGCCCTGTGGGAGGTCGGCATTGACTTCTGGCAGTTGGTACCGCGCCTTTTTGCCTTCGCGATAATCACGCTTCTCGTTAGCGTGTTCTCTCCATTGCTGCACAAGAAGAACGGTCAGCCCGGCATCGGTCCGCGGCCGGCCTTCGGAGTGGCGGCCGTACTGGCGATCGCCGTCGTGGGAACTTTCGTCGGTATGTTCCGGCCACACGCCACCGTCTCGCCCAGCGGGGAGAAGGCGGAAATCGTCAGCCCCGATGCCGGTAAGTCCGAGGGCGCAGACTGGACTGCCTGGGGGCGCGATACGCTGGGGCAGAAGTTCGTTCAGTTCGACCAGGTCAACAAGACCAACGTGAAGGATCTCAAGGTCGCCTGGACATACCGGACCGGCGAAATGGCCGTGGATGGTGGCGAGTATCAGGTAACGCCGCTGAAGATCGACGACACCGTTTATCTG
The DNA here is from genome assembly GCF_057809895.1 of Rhizobium sp. FG113. Classification (NCBI taxonomy): domain Bacteria; kingdom Pseudomonadati; phylum Pseudomonadota; class Alphaproteobacteria; order Hyphomicrobiales; family Rhizobiaceae; genus Rhizobium; species Rhizobium sp. FG113. Next base: position 232,348 of record NZ_JBMDKV010000003.1, on the reverse strand, counting down.
TGCACGCCTTTGAGCAAGGTGATCGCTATCGATGCGACGACGGGCAAGGAAAAATGGCGCTTCGACCCGCAGCCGAAGATCAGCGAAAGCGTCAAGGGCTGGAAGCGTTGCCGTGGCGTCGGATATGCCGATCTCGACCAGCTAAAGGCTGACCAGAGCGGCGGCCAGCCGGTCGCCAACACCGGTGACCCGGCGGTCGCAACATGCCGCAAGCGCATCATCGAGACGACTATCGATGCGCGCATTCTGGCCGTGGATGCAGAGACCGGCAAACTTTGCGAAGGTTTCGGCGTCAACGGCTATGTCGATCTGACCGTCGGCCTGACGCCCGATCCCAAGGGTGGCCAGGTTGGCAGCTACAACGTCACGTCGGCGCCTTTGGTTGCTGATGGTGTTGTTGTCGTCGGCGGACGCCTGAACGACAACCTGACTATCGGCGAGCCTTCGGGTGTCGTCCGCGGCTTCGATGTCGTCAGTGGCAACATCCTCTGGGCCTGGGATCCGGCCCGCGGTGCGACGGACAGCACGCCGCTGCCCGCGGGGCAATACTACGCGCCGGAAACCCCCAATTTCTGGGGCACCGCCGCATACGATCCCAAACTTGGCCTGGCATACTTCCCGACGGGCAACCAGACCCCGGACTTCTGGACTGGCAACCGCCATCCCTACTCCAACGAATACAACGACGCCATTGTCGCGGTAGACTTGAAGACGGGCAAGGAACGGTGGCATTTCCGTACCGCCAACATCGATCAGTTCGACTATGACGTCACCTCGCAGCCGATTCTCTACGATCTGCCGCGCAAGGACGGCACGACCGTTCCGGTCGTGATTCAGCTGACGAAGCGCGGTCAGGTATTCATTCTCGACCGGCGCGACGGCAAGCCCGTTTTCCCGGTGGAATACAGAAAGGTCGCAACCGACGTCATGCCGGGCATGCAGGTGTCCGAGACCCAGCCTTACTCGGCACTGTCCATTGGCGTCGATCCGCTAAAGGAATCGGACATGTGGGGCGCCACGATCTTCGATCAGCTCTATTGCCGAGTTCAGTTCAAGCAGATGCGCTGGGAAGGTGAATGGACACCGCTCTCCGACAAGCAACGCACGTTGATTTGGCCGGGATATTACGGCGGCTTCAACTGGGGCGGCGGTGCTATCGACCCAACGACTGGAACGCTGATCGTCAACGACATCCGCATGGCGATGTGGGGCAAGTTCCTCAAGCGTGAAGAGGCCAGCAAGGCAGGTCTCGTCCCGTCGACGGAAGGCGAGTATTCCGAACAGAACGGCACCCCTTGGGGTGTGGAGCGCGGCATGTTCCTGTCACCGCTCGGCACCCCATGCTTCAAGCCGCCCTATGGCTCGATGACGGCCGTCGATCTGACGACCAATAAGGTCCGTTGGCAGGTGCCCCTTGGCAGCATGGAAGACGCCACGATCTACGGCATCTTCAAGAACGGCATTCGCCCCGGCGTCAACATCCCGATCGGCATGCCGGTCCTGGGCGGACCACTGGTCACGAAGGGCGGCCTGACGTTCTTCCATGGATCACTGGACTATTATGTCCGGGCATTCGACAACGACACGGGCGACGAACTGTGGCGCTCGCGCCTGCCGGTCGGCGGCCAAGGCGTGCCGATGTCCTACATGGACAAGAACGGCAAGCAGTACATCATCGTCGTGGACGGCGGGGCTACCCGTACCGGAACCAATCGTGACCGGGGCGATTATGTCATCGCTTACGCATTGCCCGATGCACCTGCTCAATAGTGCCTAACCTGGAAAATTGAGCGTATCCCAGGGTGATGCCGAGAAGTCTGTAATGTACTCTCGGCATCGCCCACCACCGTCCGGTTTAAATCTCTGGACCGGTTTGCATAACATTGATTCTATTCGGTTTCGGACGTCTCTCGATGTTCTGGAGATCAACGTCAGCGGCATGCGGCCCAGGATCAACTGGGCATCAGCACGCTTCGTCACCCGCCTGAAGAGCCACACCATGACAACCGCGGCCATCGCCGCGACGGACGAGGCCGGCGGCGCCGAATGGACAATGAGGCGCCTGATCAGCGCTCCCAGTCTTCCTTCTGCCTGGTCGTATTGCCAAGCCGGCGCTCGAGTTCGGTCGCTTCCGTTTCAGACAGCCTGAGATCGAGCGTGACCGATCCGTCTTCGTTGTCTTCGCGGCTGTCGACGATCGCGTGATCGTAAAGCCATGGCAGCAAGGCCAGCTTGTCGACCGGGAGCACGACGGTGGTTTCCGTCAGCACGCCGGACAGCCTGCGGCTGATCTCTTCCATCAGCGTATCGACACCCTCGCCGGTCACGGCGGAAACCGCCACGACATTGCGCGCGCCGTCGGCCTTCTGAACGATCGCTTCGTGGTTTTCCGGCTCAAGCCGGTCGATCTTGTTCCAGACCTCGATGATGCGCTTTTCGCCTTCGGCCTCGTCGATGCCGAGATCCTTCAGGATGCGGAGCACGTCGGCGCTTTGCGCCTGGTTATCCTCATCGGCCATGTCGCGGACGTGCAGGACGAGGTCCGCTTCCAGCACCTCTTCCAGCGTCGCGCGGAAGGCGGCGACGAGGTGGGTGGGGAGATCGGAGATGAAGCCGACGGTATCCGACAGGATGACAGTGCGGCCATGCGGCAGCTTCATGCGGCGCAGCGTCGGATCGAGCGTTGCAAACAACATGTCTTCGGCCAGAACGCCGGCGCCGGTGATGCGGTTGAACAGCGTCGACTTGCCGGCGTTGGTGTAGCCGACCAGCGCCACGATCGGATGCGGCACCTTGCGGCGCTTGGCGCGATGCAGCTGGCGGGTGCGGACCACCTGCTCCAGCTCGCGCTCGAGCTTGATGATGCGGTCCTGCAGCATGCGGCGGTCGGCTTCGATCTGGGTTTCACCCGGACCACCCATGAAGCCACCACCACCGCGCTGACGCTCTAGGTGGGTCCAGCTGCGAACCAGCCGGCCCTTCTGATAGTTGAGATGGGCGAGATCGACCTGCAGCGTGCCTTCCTTGGTGGAGGCGCGGCGGCCGAAGATTTCGAGAATGAGGCCCGTGCGGTCGATGACCTTGGCGTTCCATTCCTTCTCGAGATTGCGCTGCTGAACCGGGGTCAACGGATGATCGACGATGACGAGGCCGGAATCGGTCTCGTCAAGGCTGTCCTTGATCTCCTGGATCTTGCCGGTGCCCATCAGCGTCGCCGGACGCGGCTCGCTGACGGTGACGATGGTGCCCTTGACCACATCGAGATCGATCGCCTGCGCCAAGCCAGTCGCCTCTTCGAGGCGGCTTTCCGGCGTGCGGGTCGTGGTGATGGTGTCGGCACTGCCGCGGCTGCCGCGTGCCTGCTTGAGTACGGGCACGACGACGGTCGCGCGCATGTCATCCCGGTGCTTCGCAGCTTCCGGGATGATCGAATCATTCTTGGTATCACGTGTCGAGATGACGTCTGTCCTGTCAGGAAGCGGATTCTTCGCTTTCGAACATCTGCATCGGCTGGCCGGGCATGATGGTCGAGATCGCGTGTTTATACACGAGTTGCGAATGGCCGTCACGGCGCAGCAGAACGCAGAAGTTGTCGAACGACGTAACAACGCCGGTCAGCTTCACACCGTTAATCAGAAATATAGTCAGGGAAATCTTTTGCTTGCGAACAGTATTGAGAAATAAGTCCTGCAGGTTTTGAGAACGTTCCGCCATCGCGCCGATTCTTTCTTTATTGCCGGCCTTCACGTGCCGGTAAAATACTTCTTATTTTTCCATCAGGCAGCCGACAACCCTCATCCCTGCTGCCTGGAAAGCCTTTGGTATCAAATCGCAATCTTTTCCGCAACGGCGAAAAAGACCTGTCTAATTTTATGGGGCGGCAGATCGCCTTGGGCTCTGCCGCTGCCCTGCCCGCCCATCGAAAAAACACGCCGGCTACCGATCAAACCACTGATCAGACGCCGAGCGACTTCAACTTGCGGTGCAGCGCCGAGCGCTCCATGCCGACAAACTCGGCGGTGCGCGAGATATTGCCGCCGAATCGATTGATCTGGGCGATGAGATAATCCTTCTCGAACATCTCGCGCGCCTCGCGCAAAGGAAGCGTCATGATGTGGTAGTCGTTCTTGGCCGATACCTTCGGCAGCATGTCGCCCAAGTCTGTCGGCAGCATCTCGGCGGTGATCGGCGCATCCGGGCCGTCGGAGCGGGCGAGAATCATCAGGCGCTCGATGTTGTTGCGCAGCTGGCGGATATTGCCCGGCCAGTCATGGGCCTGCAGAACCGCCATCGCATCGTCGCCGATGCGGCGTGGACGAATGCCCGCCTGCTCGGAAATCTGGCGCATCAGTTGGTCGACAAGGAACGGGATATCCTCGCGGCGTTCGGCCAGCGACGGCACCTTGACCGGCACCACGGCCAGACGGTGATAGAGATCCTCGCGGAACCAGCCCTCGGCAATGCGGCTTTCGAGGTTATAGGCGGTCGAGGAGACGATGCGCACATCGACCTTCACCCGCTTGGAGCCACCAACACGCTCGAACTGCTGATCGACCAACACGCGCAGGATCTTGTTCTGCGTCTCGCGCGGCATTTCGCCGACCTCATCGAGATAGAGAATACCGCGATGGGCCTCCTCAAGCGCGCCGATCTTCCGGGCCTGACCGGGCGAACCCTCGGTTCCGAAGAGCGCCACTTCCATGCGGTCGGGCGTGATGTTGGCCGCGTTGATGGCCACGAACGGACCACTCGCGCGCGACGACTTCTTGTGAATCATCCGCGCGACCAGCTCCTTGCCGGAGCCGGAGGAACCGAGGATCATGATGCGGCTGTTGGTCGGCGAGACCTTCTCGATCGTCTGGCGCAGCTGCGAGACGGCAACGGAGGTGCCGATCAGCTCGACCGGATCGCCAGCCTTGCGCTTCAGTTCCGAGACCTCGCGCTTGAGCTTGGAATTTTCCAACGCACGCTCGGCGATCAGGATCAGACGATCCGCCTTGAAGGGCTTCTCAATGAAATCGAAGGCGCCGCGCTTGATGGCGGAGACGGCGGTCTCGACGTTGCCGTGGCCGGAGATCATGACGACGGGGATATCGGGATGGCGCGCCTTGACCTCATCCAGCAGCGCCAGACCGTCGAGCTTGCTGCCCTGCATCCAGATATCGAGGAAGATCAGCCGCGGCGCGCGGTCCGAAATCGCAGCCAGAGCGCTGTCGCTGTCGTGCGCGGTACGGGTCTCGTGGCCCTCGTCGGAGAGAATGCCGGAGACGATCTCGCGGATGTCGTGTTCGTCGTCGACGACCAGAATATCAGAGGCCATATGCATTTTCCTTGTCACTTGCGGCCGAGGCGGCGGGCGATTGCTCCAGGCGTGGCAGATGCACGCGGATCATGGCCCCTCTTCCCTGGTCAAAATCAGCGGGTGCATCATGCAGTTCGAGCTGCCCGCCATGTTCTTCAATAATCTTCTTCACGATGGCGAGGCCGAGACCGGTCCCTTTCTCGCGCATCGTCATATACGGTTCCAAAATGCTGTGCCGGTTCTCGACAGGCAGACCGCGCCCGTTGTCGATGATATCGACGGTGAAGCGGTCACGCGGCTGATCGAGCGAAGCGCGCACCAGCACCTTACGCTCCTCGCGCTCGTCGATCGGCACGGCCTCGATCGCTTCCACCGCGTTCTTGATGAGATTGCCGAAGGCCTGGCCCAGCATGCGGCTGTCGAACTGCCCTTCTAGCGGCGCATCCCCGAATTCCTGCAGGAAGGCGACGTGGCTATTACCCATTTCGCGCAGGAAGACCGCGTCGTGCAGGATCTTGCGCAGGTCGCTCGGCTCCTTGATCGGCTTCGGCATGCGAGCGAAGGAGGAGAATTCGTCGACCATGCGGCCAATATCGCCGACCTGACGGATGATCGTCTCGGTGCACTGATCGAAGACGCCGCGGTCATCCTGGTTGATCTGCTTGCCGTAGCGGCGCTGGATGCGCTCGGCCGAGAGCTGGATGGGGGTGAGAGGGTTCTTGATTTCGTGGGCGATACGGCGCGCGACGTCGCCCCAGGCGGTGGAGCGCTGAGCAATCACGAGGTCGGTGATGTCATCGAGCGTGATGACGTAGGATTCGCTGAGATCGCGCACTTCCTCGCGCGTTACCTGGACGCTCAGCGTACGCACGGTGCCGGCGCGCACCAGCGCAATCTGCTTGCGGAAATCGCCGCGATAGCGCGACGCCGCCTCGGTGAGCACCTGGTCAACCTCAGGCGCGATTTCGGAGAGCTGCTTGCCGAGCATGTCGCCGGCATCGAGCGCCATCAGCGTTTCGGCCGAACTGTTGACGATGGTGACCCGCCGATCGTGCTCGACACCGATGACGGCAGCGGTGACGCCCGAGAGCACGGCTTCGATGAAGCGGCGGCGGTCGTCCACCTCGTCCTTGGCTTCGAGGATCTCGTCACGCTGGGTGCGGATCTCCGAGATCATCTTGTTGAAGGTGCGCGACAAGTTGGCGACGTCGCCATCGACGGCATGCACGGGGACGACGATGTCCATGTTGCCGGATGCGACGCTGTCGGCCGCCGTGATCAGCAGGCGGATCGGGCGGACAATACGGTCGGCGACGGCGATTGCCGTCCAGATCGCTGCAAGAAGCACGATCAGCGCGAAGCCGACATAGAGGATGGCGAAGGCGATCTGCAGCGAGAAACGCCCCGCCTCCATCGACCTGTATTCGGTGGCGTTCTCCTCCATCATCCGCATCGCGGTCATGACCTTGGGGTCGACCGCGCGCACCGTATAAAGGAAGGCGCCGTCTATGGATTCGAGCCGGATGATGGCGCCGACAAGGTTCGTCACACCCGGCGGAATAAGCGTCGGCTGACCGGCAGAGGCCTTGTTCAGGGCATCTTGCGGGATCGCCGGCAGCGGTTTCTCGGTCTTGATATCGGCCTGCGTGATCACAGTACCATCCGCCTGCACCAGGAAGGCGCCGAGCAGGCCGCGTCCCCTCGCCTGGCGCGTCATCAGTTCGGCAAAGCCGGTGCGATCGAGATTGAACAGCTGGCGATTGCGCTCTAGGTCGTTGGCCATCGAGACCGTCTGACCCTGCAGATAGCTCGCATTCTCCATCATGTAGGCCTGCCCGATATTGCGGGAGGAACTGACGATCGACTGCGTTCTGAGCGCGAACCAGCGGTCGAGACCGGCGTTCAGCGTGATACTGGCGAAGAGGGCCACGAGAATGGCGGGCGTGATCGCGACGATCGAGAAGAGGACGACGATGCGGATATGCAGACGCGCCGCGGCACGGCCACGCTTGCGCGCCTTCAGGAGCCGCGAAACCTCGCGACCGATCAGGGCCATTAGGCCGAGCACGAAGAAGGAATTGACGACGACTGAGGTGATGACCACGGGCGATGTCGGCGCGATCGGCGTCAGGCCGAGCAGCACGAAGAGCGTCATCGTCGCGCAGAGGAGCGCGCCCCCGGCAAGCACGAGACCGGGCAGAGCAAACAGCGCGCGGCGATCCGTTACCGTGGTAACTGCTTCGCCCTCCGCCGCCGGCGGCAACGCATCCTGCTTCATTCGTTTAACTCTCCACGCGGCGAAACGCATTTCGCCGCCGTCCTTGGGTCAGGGTGAAGACCGCGCTCGATCTCCAGCTCGTCCATCGTCGAGCCGGATCTTCGGACGCAGAACTGACCGCAGGAACACAAACCCCTAGCGTGACTTATTGGCAACGCAATGTGGCGAAAATGCAACGCATCGCGTCACATTGTCAAGCGTTGCCGGCCAAGCCAACAGGGTCAAGCGGTGCGGGAGCTTCTGTAGACCGATACGCCGAGTTCGCGGATCTTCTTGCGCAACGTGTTGCGGTTGAGACCGAGCAGATCCGCGGCCTTGATCTGGTTGCCGCGCGTGGCCGTCAGCGCTGCCAGGATGAGAGGATACTCCATCTCGGTCAAAACGCGGTCATAAAGGCCCGGAGGCGGCAGGTTATCGCCGAAAGTCGCGAAATAGGACCGCATGTTTTCTTCGACAGCCTGCGCGATGGTCATGTTGCCATTGCGGATCGGACCCTTCTCGATCGGGCTGTCCGGCACGTCGGAACGCAGCTCGGATTCGATGATCTCGCGGGTGATCACATCCTGTGGATAAAGTGCCATCAGGCGGCGGATGAGGTTCTCCAGCTCGCGCACGTTGCCCGGCCAGGCATAAGCCTTCATCAGATCGAGCGCCTCCTGATCGAAACGCTTGGTGCCGAGACCTTCCTTCTCCGCCTGCTGGACGAAGTGACGGACGAGATCCGGGATATCTTCAGCGCGGTCGCGCAGCGGCGGCAGGCGCAGCGGTACGACGTTGAGGCGGTAGTACAGATCCTCGCGGAAGAGACCCTGGTTGATCGCCTGCTTCAGATCCTTGTTGGTGGCCGCCACGATGCGCACGTCGGTGCGGATCGGGGTGCGGCCGCCGACGGTGGTGTATTCACCCTGCTGCAGCACGCGCAGCAGGCGCGTCTGCGCATCCATCGGCATGTCGCCGATTTCATCAAGGAACAGCGTACCGCCCTCGGCCTGCTCGAAACGGCCGGTGGAGCGGGTCTGGGCGCCGGTGAAGGCGCCCTTCTCATGGCCGAAGAGCTCGGATTCGATCAGGTCGCGCGGGATCGCGGCCATGTTGATCGCCACGAAGGGGCCGTTGCGGCGCTTGCCGTAGTCGTGCAGCGCGCGGGCGACGAGTTCCTTGCCGGTACCGGATTCGCCGGTGATCATCAGCGTCAGGTCGGTCAGCATCAGACGCGCCAGGACGCGATAGATTTCCTGCATGGCGGCCGAGCGGCCAACGAGCGGCATGCCGTCCTGCACGTCGTCTTCGACCTTGGCGGGCTTCCGCTTCGGCTCGGACAGCGCCCGGCCGATGATGCCGATAAGCTCGGTCAGATCGAAGGGCTTGGGCAGATAGTCGTAGGCGCCCTTTTCCGAGGCCTTGATCGCCGTCATGAAGGTGTTTTGCGCGCTCATGACGAGCACGGGCAGATCCGGGCGGGCCTTCTTGATGCGCGGAAGCAGGTCGAAGGCATTCTCGTCGGGCATGACGACGTCGGTGACCACGAGGTCGCCCTCGCCGGCCGAAACCCAGCGCCACAGGGTGGCGGCGTTCGAGGTGATACGCACGTCATATCCGGCGCGGCTCAAGGCCTGATTAAGCACCGTACGAATTGCCGCATCATCATCCGCGACGAGGATCGTTGCTGTCATCGAGAAGGTCCTGTGGGGGTTATGGTTGCGTCCTCAAGCGATGCATCCTTGGAGGCAGGCATGAGCACGCGGAATGTGGTTTTGTTGGTCTGGCTGTCGCATTCGATGATGCCGCCGTGATCACCGATGATCTTGGCCACCAGCGCAAGGCCGAGGCCGCTGCCGTTGGTCTTGGTGGTGATAAAGGGGTCGAACAGATGCGGCAGGAGATCGGAGGGAACGCCCGGGCCGTTGTCCTGCACGCAGAACTCCAGCGGCAGCGAGATCTTTTCGCGGGTTCCGGCGACCGAGAGGCGGATGCCGGGACGGTAGGCGGTCGTCAGCACCACCTCGCCATCCGGCCGGTCGCCGATCGCCTCGGCGGCGTTCTTGACGAGATTGAGGAAGACCTGCACCAGCTGGTCGCGGTTGGCGTAGACCGACGGCAGCGAGGGGTCGTAGTTCTCGGTGATCTTGATGTGACGCGCAAAGCCCGCCTTGGCGACCGCCTTCACATGATCGAGCACGGAATGGATGTTCACGGGCACACGGTCGACCGGGCGCTCGTCGGAGAAGACTTCCATGCGGTCGACCAGCGAGACGATGCGATCGGTCTCGTCGCAGATCAGCCGGGTCAGCGCGCGGTCATCGTCGGTCGCAGAGTGCTCGAGCAGCTGGGCAGCGCCGCGAATACCCGAGAGCGGGTTCTTGATTTCGTGCGCCAGCATCGAGGCGAGACCGGTGACCGAACGGGCGGCGGCGCGGTGCGTCAGCTGCCGGTCGATCTTATCGGCCATCGAGCGCTCCTGGAAGACGATGACGACGGAGCCCGGCTCGCTCGTCACCGGCGCCACGTAGATGTCGACGAGCTTGTCCTGGCCAAGCCTCGGCGAGCTCAGATCGACGCGATACTCGTTGATCGGCGCGCGGCGTTCGCGCACCTGGTCGATCAGCGCCAGAAGCGGGCTGCCGAAGGGAATGAAGGTCGAGATCTTGTAGCGCGCCAGATGCGAGGCGCTGGCCCCGAAGAAGGCTTCCGCCTCCCAGTTGGCAAAGGCGACCAACCCAGCATCATCGACCATGATGACGGGGTTCTGGATGGCGTTGAGAACGGCCATGGCGACGGCACTGCCGGCATGGGCAGATGATAGCGACGCGTCGTTTGTCATGCAGCCTCCCGGGCATCTGTATTGTCTGCCGCCGCGACCAGGGCATCGTGGAATCGTTGCGAGACCTCGCGAGGGTCGCGCGCTGTCATGATCGCCGCCTTGTCGTTTGCCGACACCGACGGTGCGAAGCGCTCCATATACCAGCCGAGATGCTTGCGCGCATGACGAACGCCGACCGCTTCGCCATAAAAATCGAGCATCATGCGATAATGCTCGACGGCGATATCGGCGATCTCCCATGGCTGAGGCGCATCGGCTCCGGCGAGCACGCCGGCATGCCACGGGCGCCCCTGGCAGCCACGGCCGATCATGACGGCATCGGCGCCCGAGCGGCGCAGGATTTCATGGGCGTCCTCGACTGTTTCGACATCGCCATTGGCGACCAGCGGGATGGTGAGGACATCGCGCACGGCGCGGATCGCATCCCAATCGGCGCGTCCTTCGTAAAACTGCATGCGCGTACGGCCGTGGATCGTCACCAGCTGAACGCCGGCATCCTGGGCACGCTTTGCGATTTCGGGCGCGTTGATCGAATTCTCGTCCCAGCCAAGCCGCATCTTCAGCGTGACGGGAACATCGACGGCCTTGACTGTCGCCTCGATCAGTCCCAGCGCATGGTCTGGGTCACGCATCAGCGCCGAGCCGGAATAACCGCCGATCACCTTCTTGGCGGGGCAACCCATGTTGATGTCGATGATATCGGCACCGTGCGCGGCGGCGATCTTCGCGCCCTCCGCCATCCAGTGCGCTTCACGACCGGCAAGCTGCACCATGTGCGGATTGAAGCCCGCCGTCTTCAGCCGCGCCCAGGATTGCTCGGTGTCGTTGACGAGTTCGCGGCTTGCCACCATCTCGGTCACCACCAGCCCCGCGCCATGGCGCCAAGCCAATTGACGGAACGGCATATCGGTGACGCCGGACATGGGCGCCAGCACGATACGGTTGCGCACCGCAACGGTTCCGATGCACAAAGGAGATGCGAGGTGTATGTCAGACAACTGATTATCTTTCAGGCACGCTAAGCAGGTGCACTATTTTTAGACAGATTTAAAAGACTTGCCAAGGGGGAAGTGCCCGAATTGATATTTTTCGGGCAGATGCTGGAATTCGGTGCGCCAAGCCGTTAGAGCACCTCCAGAAATTCTGCTTTTTGGGGATTTATGCCGCAAATGCATCAAAAGCAACCGATATCGATCGGAATTATCGTGGTGGCCGCAGGCCGGGGCGAGCGCGCCGGCGCATCCGCTGAAGGCCCAAAGCAATATCGCCGGATCGGTGGCCGGCCAGTCATTGCCCATACGCTCGAAATTTTCGCGACATGGTCTGAAGCAACCGAAATCGTCGCCGTGATTCACGCCGATGATGAGGCGCTATTTTCGAAGGCAACCGCTGGTGTCACCTCCAAGCTGCCGATCGCCACCGTCCACGGCGGCTCGACACGTCAACAATCGGTGCTCTCAGGGCTTCGGCATCTGAAGGACAAGGGCATCACCCACGTGCTGATCCACGACGCCGTGCGGCCGTTCTTCGATCACGATCTGCTTGATCGCGTCGCGGCCACCCTAGCTGAAGGCGCGCCTGCCGTGCTGCCGGCCATGCCGGTCGCCGATACGCTGAAGCGCGCCGATCAAGCCGGCATCGTGGTCGAGACAGTGCCCCGCACGCAGCTTTATGCGGCGCAGACACCGCAATCCTTCGACTTCGGTGTCATCCTTGCCGCGCATGAGAAGGCGGCCGCCGCCGATCGCACCGATTTTACCGACGATGCGGCGATCGCCGAATGGGCCGGCCATCCCGTGACGATCGTCGAGGGCATGGCCGACAATGTGAAACTGACAGTGAGGCGTGATATCGCAATGGCCGACCAGAGACTCTCCAGCACACGCCTTCCCGATGTACGCACCGGCAACGGCTACGACGTGCACCAGCTCGAGGCCGGCGACGGCGTGACGCTCTGCGGGGTGTTCATTCCGCACGACCAGAAGCTCAAGGGTCATTCGGATGCCGACGTCGCGCTGCATGCGCTGACGGATGCGCTGCTTGCCACCTGCGGCGCCGGCGATATCGGCGACCACTTCCCGCCGTCGGACCCGCAATGGAAGGGTGCGCCGTCGCGCATCTTCATCGAGCATGCGGCCAAGATCGTGCGCGAGCGCGGCGGCACCATCATGAACGCCGACGTGACGCTGATTGCCGAAGCGCCGAAGGTCGGGCCGCACCGCGACACGATGCGCGCCATGCTTTCGGAGTTTCTCGGCATCTCGATCGACCGTTGCTCGGTCAAGGCAACGACCAACGAGACCATCGGCTTCGTCGGCCGCCGAGAGGGGATCGCCGCCATTGCCACCGCCACCGTGGTCTATCAGGAGATCAGCCAATGAGCCTCTTTCCCGCCGATATCCTATCCGAGGCCGAAGCCATTGTGAGGACGTTCGGAGCGGCGGGATTGATGGTATCGACGGCGGAATCATGCACCGGCGGGCTGATTGCCGGCGCGCTCACGGAAATCGCGGGCTCGTCAGCGGTCGTCGATCGCGGCTTCGTCACCTATACGAACACCGCGAAGATGGAGATTCTCGGCGTCCAGGAAGCGACGCTTGCGCGTTTCGGCGCGGTGTCGGAGGAGACCGCGCGGCAGATGGTGCATGGCGCCCTCTTCCGCTCGCGGGCATCGATCGCCGTTGCCGTCACGGGCATTGCCGGGCCAGGCGGTGGATCGGCGGAAAAGCCGGTCGGCCTCGTGCACCTCGCCGCCAAGTCACGCAACGGTGACCTCATTCACAACAAGATGCTCTATGGCGATATCGGCCGCGGCGAGGTGCGTCTCGCCACCGTCAGGACGGCGCTGGCGATGATCCAGAAGCTCGGGCCGCAGTAAGCTTGGTCAGCTATAGATCTTGCCGGCGCGCGTTTCGAAGGCTTCGGTGAACATGCGGAAGGCGCGATCGAACATCGAGCCCATCAAGGCGCCGAGGATGCGGCTCTTGAACTCGTAATCGATGAAGAAATGCACGTTGGAGCCCGACGCCGTGTCTTCGAAGCGCCAGCGATTGTCGAGATACTTGAAGGGGCCGTCGATGTATTTGACGTCGATGACGCGCTCGGCCTTGTTGAGCAGCACCTGGGTCGTGAAGGTCTCGCGGATCGCCTTGTAGCCGACCGTCATGTCGGCGATGAGCAGGACCTTGCCATCGCGCTCCTTGCGGCTGCGGATCGCAAGCCCTTCGCAGAGCGGCAGGAATTGCGGGTATTTCTCGACATCGGCAACGAGATCGAACATCTGGTCTGCGGAATGCGGGACGGGGCGGTGCGTTTCGAACTGAGGCATGACCGGCAGTTAAGCGGGCGCGCCAAGAAGATCAAGAAGGCGGCGCATTTCCCGGTGCGATTTCAACTGAAGGACGGGCACATCAGGCTTGTATCGCTCGATGCCCGCGAGGATGAGCGGTGCCCACCGCCGCTCGAAGTTCCAGATGTAGGTCAGGAACTCGCCATCCAGCTTTTCCGGGCAGCCCGGCGCCATCTCCGGTCGCGCCCTGCCCCGCCAGCGAAGCCACCTGGTGGTGACACCGAGCAGACACCGCCAGCGCGGCAGCCGCACCCAGAGCACCATGTCGGTGCGCGGCATCCTGAGATCGAAGGTTGAGGCGCCGGTGCCGTCCATCAGCCACCGCTCTTCGGCAACGGCGGCCGCGATCATCTCGCGCTCTTCGGCCTTTGGCCGTTTCACCCAGCCGGGTAGCCAATAGAAGTCGCGGTCCATCGAGATGTGCCGCACGCCGAGCCGCTCCCCAAGCCGTCTCGACAGCGTGGTCTTGCCGCCGCCGGAGCAGCCGATCACGAGAATGCGGTCGGCGCGGCTGACGAGGTCGGCGGCACTGGTGATATCGGTGACGAAATTCGGCATGTCTTTCCCCTCCAGCAAGCAAAGACCGAATCAGGCTGTCATCCTAGCCGATGGCTTCGAGGCGCTGAAGCAGCTGTCCCATCTGCGCCCTGCTCTTCAATTCGACGAGCGGTACATCGGGTCCATGCTGGCGGATGCCTTCCATGAATTCGGGCACATCGTCCCTCTCGAAATTCCAGACATAGGACATGAACTCCCGGTCCGGCCACTGTTCCAGGCATCCCGGCGCCATGTCGGGCCGTGTCCTGCCGCGATAGACCATGCCACGCTTGAAGATGCTCCACAGGCATAGCCAGCGCGACACTCTCACCCACAGGATCACGTCGGCGCGCGGCAGCCTGAGATCGAGCGTTCTCGGATTGTTACCGTCGATGATCCAGCGATCCTCGGCGACGATCCTGGCGATGATCTCTCGCTGTTCCGGCCTCGGTCTCGACACCCATCCGGGCAGCCAGAACACCTCGCGGTCCATGGAGACGTAGCGGACACCGAGGATTCGCGCGAGCTTCTGCGCCAGCGTGCTCTTGCCGCCACCGGACGAGCCGAAAATGACGATGCGGTCGGCGTGCTTCAGGAATTCGGCGGCCTCACCGAGATCGGTGACCTTCAGCCGATGCTTCGGTTGTTGTAGCACGATGGCCTCTTGTCTGATTGCGAGGAAGATCAGGCCGCCTGGACGGGTATGGAAGGCTCTAACGAGATTACGCCTGCCAATTCTCGTGGCCATGGCGCACGCGGATGATGAGAATGCCACCACCACCCAACTCATGGTAGACGATCAAGTGAGCGCCGCAAGGATGAATCCTCACGGGTGGGGTGATTTCCTGGCGAAGCCGGGCGAGTTTCGGGTTATCCGCGAGTATCTCGAAGATATCACCCAAATGACGGTGATAGCTATCGGCCTGCGCTTTTCCAAAAAGCCGAAGGCCTGTCGCGTGAATATTACGAAGATCATGAGCGGCCTGACGCGACAGCCGGTAGCCCATGAGAACTATTCCGCCGCTTCGTTGAGCGACCGCAGAATGTCATCCATTGTTTCGTCGGATACGCCGCTCGCCAGCCCTTCATCGACAAGAGCCTGCATATGAGCGATCTTGGTAGCGCGCTCCTGGTCGCGGCGAACGAGATCGCGCACATAGTCGGACGCATCGGCATAGCGACCGGCTGAGGCCTGCTTTTCCAGCCAGGCCTTCATCTCATCCGGCACGGTCACTGTTACCACGGGCATGACGTGTTCCTCTGTCGCATTGCCTGCCGCCGATCATGGCACAGCAGGCCACACAAGAGAACCTGATTACTCCGCAGCCACCAGCAGCTTCTTCTCACGCGCGGCGCGCAGGCGCGCGAAGTCGTCGCCGGCGTGGTGCGAGGAGCGGGTCAGCGGGCTGGAGGCGACCATCAGGAAGCCCTTGGTGTAGGCGACAGTCTCGTAGGACTTGAATTCCTCGGGCGTAACGTAGCTCATCACCGCGTGGTGCTTGCGGGTCGGCTGCAGGTACTGGCCGATCGTCAGGAAGTCGACGTCGGCGACGCGCAGGTCGTCCATCAGCTGCAGCACTTCGTTGCGCTCCTCGCCGAGGCCGACCATGATGCCCGACTTGGTAAACATGGTCGGGTCCAGTTCCTTCACCCGCTGCAGCAGGCGAACGGAGTGGAAGTAACGGGCGCCCGGGCGGACGGTCAGATAGTTGCCCGGAACGGTTTCCATGTTGTGGTTGAAGACGTCGGGCTTGGCGGCGACGACGCGCTCCAGCGCGCCGGGCTTCTTCAGGAAGTCGGGCGTCAGGATTTCGATCGTGGTCGTCGGCGATGCGGCGCGGATCGCCCAGATCACCTTTTCGAAGTGCTCGGCGCCGCCGTCTTCCAGATCGTCGCGGTCAACAGAGGTGATGACGACGTGGCTGAGGCCCATCTCCTTGACGGCCTTCGCCACGCTCTCGGGCTCGGCCATGTCGAGCGCGTTCGGCTTGCCGGTCGCGACGTTGCAGAAGGAACAGGCGCGGGTACAGATCTCGCCCATGATCATGAAGGTGGCGTGCTTCTTGTCCCAGCACTCGCCGATATTCGGGCAGCCGGCTTCCTCGCAGACGGTGACGAGCTTGTGCTCCTTCACGATCGAGCGGGTTTCAGCGTAGCCCTTGGAGGTCGGCGCCTTGACGCGGATCCAGTCCGGCTTGCGCATGACTTCCGTGTCCGGGCGATGTGCCTTTTCCGGGTGCCGCACGCGCTTTTCAGCGCTTGGATTGATCCTGTCGAGAATAGTTACCATCAATAACCTGCCTTCAAACCGCCGAAACGGCCTCTTTCGTCAGCGTCTGACGAGTTTTGCCAGAAATAGCAAGATACAAGAGCCGATGAAACCCGTCACAAGGTAACCCTGCCAACCGCTGGCGACATAGATGCCGGCGCGGGCAAAGATCGCGCTGCCTATGACAGCACCGACGATGCCGATGACGATGTTCATCAAAACGCCGAAGCGTATGCCCATCAAAATGCCCGCGAGCCAGCCCGCCAAGCCGCCGACGATGATCGCCGTAATCCAGCCCACACCTTCCATCCGGTCCTACCCCCTCAAGCTATCGCCCTTGCGATCAACACCACGATGATGGCGCCGACGGTGGCGTGAATGATCTGCACCACGATGGCGCTGTCTATGCCTAGGTTGATCCCCAGCGCGTTGAAGAGAAAGCCTCCGACGAACGCGCCGATGATGCCGCTGAGCAGGCACCGTATCAATCCGCCTCCGCCAACGATCAGGCTGGCGAGGAAGCCCGCGACCAGACCGATCAGGAGGAAGATGAGCAGTGCCTGCGTACCCATAGACATGATGATTTCCTTTCGCTTTTTCCAGTCCGTTATTGAACCTAGTTCAATCCGTCATAGAGAGCGGCAAAGAAAATTATCAAGCGTTGAGGACGCGACCGTAAGCATCCAGAACCGCTTCCTTCATGGTTTCGGAAACCGTCGGATGCGGGAAGATTGTGTGCATCAGTTCTTCTTCGGTCGTTTCCAGGTTCATGGCGACGACGAAGCCCTGGATGAGTTCGGTGACTTCGGCGCCGACCATGTGCGCGCCGAGCAGCTCACCGGTCTCCTTGTCGAAGATCACCTTGCAGAGACCCTGGTCCTCGCCGAGCGCAATCGCCTTGCCGTTGGCGGCAAAGGAGAAGCGGCCAACGCGGATATCGCGGCCGGCTTCCTTGGCCTTGGCTTCCGTCAGACCGACGGAGGCGACCTGTGGGTGGCAGTAGGTGCAGCCCGGGACCTTGCCCTTGTCGGTGGCGTGAACGTTCGGCAGGCCGGCGATCTTTTCGACGCAGACGACGCCTTCGTGCTCGGCCTTGTGGGCGAGCATCGGCGGGCCGGCGACGTCGCCGATGGCGTAGATGCCTGCGATATTGGTCTTGCCGTAGCCGTCGATGACGACGCAGCCGCGGTCGGTCTTGACGCCGACGGCTTCGAGGCCGAGATTTTCGATGTTGCCCTGGACACCTACGGCCGAGATCATGCGGTCGGCGGTGATCTGCTGGACCTTGCCGTCAGCCGTCTCGACGTGCGCTGTCAGACTGTCGGCGGCTTTTTCGACCTTGGTGATCTTGGCACTGGTGAGGATCTTCATGCCGCGCCTCTCGAGCTGCTTGCGCGCGATCGCAGTGACTTCGACGTCCTCGACCGGCATGATGGTCGGCATGACTTCAACAACGGTGACGTCGACGCCCATCGAGCGGTAGAAGCTTGCGAACTCGATGCCGATGGCGCCGGAGCCCATGACGATCAGCGACTTCGGCAGGGCTGCCGGCTTCATCGCTTCGAAATAGGTCCAGATCAGCTTGCCGTCCGGCTCGATGCCGGGCAGCGCGCGCGGACGGGCGCCTGTCGCGACGATGATGTGCTTGGCGGTGTAGGTGCCCTCGCCCTTGACGTTCTTCGGAACCGGATTCTGCGGCTCGACGACGGGCTTGGAGGACTTGCCGACGACGATTTCGCCCGGCTTGGTGATCTTGGCTTCGCCCCAGATCACATCGACCTTGTTCTTCTTCATCAGGAAGCCAATGCCGCTGTTGAGACGCGCCGAGACACCGCGCGAGCGGGCGACAACGGCCTTCACATCGGCGCTCATCTTGCCTTCGAGAACAAGGCCGTAGTCCTTGGCGTGGTTGGCGTGGTCGAGCACTTCGGCCGAGCGCAGCAGCGCCTTGGTGGGGATGCAACCCCAGTTCAGGCAAATGCCGCCCAGGTGCTCGCGCTCGACGATCGCGGTCTTGAGACCGAGCTGGCTGGCGCGCACAGCGGCCACATAGCCGCCGGGACCGGAGCCGATGATGATGACGTCGTAATTCTCAGCCATGTTTTCCTGCCTTTGTTATCGGGCGTCGCGGGTGAGAAGCACCCACTCGTGTTTCCTGCTGCTCTCGAAAAGCGACATCGCCTTCTGGCGCGCCGCTTCCGAAAATCCATTCTTCTTGTAAAGCGACAGAGCCGCTTCATTGTCACTTGCGGTGATCAGACTGACCGGCAGCGTCCCTGCCCTGTCGATCTGATCCATCAGTATTTCCCTGCCGATCCCGATGCCGCGCAGATGGCTATAGACGCCGAGCGTTGCAATGAACCAACTGCCAACAACCATCTTCTGTAGGTCGATCACCGGCTGCAAAGCCACGCGGTCGACCTCCATATTCTTTACGTCCTCGCCCAGCGCATAACCGATCGCCGCGCCCGCCGTCTCTCCGTAGGCTTCAGCCAGTATCGCGTGGCGCCATGTGCCGTAGCCTTCGTCCTGACGCATCTTCAGCCGACCAAGCTCCATCGGCGTATCGCTTCCGGTGCCTCCTAGTTCGCCCAACCAGAGCCAGGAGGCGAAGCCGTGCGAGGCAATGTCCGAGAGGATCGCCAGTTCGGCCGCGTCATCCCTAGTGGCGGAACGCAGCGTCACGAAAGACGCCACGGTCAAAGCCCCAACATCATCCGCACGGTCGATTCCATGCCGCGCCCGAGAGCGCGGGTATTTTCGGCATCAAGATGGATGCCGTCGAGCGGCGTCGTCTTGGCGACCGAATTGCCGTCGAAGAAACCGCAACCGAGCTCGTCGGCGAGATCCCGATAGAGCGTCGCCAGCATCGCCGATTCCTCGATGCCGCCGATGAAGGAGGCCGCGAAGGGCACGTTGGCCGTTTCGCAGATCCTCGGCGGCGCCACGATCAGGATATCCGGCACGTCGAAATCGAACGGCCAGGCGTGGTTGCGGATCAGCCGCACCAGCCGGGCAATACCCTGGCAGGCGGCGAAGGCCGATCCCGCCACGACATTCTTCATGTCGTTGGTGCCGAGGAGCAGAATGACGAGATCGAGCGGCGCATGCGTCTGCAGGATGGTCGGCAGGACACGGGCGCCGTTGCGGTCGCAATCGGCCAGATGGTCGTCGAAGGCGGTGGTACGGCCGTTCAACCCTTCGGCGATGACCCGGACTTCGTTGCCGAGTGCAGCCTGAAGCGCACTCGGCCAACGATCCTTGTACTCATGACGGCCGACGGAAGCGGCGTCATAACCCCAGGTCAGGCTATCACCATAGCAAAGAACGGTCTTCGTCATTTCCGCCTCCGCCGTTTGATCAGACAAGCATGCCCATCGGGTTTTCGATGTAGCCCTTGAACGCCTGCAACAGCTCCGCGCCCAACGCGCCATCGACGCAGCGATGGTCGGTCGACAGCGTGACCGTCATCACGGTTGCGACAGCCAGCTGGCCATTCTTGACGACGGGGCGCTGCTCGCCTGCGCCGACCGCGAGGATCGTTGCGTGCGGCGGGTTGATGACAGCTGCGAAGTGCTTGACGCCCATCATGCCCATGTTGGAGACCGACGAGGTGCCACCCTGATATTCCTCGGGCTTCAGCTTGCGGTCCTTGGCACGCTTGCCGAGGTCGCGCATCTCGTTGGAGATGGCCGACAGGGTCTTTTCCTCGGCCTTGCGGATGATCGGGGTGATCAGGCCGCCCGGGATCGAGACAGCAACGCCGACATCGGCGTGCTTGTGCTTGACCATGTTGGCTTCGGTCCAGGAGACGTTGGC
Source organism: Rhizobium sp. FG113 (assembly GCF_057809895.1). NCBI lineage: Bacteria > Pseudomonadati > Pseudomonadota > Alphaproteobacteria > Hyphomicrobiales > Rhizobiaceae > Rhizobium > Rhizobium sp. FG113. The sequence continues at coordinate 211,973 of NZ_JBMDKV010000003.1, read as the reverse complement.
ATCCGGAACGTCGCGCAGTGCAAGCGCCATGGCCTTGATGACCATGTCGTTGACCGACAGCTTGTAGGCCGGCGCGCCTTCCTTGCGAGGAGCGGCGTCGTTGAGCTGGGCACGCAGCGCCAGCAGCGCGTCGAGCTCGCAATCGACGGTGACGTAGAAGTGCGGCACGGTCTGCTTGGATTCGACCAGACGCTTGGCGATGACCTTGCGCATGCCGTCATGCGGCACGAGTTCGTAGGAACCCGGCTCGAACAGCTTGAGAACGGTCTCGTCGGAAGCGCCCTTCGGTGCGGCAGCAGGAGCCGATGCGGCAGCCTGCGAGGCAACGGCAGGCGCGGCCTTTGCACCACCGCCGGCGACAGCAGCTTCGACGTCGCTCTTGACGACGCGGCCATGGGGGCCGGAGCCTGCAACGGACGACAGATCGATACCGGCTTCCTTCGCCAGACGACGCGCGAGCGGCGAGGAGAAGGTGCGGTTGCCCGTGGAAGCAGCGGCAGGCGCTGCTGCTGGTGCAGGAGCCGCCGCTGGCGTGGCCGGAGCCGGAGCAGCTTCGGTCTTTGCCTCGGTCTTCGACGCTTCAGCAGCCTTTGGTGCCGGAGCAGCCGAGCCAGCGCCGCTTGCGGCGGCAGCGACATCTTCGCCATCGGCGGCCAGAACGGCGATCAAAGCATTGACCTTGACGCCTTCGGTGCCGGCGGGGACGACGAGCTTGGCGACGACACCTTCGTCGACCGCTTCGACTTCCATCGTCGCCTTGTCGGTTTCGATCTCGGCGATGACATCGCCAGACTTAACCGTATCGCCTTCCTTGACCAGCCACTTGGCGAGGTTGCCCTCTTCCATGGTCGGAGACAGCGCAGGCATCGTGATGTTGATCGGCATGATCACTCCCCCCGAATTTCGGCGATTACATGTGGATTGCTTCCGGCGGTAAACTTCCTGCCATCGGAAACAGAACTCTTATGGATGTCCAACTCAGTCCTAGAACCAAACAAGCTCTCAATGATCTCGTAAGGTTCCAAAGACGATGACAGCAGGCACTTCATAGCGACTTCCACTTGCGCATCAGTCGAAACAGAGGATGGCAGATCGAACTTCTGTTTTAGGTCGTTGCCATCGTACAAGGCTATCGTGACTTGCATGCGCCCGTCCTACTTGTAGCAGACGGCTTTCACCGCCTGGACGACTTCGTCGACGCTTGGCAGCGCAAGCTTTTCGAGGTTGGCGGCGTAAGGCATCGGAACGTCCTTGCCGGCGATCGTGAGAACCGGCGCATCGAGATAATCGAAGGCCTGCTGCATGACGCGGGTGGCGATTTCGGTTCCGACCGAGTTCTGCGGGTAGCCTTCCTCGACGGTGACGAGACGGCCGGTCTTCTTGACCGATTCGATCACGGTCGGCAGGTCCATCGGACGCAGCGTGCGCAGGTCGATCAGTTCGACGTCGATGCCGATCTTTTCGAGTTCGGCGACGGCCTTGGTGGCATAGGTCATGCCGATACCGAAGGAAACGATCGTGACGTCCTTGCCCTGACGGTGGATGCGGGCCTTGCCGATCGGAAGAACGAAGTTGTCCATCTTCGGCACGTCGAAGTGCTGACCGTAGAGGATTTCGTTTTCAAGGAAGACGACCGGGTTCGGATCGCGGATAGCAGCCTTGAGCAGGCCCTTGGCGTCGGATGCCGTGTAGGGCATGACGACCTTGAGGCCCGGGATCTGGCTGTACCAGGCCGAGTAGTCCTGGCTGTGCTGAGCGCCGACGCGGGCAGCGGCACCATTCGGGCCACGGAACACGATCGGTGCACCCATCTGGCCGCCGGACATATAGAGCGTCTTGGCAGCGGAGTTGATGATCTGGTCGATCGCCTGCATGGCGAAGTTGAAGGTCATGAACTCGACGATCGGCTTCAGGCCGGACATAGCAGCACCGACGCCGACGCCGGCAAAGCCGTGCTCGGTGATCGGGGTGTCGATGACGCGGCGGGCGCCGAATTCCTGCAGCAGACCCTGGGTCACCTTGTAGGCGCCCTGGTACTCGGCCACTTCCTCGCCCATGACGAAGACGTTGTCGTCGGCGCGCATTTCCTCGGCCATGGCGTCGCGAAGCGCTTCGCGCACGGTCATGGAGACCATTTCGGTGCCGGCGGGGATTTCAGGATCGTTCGGAACCTGAGCCTTGGGCTCGGCCGGAACCGGCGCTGCTGCTGCAGCGGCGGGCGCTTCGGCAGCCTTGGGTGCTTCGGCGGCGGCCGGTGCGGCAGCAGCAGGTGCAGCCGAGATGTCGGATGCGGATTCGCCGTCCTGCAGGAGCACAGCGATCTTGGCGTTTACCTTGACGCCTTCGGTGCCGGCGGCAACCAGAAGCTTGCCGATGACGCCTTCGTCGACGGCTTCGACTTCCATCGTCGCCTTGTCGGTTTCGTTTTCGGCAATGATGTCGCCGGAGGTGACCTTGTCACCTTCCTGCTTCAGCCACTTGGACAGCGTGCCTTCTTCCATCGTCGGAGAGAGGGCGGGCATGAGAATATCGATTGGCATGGGTCTACCCTCCCCGATTACAGCAGAATGTCGGTGTAGAGCTCGGATGCATCCGGCTCCGGTGCGGCCTGGGCGAAGTCGGCGCTATCGGCGACGATGTCGCGAACGTCCTTGTCGACCGCCTTGAGATCGTCCTCTGAGGCCCAGCCCTTTTCGATGAGGCGTGCCTTGACCTGCTCGATCGGATCCTGCTCGGAGCGCATCTTCTGCACTTCTTCCTTGGAGCGATACTTCGCCGGGTCGGACATGGAGTGACCGCGATAGCGATAGGTCAGCATTTCGAGAATGATCGGACCCTTGCCGGAACGGCAATGCTCGAGCGCCTCGTCGGCCGCAGCCTTGACGGCGCGAACATCCATGCCGTCGACCTGGACGCCGGGAATGCCGAAGCCGGAACCGCGCAGCGAGTAGTTCGACTGCGCCGTGGCGCGGGCCGTGGAGGTGCCCATGGCGTAACGGTTGTTCTCGATGATGTAGATGATCGGGAGCTTCCAGAGAGCAGCCATGTTGAAGCTCTCGTAGACCTGGCCCTGGTTGGCGGCGCCGTCGCCGAAATAGGCGATCGAGACGCTGTCATTGCCGCGATAGCGGTTGGCGAAGGCGAGACCGGTGCCGAGCGACACCTGGGCGCCGACGATGCCGTGACCGCCGTAGAAATGCTTCTCCTTGGAGAACATGTGCATCGAGCCGCCCTTGCCACGGGAATAGCCGTCGATGCGGCCGGTCAGCTCGGCCATGACGCCGCGTGCGGTCATGCCGGTTGCCAGCATGTGACCGTGGTCGCGGTAAGCGGTGATGACCTGGTCACCTTCCTTCTGCGCCATCTGCATGCCGACGACGACAGCTTCCTGGCCGATATAAAGGTGACAGAAACCGCCGATGAAGCCCATGCCGTAAAGCTGGCCCGCCTTCTCTTCGAAACGGCGGATGAGCAGCATTTCGCGATAGGCCTTGAGCTCTTCGTCACGATCGAAATCGGCCACCGGGCCACCATTCGATGCCTTGGCTGCAGGCTTTGCGCTTGTCTTACGGCTGGAAACGGTCGCGTTTTTTCGCGGAGCCATTCAACCCTCCCTATGGGTTTATCGGTTCTTGGGTGGTGCGCACCATAGGGAAGAAATTTCGCCGCAGCAATGCCATAATTGCATGGCTCGTATTCAGCGGTAAAGCATTGATAAATATCAATTTATTTCGATTAACCGGAATCCGGTTAATTCGAATAATGATTGAATATGACGATCTCGTCGGCGCGGGAGAAGTTCAGCTGCAGACGGGCCTTCTCGTCCAGCATGTCCTTGTCCATGGAACCATCACTTAGGAGCGCCACCTGCTTTTCAAGGTGCTCGCGCTTATTTTTAAGCACCGCCAGCTCTCTTTCGCGCGTGATGCGCTGGCGCTCGAACACTTCGGTCGCGCGCAGGCCGTAGTCGCCATGGATGCAATGGTAGCCGAAGTAGGAGAGAAACGCGACCGCCATCGCCGGGATGACGAAACGGCCGATCTTTTTCTTCTTATGATGCTTGGTCCACATACACGCATTCTCGAAACGCATTACCCTTGACCAGAAGACTACCGGGCAGAGATTAACCGTCCGTTGACTATGAACGTGGCGCAACAAAAAACCCGCGCCGGTTGGGGCGCGGGTTCCAAATGCTTGATTTCAGCCAAATTCCTGAATTCGGGCGATTAGCCGCGAAGGATCGAACGGCCGGCGTACTGCGCCTGTGGGCCGAGGCCTTCTTCGATGCGGATCAGCTGGTTGTACTTGGCAAGACGATCCGAGCGCGACAGCGAGCCGGTCTTGATCTGACCGCAGTTGGTCGCGACAGCGAGATCGGCGATCGTGGAATCTTCGGTTTCGCCAGAACGGTGCGACATGACGGCGGTGTAGGCTGCCTTGTGCGCGGTGTTGACGGCGTCGAGCGTTTCCGTCAGCGAACCGATCTGGTTGACCTTGACGAGGATCGAGTTGGCGACGCCCATCTTGATACCGTCGCGCAGGCGAGCCGAGTTGGTGACGAAGAGATCGTCGCCAACCAGCTGAACCTTCTTGCCGGCCAGATCCGTCAGAGCCTTCCAGCCATCCCAGTCGTCTTCAGCCATGCCGTCTTCGATCGAGATGATCGGGTACTGGGCAGCGAGCTGTGCCAGGTATTCAGCCATTGCGCCCGGCTCCAGCGTGCGGCCTTCGCCTTCGAGAACGTACTTGCCGTCCTTGAAGAATTCGGTCGAGGCGCAGTCGAGGCCGAGATGGATGTCTTCGCCAGGCTTGTAGCCGGCTTTCTCGATCGACTTCATGATGAAGTCGAGGGCTTCAGGAGCGCTCTTCAGGCCCGGTGCGAAGCCGCCTTCGTCGCCGACGTTGGTGTTGTGACCCTGGGCCGCGAGTTCCTTGCGGAGCGTGTGGAAGACTTCCGAGCCCATGCGAACGGCTTCGCGGATGGAATCAGCGCCAACCGGCAGGATCATGAATTCCTGGAAGTCGATCGGGTTGTCGGCATGCGCTCCGCCGTTGATGATGTTCATCATCGGAACCGGCAGCAGGTGAGCGGAAGCGCCACCAACGTAACGGTAGAGCGGCAGGCCGGCAGCTTCGGCGGCAGCCTTGGCGACAGCGAGCGAAACGCCGAGGATGGCGTTGGCGCCGAGGCGCGACTTGTTCGGCGTGCCGTCCAGTTCGATCATGATGTTGTCGATCTGGATCTGGTTTTCAGCGTCGATACCGCCGATGGCGTCGAAGATTTCCGTGTTGGCGGCTTCGACGGCCTTTTCGACACCCTTGCCGAGATAACGCTTGCCACCATCGCGGAGTTCGACGGCTTCATGAGCGCCGGTCGACGCGCCCGATGGAACGGCGGCGCGGCCCATGCTGCCATCTTCGAGATAGACATCGACTTCGACGGTGGGGTTACCACGGCTGTCGAGAATCTCGCGGGCGATAATATCGGTAATAGCGGTCATCGGCTCTTCTCTGCTTGAGGGGTGGATAAATCGTTTGAAATTCGTCTTTAATCGAAGATGCGCAAATTACAATGCCAGTTTGGGGCCGTTTTGCGCATGCTTCGCCGCTTTATTCCTCGTGGCCTAATACACGAACGTGTCAGTCTTTTGAACGTCAGCCCTTGGCGATGGCGTCGAAGGCCAGAAGCTTCTCCAGCAGGCGCGGCATGTCCTTGAGATAGACCATGTTCGGACCATCCGACGGCGCGTTATCGGGATCTTCGTGCGTCTCGACGAACACACCGGCGACACCGACGGCAACAGCGGCACGCGCCAGCGTTTCCACGAATTCGCGCTGGCCGCCACTGGAGCCACCCTGCCCGCCCGGCTGCTGCACCGAGTGGGTCGCATCGAACACGACAGGGGCACCCATGGCTTCCATGATCGGCAGCGAGCGCATGTCGGAGACCAGCGTGTTATAGCCGAAGGAAGCGCCGCGTTCGCACAGCATGATGTTCGGGTTGCCGCTGGCATTCAGCTTGGCCAGCACGTTCTTCATGTCCCAAGGCGCCAGGAACTGGCCCTTCTTGACGTTGATGGCACGGCCGGTCTTTGCGGCGGCGACCAGCAGGTCCGTCTGCCGGCTAAGGAAGGCCGGAATTTGCAGCACGTCGACGACAGTGGCGACTTCGGCGCACTGCTCCTCGGTGTGGATGTCGGTGAGAACGGGGAAACCGTATTCCTTCTTGAGATCGGCGAACACTTCAAGCGCCGTTTCAAGCCCGATGCCGCGCTGGGCCGACAGCGAGGTGCGGTTGGCCTTGTCGAAGGAGGACTTGTAGACAAGGCCGATACCGAGCTTGTCGCAGAGCTCCTTCAGCGTGCCGGCGATCATGAAGGCATGGTCGCGGCTTTCCATCTGACAGGGGCCGGCGATCAGCGACAGCTTGCCGGTGTTGGAAAACACCACACGGCCGGCGCCTTCGCCAACGGCCACTTCGGAATTGGTTTCAGTCATCGTTTCTCCTCGAAGGCGAAGAGCGCGCCCTGGCCGGGTGCTGCCTTCACCAGAATTCGATTGTTCTTGCGTGTATAGGTGATCCCGTTAGCAGCCAAATGCGCCTCTGTCACGGCGAGATCGGCAACGGAAAAGACAATCGCCGCGCCGCGCAGGCCGCGATCGGCCTTGGGCTCGGCGAGATCGTAGTAAGCGTTCAGACCATCCGGCGAAAGGATATTAATGCGGGCGTTGCCGGCATCCAGGCTGACGCCGAATGCCTCCTCGCGGAACGCCTGCGCATCCGACGCCAGCTGCAACAGCGGCGCGAACGCCTTGGGATCGGACGACGAGAGCACGATCGACAGGATACCCAACACACCGTTTGCGTGCTTTTCCAAGGCCTTGCGGTCGCTGGGCAGCGGGTTGACGCGCTGGCAGGCGAAGAGGAAGAAATCGGGTGCGCGCAGATCGGCCGCGAAAGCCAGGCGGAACGCCGCGGTCGCTTCAGAACCATCCGGCATCTTCATCTGCCGGGCGAACTGCAGCATCTCGCCGCCGCTCATGCCATCGTCGATGAAGCGGGTGTGATCGCTATCGGCATCCGGCGTGCCGAAAACGATCGCCGACAGGCCGTCGTCGCCGCAGCGGAAGCGAAAGGCGCGGTCGCGAGCGGTGAAAACGTTGCCGTCACCGATGGCCGCCTCGTATGTCTCCAGGCTGGTGATGCCGAGCGGCTCGATATAGGTTTTGTCGGCGAAGAAGACGCAGGCATTCTCGGTGCCAAAAGGGTGCCGCGCATCGGCGGCGACGGTGAAGCCCAGCTTGCCCAGGCGCTCGCGCGCCATCTCGATGTTGACGACCGGCAGCACCACGTGGTCCAGGGGATGGGGGTCACTCATCGGCAAATCCTCCCGAAATCGGCAGAGATGTGCGCTGGCTTTCGCCACAATGCAAGAGGCCGGCGCGGTTAAATCGAATGAAGTGCAAAATCGCGACGATTCCGAGCCAAGTTTTACGAAAATTTAGGCACTTGCGGAACACATATGGAACATATAGTGTCCGTTCTGGCTTTGTTTCACGACTCTGGGGTTCATTTCGATGCTGACACGCAAGCAACAAGAACTGCTTCTGTTCATTCATGAGCGGATGAAAGAGTCGGGCGTTCCGCCATCCTTCGATGAAATGAAGGATGCACTCGATCTCGCATCAAAATCCGGCATTCACCGGCTGATCACCGCGCTGGAAGAGCGCGGCTTCATTCGCCGGCTGCCGAACCGAGCGCGCGCGCTTGAGGTCATCAAGCTGCCGGAAGCCTATAATCCGAGCCTGCAGCCGCGACGCGGCTTCTCGCCGAGCGTCATTGAAGGCAGCCTCGGCAAGCCGCAGCCGGTGGCCGCAGCCCCTGCCCCGAAGGCCGCGCCGAGCGCCGACAACGGCAACTCAGCGTCCGTTCCCGTCATGGGCCGCATCGCCGCCGGTGTGCCGATCTCGGCGATCCAGAACAACACCCACGACATCACCGTCCCCGCCGACATGCTCGGCTCCGGCGAGCACTACGCGCTCGAGGTCAAGGGCGACTCGATGATCGAAGCCGGCATTTTCGACGGCGACACCGTCATCATCCGCAACGGCAACACCGCCAACCCCGGCGATATCGTTGTGGCGCTTGTCGATGACGAGGAAGCGACGCTGAAGCGCTTCCGCCGCAAGGGCGCCTCGATCGCGCTGGAAGCCGCGAACCCGGCTTACGAAACGCGTATTTTCGGGCCCGACCGCGTCAAGGTTCAGGGCAAGCTCGTCGGGCTTATTCGCCGGTATCACTGAGTGGTGACGTCACTAGTTGGTGACGGATCATCGCTGAAGCTGTCGTTGCGCCAGTCATAGGCGCGATGACGCATCCAGGGACGACCGAGGCTTTCATAAGCGGTTTTGACGACAGGCGCCCCCTGCTCGTCGATGCGGATTTCGACGGCGCCTGATCGCCTGAGGGTTTCGCCGGTCAATAGCATTGCGCCGGAACGGCATGTCGCCTGGCGCAGACGGACAGGCGTGATGACGATATCGGCCACATCGCAGGCGGGACCGAGATAGGCGGCGTTTTCGAGCGTTGCGATGATGTAGCCGCTGTCGAGCGATGTTACGCACCAGGCCGTCTTGAGGCACTGAAAAGCGCTGTCATTTGTGGACGCTGCGGCATCGCGCATCATGGCGCGGGCTTCGCCTTGTTGTTTCAGTGTCAGCCTTGGTCGTGGCTCTCCCCTCTTCGGGATGGGCAAGGCCTCGCCTTCAAGCATGTCAGGCGGCTTGTGTTCTTCGATCGCGAGCGCGCGTTGCCATTGCCCGAAGATGAAGTCGGGCGGGCGTTCGCGGTTGCTGGCGAGACTGTCGCCTGTAACTGCTGCCACGAGGCTTCCGTCCTCGGAGACGACCAGCTCAGGCGCAGATGCCGCAGGCAGCAGAACAACGACGAGCGTTGCAAGCGCGGCCCCCACAGCACCGATCCATCGCAGCCGTGTCCGCATCAGCCCCCAGACTAGGAAGCCGAGCACGGCGATCGCGAAATACCACTGCGGTATCCGCCCGATATCGACACTGCCGCCCCAGCCGGAAACCATCTTGGCGATGTCGATCACCAGATCCAGCCCGAAGCCCGCGACGGTCCATAGTGGCGCGTCCAGACCAAAGGGCGTCGCTAACATCGCGAGCATTCCGAAAGGCATGACGATGAAGGAGATGACGGGCATGGCGAGCAGGTTGGCGGGAAGGCCGTAGCCGCTCAACCTGTGAAAATGCTCGATCGAAAACAGCGCCGTCGAGAAACCGCCGATCATCGAGGTCAGCGCGATGCCGCCGAAGAAGCGAAGCGTGACCATGACCGGCTTTATCGCGGGATGCGTGAGAAGAACGCTTTCGCGAGGCCGCCTCCTGGTCCAGACAGCAAAGCCCGCGACCAGCGCCAGTGTCGCGGCGTAGGACATCTGGAAGCTGGGACCGAGCACCTCCGATGGGGACATCAGTATGATCAGCAGCGCCGAGAGCGCGATGTTGCGCAGGCTGATCGAGGGGCGATCGAACAGCACCGCGACAAGCATGATCGCCATCATGATGAAGGCGCGCTCGGCCGAGACCGCGAAGCCTGAGATCATGTAATAGGCCGTCAACGCCAGAAGCGCGCTGCCGGCGGCGAACTTCTTGGTCGGATAGGCCTGCGCGAAGCCAGGAAACAGTCCAAAGAACAGCCGCAGCCCGACAAAGCAGATGCCGGCTGACAGGGCCATGTTGAGGCCTGATATCGCCACGATATGGGCGAGGCCGGATTGGCGCAGCGCCTCCGTCGTCTCGTTGGAGATGGCACGTCTCTCATCGGTGACCAGCGAGGCGGCGAAGGCGCCGGTATCATCAGGCAGGATGCTGCGGATGCGGTCGCCAATCCGGCTGCGCAGACCGTAGAGCCATTCCACGGCGCGATCGGCGGCAGAGAGATCGGCGATATCGGTCTGCGACGCGATGGTCTGCGGCATGCCGTAGAAGAAGCCGTTGGCGCCGATGCCGTCGAAATAGGCAGAGAAGGCGAAATCGTTGAGTTCGGGGAGCGCAGGTCCTGCCGGCGGCGTGAGGCGCACGCGGCCGGTCAACCAGCCACCGACCCCAACGGGCGCTCCTGCGCGCGCGACCAGCGAGACCTGCTGTGGCGGCCGCTTGAGAGAGGGCTCGTCCGTGCGCGTTACCCTTAAGATATAGCGCCAGCGGCCGTTGTCGTCGCCCTCGCGCCGTTCCACGCGGCCGGTCACAGTCGTCGTCACCGCTGTATCAAGCACGACGGTATCAGCGCGCCAGGTCTCGAGTTGCGCCGCGAACATGCCAAGGACGACTAGCAGGCCTGATATCGCCACACGGCGGGTGGCAACGCGCGCAGCGCCCGCCAGAACGAAGACGAGACCAAACAGCACAGCCCAGGCAAGGAGCCGTGAGGGCGGGATATCGACAGCAAGGCGGAACCAGGCGATGGCGCCAGCGCCGAGGAAGATGGGCGACGCCAGGAAGAAGCGGCCGTGATCGAATTCCGTGCTGAACGCTTGTGCTGCAACGGCTGCCTGGCGGCCGATCCCTCGGCTTGCGCGACTCAGAAAACCCGACGTCGACTGCGTCAACGGCGCGCGCGTCATTATGGCACGGGCATTTTGCCCTGGTACGGCCGGCAAATTGGCAATTTGCGCCGCTTCGGGTGGCATCAAAACGACGTGACTGGCATTCAACTCCGGCATGCAACGACACCCGAAAGCCACCCTGACCTGCAATCAGAATGAGGCCAGCGGAACCGAAACGCAACTATAATCGTTTGAATTCAAACGGGAAATAAAACCATCGAAAATGTCAGGATTATCATTGGCTTCCGCTATGCGGAGACGGCATCTCAGCAGTGCTCAAAAGTTGATACTGCGATGCACAAAATGGCATCACGGTAACTTGGCATTAGGCGCGCGATCATATAGCTATCGCAGACGACGCTTAACCCTATGGCGCTTTTAAGGCGCCAACCGCCAGTTTGGAGGATCAGAATGACGGATCAAAGCGCAACACTAAAACTCGGTGAGAAAACGGTCGACCTGCCGGTCAAGAGCGGCACGATCGGACCTGATGTCATCGATATCGGCGCCCTCTACAAGAACACGGCTTCCTTCACGTACGATCCTGGTTTCACCTCGACCGCATCCTGTGAATCGAAAATCACCTATATCGACGGCGACGAGGGCGTTCTGCTCCATCGCGGTTACCCGATCGAGCAGCTGGCCGAACAGGGCGACTTCCTCGAAGTCTGCTACCTGCTCCTCTACGGCGAACTGCCGACGGCCGCGCAGAAGAAAGACTTCGACTACCGCGTGACGCACCACACAATGGTGCACGAGCAGATGAGCCGCTTCTTCACCGGCTTCCGCCGCGACGCGCATCCGATGGCCGTCATGTGCGGCTGCGTCGGCGCCCTGTCGGCGTTCTACCACGACAGCACCGACATCACCGATCCGCACCAGCGCATGGTCGCTTCGCTGCGCATGATCGCCAAGATGCCGACGATCGCCGCCATGGCCTACAAGTACCATATCGGCCAGCCCTTCGTTTACCCTAAGAACGACCTCGACTACGCGTCCAACTTCCTGCGCATGTGCTTTGCCGTTCCTTGCGAGGAATATGTGGTCAATCCGGTGCTTGCCCGCGCCATGGACCGCATCTTCATCCTGCACGCAGACCACGAGCAGAACGCTTCGACCTCGACCGTTCGTCTCGCCGGCTCCTCGGGCGCAAACCCGTTCGCCTGCATCGCAGCCGGCATTGCCTGCCTCTGGGGCCCTGCCCACGGCGGCGCCAACGAAGCGGCTCTCAACATGCTGCAGGAAATCGGCACGGTTGACCGCATCCCTGAATACATCGCCCGCGCCAAGGACAAGAACGATCCGTTCCGCCTGATGGGCTTTGGCCACCGCGTCTACAAGAACTACGACCCGCGCGCCAAGATCATGCAGAAGACCACGCATGAAGTGCTAGGCGAGCTCGGCATCAAGGACGATCCGTTGCTCGACGTCGCCATGGAACTCGAGCGCATCGCGCTGACCGATCCATACTTCATCGAGAAGAAGCTCTATCCGAACATCGACTTCTATTCGGGTATCACGCTCAAGGCTCTCGGCTTCCCCACGACCATGTTCACCGTTCTGTTCGCTCTCGCGCGCACCGTCGGCTGGATCGCACAGTGGAACGAAATGATCGAGGATCCCCAGCAGCGTATCGGCCGTCCGCGCCAGCTATACATCGGCGAAGCGCAGCGCGACTACGTTCCGGTTTCCAAGCGTTAATCTCGACGCATCGAAGCTTAAAAAGAAACCCGGTCAGTTGTGACCGGGTTTTTTGTTTTTCAGCACATGGAGCACGATTTCCGCGGCGTGGACGCCGGGCGGTTTTTCGGTCTGCATCCGCTCCCAGACGAGATCGTATCCCTCCATCATCGAGCGACGCGGCAAGGTGTCGGATGAGAGCTTCTCGGCCCAGCGGGTGAAACTCGCGCCGCGCACGACTTCGTTGATATATTCGGGCACGACCGCGTAATCGGCGACGAGGTTCGGGATCGCCGCCGTCCAGATCTTGATCTTGCCAGTCATCAGCTTGATGATCCAATCGACCTTATAAGCCGAGACCGTGGGGACGCCTGCAAGCCCCAGTTCCAGGATGACAGTGCCGGATGCGGCCATGGCGGCGTCGGCCTCGGCGAATGCCTTCCACTTGTCGTCCTTGCCCGTCACCACGTCGGGCTTGACCGGCCAATCCTTGATAATCTCGCGCACCATGGCCTCGCGGCGCGGCGCTGTCGGCAGGACAAAGCGCATGCCTTCGTTGCGGGCGGAGAGCTCGGCCACTGCGTCGCCGAAATAGGGCAAGAGCTTCGTGATCTCTGATCCGCGCGAGCCCGGCAGGAGCATGATCGTCTTCGGCTCATGCGCGGGGCGCGGCTTGCTTGCCGCCCTCGCCTTGCGGGTCGCGAGAACATCGACATCAGCGGTCAGGCGATGGCCGACATAGCTTGTCGGCGGACCGCCGAGCTTGCGCATCACCTCGGGCTCGAAGGGCAGCACGGCGAGCACATGATCGATATAGGGCAGCATGCGCTGCGCGCGGTATTCCTTCCACGCCCAGACGCTCGGACAGACGTAGTTCACCACAGGCAGGTCGGGCAGCGCCGTGCGCACGCGCTTGGCGACGCGGTGGGTGAAATCGGGGCTGTCGACGATAACGAGCACATCGGGCTTGGCGGCGATCACGGCCGCCGCCGTCTGGCGGATGCGTTTGACCAGCGTCGGCAGCTTGGCGAGAACCTGGGTGATGCCCATGATCGACAACTCGGAGAAATCGAACAGCGATGTCAGGCCCTGTGCTTGCAGCCCCTCGCCACCGACACCGATGAGCTCGACTGGCCCCGCATATTGCTGCTTCAGCGCGGCGATCAGATCGGCCGCCAGAAGATCACCGGAGACTTCGCCCGCGATGATCGCGACCTTCAATGCACGCTCGCTCATTCAAGCCCCCAGGATGGCAATCCACGATCCAGACCGCAGACGAAGATACCGGCTTCCTTTGCCGCCGATATGACTGCCGGGCGATCCAGGATCAGTGCGCGCCCGGCCTCGATCGCAACACCCGCCAGGCCGGCCTTGCTGGCATTCTCGATTGTCGAGATGCCGATCGACGGCAGATCGGCGCGCAGGTCCTGCTGCGGCTTGCAGAGCTTGACCAAGACACCACGACGGCGCGCCGAGATGCGTCCGGCGGCGCGCAGATCTGCCACACGCTGCAGCATGCTATCAGTTCCCTCGACACCCTCAAGCGCCACGATGCGACCGCCGACAGAGACGGCGCCCTGCCCCACATCCAGGCGGCCGAGCGCGTCGGCTGCCGATCCCGCCTTGGCGATATCCTTGACGTCCTCTGATGATGGCGCAATCGCGCCGAGCGGACCGACGGCGGCCAGAAGATCCGGCGCGATCTCCTGCACGCCGATGACGCGGCGGCCGTTCTTCTCGATCAGTCCTATCACCATGCGCAGCACGGTATCGTCACCGCCAGACAGCAGCGTGCGAATGGTCGATGGAATGCTTGCGAGCGTCTTCAGCGTCGGGCGAACTTCACGCCATTCCGGCCGCCGGCGCACGGCGCCGGACATTACGACGCGCTCGATGCGGTGGCTATCCAGCATGCCGTCGATGGCGGCGAAATCGCCGACGCCGACGATGGCATGCTCGAAGCCTTCCCAGGATCGGTCGGTCTCGTTTTTCAGCGCGATGATGAGAGGGTCTTCGCCGGCGCTCTTGGCGGCTTCCGCGACATAGGACGGCAAAAAGCCGCTGCCGGCGATGATCGCCAGGCGGCCTTTTGCCGTGTCACTTTCTGGAGACAAGGTTTATCCCTTCTGTCCCCGCGTCGGAGAAGAGAGCGCGCGATCGCTTTCGGCGGCAATGAAATCGAGGATCTGGACGACCTGCTCGCAATCGGCGAACTCCTCGCGGATGGCGGCGGCGTTGTCGCGCAGATTGCCTTCGGTCTCGAAGATCGCCTTGTAGGCACGGCGCACGATATGGATCGTCGCGCGGTCGACGCCTGCACGCGTCATGCCGACGACGTTGAGGCCGCCGAGAAGACCGGGATTGCCGTTCAGCATGCCGTAAGGGATGACGTCGTAGCTCACGGCCGACAGACCGCCGACGAAGGCGTGGCGGCCGACGCGGGTGAACTGGTGCACGGCGCAACCGCCGCCGAGGATCACGCGATCCTCGATGACCACGTGGCCGGCAAGCATCACGTTGTTGGACATGATGACGTGGTTGCCGACGCGGCAATCATGGGCGATGTGCGAGTTGGCGAGAAACAGATTGTTGTTGCCGACGATGGTCTTGCCGCCGAAATCGGCGGTACCGGTGTTGATCGTCACACCTTCGCGCATCGTGCAATTGTCGCCGACCGTCAAGGTCGTGTCTTCGCCGCCATGATGGACGCTCTGCGGATCGCCGCCGATGACAGCCATCGGGAAGATCCGGCACCCCTTGCCAAGCGTTGTGATGCCGCTGACGATCGAATGCGGGAGCATTTCGGTGTTGTCGCCGAGCACGACCCGCGGGCCGACATGGCAGAACGGACCGATCTTGACGTTCTCGCCGATTACGGCGCCGTCTTCGACGACTGCCATCGGGTGAATGCTAGCACTGGCTGCGATCGTGCTCATGCCTGATCCTTGCGCACGATCATCGCGCCGATATCGGCTTCGGCGACCAGCGCTCCATCGACCTTCGCATCACAGTGGAACTTCCAGATGTTGCCGCGCTGCTTCTGCTTGACGACATGGTACTCCACCCGGTCGCCAGGAACCACAGGCTTGCGGAAACGGGCGTTGTCGATGGTCATGAAGTAGACCAGATTGCCGCTCTCGCCCTCTTTCTTCGCACAGATAGCGCCGGCCGTCTGGGCCATGCCTTCGACCAGCAGGACGCCAGGCATGATCGGCTGCTCTGGGAAGTGTCCGGTGAAATGCGGTTCGTTAGCCGTCACGTTCTTGATACCGATCGCGGAATCATCGCCGTCGATGTCGATGATCTTATCGACCAGCAAGAACGGATAGCGATGCGGCAGCAACTTCATGATTTCGATGATGTCAGCCGAGGAAAGCGACTTCTTGACTTCTTCAGCCATTCTTTTCTCCCGTTTTCTTGGGGCCCGTCGTCCGCATCATGACTGCCGCGACTTCGCGCAAAAAGTCATGCGCCGGCCGTGCAGGTATGCCGCCGTAGCGCTCCCCGGCGGGGATGTCGGACACTACGCCGCTCATGGCAGCGATCTGGGCACCGTCGTTAATTGTTATATGGCCTCGAATACCAGAATGACCACCGATCTGCACGCCATCGCCGATAATGGCGCTTCCGGCGATGCCGACCTGCGAGACAACGGCGCAATGGCGACCGATGCGAACATTGTGGCCAATCTGGACGAGGTTATCGATCTTCGTCCCTTCGCCGATCACGGTGTCGTCCATCGTGCCGCGATCGATCGCAGTGTTGGCACCGACCTCGACGTCATCCTGCAGGATGACGCGGCCGATCTGAACGATCTTGATCATGCCGCGAGGGCCCGGCGCGTAGCCGAATCCGTCCTGGCCGATACGCGCGCCGTTGTGGATGATGACGCGATTGCCGACCAGCGAGCACAGAATGCTGGCGCCGCTGGCGATCGTGCAATCACGACCGATCTTGACGCCTGGCCCGATGATGGCGCCAGCGCCGATGCGCGTGCCCTCACCGATCTCGGCATGAGCGCCGATCACGGCAAACGGCTCGATCTCGACATTCGCTTCCAGTCTCGCCGTTGGATCGACAGACGCGCGGTCGGACACATCAGCGCTCACAGAGCGCAGCCGCTGAGGCGTCAAGGCGCTCGGATAGAGCAGCCCACCAGCCATCGCGAACGCGGCATGAGCGTTTTTCGACACGAGAACAGGCACATGCGCCGGCACGATCGACTGCAATGCCGAACTGACCAGCACAGCGGACGCCTCGCATGTCACGAGTTCGTCCTTGCTCTTCTTGGAAATGACGTAACAGAGATCGCCCGCCTTCGCCCGATTTACGGGCGAAACGGAACGGATCACGATGTCGGCATGTTTGGGGTCGGCAAGTTCCGCCCCAAGAATTTGCGCTAGCTCCGAGAGCTTCACACCGTCATGGGGCGGAAAGAAATAGGTTTGCTCCATCGGCAAATCTCCAGAACGGAATTCGATTTTACGGTTCCGGACTGCCGATATCAGAATTGGTTGTTGATGCCAAACTTGAAGTGCTGAACCTTGTCGTAGTCTTCCTTCAGGACCGGGATCGCGTAGTCGACGCGCAGAGCGCCGAACGGCGAGTTCCAGACGATGCCGACACCGACGGAAGCGCGCAGCGAAGCATCTTCGCCGTTCACGAACTCGGAACCGCTGACGTTGACCTTGTTGCCAAAGAGCGTACCAGCGTCCGCGAAGACCGCGCCGCGCAGACCGAAGTCACGCGGGAAAGCCGGAAGCGGGAACGATGCTTCAGCCGAAACGGTGAAGTAGGTCGTGCCGCCGAGCGGATCATCCGGACCGCCGCCAACGCGTGGGCCGATACCCTTGTTCTCGAAGCCGCGGATGTCGCCGTTCGTCAGCGTGAACTGATCGAAGACATGCAGATCCTTGCCGAAGCCGACGACGTAACCGGCAGAACCGGCAACCGAGCCGATGATGTCGGCGTCGTCAGCGAGCGTGTGATAGTAACGCGCCTTGCCGTAGATCTTGTAGAACTGCGAGTCACCGCCGAGGCCGGCGATTTCGTGCGTCAGGCTGGCGTAGATACCTTCACGCGGAAGAACCATGTCGTCCAGCGTGTTGTAGGTCAGCGTCTGCGACACAGACGACTTTACCCACGGGCTGTTGTTGACGAGGTCCTGGTAAGGCGTGGACAGATCAGAGAGCGATCCCGACGGATCGTACTTCATCTGCTTGTAGTTATAGCGGAACGTCGTCGCCAGATCTTCGGTGATCGGCGCGGTCGCGCGCAGAACGACATTGTTTTCTTCGTAATCGTAGTTGTCGTTGCTCGACGTCTCGCTGTGGTTGATGTCGAAACCGACAGCCAGACGGTAACCGAGGAAGTAAGGCTCGGTGAAGTTCAGGCCGTAGGTACGCGAACCTTCCTGACCACCACCGGCAGACACCTTGATGTACTGGCCGCGTCCAAGGAAGTTCTTTTCTTCGATCGAGGCTTCGAGCAGCAGGCCGTCGCCGCCGGCCGCGTAACCCGCGCCGATACCGAACGAACCGGTTGCCTGGTCCTGAACGTCGACAACAACGACAACGCGGTCCGGCGAGCTACCGGGCTGGGTCGAGATGTTGACGGTCGAGAAGTAGCCGAGAGCCTCAAGACGACGCTTGGCTCTGGTGATCATCTGCTGATTGAAGGCGTCGCCTTCACTCATGTCGAACTCGCGACGGATGACGTAGTCACGCGTACGGCTGTTGCCGCGGATTTCGATACGCTCGACGTAGGCCTTTTCGCCCTGGTCGACGAGGTATTCGACGCCGATGGTGTTGTTGTTCAGGTCGCGGTTGCCACGCGGCGTGACACGAGCGAACGGATAGCCGGCCGAAGCCACCTGATCCGAAATCGCTTCCATCGACTTCTGAACTTCCTTGGCGTTGTAGACCTGGCCCTCATGGGTGCGAACGAGACCCTGAAGCTGCGCGCCGTCAACACCCTGAACGGTGGACTGAACGGAGATTGCGCCGAAGTCGTAGCGCGGGCCTTCTTCGATGTTGAAGGTCAGCGTGTACTTGTTGGTCGTCTCGTCGAACGCAGCGTCCGAAGACACGATGCGGAAGTCGGCGTAACCACGGTTGTAATAGAACTGTCGGAGCGCTTCTTCGTCTGCGTGCAGCTTGTCAGCGCTGTAGACGTCCTTGCGGGTCAGGAAGGACAGGAAGTTGCTTCGCTTGGTGGCAATGACCGATGCAAGACGGCCAGAGCTGTAGGCGTTGTTGCCGACGAAGTTGATCGAATCGATCTTCGTGCGGTCGCCTTCATTGATGACGAATGCGAGGTTGACGCGGCCCTGGCCGAGCGGAACGACCTGCGTCGTCACTTCGACTTCGCTGCGACCGGTCGCTGCATAAGCGTCCTTGATCGACTGGATATCGGCCTGGATCTGGGTTTCGTTGTAAGCGCCAGACGACTGCGTCTTGACGACCGCTGCAAGCTTGTCGTCCTTGATCTTGCGGTTGCCGTTGAACACGACCTGGTTGATCAGCTGAGCTTCCTCAACAGTAACAACCAGCGTGCTGCCGGAAACGGAGATCTTGACGTCGGAGAAGTAGCCCGTGTCGTAGAGCTGCTTTACGGAGTCGTCGATGTCGGTATTGGAGAAGCTCCGGCCGGGCTGGATCGTGAGGTTGGACCGCACAGCTTCGGCGCCGACGCGGTTTGCACCACGGACGTCAACACGCTGAATGACTGCAGCCTCGGCAGCAGAAGCCGAGATGAACACCGTTGCACCAGCCCCCGACGCAACAATACCTGCAGACAGCGCAACCGCCGATACTGCGTTCAAAAATCTTGAACCAGCCTTCATTTCACCCATTACCTTTTTTCTCGTCCCCATCACCAGGCGTCCCCCGATTCCGGTCACGTGTGTCGTTTTACCCGCTTTTGATATACAAGCAAGGGAGCTAGTTAATTTCTGTTTACTTCATTTCAAAGCGTGACGCTTTCGCCACTACAGCTTTGAAACATCGTAAATAAATCGTAATTTTCCCTCGTCCCGCTATCAGCCGATCAGAGCACTAATATCGTTCCAGGTGGCAAAAACCATCAGGCTCAGAACCATGGCCAGGCCGATGCGAAACGCAACCTCCTGAGCCGACGATCCCAACGGCTTTCCCCTCACAGCTTCAATCGCATAGAACATCAGATGGCCGCCATCAAGTACCGGAACCGGCATCAGGTTCAGTAATCCGATCGAAACCGACAATACGGCGGCCAGCTGAAGCAAAGCTGCAACGCCCAGCGTCGCCATCTGGCCGGATGCCTGCGCGACACGGATCGGGCCACCCAGCTGGTCCGGCTTCATGTAACCGGACACCAGATTGCCGATATATTTGAAGGTACCGGTGACGATGTGCCAGGTCTGCAGCGTTCCCTCATGCAGCGCTTCAAGCGGCGTGTAGGTCTGCTGGCGGAAGTGTCCAACGTCCTGATTGGTCACGATACCGATCAGGCCGATCTCGATCTTGTTACCGAACTGGTCGGTCATTTCGGTGCGTTCAGGCACCATCGGCACGTCGATCTTCTCACCGTTGCGTTCGATCGTCACAACGATGCGCTGCATCGGACGGATGCTGACGTATCGGCGCACATCGTCGAAGGTCTGCACCTTACCGCCATCGATCGCGATCAAGAGGTCACCCGGCACGACGCCAGCTTCTGCGGCAACGCTGCCCGGCTTGACCTGCGCAACGATGGGATCGGCGACAGAGCGGCCGTAGATCGAAAACAGAACGGTGAAGATGGCAATTGCCAGGATGAAGTTGGCGATCGGGCCGGCGGCGACGGTTGCCGCGCGCTTCCAGAGCTTGGCGCCGGCGAATGACCGCGCCCGCTCCTCGTCCGACATCTGCGCGAGCTTGTCCTCATCCGGCTTGCTCGACGCATCCTCGTCACCGAAGAACCTGACATAGCCGCCGAGCGGGATCAGCGAGAGCTTCCAGCGCGTTCCGTGCTTGTCGGTTCGCCCTAGGAGTTCCGGGCCAAACCCGACCGAAAACGCCAGAATGCGGATGCCGCTCCAGCGACCGACGAGGTAGTGCCCCATCTCGTGCACGAACACCAAGAGAGAAAGCACGAGCACGAAAGGAACGATATATCCCGTCAGAAACCCAAAAACTTCGGTCAAGCCTGCCATAAAATCCTTCCATCAGCCTCTATCGACATTATCCGCCGAACAAGGCCGCGCCCAGCGACGCCATTTCTCCGCCCTTTATCAGCGAAAAAAGCCCGGCTAGCAAGAACGCCGCAAAACAGGCGAAAATGAGCCCGTCAACCCGGTCCATGACCCCGCCGTGCCCCGGAATGAGACGGCTCGAATCCTTGACGCCGAAGCGGCGCTTGATGAAGGATTCGAAGAGGTCACCCGACTGGCTGCAGACGGACAGCACGAGCGCCACGAAGGCCGCCAGTGCGACACCATCGGGAAATGCCGCGTAGGCCACCAGCACGCCGGCGATGACCGCGCAGACGGCGCCGCCGATCGCACCCGACCATGTCTTGCCGGGCGAGATCCTTGGTGCCAGCTTCGGTCCACCAATGGCGCGGCCGATGAAGTAGGCGAGGATGTCGGTCGCCCAGACGACAGCGAAGACGAAGAGCATCGCGTGCAGGCCGGCTGCATCGCTGCCGCGAATGTTCGCGAGCGCTATCCCGGTCAGCCCAGCATAGACGATGCCCGCCGGGAACCAGCGCGATACGCCACGGGTGGCGACAAAGCCGACCGCGACGGCAAAGAACAACAAGAGAAGGATCAGCGAATAGCCGACAGTGCCGGATACGACAGCAACCGCGATCGCCGCCTGCCCGATCCAGCCGACCGCATTGGCGACCGGCTGCTCGCTAGCGAGGCGGGTGATTGTCGACCACTCATAATAGATCAAAAGCCCGATCAGGGCCGCCAAAAGGCTGAAAGCGAGCCCGCCGTACCATGTCGCGGCAAGCACGATGACGGCGAGGATGATGCCCGAGATGATACGAAGCTGAAGTTCGCGGTGCATCAGGTTCCTACCGCCGCCGCGGTTTCGGCGACCAGACCACCAAAGCGGCGGTTGCGGGAAGCGAAGGTCTCAAGCGCCGCGTAAAGCGTCTCGCGGCTGAAATCCGGCCAGTAGTCGGGGATAAAGATGAATTCCGAATAGGCGGCCTGCCAGAGCAAGAAGTTCGACAGGCGCTCTTCGCCGCTGGTGCGGATGATGAGATCGGGATCCGGGATGCCGGCGGTATCAAGCCGGCCATTGATGAGCGCCGGCGTGATATCCTGCGAGCGCAACCGCCCCTGCTCGACATCGCGCGCCAAGCTTGCCATGGCGCGGGCGATCTCGTCGCGCGAGCCATAGTTGAAGGCGATGATCAGGGTAAGCGCCGTGTTGGCCTTGGTGGTCTCTTCGGCGTCGATCAGGAGATCGAGAATGTCGTTCTGCAGGCTGTGGCGATCGCCGATGATCTTCACGCGCACGTTCTGCTTGTGCAGTTCGGCGAGGTCGCGGCGAATGAAAGCCTTCAGCAGGCCCAAAAGGTCCGACACCTCGGTTTCCGGACGGCGCCAGTTCTCCGACGAGAAGGCGAAGAGGGTGAGATATTTGACCCCGATGTCGCCCGCTGCGCGCACGGTCTCACGCACGGCGTCAACGCCCTTGCGATGCCCCATGGTGCGCGGCAACCCCCGCTGCTTTGCCCACCGACCGTTGCCATCCATGATGATGGCAACGTGTTCAGGCACAGTCACAAATGTTCTTTCCAACATTTCCCGTCCGGTTTTTAAGGTCCAAGGCGCAGGCGCTTTGCGCCTTAGACCTGCATGATTTCCTTTTCCTTCTCGCCAAGCAAGCGGTCGACCTCAGAAATCGTGTCGTCTGTCATCTTCTGCACACGATCCGACTGCGAGCGGCTCAGGTCCTGCCCTATGACACCGTCCTTTTCGGCTTTCTTAAGGCCGTCCATGCCGTCACGGCGAACATGGCGAATCGCAACCTTGCTTTTCTCGGCATAGTCGTGTGCGACCTTGACGAGCGACTTGCGCCGCTCTTCGTTGAGTTCGGGCAGCGGAATGCGCAGATTCTGGCCGTCGACGATCGGGTTGAGGCCGAGATTGGCTTCGCGGATCGCACGATCGACAGCGCCGACCATCGACTTGTCCCAGACCGAAATGCCGAGCATGCGCGGCTCCGGCACGGTCACATTCGCGACCTGGTTGAGCGGCACGCGCGAACCATAGGCTTCGACCGTGACCGGGTCGAGGATGTTCGCCGATGCGCGACCGGTGCGCAGCGATGCGATATCGCTCTTGAACGCGTTGATCGCGCCATCCATGCGGCGCTTGATATCGTTGATGTCGATGCCTTCACTCATAGCAGTGCTCCCGTCTCGGTAGAAGCTGCGGCGCGCTTTGGGCGCCGCCACTCTGTCAGTTGTCGGTAACGATGGTCTTCAGACCGCCGCCCCTAAGGATTTCAGCAAAACCGCCCTTCTCGTGGATCGAGAAGACGATGATCGGAATGGAATTTTCGCGTGCCAGCGCGACTGCCGCAACGTCCATGACGGCGAGGCCCTTGTCGAGCACTTCCTTGTGCGTAAGCTGGTCGAAGCGCGTGGCATCGGGCACCTTCTTCGGATCGGCGGAATAGATACCGTCGACCTGCGTGCCCTTGAAGATTGCCTCGGCGCCCATTTCGGCGGCGCGAAGCGCTGCGGCCGAGTCGGTCGTGAAGAACGGGTTGCCGGTACCACCGGCGAAGATCACCACACGGCCCAGCGAAAGATGATAAAGCGTGGCGCGCTGCGAGAAGCTCTCGCAGATCTCCGGCATGGCGATCGCCGACAACACCACCGTATCGATGTTGAGCTTGCGCAGCGAGGTCGCCAGCGCCAGCGCATTGATGACGGTCGCGAGCATGCCCATGTGGTCGCCCGTGACGCGGTCACCACCCTTGGAAGCGACGGCCACGCCGCGGAAGATGTTGCCGCCGCCAACGACGACGCCGACTTCCACACCCATCTGCCGCGCTTCGGCTATGTCGGCCGCAATGCGGTCGGCCACCGCTACATCGATTCCAAATCCCTGGCTGCCCATGAGGGCTTCGCCGGAAGCCTTGAGTAGAACACGTTTGTAGACAGGCTCTGACGACATCTTGGCTCCTCGTATATTACCGCTGAGTGCCGGATACACGAAGGGCACCGCGTTGTCACGCGATGCCCTTCTGTTTTCACATATATAGGACGATCAGCTCTTGGCGACAGCAGCTACTTCAGCAGCGAAATCGCTCTCTTCCTTCTCGACGCCTTCGCCGAGCAGGAGGCGCGCCATGCCGACGACTTCGATCTTGGCGCCAGCTTCCTTGGCAGCGGCTTCAACAGCAGCACCGACCGTCAGGTCGGGGTTGATGACGAAAGCCTGCGAGAGAAGAGCGACTTCTTCGAAGAACTTGCGCATGCGGCCGTCAACCATCTTTTCGATGATGGCTTCCGGCTTGCCGGATTCGCGAGCCTGCTCGATGAAGACGTTGCGTTCGCGTTCTGCAACGGTAGCGTCGACTTCTTCAGCGCGGATCGCGAGCGGGTTGGTCGCAGCGATGTGCATGGCAACCTGGCGGCCGATCGAGGTCAGGACAGCCTTGTCGCCTTCCGACTTCAGGGCAACCAGAACGCCGAGCTTGCCGATGCCGTCACCGGCAGCGTTGTGGATGTAGG
Source organism: Rhizobium sp. FG113 (assembly GCF_057809895.1). Lineage (NCBI taxonomy): Bacteria > Pseudomonadati > Pseudomonadota > Alphaproteobacteria > Hyphomicrobiales > Rhizobiaceae > Rhizobium > Rhizobium sp. FG113. The sequence continues at coordinate 187,941 of NZ_JBMDKV010000003.1, read as the reverse complement.
TCGCAACAACGCCATGCTCGACTTCGAGCTTGGCAGAGCGACGCAGCGTCATGTTTTCGCCGATGGTGGCGATCGCGTCCTTGATGGTGTCGGCAACCGGCTTGCCGGATGCCGGGTAGGCCGCAGCCGAGATGGCTTCAACCGAACCGTCGGTCGTCAGGGCAACGTTGGCGATGCCACGAACCAGATCCTGGAAGGCGTCGTTACGGGCAACGAAGTCGGTTTCCGAGTTGAGCTCGACGACAACAGCCTTGTGGCCGGCGCCAGCGATGGCAACGAGGCCTTCAGCAGCAGCGCGACCAGCCTTCTTGTCGGCCTTCGAGATGCCCTTTGCGCGGAGCCAGTCGATCGATGCTTCGATGTCGCCGTTGTTTTCCACCAGCGCCTTCTTGCAGTCCATCATGCCTGCGCCGGACTTCTCGCGCAGTTCCTTCACCAGTGCAGCCGTAATCTCGGTCATAAGCTTCCTCTTGTCGGTTCAAACGGTGGCCCGCGAAAGGCGGTGCGGCACCGGATTGAGGCACGAAATGTACCTGTATGTATGACAGCGTGATGAATGACGCGTCATAACGAAACTCAAATGGCGAGAGACTTTTCCCCTCGCCTGAAATGGTCAAGGCCGCCCAACTTCATGAAAGTCGCGAGCGGCCTTTTCCCAATCTCTGGAAAGCACGGCGGACCATTAGATCCGCCTGCTTCTTTTATCAGGCTTCGGCTTCGCCTTCGAGCGCCGGCTCAACCGGAGCTTCGATCGATGCACCGAGGTCACGGCCCGACGAGCTCTGCTGACGAGCGATACCGTCGATGGCAGCGCGCGAGATCAGGTCGCAATAAAGAGCGATGGCGCGCGAAGCGTCGTCGTTGCCGGGGATCGGATAGTCGATCAGGTCCGGGTCGCAGTTCGAGTCGATGATCGCGACAACCGGGATGCCGAGGCGCTTGGCTTCGTCGATCGCGATCTTTTCCTTGTTGGTGTCGATGATGAACATCAGGTCCGGCGTGCCGCCCATGTCCTTGATACCACCGAGAGCCTTGTCGAGCTTTTCGCGCTCGCGCTCGAGGTTCAGGCGCTCTTTCTTGTTGTAGCCGGACTGTTCCGAAGACAGGATCTCGTCGAGCTTGCGCAGACGCTGGATCGAGTTCGAAATCGTCTTCCAGTTGGTCATCATGCCGCCGAGCCAACGCGAGTTGACGTAATACTGAGCGGAACGCTTGGCCGAGTCAGCGATGAGCTCGGAAGCCTGGCGCTTGGTGCCGACGAACAGAACGCGGCCGCCACGAGCTACGGTGTCGGAAACAGCCTGCAGAGCGCGCGACAGAAGCGGAACCGTCTGTGCGAGGTCGATGATGTGGATGTTGTTACGATCGCCGAAAATGTACGGCTTCATCTTCGGGTTCCAGCGGTGAGTCTGGTGACCAAAGTGGACGCCTGCTTCAAGCAGCTGGCGCATAGAAAAATCGGGCAATGCCATGCCTTGTTATCCTTTTCCGGTTGAACCTCCGCAAGGCGAACAGCACTCTCTTCGAGAATGCCACCGGGCGGAACCATCCGGATTTCTCCCGGACAATCCCATGCCTTACGTGTGGAATGCGGGGGCCATACCCTCCCCGCCCCGGAAAATCAAGCCTTATCGGCAAAATAACCGCCACGCCCGGCCTTTAGGCACATTCCGGACCCTTGGGCGGATCAGTCGGCGTCGCAGGGCCAGCTTGTCGGCGTCGCCATGCCCTGAGGCAGCTTGGTCTTCGAATCGCCACAGGCTAGTGCCACCTGCGCCTCTTCAAGGCCGGTCGCCTGTGACAGATCCAATCCACTTATCCTGGTCAGGAACAGGAAGGCGCGGTCGAACGAGATCGGACCGGTGAAGGTGGCGCCGCTGAGATCGGCGCGCGACAGGTTGGTCAGCGAGAAATTCGCGCCTGTAACGTCTGCGCCCTTGAAGTTGACGCGACCGAGTTCAGCCTTTTCAAAATTGACGCCCTTCAGCGTTGCGCCACTGAAGTTGGCGCGCTGCAGCTCCGCGCCTGTGAAATTGGCGCCCTCGGCCTTAACGCCCTCAAAGCCGGAGCGATAGGCCTCGACTTTGGAGAAATTTGCCTTCGTCAGATCGGAGCCGGTAAACCAGGTACGAACGAGCGTCGCCTTTTCCAGGTTGGCGGAGGCGAGATTGCTGTGGCTGAGATTGGTGAGCGTGAAATCGGCGTCGGCGAGGTTCCCCTTCTCGAAATCGCCATCCTGCAGCATCAGGTTCTTTTTGCTGCAGCCACCCCAATCTATACCCGCGGAGGCGGTCGAGCCGCAATCGGCCGCGGAGATCGAACTAGAAAATGCAGCCGCCAGCATGGCGACAGCCAAGGCCGTCACGGCCATGATCGATACTCTAAAGCCTGGCAAAATATGCACTCCGCTTGCCGTCAATGCTCACTATAGAGCGATCTCTAGCACAGAGCGCGTCGCTTTGCATACCGTGTCAAACTGAAACGGTGAAATCGCTCAACGAGTGCAATTACTTACAGGTGATGTTTTGGCGTCGAGAAGCTCCAGCTTGGAGAGCTTGCCGGTCAGGACGAAATCGCCGTAATCCATCGTCAGGTCGCGCGTGATGCCGTTCTCATAGAGTTTGAACGACATGCGATAGACCGGAAGGGCGTCCGTCTTGGTGTTCTCGTTGAAATAGGAGATGGTCACCGGCCAGAACGAGGTCTTGGAGAAGGCGCCCGCATTGCCGGCATCGGCCTCGACGCTGACAGGTGTCACCGCCTTGCCGACAACCGTTGTCGTCGCCAGCGCCTTGTCGCCATCGTCGGAGCCATCGAAGACGCGGGCTTCGAACAGGCGGTTGCCGGCCTTGGCGTTCTTGATGACATCCATCATGTGCTCGGTCGGGAAGCGGCTTGCGGCCAGCTGCAGCTCCTTGCTTGACGGCTGCTTCAGATCGACCTTAGTTCCATCGGCCTGATCCTGGGCCGCGCCGTTCACTTCCTTGTCGAGCTGGTCGTCGGTAAACGACTTGGTGTCGAAGGTGAACTTGCGGTCCTTCAAGTTCTCGAACGTATTGGTCTGCTGATCGCTGACGCGCACGGCATCGCCGGTGTCGATCTGCGTGACGAAGCGGAACTTCGTGGTGTAGCCGGTGCAATAGTCACCGTCGAACTCGTAGACCATCCGGCCGGACATGCCCGAAATGCCGGAGCGCTCCGACGCATCCTTCAGTTCCAGCTCGTAGATCGCCCGATGCGCGATCAGGCCCGTGGCCATCACTGCGCCGGCTGCGGGTGTCGCCGCATGAGCGGTTGCCGAAACGCCTGCAAGCAACAGCGCGGCAAGACTCGATCGGACCATTGATAATCTCCTGTTGGACTCACCAACGATGTTATAAGAACGCATCCGGCTAAATCGAGGCTCGATCGTGTCACAAAATTGATTCAAGCCCAGATGCATAGTTTTAGAACTATTCACAATAAAAGCGGAGAGAAAAATGTCCGATCAGATCGCAGCACGGCTGAAAGAGATGGGGATATCCCTGCCCCAGGCTGCAGCACCCGCCGCCAACTACGTTTCCTATGTCATCTCGGGCAACGTCCTCTACATCTCCGGCCAGCTGCCGATCGAAGACGGCAAGATCGCGGTCACCGGCCACCTCGGCCGCAATGTCGACGTCGCCACGGGCCAACGCGCTGCTGAACTCTGCGTCATCAACATCCTGGCGCAGGCAAGTGCAGCACTCGGCGGCGATCTTAGCCGCATCAAGCGCGTCATCAAGCTGAACGGCTTCGTGGCCTCCGTGCCTGAATTCGTCGAGCAGCACCTCGTCATCAACGGCGCGTCGAACCTGATCGCCAATGTTCTCGGCGATGCCGGCAAGCACGCCCGTGCCGCCGTCGGCATGGCGGCGCTGCCGCTGAACGCCGCCGTCGAAATCGATGCCATCATGGAAATCGCATAATGACCTCTGCAGCATGGCTTAAGGAACGTCCCGTCGCTCACCGCGGCTATCACGACCAGAACAAGGTCGTGTGGGAGAACACGCTTTCGGCTTTCGCGCGCGCGGTCGAGGCAGGCTTCGCGATCGAATGCGACCTGCACTATGCCTCGGATGGCGTTCCCGTCGTCTTTCACGATGAGAATCTCGAGCGCCTTTGCAATCTGAAAGGCGACGTGCGCGAGCGTACATCGAAGGAACTTGGCATGCTCTCGGTCGGCGGAACGGCCGACAAGATCCCGACGCTTCGCCAACTTCTCGAACTTGTGAAGGGAAAAGTGCCGCTCGTGATCGAGCTCAAGGGCCGAGAAACCGACGATGAAGGCTTCGTCGAAGCGGTGCTGGAAGAGCTCGAGGGCTATGAAGGCCAGGTGGCGCTGATGAGCTTCGACCATTGGCTCTTGAAGGAACTGAAGGCGCTGAACGCGCCCTACCCGATCGGGCTGACGGCCGGTGGAAACAAGCCGGAGGAGTTTCAAGCCCATGAAAAGGCTATGAAACACGGTCTCGACTTCATTTCCTATTTCTTTGCCGACCTGCCCAACCCGTTCATCACGGCAGAGCGCGAAAAGGGCATCGTCGTCATCACCTGGACGGTTCGTGACGAGAAGGCGCGCAAGCACACCTTCGAGAACGCCGACCAAATGACCTTCGAGGGCTTCGACCCGCGCGCGTCCGTTTGACGCTCGCTTTTTCAACAAGCCCTCGCTTTTTCATCAAGATATGCGCAGACTGGCAATGCCCCCAAATCATTGAAACGGTCTCGCATTCGCTCCATGACTGATGAACTTTCAATCCGCATAGAGCGGTCTTTCACCGCGATTTCCCCGGAGAGCTGGTCCACGCTCGCCGGGGCTTCCCGATCAAGCACTTCGATCGCCTACAATCCCTTCGTCTCGCATGCCTTCCTGTCGTCGCTCGAGGAATCGGGATCGGCAACGGCGGAGACGGGATGGCTCGGGCACCACATGCTGCTCGAGACGGACGACGGGCGCCTCGTCGGCGCACTGCCCGGCTATCTGAAAAACCACAGCCGGGGCGAATACGTCTTCGACCATGGCTGGGCCGACGCCTTCGAGCGCGCCGGCGGACGCTATTATCCGAAGCTGCAATGCTCCATCCCCTTTACGCCTGCCACCGGCCCGCGCCTACTGGTCGCCGAGGATTATCCGCGTCTCGCCGTACAGGACGCGATGGCGGAAAGCCTGAAGGAAGTCGTGCGACGGCTTGGCGTATCCTCCGCGCACATCACCTTCGTGCCCGACGACGAGATGGCGGTGCTGGAAAGCGAGGAGTATCTGCACCGCACCGACCAGCAGTTCCACTTCATCAATGAAGGCTATGCCAACCATGATGAATTTCTGGAAACGCTCGCCTCGCGCAAACGCAAGGCGCTTCGCAAGGAACGCCGCGCAGCACTCGAAAACGGCATCAGCATCGATTGGCTGACCGGCAGCGACCTGACCGAGGATATCTGGGACCAGTTCTTCGCCTTCTACATGGATACCGGCAGCCGCAAATGGGGACGGCCCTATCTGACGCGGGAATTCTACTCGCTGATCGGCGAGCGCATGCCCGAGGATATCTTGCTTGTCATGGCCAAGCACAATGGCCGCTATATCGCCGGCGCCATCAACTTCATCGGCTCCGAAACGCTCTACGGCCGGCACTGGGGCTGCATCGAGGATCATCCCTTCCTGCACTTCGAGGTCTGCTATCACCAGGCGATCGATTTCGCGCTCGCCAAGGGGCTAAAGCGGGTGGAAGCAGGCGCGCAGGGAGAGCACAAGCTCGCCCGAGGTTACCTGCCGGTGACAACGCATTCAGCCCACTATGTCGCCCATGCAGGCCTTCGCCAGGCGATCGGCGATTACCTCGCCCGCGAGCGCGATGACGTCGAGCACATGAACGAGATTTTGAGCGAGCACAGCCCGTTCCGTCGCGGCGAGCGGCTACAGGAGGATTGACGCCCTCGCCTCAGCCGCGCTACGCGAAGACGACACCATCAGGAGAGATAAGATGACGAGCGCGGCTTACGACACCAACAACATCTTCGCCAAGATCCTGCGTGGCGAGATCCCCTCGGTCAAGGTCTACGAGGACGAGCATACGCTGGCTTTCATGGATGTGATGCCGCAGGCGCCGGGCCACGTGCTCGTTGTGCCGAAGGCCGCCTCGCGCAACCTTCTCGACGCCGATCCGGCCGCACTCGCCAAGACCATCCCCGTCGTCCAGACGATCGCCAACGCGGTGAAGGAAGCCTTCGACGCCGATGGCGTGTTCGTTTGCCAGTTCAATGAACCGGCAGCCGGCCAGACCGTCTTCCACCTGCACTTCCACGTCATCCCGCGCCACGAAGGCATCGCGCTGAAGCCGCATTCCGGCCAGATGGAAGATGGCGCCGTGCTGGCTGCGAATGCCGAGAAGATCAAAGCGGAGCTTTGATCGACAAAGCCGAGCTTTGATCGATGAAGTCGAGCTTTGAGCTGAACACACCCACATCAGGAGGACACCGATGATACGTCATACCGTGGCATTTCGCCTGAAGCACGCGGAAGGATCCGCCGAGGAAAAGGCGTTTCTTGACGCAGCACTCATCCTCACCACGATCCCAAGCGTGAGAAACTTCGAGCAGTTGCGGCAGACTAGCCGCAAGAACAACTTCGCTTTCGGCTTTTCGATGGAGTTCGAGAATCAGGCCGGATACGACGCTTACAACGAGCATCCCGTACACACGGCCTTTGTCCGCGATCATTGGGTGCCTGAGGTCGAAGAGTTTCTCGAGATCGACTATACACCGCTCTGACCAGCGTTCGCTTGTCGGAGGCACAGGCTCAAAGACATGAAAAAGGCGGCCCGAGAGCCGCCTTTTTCAATTGCCTTACTTCTTCGGCACCCTTGGCACCGCGGCCTTCTTCGGCGCGCTCTTGACCTCGGGCTCGGCAACCGCCGCTGCCTTCGACTTCTTGACCGTGGCCTTCTTGGCCTTGGCCTTCGTCTTCAGCTCGCCGTCATCCTCGTCGTCCACCTCGGGGTGTACGACCTCGGCTTCCGGCTTCGGCTTGATCGGCGCGGTGTCCGACACGGCTTCCAGGATGATGCCCGGCTTGCCGTCTTCCTTCGGTCCGACGGTGACGTTGACAACGCCGCCCTTCTTCAGCTTGCCGAAGAGGATTTCATTGGCCAGCGGCTTCTTGATGACGTCCTGGATGACGCGCGCCAGCGGACGGGCGCCCATCTTTTCGTCGTAGCCCTTCTCGGCCAGCCACGAAATCGCATCCTCGTGCAGGTCGAAGGTGACATTCCGTTCGGAAAGCTGGGCTTCGAGCTGCATGATGAACTTCTGCACGACCTTGTGGATGACCACTGTCGGCAGCGGTGCGAACGGGATGACCGCGTCGAGACGGTTGCGGAATTCCGGCGTGAAGATGCGGTTCAGCGCTTCCTCGTCCTCGCCCGTCCGCTTGGACGAACCGAAGCCGAAGGCGGCCTTTGCCATTTCCGACGCGCCCGCATTGGTCGTCATGATCAGGATGACGTTGCGGAAGTCGATCTTCTTGCCGTTGTGGTCGGTCAGCGTGCCATGGTCCATCACCTGCAACAGGATGTTGTAGATGTCGGGATGGGCCTTTTCGATTTCGTCGAGCAGAACCACGCAATGCGGATGCTGGTCGACGCCATCGGTCAAGAGACCGCCCTGGTCGAAGCCGACATAGCCGGGAGGTGCACCGAGCAGACGCGAGACCGTGTGCCGCTCCATGTACTCGGACATGTCGAAGCGCAGAAGCTCGACGCCGAGCGACGAGGCCAGCTGCTTTGCCACTTCCGTCTTACCGACACCAGTCGGGCCGGAGAAAACGTAGGAGCCGATCGGCTTGTTCGGCTCACGCAGGCCGGCGCGCGCCAGCTTGATCGAGGTCGACAGTGCTTCGATCGCGAGGTCCTGGCCGTAGACGACCGAGCGCAGTTCCTGCTCGAGATTGGCGAGAACGGCTTCGTCGTCCTTCGACACGCTCTTTGGCGGGATGCGGGCCATCGTGGCGATGGTCGCCTCGATTTCCTTCTCGGTGATCAGCTTGCGGCGCTTGGATGGCGGCAGCAGCATCTGGGCCGCGCCGGTTTCGTCGATCACGTCGATCGCCTTGTCCGGAAGCTTGCGGTCGGAGATGTAGCGCGCCGACAGCTCGACCGCCGTCTTGATGGCATCGTTCGAGTAGCGCAGGTGATGATATTCCTCGAAGTAAGGCTTCAGCCCCTTCATGATCGCGATGGCGTCGTCGATGGACGGCTCAGCCACGTCGATCTTCTGGAAGCGACGCACCAGAGCGCGGTCCTTTTCGAAGAACTGACGATATTCCTTGTAGGTGGTCGAACCGATGCAGCGGATCGCGCCCGAAGACAGAGCCGGCTTCAAGAGGTTCGATGCATCCATCGCGCCGCCAGAGGTGGCGCCGGCGCCGATCACCGTGTGGATTTCGTCGATGAACAGAACGGCACCAGGATACTCCTCGAGTTCCTTGACGACCTGCTTCAGGCGCTCTTCGAAATCACCGCGATAGCGCGTGCCGGCGAGCAGCGTGCCCATGTCGAGCGAGAAAATCGTCGCATCGGCCAGCGCTTCCGGAACCTTGCCTTCCATAATCCGCTTGGCCAGACCTTCGGCAATCGCCGTCTTGCCGACGCCAGGATCGCCGACGTAGAGCGGATTGTTCTTCGAACGGCGGCACAGGATCTGGATGGTGCGGTTGACCTCGGCGTGACGACCGATCAGCGGATCGATCTTGCCGGTCTTGGCCTTCTCGTTGAGATTGACGCAGTAAGCCTTCAGGGCGTCCTGCTGCTTCTTGGCGCCGCCTTCTTCCTCGGTACCGCGCGCGGCATTCGGCTTGCTCTCGGCTTCGCCTTCCTCGGCGCCACGCGGCGTGCGGTTCTCCGAAGAGCCGGCGCGCTTGCCGATGCCGTGCGAGATGTAGTTGACCGCGTCGTAGCGGGTCATTTCCTGCTCCTGCAGGAAGTATGCAGCGTGGCTTTCGCGCTCGGCGAAGATGGCGACGAGCACGTTGGCGCCGGTCACTTCCTCGCGGCCGGACGACTGCACATGGATCACGGCACGCTGAATGACACGCTGGAAGCCGGAGGTGGGCTTCGAGTCTTCATCGTAACCGGTGATCAGGTTGGAAAGTTCATTGTCGACGTATTCGACGAGCGTCTTCTTCAGCGCGACGAGATCGACGTTGCAGGCACCCATGACGGCTGCCGCATCGGCGTCGTCGATCAGGGCGAGCAGCAGATGCTCGAGCGTCGCATATTCGTGATGCCGCTCGTTGGCAAAGGTCAGTGCCTGATGGAGCGCCTTCTCAAGACTAGGCGAAAATGTTGGCACGTTCAGATCCTCACTTCTTTTCCATGACGCATTGCAGCGGATGCTGGTGCTGTCGGGCGAAGTCCATCACCTGGCTCACCTTGGTTTCCGCCACCTCGTATGTAAATGTTCCGCATTCGCCAACGCCGTGGTTGTGGACATGCAGCATGATGCGGGTGGCACTTTCACGGTCCTTCTGAAAAAACCGCTCCAGGATGTGGATGACGAATTCCATGGGCGTGTAGTCGTCGTTCAGAATAAGTACGCGGTACAGGTTAGGCTTCTTGGTCTTCGGTTTGGTGCGCGTTATGACCGAGGTGCCGCGATTTCCGTTGTCCCCGTTCCTTTCGCTATCATCCTGCATCCGGACGGGCGTTGCGATCATTTTCATTCGTTCCTCGATCAACCCGGCGGAGCATGGGAGATGTGCTTTACCCGCCGAATGTCTGACTACTAACTTAGTTCATAATAGAGCGATTTTAAGCCCCTTGCTTCACACTGCAATCACAATTCGCCCGCGTCAGGCGCAAAGACACAAAAATAGCGCGCAGATTTGAGACTGCCTGACGGCAAAACAAAAAGACCGGCTGCAGATGCGTAGCCGGTCTTTGTATTTCAAGAGGTAAGAGACGTGTGCGCTAAGCTTAGGCCGCCGTCTGCGTCGCCACCGGCGCCGGCTTCATTGCCTTGGTGGCGGCCGCGACCGGCGCCTCGTAGGGCTTGTAGGCGCTCTTGGCGATGTCGGAGTACATTTCCGTCAGCTTCGTCGCTTCGGCGACAAAGTTTTCATAGGCGGACTTCACATAGCTGGTCTGCAACTCGAAGACGGCTTCGAAGCTGCGGGCGCCCGAGAGAGTCTCGAAATGCGTGACAGCGTCCTGAAAAGACTTCTTGGAATATTCGGTGGTTTCCGTCGCGATCGCCTGCATACCCTTGGCCGTTTCCGAGTAGCTTTTCAGCACCGCGTCCATGGCTTCCTTGCTCTTGCGATTCGTGTCCTCAAAATTCAGCATGACTATCCTCCTTGTCTTGCGTCGATAGCGGAGGTTAGCTGCAGCGCACACGAAGTCAAGCGACTTTGTGCAATGCAAAACAATCATTGGTTGCGATGGCAATTGTAATTTCGGCCCAGTTTTCGAGCGACGTACGTCTTTAATTGATTTCTCTAAAATATATCAGGCGCCCGCAACCGTAAGCTTTGAACAAAAACTCGGTTGCGAGCCGCGAATACTTTCTCGACGACGATCAGTCGAGCAGATCGGCCGGAACCTTGCCGCCATTCTCCGACAGCTTCTTCAGAAGCGCCTTGTGCAGGAACATGTTCATCGTCGCCGAGTCGTTCTTGTCGCCGGTATAGCCGAGCTCGGTCGCCAGCTCCTTGCGCTCGGTGAGGCTCGCATCCATGCCGACTGCCTTCATGAGATCAACGATCGAGCGGCGCCAATCGAGCTTCTGGCCATTCTTCTTCACGGCGGCGTCGAGCACCATGGCGATATCGACCGAGGTCGATGGCGCGGAAGTGGCTGGCGATGTGGGTGCGGGGGTCGGAGACGGGCTCGGGGCGGCTGAAGGCGATATCGGCGCCTGCGCAGGCTCAATCTTAGGTGCTGCGGCCGGCGCTGCCTCGGCGGCGTGCGCTTCACCCCAGATTGCGTGTTTGATCTTGTCGAAAATACCCATGTCCGGTTTCCCCTTGATGGCGCTCGAGCACATGCTCAAGCCCAAGATGGGGCGCAAGGCCGGGTGGTCCAGAGCGGACCAGCAATTTCGGCCAGGCCGCGACGTCGCGGCCCAGGCACAATCGGTGCGAGACAAAGCTCGCGACCGGATCAGAGGTCGACGTCGAGGATCGCCATCGAGAAGTTGTACGAGCGGTCGCCGTCCTCGTCATCGATGTAGACGACGCCCAGAAATTCCTCGCCCATGTAGACTTCAGCGGAGTCGTTCTTGCGCGGACGTGCCTTGACGATCATTTCCGGGTTGAACGTGCGTTTGAAATAGGCGTCGAGTTTCTTGATTTCTTCGGGCTTCACACTGCATCTCCTGAGCGGTCTCAATGGCCGCTTTTTGCATGGGAAAGATGGGCCTGTAAAGGCGCGGAGCCGGCTGTGATACCGCTTTCCCCGCCGTTCTTCAGGCCATGTTGTCGCTCTGCGCGACGCGAAAACGCCTAGATGTCGGCGCCCATCACCTGATCCATGATCACTTGATCCATGAGCCGGGATGGTTCCGAACAGCCGGCCGTGCCGACCACCTTGGCGGGTACGCCCGCGACCGTCGTCTTCGGCGGCACCGCCTTCAGCACCACGGAACCGGCGGCGATGCGCGAGCAATGACCGATCTCGATGTTGCCGAGGATCTTGGCGCCGGCGCCGATCAGCACGCCGCTGGCGATCTTCGGATGGCGATCGGCGCCCTCCTTGCCGGTGCCGCCGAGCGTGACGCCGTGCAGGATCGAGACGTTGTCGCCGATGACGGCGGTTTCGCCGACGACGAGGCCCGTCGCATGATCGAGGAAGATGCCACGACCGATACGGGCGGCCGGGTTGATATCGGTCTGGAAGACGCTGGAGGAGCGGCTCTGCAGGTAGAGCGCCAGATCACGGCGGCCACGATTGAGCAGCCAGTGCGCGAGGCGATGGGTCTGCAACGCGTGGAAACCCTTGAAATAGAGCAGCGCCTCCATGAAGCGCAGGCATGCCGGATCGCGGTCGTAAACGGCCTGGATGTCGACGCGCAGGATGGCGCCCCATTCCGGCCAGTCGGCCAGCATCTGGTCGAAGGTCTGGCGCAGCAGGATCGCCTGCATATCGGGGTGATCGAGACGCTCGCAGATGCGGTAGATTACGCATTCCTCGAGCGAGCGATGGTTGAGCACGGTCGAATACAGAAATGCCGCCAGCACCGGATCGGCTTCGGCGGCAAGACGCGCTTCCTCGCGCAGGCTATCCCAGATCGGGTCCATCGCCTTGAGCGAACCTTGGGTCTCAAGAGGACGAATGTCTGACTTCGCGACCATCGAGGTCTCCTTGTCTTCCGAATGGCACTCCATCCGGGCATTGTATTCCGGCCAGATCGCGCGATCCGGCCACGCCACTGGCGCTTGAGTGTCACCCTATATAGGGCAAAATCCGGCTGATATAAATGGGGCGACGGAAACAGCTTTTCGCTATTTCCGCATTTTGGTGAACGATCGTCCTTGCGCGCTCGCCCCTGATGTCACCGGGCGGAGAGTTTCGCGTAAAAGTCGAGAACGGCCGCCTTGAACACCTTGTCGCCGACGGCAAGCATGTGGTCGCGGCCGGGGATATCGAGCGCGCGTGCATCGGGCATCAGCGCCGCCAGTTCCTGCGGAGAGCCGGCGATATCGTCCTTGGTTCCGACGGCGACCAGCGTCGGCGCCTCGATCTTTGCCATGTCACTCCGTTCCACCAGATCGCGCGATCCCCTGATGCAGGCGGCGAGCGCTTGGCGGTCGCTCTTCGTCTGCTCGGCGAAGGCGCGGAACATGCGGCCGCGGGCATGGGTGACGCCATCGATCGAGGGCGCCAGCAGCGCATCGGCGATCGGGTCCCAATCGCCGACACCATCGGTCATGCCGATGCCGAGGCCGCCGAGCACCAGAGAACGGACGCGATCGGGGTGCTTCAACGTCGCGAAGACCGAGATGCGCGCGCCCATGGAGTAGCCGATGAGGTCGGCTTCCGGGATGCCGAGATGATCGAGCAGCGCGATGGAATCAGCCGCCATGATCCAGGGGCGATAAGCTTCGGAATCATGCGGCTTGTCGCTTACGCCGTGGCCTCTGTTGTCCATGGCGATCACCCGGTATCCGGCCTCGCCCAGCGTTTTCAGCCAGCCCGGGTAGACCCAGTTGACGCTGGCGGTCGAGGCGAAGCCGTGGATGAGCAGCACCGGCGGCCCCTCGGGATTTCCCTCGTCGAAATAGGAAAGGTTGAGGCCGTCGTGCACGAAGGTCGAAAAGGCAGGCGTATTCAAGTTCATCGGGGCAGTCCTGTTTTGCCGGACCATATTTTATCGGGCCGCTGACGGGAACCCCTGCCCCAATCAAAAAGCGCGCCCAAACGCGCCTCCAAAAACTATCGGGCGCGCGCCTCCTTTGGCTCGACACATTTCCGGCGACGCACTATAAGGTGCGCACGTTTTCAAAGGCATTCGGAGATCCCTCATGGCCGGTCACAATATCCCTCACTTCCAGAACGACGGCGGACACCGTGTCATCGAAGTCGGCGTGAAGGAATTCATGTGCACCGGCGCCTCCGTTCCCTACGACCACCCGCATATCTTCATCGACATGGGCGACGAGAACGAGAAGGTCTGTTCCTACTGCTCGACCCTCTACCGCTTCAACGGCGCGCTGAAGGCCACTCAGACGAACCCGGCCGGTTGCGTCTTCCATTTCCAGGTCGCCTAACTCACACGTCGCTTAATTCACCGAAACACAGATTGGATCGACCATGTCGGTCGAACATGCCGCTATTATCGGAGCGGGCGTCGCTGGTCTGACGGCGGCGCTGGCACTCGCCAGGCATGGCATTCGCTCCGAGATCTTCGAGCAGGCGCCTGAGCTGACCGAGGTGGGCGCCGGGCTGCAGATATCGCCCAATGCGTCGCGCATCCTCGACAAGCTCGGCGTGCTCGACGTGTTGACGCCGATCTGGCTCGAGCCGAACAGCATTCGCCTGATCTCCGGCACGTCGCTGCATGAACTGGCGGCCGTGCCATCTGGCCCTGCCGCGCGCGCGCGCTGGGAGGCGCCCTACGGGGTGCTGCATCGCACCAGCCTGCAAGGCGCGCTGCTTGCTGCCGTAAAAGACAATCCGCTCTGCACGCTTCATCTCGGCTCGCGCATCGAAAGCGGCGATATCGCCGCCGTCACTCGCGCGGGCGGCGTGATCATCGGCGCCGACGGCGTCTGGTCGAAGACGCGCGATCTCATCGCCGACAGCCCCTCCTCGCGCTTTTCCGGCAACATCGCCTATCGCTTCACCGTCTCGGCGGCGGATGCGCGGGGCGTGCTGAACCGCGAGAGCGTCTCGGCCTTTCTCGGACCATCGGCGCATCTGGTCGCCTACCCGCTGCGCGAGACCGACAGCTTCAACATGGTGGCGATCACCACGGGCCATGCGGCTACGCGCGAATGGCTGGCGCAGCCGACGCAGGCGCAGCGCCAACAGTTGCTCGCCCGCTTCTCGCGCTGGAACCCGGCGTTGCTGTCGCTGTTTGAAAAATCCGGTGAAATGACCTTCTGGCCGCTTTACGAAGCGACGCGCGGCAAGTGGCAGAACGGCCGCGACACGGTGCTGATCGGGGATGCGGCGCATGCGATGATGCCGTTTGCCGCACAAGGTGCGGCAATGGCGATCGAGGACGCCTACGAACTGGCGTCGTTCCTGGCGAAACGCCCAGTTTCAGAAGCGCTGCCGCTCTTCGAAGCCCACCGTGTGCCGCGCGTGAACCGGCTGCGCCAACGCGGCGCGTTCAACCAGTTTGTCTATCACGCCCGTGGTCCATTCCGGATCGGGCGTGATATCGTTCTCTCGCTGAAGCCGCCGCAAAGTCTCGCGGCGGATCTTGACTGGATCTACGCTTATCGCGCCATGGACTGACAGGACCGCTGATCAGACCGCCTTGGCGGCGGCGAAGCCGCGCTCGATATCGAGCTTGATATCGGCAACATCCTCCAGACCGATCTGAAGGCGGATCACCGGCCCCTCCGTCGGCGCCTTGGTGACGCGGCGGTCGTTCAGGTTGACGTGGACCGCCAGGCTTTCGAAGCCACCCCAGGACCAGCCGAGACCGAAGATCCTCAGCGCATCGAGGAAGGCATGCGCCTTCGGCTTGAATGCGGCCGGGCCGTCTGCCTTCAGCACGAAGGAGAAGATGCCGCTGGCGCCCTTGAAGTCGCGCTTCCAGAGCTCGTGGCCCGGGAAGCTCGGCAGCGCCGGATGCAGCACGGCGGCCACGTCTTCATGGCCTTCCAGCCATTTGGCGATAGTAAGCGCGCTCTCGTAGTGACGCTCGAGGCGCACACCCATGGTGCGCAGGCCGCGCAGGATCTGGTAGGCATCGTCAGGCGCGCCGCAGATGCCGAGCGTAATGTTGGCCTCGTGCAGCTGCTCCCAGTGCTTGGCATTGGCCGAAACCGTGCCCATCAGGATATCGGAGTGACCGGACGGATATTTCGTCGCCGCGTGGATCGAGATGTCGACGCCGTAATCGAGCGGGCGGAAATAGACCGGTGTCGCCCAGGTATTGTCCATCGTCACCACCGCGCCGTGCTTGTGGGCGATCGCGGCGATAGCCGGGATATCCTGCATCTCGAAGGTGTTGGAGCCCGGCGCTTCCGTGTGGACCAGCTTCGTATTGGGCTTGATCAGCGTCTCGATGCCGACGCCGATCGCCGGATCGTAGTATTCGACGGAAACGCCGAGGCGCTTCAGCATCGTGTCGCAGAAATGGCGGGTCGGGCCATAGACCGAATCGACGACCAGCGCATGATCGCCCGACGACAGGAAAGCCAGGAACGGCACGGTAACGGCTGCGAGACCCGAGGGAACGAGGATCGTTCCGGCCGATCCCTCAAGCGCGTCGATCGCCTCGCAAAGGGCATCGGTGGTTGGCGTTCCGCGTGTTCCGTAGGTGTATTTCTGCGCCCGCTGGTCCATCGCCTTGGCGTTCGGAAACAGCACCGTCGATGCATGCACGACCGGCGGATTAACGAAGCCATGATAGTCGGAAGGGTCATTGCCGATATGCGAAAGGCGGGTGTTGATGCCGGCGTTTTGAAGCCGGCCGTCTCTATCTGTCATGTCTAATTAAGCCTTTGGAATGAACGCTCTTTGCGGAACTCTTGGACCTGTCCCGAGGCGGGGTCAACCCCGCTCACGTAACGTAAAGTCGACCAAGAGAACCGGTCGGTACGGCAATTATCCAGATATATCAGTGAGTTTGCGCGATTTTTTTCGCCAAACACTGCCTTTTGGGTAATCAATTGCTCATTTTGTGAGCCGCGCTCAGCAAATTGCCGAAATATCACGCAATCTTGTGGCGCGAGACTTGACCGTGGTGACATTTCCGACTGTGATAGACCAACTCGCGCCGGGAGGGTGTCGGGTCTTTTGGGGGGTCTGCATGCTTCTGCCGACGCTCCCACAATAAACAAAAGATAACGGAAAAAGGTTGGGAAAAATGAAGATTAAGCTTCTGTCGGTCGCCATTGGCGCAGCAGTCTTCGCACTTGGCGCTTCGGCAGCTTCGGCGACGACGCTCGGGGACGTAAAAGCAAAAGGGTTCGTTCAGTGCGGCGTCAACACCGGTCTGACCGGTTTCGCGGCACCTGACGCTTCCGGCAACTGGGCCGGTTTCGACGTCGATTTCTGTAAGGCCGTTGCATCCGCCGTCTTCGGCGATCCGACCAAGGTGAAGTACACGCCGACCAACGCCAAGGAGCGCTTCACGGCGCTGCAGTCCGGCGAAATCGACGTTCTGTCGCGTAACACGACGTGGACCATCAACCGTGACACCGCTCTCGGCTTCAACTTCCGCCCGATCACCTATTATGACGGTCAGGGCTTCATGGTTCGCAAGAGCCTGAACGTGAAGTCGGCTCTCGAGCTTTCGGGCGCTGCCATCTGCGTACAGTCCGGCACGACGACCGAGCTCAACCTCGCCGACTACTTCAAGGCCAACAACCTGCAGTACAATCCGGTGGTTTTCGAAAAGCTTGAGGAAGTCAACGCAGCCTATGATTCGGGCCGTTGCGACGTCTACACCACCGACCAGTCCGGCCTCTACTCGCTGCGTCTGACGCTGAAGAACCCCGACGAGCACATGATCCTGCCTGAGATCATCTCTAAGGAGCCGCTCGGCCCGGCCGTTCGCCAGGGCGACGACCAGTGGTTCGACATCGTTTCCTGGACGGCTTACGCTCTGATCAATGCCGAGGAATTCGGCATCACCCAGGCCAACGTCGACGAGATGAAGAACTCGCCGAACCCAGATATCAAGCGCTTCCTCGGCTCCGAGGCTGACACCAAGATCGGCACCGATCTCGGCCTCACCAACGACTGGGCTGCTAACGTCATCAAGGGCGTCGGCAACTACGGCGAAATCTTCGAGCGCAACATCGGCCAGGGCAGCCCGCTGAAGATCGCTCGCGGCCTGAACGCGCTGTGGAACAAGGGCGGCATCCAGTACGCACCTCCGGTCCGCTAATCGGCCCCTTATGAAAGCCCGGAAAGGCGGCCAAGCCGCCTTTCCGTCTTCCAAAAAAGAAAAGCCCTAAAAGGGGCACACAGGGGAAAGGCTCGGCATGGCGCAGCAAGAGGCGGCTCACACCACACCCATATCCGAAAACGGCTGGAACTACCGGTCCGTACTCAACGACCCGAAATATCGCGGCATCTTCTTCCAGGTTCTCACCGTCGTCGCACTCGTCGGCCTCGTCTGGTGGATCGCACACAACACCGCGGCCAATCTGGCGCGCAGCAACACGGCCTCGGGCTTCGGCTTCCTGCGCGGCCGTGCCGGCTTCGAAGTCGGCCAGTCGCTGATCAGCTATTCCAGCGATTCGACCTATGGACGCGCGCTTGTCGTCGGTATCCTCAACACCATGCTGGTGGCCATCACCGGCATCATCACGGCGACCATCATCGGCTTCATCGTCGGCATCGGGCGCCTGTCGCACAACTGGCTGATCGCCAAGCTGTGCCAGATCTATGTCGAGGTGTTCCGCAACATCCCGCCGCTGCTCGTCATCTTCTTCTGGTATTCCGGTGTTCTCGCCGTTCTGCCGCAGCCGCGTGAATCGCTGCATCTGCCGTTCAGCATGTTCCTCAACAATCGCGGCCTGGCCTTCCCTCGCCCGATCTTCGAGAGCGGCATGCTCGCGGTGCTGGCGGCCTTCGTGATCGCGATCATCGCCGTCATCTTCATGGCGCGCTGGGCGCACAAGCGGCAGGCTGCCACCGGCAAGCCGTTCCACACCATCTGGGTGTCGATCGGGCTCATCGTCGGTTCGCCCGTCGTGGCTTTCCTCGCTTCGGGACTGCCGATGTCCTTCGACATTCCCGTTGCCGGCAAGTTCAACCTCACCGGCGGCTCGGTCGTCGGGCCTGAGTTCATGTCGCTGTTCCTGGCGCTGTCCTTCTACACCGCATCCTTCATCGCCGAGATCGTTCGCGGCGGTATTCGTGGCGTGCCAAAAGGCCAATCGGAAGCGGCCGGCGCGCTTGGTCTGCACCCCTCCAGCGTCACGCGCCTCGTCGTCGTTCCGCAGGCGATGCGCATCATCATCCCGCCGCTGACGAGCCAATATCTCAACCTCACCAAGAACTCGTCGCTGGCGATCGCAATCGGCTTCTCGGACCTCGTCGCGGTCGGCGGCACCATCATGAACCAGAGCGGCCAGGCGATCGAGATCGTCTGCATCTGGGGTATCATCTACCTCGGGCTCAGCATTCTCACCTCGCTGTTCATGAACTGGTTCAACGCCAAGATGGCCCTGGTGGAGAGATAAGACGATGTCCGTATCCAAGAACTCTTTCGTCCGAACAACAATGCTGTCGCCAGAACCCGCCCCGGCGGGAGAAAAGGGCGTAACCGCCTGGGTCCGCAAGAACCTTCTGGCGACACCGAAAGACGTTGTGCTGACGGTGCTTGCGCTGGCGCTCATCCTCTGGGCGGTGCCGCACATCGTCAACTGGCTGTTTATCGAAGCCGTCTGGTCCGGTCCCGACCGCACCTTCTGCGCAACGACCGTGCAAGGCGGCGTTCAGCCTGATGGCTGGAGCGGCGCCTGCTGGGCCTTCGTGCAGGCCAAGTACGACCAGTTCATCTTCGGCCGCTATCCGATTAGCGACCGCTGGCGCCCGACCATCGTCGGCATCCTGTTCGTCGCTCTCCTCGTGCCGATGCTGATCCCGTCGGTGCCGCGCAAGGGTCTGAACGCCATCCTGCTGTTCCTCGTCCTGCCGGTCGTTTCCTTCTGGCTGCTTTACGGCGGCTTCGGTCTCGAGGTCGTGGAAACGTCGCTCTGGGGCGGCCTGATGGTGACGCTGATCCTGTCCTTCGTCAGCATCGCGGTCTCCTTCCCCTGCGGCATCCTGCTCGCGCTCGGTCGGCGATCAAAGATGCCCGTCATCCGCATGGTGTGCGTGGCCTTCATCGAAATCGTCCGCGGCGTGCCGCTGATCACCGTCCTCTTCATGGCAAGCGTCATGCTGCCGCTGTTCCTGCCGACCGGCTGGACCATCGACAAGCTGCTGCGCGCACTGATCGGGGTGTCGATCTTCACCTCGGCCTACATGGCCGAAGTCATCCGCGGCGGCCTGCAGGCCATTCCGAAGGGTCAGTTCGAGGGTGCAGATTCGCTCGGCCTCGGCTATTGGCAGAAGACCCGGCTGGTGATCATGCCACAGGCGATCAAGCTGGTTATCCCCAGCATCGTCAACACCTTCATCGGCACCTTCAAGGATACGTCGCTGGTGTCGATCATCGGCATGTTCGACCTGTTGAACATCGTGCGCCTGAACTTCTCGGACGCCAACTGGGCCAGTGCGGTGACGCCTTTGACCGGCCTGATCTTCGCGGGCTTCGTTTTCTGGCTTTTCTGCTTCGGCATGTCACGCTATTCAAACTTCATGGAACGCCACCTCGACACTGGCCACAAACGATAAGAGCAAGGGGAAAAATCATGGCTGAAGCCCAACCCAAAAAGATGACCGTGTCGGCAACCGATGTTGCCATCGAGATCATCGGCATGAACAAGTGGTACGGTGATTTCCACGTGCTGCGCGACATCAACCTCAAGGTCATGCGCGGCGAGCGCATCGTCATCGCCGGCCCTTCTGGCTCCGGCAAATCGACGATGATCCGCTGCATCAACCGTCTGGAAGAGCACCAGAAGGGCCAGATCATCGTCGACGGTACAGAGCTGACCAACGACCTGAAGAAGATCGACGAAGTGCGCCGCGAAGTCGGCATGGTGTTCCAGCACTTCAATCTCTTCCCGCACCTGACGATCCTGGAAAACTGCACGCTGGCGCCGATCTGGGTGCGCAAGATGCCGAAGAAGCAGGCCGAAGAAATCGCCATGCACTTCCTCAAGCGCGTCAAGATCCCCGAGCAGGCCAACAAGTATCCGGGCCAGCTCTCCGGTGGTCAGCAGCAGCGCGTGGCAATCGCCCGCTCGCTGTGCATGAACCCGAAGATCATGCTGTTCGACGAGCCGACCTCGGCACTCGACCCTGAAATGATCAAGGAAGTGCTCGACACGATGGTCGGTCTTGCCGAAGAAGGCATGACGATGCTGTGCGTGACCCACGAAATGGGCTTCGCCCGCCAGGTCGCCAACCGCGTCATCTTCATGGACCAGGGCCAGATCGTCGAACAGAACTCGCCGGCCGAGTTCTTCGACAATCCGCAGCACGAGCGCACCAAGCTCTTCCTCAGCCAGATTCTGCACTAAAAGCGCGGATAGCGCGCCGCTCAACAATCATCCCCGCCCTATCAAACGATAGGCGGGGATGAAATGCGTTGTAAGGGAAGAGTGCGTGTCGCCCTATCGGTGGTTCGCGGCCGTCGGGTCGGCCAGCGGCAGTTCGCGGTCGGGTTCGGCGACGTAGTTGCCGAGCAGCCAGAGGGCCACTTCGGAGGCTTCCTTTGGCGAGGCGAATTCGAAGGTGCCGTTCTGGTGCGGCGTATCGAGAAAATCGACCGTCAGCCCCTTGCCGCTATCGGAGCTTTGAACGCGCACCCTGCCCGGCTGGATGACCTGGCAGGAGTAATGGCGCTGCATGCTACGCATGAATCCGGCTTTGTTGTCGTGCAGGCGGACGAAGACCACCTGACCGTTGGCCGTTGCCTGGAGCGAGCGGATCGCTTCGGTCGGGAAGGCGCGGTTGAACTCGATGATGGCAAGGCCGGTATCGTGCAGGCCCTGCTCCTCGTGCTTCGCCGACATGCGCACGGCGATGAAGGCCACGATGACGAGCATCACGAAAAGAGTGGCCCAGATCATTATGCTCACGTCACACTCCATTCAAAGCAAGCGATGATGACAGCTATAACGCGCGAGGCTTGCGCGAGTTTGAACGAGCCTCAGATTTTCTTGCGCATCAGCGCCATGGTCATGCCGATCTGGCGGCGCCATTGCGGTTGCTGCGCAGAGCGATCGAACAACCCTGCCCCCAGCTTCTGCGCCTTCGACAGCACCGGCGCGGCGAGTGCTGCCGGCAGGAAGGCCGGGAAGACCGTTTGCGGGATGGTGACCTTGCGCGCCCTCGCGAGATGGTCGCGGCCGAGGCCGGCGAAGGCCTCGATGGCCGCCGAGATGCGCGCCTTGTCTTCGCCAGCCAGAAAGGTGTCTCGGTCGAGCCCCGTCGCGGCCAGGATCTCGAGCGGGATATAGATCTGGCCGCGATGGCGATGGAGCGGCATCAAGAGCAGCAATCCCGCGATCGCCTGGGCGACGCCGGCATGGCCGGCCGCTTCGGCCGACCGCGCCGCCTCGTCCGGCGACAAGATCAGGCTTGCCAGCTGGATCAGCGCCGAAGCGGTTTCGCCGGCATAGCCTTCCAGCGCGCCGCGCGATTCCATCGGATCGTCGTAGAGGTCGAAGATGCGGGCGTCGATCATATTCGACAGCGTCTGGCGCGGCAGGCGGTGGGTCTCGACCGCTGACAACAGGGCCGCAGCCAGCGGGTTGGCCTCGGTGGAGCCGTGCGCGGTTCCCTCCAGAAGATCGCGCCAATATTGCATGCGAACTTCGCCGGGCAGCGGCTCGTGCACGAGATCGCGGATGCGGGCGAGTTCGGCGTTGAAGGCGTAAAGCGCCGCCAGCGCGCCACGTTTGTCTTCGGGAGACAGCAGGCAGGCGAGATAGCGGTCGCGATCGCTGTCGCGCAGCATCGCCAGGCAAATGTCCTGGTTCGTCGAGGATTGATCGGCCATGCGTCAGACCGCGATCAGCGCCGCTGCGACAGCGCGCGATTCCATCAGCATGATGTTGAAGGTGCGCACTGCCGCACCCGTGCTCATCGAATCCGAGGAAATGCCTGCGCCCTTCAGCGCAGCTTTCAGCTCCGCCGGGATCGGGCGCATGTCGACACCGGTGCCGAGCAGCAGGAATTCGATCTCGGACGCCTCGTTCAGGACACGCTGCAGGTTTTCGATCGACAGCGGCATGGTCGCATCCATGTTCCAGCCGTGAATGCCCGACGGCAGGCAGAGGATGGAGCCGCGATGCGACATGTCGGCAAAGCGGAAGCCGCCGTTCCCGTAGGTATCGATCGGAGCGCGACCGGGAAAATGCGCTTCGCGTATTTCAATGCCTCTTGCCATATTCTCACACTGCCGGCTTGCCGGGCTGGGCGGCCGGTTCCGGTACTTTCTTGTCGTTATCGTTATCGAGCGCATCCGGGCGGAGCTTGAAAACGATCAGCACCGGTGCAGCAATGTAGATGGAGGAAAACGTGCCGATGGCAACACCAGCCAGCATGATGAAGGCGAAGGAGCGGATGACCTCGCCGCCGAAGATCGCCAGCGCGAGCAGCGCCAGCATGGTGGTGGCGGCGGTCAGCACGGTGCGCGACAGCGTCTGGTTGATCGACGCATCGATCAGGATCGGCAATGGCATCTTGCGGTAACGCTTCAGGTTTTCGCGCATGCGGTCGTAGACCACGACGGTATCGTTGAGCGAATAGCCGATGATCGTCAGAAGGGCGGCGACGCTGGTCAGGTTGAACTCGATGCCTGTTAGCACGAACAACCCGAGGATCAGGATGATGTCGTGCAGCGTGGCAACGATGGCGCCGACGGCGAACTGCCACTCGAAGCGCATCCAGATATAGACGAGGATGACGATGAGCGAGGCGAGCACGCCGAGCGAGGCGGCGCGGGTGAGTTCGCCAGAGATGGCGGGGCCGACCACTTCGACGCGGCGGAAGTCATAATCGTTGGCGAGTTCGTCGCGCACCAGCGTGACCGCCGACTGTTCGGCATTCTCGCCGCCGCCCTGCGCTTCCAGCTGGATCAGCGCGCCGGCGGGATCGGCAAGCCTGCGGGCAAGAATGTCGCCGATCGGCAGATCGCCGAGGCGGGCGCGGATATCCTCAAGGTCGGCAGGACCCTGCTTGGCCTTGACCTCGATGATCGAGCCACCGGCGAAGTCGATGCCAAGATGCATTCCGACCGCCGCGAAGCCCAGCATGGCGGCGACGCAAAGGGCGGCCGAGGCGGTGAAGACATAGCGGCGGATGCCCATGAAGCGGATGTTGGCGCGATCGAAGATGCCCGTGTGGACATCCTTCGGCAGATGCCGGGGATGACGGCGATGCAGCCAGGTGACGACGATCCAGCGGGTGAGCGTGACGGCAGTAAAAATGGTGGTCAGGATGCCGGCGGCGAGCGTGACGGCAAAGCCGCGCACCGCGTCGTTGCCGAGGAAATAGAGGATGACGGCGGCGATGAAGATGGTGACGTTGGCGTCTAAGATCGTCATGATCGCACGGGAGAAACCGTAGTCGATCGCCTCGAAGAACGGCCGGCCGGTTTTTGCTTCGTCGCGGATGCGCTCGTAGATCAGCACATTGGCGTCAACCGCCATGCCCATGATGAGCACGATGCCGGCAATCCCCGGCAAGGTGAGCGTGGCGCCGATGAGGCTCATCACCGCGAGGATGAGGATGAGGTTCAAGAGCAGCGACAGCGCGGCGATCAGGCCGAGGCCGCGATAGAAGCCGAACATCAGGCCGATGACCAGGATCGCCGCGACGATACCGGCGACAAGCCCTGCCCGCGCCGATTCCGCGCCGAGCGCCGGGCTGACCGTACGCTCCTCGACCGTCGTCAGCGTGGCCGGAAGCGCGCCGGCGCGCAGCATGAGAGCCAGATCGCCGGCGCCTTCCTCGGTGTAGCTGACCGGGATCTCGCCCTTGCCGTCGAGGATCGGCGCGCTGATCGGGAGCGACGCCATGACCTGATCGTCGAAGATGATGGCGAGGTGGCCGCCGGCGTGCTGCTGCGTCTTCTCCGCCAGGCGCTTGGTGCCTTCGGCGTCGAGTGCGTAGCGGATCGCCACCGTGTCGGCCTGTGCATCCGCGAAGGATTGGACATCGACGACATTGGCGCTGGTGATGAAATCGCTACGGTCCACGAGATAGGGGATCGGAGGATCATCTAGCGAATAGAGAACTTCGGAACTCGCCGGCCAGCGACCGTTGACCGCGTCCTGCCCCGACATGGTTTCGTCGAGCATGCGCACCGAAAGCTTGGCAGGCTCATTCAGAATGTTCTTCAGACGCTCGGCATCGATGATGCCGAAGACCTGGACATCGAGACGATCGGCACCCTCGGGCTTGATCGCGAAATCCGGATTGCCGAGGCCGGCGATGCGGCGGCTGACGATGTCGACGGATTGGGCCTGCGCCTCTGAAATGGCGGCGTCGATGGCGGCATCCGCGATTTCGATGGTGAGGTCGCCGCTATTGGTCTGCTTGAGCGTCACACCCTGTGTCGAGGTCAGATTTTTCAGCGCGGCGACGGCGGCGTCGACCTGCGCGGGGTCGGTGATCTTGACGGTGACCGTCTGGTCGTTGCCCGTAAGCCCGGTGTAACGAATGTTGGCCTGGCGCAAAGAGCGGCTGATCTCGCCGACGGTGGCGACCAGCTTCTGGCGCGCGACATCGGCGCGGTCGACCTCGAAGACGACATGCGTGCCGCCGCGGAGATCGGAGCCCAGCACGACGCGATGCTTGGACAGCCAGGAAGACAGCAGGCCGGACTGGCCGACCGGCAGAAAATTGGGGGCCGCGATCAACACGGCCACCAGCACCACAAACCAGATCAGAAGGGTCTTCCAGCGGGAAAAATGAAGCATTTTCTCTCGACTATGTCAGATCCGGGTGATCCGGTTCGTGGGATATGCATGATGATTATGCGGCGTCTGCCTTTACGGGCTCGCCCTTGACGCGGATCTCAGTGACGCCGGTGCGGACAACGCGAACGCGCACGCCATCAGCAATTTCGACTTCGATTTCTTTTTCGTCAATCACCTTGGTGACCTTGCCGACGAGACCGCCGGAGGTGACGACCTGATCGCCGCGACGGATTGCCTTCAGGGCTTCGTCACGCTTCTTCGCCTGGGCGCGCTGCGGACGGATGAGCAGGAAATACCAGACGACCATCAACGGCACGAACAGGATGATCATTTCGAAGCCGGAACCGAACGGCGACGCCGCACTGTCGGTGGCCTGGGCGAATGCCGGGGTGATGAACATGCTAATCTCCTCAAACTTTTCCGGAGGCGGAATGTCGCCTTTTTTCTCGGTGGCCGGACTATAATTATGGTCTTTGCGATTGCAACTGAAACAGCCGAAAACCGTACCGATTCCGCTGCCTAATAACCTTTCCGCGTATAAAAGGCCATGCTACCCGACTACGAAAAGCAATTGCCACACAGCCGCATACGCCCCAAGGAGAAAAGGCCATGGCCGAAGACGTCAACAGCATCATTCTCGGCGAACTGCGCCGCCTTGCCGATGCCGTGGAACGGCTGGCGGGACCGCCGCCCGCCATCAACGACTGGAACGCGGCCGACTGTTTCGTCTGGGCCCCTGCCCGCCAGCATCTGCAGCCTGTCCAGCGCCCAAACCGCGTGGCGCTGGCGCTGATCCGCGGCGTCGATCGCGTGCGCGACATCCTGCATGAAAACACGGTGCGTTTCGCCGAAGGCTATGCCGCCAACAACGTGCTTCTGTGGGGTGCACGGGGCATGGGCAAGTCGTCGCTGGTGAAGGCTGTTCACGAAGATGTCAGACGCGACAGCGGCGTCTCGCTGAAGCTGGTCGAGGTGCACCGCGAGGATATTGCCAGTCTGCCCACACTGCTCGACCTCCTGAAGGACACGCCGCACCGGGTCATCGTCTTCTGCGACGACCTTTCCTTCGACCACGACGACACGGCCTACAAGTCGCTGAAGGCAGCGCTCGATGGCGGGGTCGAGGGACGGCCGGAAAATGTACTGTTCTATGCGACCTCCAACCGTCGCCACCTGCTGCCGCGCCACATGATGGAAAACGAACAGTCGACGGCGATCAACCCGTCGGAGGCGGTGGAGGAGAAGGTCTCGCTGTCGGACCGCTTCGGGCTGTGGCTCGGCTTCCACAAGTGCAGCCAAGAAGACTATCTGACGATGATCGACGGCTATGCTGCCCACTTCAAGCTGCCGCTCGACCGCGAAACGCTGCATGCGGAAGCGCTGGAATGGGCAACCACGCGCGGCGCCCGCTCGGGCCGCGTCGCCTGGCAGTATGTCCAGGACCTCGCAGGCCGGAAGCGGATCGCGCTCGATAGAGCCTAGTCCTCATTCAATCATCGACCAAAACGACAAAAGCCCGGCGTCTGCCGGGCTTTTGCGTTGTCCTCGATACACAATACCTATTCGAGGAAACTCTTGACCTACTCGAGGCCTAACCTACTCAAGGAAAGTCATCGGGTTCACCGGCGTCGCATCCTTGCGGACTTCGAAGTGAACCTGCGGCTGCTTGACGTTGCCGCTCATCCCTGACACCGCGACCGTCTGGCCGCGCTGGATCTTCTGGCCACGCGTCACGCTCAGCGTGTCGGCATTGCCGTAGACGGTGACGGTGCCGTCGTCGTGGCGAACGAGGACCGTGTTGCCGAGTTCCTTGAGGCCGTTGCCGGCGTAGATGACGACGCCGTTTTCAGCTGCCTTGATGGCCGTGCCCTGCGGAACCGAGATGTCGATACCGTCGTTGCGGCTGCCGTTGACGTTGGCGCCATAGGCGGCGATCACGGCACCACGGACCGGCCAGCGATACTTGCCTATGCCGGTGGCTTCAGGTGCTGCCGATGCCACTTCCTTCTTGGCGGCATCGCTGACGCTTTCGGTGGCGACCGGCGCCTTGTAGGTGGCGGGCTGGGCTGCGGCCGTTTCAGGCGCGGATGCCGGCTGTGCGGCGGGCTTGGGCTCCGCCTTCGGCTGGATCGACGCCGTCTTCATGGTGTCGGCGCCGCCGTTGCCGTTCGGGATGTTCAGTTCCTGACCGATGCGGATCGAGCCGGCAGTGAGGTTGTTGGCGGCCTTGATGTCGTCGATGCTGTTGCCGGTCGCCTTGGCGATCTTGGCAAGCGAGTCACCGGACTTGACGACGTATGTGCCGCCCGCGCCCTTCGGGCCGGCGCCGACGGGCGCCTTGCCGGATTGATCGGCGCTTGCCATCGACTTGTCACGCGAGGCGTTCGAACCATTCGGGATGACCGCGAGGTTCTGTTCCTGGCCACGAGCCGGCTGCGGCGCCTGACCACCCTTCGCGAGATCGTTCGACTGCGCGGCCGCCTTGGCGGCGTTGCCGCCGTTGAAGGTCGGGATCAGGATGGTCTGGCCGGGTCTGGCGGCGGCGGCACTCTTCAGGCCGTTGGCGCGCAGGATTTCCTTTTCAGGAACGCCGTAGCGGTTGGCGAGGATCGCGACGCTTTCGCCGGGACGCATGGTCACCGAGGGAGCGTTGGTCGAGGACCAGCCGGAGACCTTCGGGGTCGAGCCCGTGACGATGTTGTCGGCGTTGCGCTTCGGCGGAACGATGACCTGGCTGGAATGCTGTGGCGCGTTGGCGGCCGGGAACGGCTGAGCGAGGGCAACCTGCTTTTCGCGGGCGGCGGATACTGGAGCCTGTGACACGGCGCCGGGAGCGGCAAGCTCGGAGCGCTGGACGGAAACCGGAGCCGATGCCATGCGAGCGCTCGAGCCGTAGGTCGACTGCTGGCTCGGATATGGCTGGTTCATCGATTGATTGTTGTTTGCATAATTGGGCTGCATCGCGCCGCCCTGCATGTCCGCCTGCGGCACTGGGTCAGCCTGGAGACCACTCATGCTCCGACGAGGGATGGAATTTGTCGTCATCTGGTCCTGACCGGACGAAGAAAACAGACCGCCGAAACGTGTCACATCGGAACTGCAACCTGATGCAGCACTCGCCAGGAGAGCCACGATCAGGGCATTACCGGCAGACTTCCCGAACTTAGGCGAAACGCTGAAACGCATGACACTCGACCCACTGAATAACGCAACCATTTGTGGGTATGATTAAAGCGCGTTAGCATTACCAACCGGTTAAGGCGGAAACATCAGCTTGCGTTTTTTGACAAATCGCTAACCATAGCGACGACGCGATCAGAGTTGCGAGGCGACGCGCGGAACAATCGGCAGGTATGGGGAGTTGAACAACTCCTCTCGCTCGAAGCGGCTGCCGGTCTTGGTCAGGCGAACGAGGCGACATTCGGTCTCGGAGATGATCAGCGGCGCGATCATCGAACCACCGGAAACCAGCTGGTCGGCATAGAAGCGCGGCATGCTCTCGAAGGCAGCGGTGACGAGGATGCGGTCGAAGGTGCCCTCGCCCTGCAGGCCAGCACTGCCATCAGCCTGACGAACGATGATGTTGCGGATGCCGAGCGTCTCGAAACGCTTCTGGGCATTCGAGGTCAGCGTCTTGTAGCGGTCGATGGTGAGCACGCGCTCTGCCATGCGAGCCATTACGGCCGTCATGAAGCCGCTGCCGGTGCCCACTTCCAGCACACGCTGGCCGGGTTTCACCCTTAGGTGATGCAGGACGCGGACGGCGAAATCGACGCCTTCGAGGAAGGAGCCGCATTCGATCGGGATGGTGCGGCTGGAATAGGCCTGCTCTGCGAGTTGCGGTGGCACGAAGAGCGAGCGCGGCGCCTGCTCGACCGCCGTCAGCAGATCAAGATCGGACACGCCTTCGGCCCGCAGCCTCAAAACGAGTGCCGCAAACTCTTCCTTCTCCACCAGACGTGCCGCCAATGCGATTTACTCCGTACCCGAAAGCGCCCGCGCCACGCGGTCCTGTACGGAATAATCGGTCAGATCCAGTTTCAAAGGCGTTACCGAAATCTTTCTATTCTTGAGCGCGTTGACATCAGTGCCGTCAACGAAGGCGCCGGCGCGCTCGCCGAACTTCAGCCAGTAGTAGGGAAAGCCGCGACCATCGGCGCGGGCATCGACCTCCAGATTGAAGGCGAGCTTGCCCTGCGCGGTCACTTCCGTGCCCTCGACTTCGTCAGGCGCGCAGTTCGGGAAATTGAGATTGAGGAAAGTCCCCTCGGGCAGATCGACCGACATCAACTTGTTGAGCAGCGCCGGCGCATGCGTCTCGCAGACTTCCCAGGGAAGGATGCGCTGGTCGCCTTCGCGAATGTAAGCCTGGCTCAACGCAAAGGAGCGCACGCCCTGCATCGTGCCTTCGATGGCGCCGGCGATCGTGCCGGAATAGGTGACGTCGTCAGCGACGTTCGAGCCGGCATTGACGCCCGACAGCACGAGATCGGGCTTGATCTCCATCACCTGCTTGATGCCCATGATGACGCAATCGGTCGGCGTGCCGCGCAGCGCGAAGTGCTTGTCGGAGATCTTTCGCAGGCGCAGCGGCTCCGACAGGCTCAGCGAATGCGCGAGACCGCTCTGGTCGGTCTCGGGCGCGACGATCCAGACATCGTCGGAGAGTGTGCGCGCAATCCGCTCCAGCGCCGCAAGGCCTTCCGCGTGAATGCCGTCGTCGTTGGTAAGCAGAATGCGCATGGTCTCAAGCCGCCTTTTCGATCTTCGTCAGGCCGCCCATGTAGGGTACCAGCACGTCGGGGATGGTCACCGAGCCATCCTCGTTCAGATAGTTTTCCAGAACCGCGATCAGGCAGCGGCCGACGGCGGTGCCGGAGCCGTTCAGCGTGTGAACGAAGCGGTTGGTCTTGTCTTCCTTGCCGCGATAGCGCGTGTTCATGCGCCGCGCCTGGAAATCGCCGCAGACCGAGCAGGACGAGATTTCGCGGTAGGTGTTCTGGCCGGGCAGCCAGACCTCGAGATCGTAGGTCTTGCGCGAGCCGAAGCCCATGTCGCCGGTGCAAAGCGTCAGCGTGCGGAAATGCAGGCCGAGGCGCTTCAGCACTTCCTCTGCGCAAGCCGTCATGCGCTCATGCTCGGCGATCGAGCTTTCGGCGTCGGTGATCGAGACCAGCTCGCACTTCCAGAACTGGTGCTGGCGCAGCATGCCGCGGGTGTCGCGGCCGGCCGAACCTGCTTCCGAGCGGAAGGACGGGGTCAGCGCGGTGAAGCGCAGCGGCAGCTTGTCGTGCTCGAGGATTTGCTCGCGCACGAGGTTGGTGAGTGTGACTTCCGCGGTCGGGATCAGCCAGCGGCCGTCCGTGGTGCGAAACATGTCCTCGGCGAATTTCGGCAGCTGGCCCACGCCGAAGACCGCTTCGTCGCGCACCATCAGCGGCGAGCTGACTTCGGTGTAGCCGTGCTCGCTGGTGTGCAGGTCGATCATGAACTGGCCAAGCGCCCGCTCCAGCCTTGCCAGCGGGCCGGTCAATACGGTGAAGCGCGAGCCGGAGAGCTTGGCGGCGGTTTCGAAATCCATGTAGCCGAGCGCTTCGCCGATTTCGTAGTGTTCCCTAGGCGTATGGTTCCAACGCGGCTTCTCGCCGGTGACACGCGTCACGACGTTGTCGGCCTCGTCCTTGCCGACGGGGACGTCGTCATGGGGGACGTTGGGGATGCGCGAGAGGGCGTCGTTCAGCTCTTCGGAGAAGGCGCGATCGTCTTCCTCGGCGGCCGGCAGCAGGACCTTAAGGTCGGCGACCTCGGCCTTCAGCTTCTCGGCCAGCTCGGTGTTCTTCTGCGCCATGGCAGCGCCGATCTCCTTGGAGGCGGCGTTGCGGCGGGACAGCATGTCCTGGACCTTCTGTACAGCCGTGCGGCGCTTTTCGTCCAGCGCGATCAGGCTTTCAGACAGGGGCTCGGCACCACGCTTGGCAAGTGCCGCGTCGAGGGCTTCGGGATTCTCACGGATCCATTTGATATCGAGCATCGTCGTTCCAGGTCGTTACAAAAAGGATGACCCGGCCAAAGCCTGACCGGGCCTCGACCGGATATTGGAAAGCGCTCATCGAGGAATTGCGGTCACGCTAGACGTTGTCCGCCTTGGCAACGTCCTGGGACCCTTCAGCCTCGGTGGCCGCATCGCGCGCACGCTGGCGTTCCACGAGTCGCGCCGCGTAGATGGCAATCTCGTAGAGAATGATGGTCGGCAGCGCAAGGCCGATCTGGGACATCGGATCGGGCGGGGTCAGCACCGCCGCGACGATGAAGGCCATGACGATCGCGAACTTGCGCTTCTCGCGCAGCCAGTCCGAGGTCAGCAGGCCGACGCGGGCAAGCAGCGTGGTGATGACGGGAAGCTGGAAGACCAGGCCGAAGGAGAAGACCAGCGTCATGATGAGGCTGAGATATTCAGAGACCTTCGGCAGGAGCGAGATGGCGACGTCGCCCTCGCCCGGCGCCTGCTGCATGGTCAGGAAGAACCACATGACCATCGGCGTGAAGAAGAAATAGACGAGTGCGGCGCCCATCAGGAACAGGATCGGAGAGGCGATCAGGAACGGCAGGAAGGCCGAACGCTCGTTCTTGTAGAGGCCGGGGGCCACGAACTTGTAGATCTGCGCGGCGATGATCGGAAAGGCGATCACGAGACCGCCAAACATCGCCACCTTCACCTGGGTGAAGAAGAATTCCTGCGGCGCCGTGTAGATCAGCTGCGCCTTGGAGACATCGAGATGCGCCCACTGGACCGCCCATTTGTAGGGGAAGACCAGCGCATTGAAGAGATGCTTGGCGAAAATGAAGCAGACGATGAAGGCAGCGAAGAAGGCGCCGATCGACCACATGAGCCGCGTGCGCAGCTCCATCAGGTGCTCGATCAACGGCTGCGGCTTGTCTTCGATATCACCGCTCATGCTTCATCTTTCTTTTTCTTCGCTGCCGGCTTCTTCGGCGCGGCCGTGGCGACAGCTGCCGGCTTTGCGGCGACCGTCTTCTTTGCGGGAGCAGCCTTGGCCGGAGCCGGAGCCGCCTTGACGGCCGCGGGCTTTGCAGCTGCACGCTTCGGCTTTTCGGCCGGGGTAACCGCGACGGCGGCTACAGCGTCCGCCTTGTCGGCGGCCTTGGCGCGGGGCTTGCGGGCGGGCTTTGCCGCTGCAGCCTCAGGCACGGCAGCCGATGCTGATGGCACCGGCGTCGGAGCCGGCATGACTGCGGGCGTCTCGGTCGGTGCGACCTCGGGCGCCGGCATAAGACCAAGCGGCGCTTCCGTCTTGCTATCGACCGTTGTCGAGCGCTGCAGATCGGCCTTGATCTCGTTGCCCATCTGGCGAAGCGGATTCATCGCCTCGCGCAGCGTGTTGACGGGATTGAGCTTCTGCGCGTCGCTCAGCGTCTGGCGCACGTCGTCCATATCGGCTTCGCGCAGCGCCTCGTCGAACTGGGCACGGAATTCGCCGGCGACCTTGCGGGCGCGCTGCGTCATCTTGCCGAAAGCACGAAGCATCGGGGGCAGATCCTTGGGACCCACCACGACAATCAATACGACCGCGATGACAAGCAGCTCGGTCCAGCCAATATCGAACATTCAAGGCTCCTGAACGGGAAACGCGGGGGCGGCGCTGCCCGGACGTGGTTACTTCGTTTCGTCGGCCTTGTGATCGACGGTCTTGCCTGCGGTGGTCGTGCTCGAAGCTTCGGGCGCGTCCTCGTCGTTCATGCCCTTCTTGAAGCTCTTGATGCCCTTGGCAACATCACCCATCAATTCCGGAATCTTGCCGCGACCGAAGAGCAACAGCACGATGACCAGAACGATCAGCCAGTGCCACATGCTAAAAGAACCCATTACGCTAACTCCTGTTGTGATGCTCTATTGATGTAAGAATACCCGACATCAAATCCAACATCTAATTCCCCGTAGATAGACGCTTAATGTCACGGTATCGACCATCGTGACAAGATAGTCCCCGGTCGAAAAGTCGTGAAGACAATTGTTTTCGCTTCCAGTGGCGAAACAAAGACACGGAGCCGGCTATTCCTCGGTCGCGCCGCCGGGCGCCAGAAGGCCCAGTTCCTCGAGATCCATCTGCGTGATGGGGTCCTCGTCCTCTGTCAGCTCATCGTTCATCGACGGCGAAGGAATGTTGAAATTGGCCGGGATACGGCCGGAGAGCAGCCCTGCCCCCTTCAATTCCTCGATACCCGGCAGGTCGCGCAGTTCCTCAAGCCCGAAGTGATCGAGGAAGTCGCGGGTGGTGCCGAGCGTCACCGGACGTCCCGGCGTGCGGCGGCGGCCGCGAAAACGCACCCAACCGGCTTCCATCAGCACATCCAGCGTGCCGCGCGACGTCTGCACGCCGCGGATATCCTCGATCTCGGCGCGCGTCACCGGCTGGTGATAGGCGATGATGGCGAGAACCTCAAGTGCGGCGCGCGAGAGCTTGCGCACCTCGTTTTCATCGCGGCGGATGACGAAGGAGAGGTCGGCGGCGGTGCGGAACGCCCAGGCATCGTCGACCCTCACCAGATTGACGCCGCGATGGGCATACTCCTGCTGCAGCCGCAGCATGATGGCGCGCACGTCGAATGCTCTAGGCAGGCGATCGCTAATGAAGGCTTCCGAGACGGGCTGGGCCGAGGCGAAGACGAGGGCCTCGGCGATGCGCGCGGCCTCGCTCTCGTCGTGGACGGTGTCATCCCCGGTGCGTTCGTTGTCGCCATTTTCCAGATCGGTGTCTTCCAGATCGCTCACGCCGGCAGCTCCTGTTCGACGACCTGCACCGTGGCATGGTTCGGTCCTCGCCGCATATAGATCGGCTCGAAGACACCTTCCTGGCGGATTTCGATCTTGCCTTCGCGCGCGAGCTCAAGCGACGCGGCAAAGGCGCTGGCGATTGCCGTCACCCGGTCCTCGGGCGAAACCATGTAGGTCAATATATGCTGCTCGAGCGCCGTCCAGTCGCCGATCTCACCGATCAGGCGCGTCAGCAGCTCGCGCGCTTCGGTGAGCGACCAGACCGTGCGGCGCGCAATCGTGACCTGCGTCACCGCCTGGCGCTGGCGCAGCGAGGCATAGGCAGTCAGCAGATCGTAGAGGCTGGCGTCGTAGGCGGATTGGTGACGATCGGGGATATGCTCGGGCGCGCCACGGGCAAGCACGTCGCGGCCGAGACGGTTGCGGTTTACCAGACCGCCGGCCGCCTCGCGCATCGCTTCCAGGCGCTTCAGGCGAAACGCCAGCGATGCCGCCATCTCTTCACCGGAGGGGCCGTCGTCCTTGACCTGCTGCGGAATGAGCAGGCGCGACTTCAGGTAGGCGAGCCATGCCGCCATGACCAGATAGTCGGCTGCAAGCTCGATGCGGATGCGGCGGGCGCTGTCGATAAACAGCAGATATTGCTCGGCGAGCGCCAGCACGGAAATACGGGACAGATCGACCTTCTGGGTGCGGGCCAGATGGAGAAGGAGGTCGAGCGGGCCTTCGAAGCCGGCGACATCGATCAACAGCGCTGGATCCGTCGAGGCGCGGTCGGCGCCGCCGTCCTGCCACAGCTTGTCCATCGGCGTTGCCGATGTCTGCGGGCGATCCTGAACCTTTGTCGTCGTCGTCACGTCGTCTCGTTCCTTTCGCGATCAGACCGTCGCACACATCGCATCGAATTCGGCGCGGATCGCGGCCTCGTCGGCGCTATCGGCCGTCGGGAACCCCTGCTCCACGCGCTTGGCACGTTCGAGCGCTCCACCTTGCAGCAGCGGCACGTTGGCGACGACCTCAAGCATCTCATCCATATGACCATTGCAATGCAGCACGATATCGCACCCGCCCGCAATGATATTCGCCGCGCGCTCGCCAAGCGTGCCGCTCAGCGCGTTCATCGAACTATCATCGGAAAGCAACAGGCCTTTGAAGCCGATATGCTCGCGGATGATGCCGTCGATGACCTTGCGCGAGGTGGTGGCCGGATTTTCCGGGTCGATCGCGGTGAAAACGAGATGGCAGGTCATTGCCATCAGTTCGTCCTTCATGGCGATGAATGGCGGGAAGTCATGGGCTTCCAGTTCCTCGCGCGAGACGCGGACGACCGGGAGCTCGTGATGGGAATCGGCAAAGCCACGGCCGTGGCCGGGCATGTGCTTCATGACCGAGAGAACGCCGCCGGCCTTCAGGCCCTCGGATGCAGCGATGCCCATATCCGTCACCGTTTTCGGGTCCATGCCGTAGGCACGGTTGCCGATGACGTTGCTGCTGCCTTCGACCGGCACATCCAGCACGGGCAGGCAATCGACGTTGATGCCGAATTTCGAGAGATCGAAGGCGTGCAGGCGCGACATCAGCCAGGCCGCGCGCTTGCCCTTTTCCCGGTCCTCTCGATAGAGGTCGCCCAGTTGCTGGCCAGCGGGATAATGCGGCAGGATCGGCGGGCGAATGCGCTGGACGCGGCCGCCCTCCTGATCGATCAGCACCGGCGCGTGCCAGCCGACGCTTTCGCGCATCTCGGCCACGAGGTCCGATATCTGCTGCGGCTCGGAAATATTGCGGCCGAACAGGATGAAGCCCCAGGGGCGCTCGCCCGCGTAGAAGGCCTTCTCTTCGGGCGTCAGGGAAAGGCCGCTACAGCCAAGGATCATCGCTTTTGATTCGGTCATACCCGAATCATAGAGACGCCTTGGCGAAATGCGAGCAGCGTCAACTGCCATTCACAAAAAAGAAGGGCACAAAAGAGAACCCTACAAACGAAAAGAGCGGCGGGTAGGCCCCGCCGCTCTCAATCAATTCAGTTTCGAGCCTTACTTCGAAATCAGGCAGGAGCCGCCGGCTGCGCGATACTTTTCGCAGATCGCGGCCGCTTCGTCCTTGGAACCGGCAGTGATGCGCAGGCGGTAATAGGTGCCCTTGCCGGCGATGTCAGCCTTGCGGATTTCGTAAGGCATGCCGGCCAGCACGCCGCCGAACTTCTTCGACAGGCTTGCATAGGACTTCTTGGCTTCGGCTTCAGACGGCAGCGATGCGATCTGGACGCCGTAGCTGCCAGGAGCGGCCGTGGTCGGCTGGGCCTGTGCCGCTGCCGGCGGAACCGCCGCGACTTCCTTCGGTGCCTGGGCAGCTGGTGCCGGTGCTGCCGTTGCAGGTGCGAGAGCCGAGGCACCCGGACGCGATGCCGGGGTCGGCGCGGTGTCGGTCTTGGTGCTGGTTACGGCACGGACCGGCGGGTTGACGCTGTCAGGCGTTGCCGCCGCGGCCTTGGCAAGCACGTTCTCGGAGGTCTGCTTTGCGGTCGGCGTCGCACCTTCGACCGGCGTCGAGCGAATGTCGGCGGATGCCAGCTGTTCGATCGTCGGGGCGGAAGCCGATGCACCACCTGCGGCGATCTTCTGCGTCTGCACCGAGGTGGGCTTCGGCAGCGAGGACGCAGCAGGCTCCGGCACGGGCTCGTCGCGGGCGACGAGCGTGCCGTCCGGCTTGACGATCATGGTGCGGACCTTGCGCGCCGAGACCGACGGCGAACGATCGGCATCCGATGGAGCGGCAGCGGCCGTATCGGTGGCGCTATCGTTCGGCAGCAGGCGCGGATCCTCGGTGTCGCCGACGGGCGTTGCCATGGATGGCATCGGCGCGTCGTTGTCTTCAGGCAGCGTTTCCGGCGTCAGTGTGCGCTGAACGACGTCAACCGGCTGCTCGTCGCTTGATACCAGCGACTTCTGCTTCGGGGCTTCGGTGGCGGCGCCACCAACGCTGTCGTAGACAGCCTTGTCCTGGTTCGGAACGGTCTTGCCACCCGGGTTTTCCGGAACGACCTTGACCGGGTCCTTGTCGGCCACGATCACGCGCGGTTCGCCGGTGGCGATACCGAGGCCGCCGTCGCGGGCCAGGAAGGAATAGCCGGCATAGGCGACGCCGCCGAAAATGACGATGGCAGCGGCTGCCGCCAGCATGCGCTTCATCGAGCGGGCGCGGCTCATATCCTCGGCGTCGCTCGCCGACTGGATCTGAACTTCGGACACCGTCTCGCGACGCTGCTGTACGGGCTCGTTGACGCTGCGGCGGAAATCTTCCTCCAGCGCGCGTTCGAATTCATCGAAGCTCTGGGCCTGCGGCTGCGACGGCTGCGGCCGTGCAACGGATGCCACGGCGGCGACAGAGGCCTGGGCGCGGGCACGGATGTCCTGAGCCGGCTTTGCGGGTGCTTCGACCGGCTTGGCTGGCGTCAGCAGGTTTGCGATTTCCGAATCCACGTCGAAATCGAAATCCGACATCGCGGGAACGGGTTCGTGCTTTTCGACCGGCGGCAGCGTCGGGACATGCATCTCGACCGCTTCCATCTGATACTCCGCGTCGGAGATCATCGACGGATCGAAGGGCAGCTCTTCCGTCGTGTCGGCGACCGGTGCCGGCGCGCGGTAGGACGGTGCTGCAGGCGCTGCGGGCTCCGGCGAACGGTAGACCGGCGCGGCTGACTGATAGGTCGGCGCCTGGTAGGTCGGTGCCTGATAAGCCTGTGCCGGGGCGGACGGCTGATAAGGTGCGGGTGCCGGCTGCGCGACAGGCTCCGGCTGGCGGACTGCCGACTGGTAGGCCACGGGTGCTGCTACAGGCTGCGGCTTCGGCTGTTCGATCTCTTCGGCAACAACAGGCTCGACGAAATCGAGGTCGGCGAGCTCAAGCTCGATACCTTCGAGATCCAGCTCGAAGTCGTGGCCGGCGAACGGGTCTTCCGCGTCAGGTGCGGCCTTGGCGACGACCGGCTGCGGCTCGGGTGC
Source organism: Rhizobium sp. FG113 (assembly GCF_057809895.1). NCBI lineage: Bacteria > Pseudomonadati > Pseudomonadota > Alphaproteobacteria > Hyphomicrobiales > Rhizobiaceae > Rhizobium > Rhizobium sp. FG113. The sequence goes on along the minus strand of NZ_JBMDKV010000003.1, from coordinate 149,897 downwards.
ATAGCGAGGTGCTACGGGTGCTGCCGCTACAGGAGCGACGGCGACGGGCGGCTCGGGCACATAGGCCGGTGCAGGGATCGGCGCGTGGATGACCGGGGCGACCGGCTGGGTCTCCACGGGCGCAGCTTCGCGAGCGGTAACCGGATACTGCGAAACATCAGCCAGGAGGTCATCGATATCGAAGGCGATATCGTCGACTTCGGTGACGGCTTCCGTCAGCGCGGCATCGGCCTTGACGTCGCCATCCTTGGCGGCAGCGGCCAGATCGAATGCGCTGTGGTCGACGACAGGTTCGACGATCGGCTCAGCGACGGGCTGCTCGACGACGAATGACGGCTCATGACGGTCGATTTCAGCGGGGAAGCTTGCGGCGGCCGGCGCTTCGAAGCGCGGAGCAACAGCTACCGGCTCGACGACAGGTGCCTGGGCGGCAACAGGCGCTGCGACCGGCTCTTCGCGGCGAGACGGATGGAAATTGGCGATCGGCAAGCGGATGCTTGCGGCCGACCACTGCGGCGCCTTGGCGGGCTGAACCGGTGCCGGTGCGGCGCTGATCGAAAGCTCGAGCTCCTCGATCAGATCGCGAGCGCCGCCGGAGACAGGCTCCGCAGGACGCGAGACGCTTGCCGCCCAATCGGCGGACGAGAGGATCGCGCGGGCATCGGGCTGCTCGATGACAGACGACTGCTCGACGGCAGGCAAGGCCTCGTCTTCGACCCGTTCCGAGACAACCGGCGCTTCGTAGTGAACCGGCTCGGCCTCGTAGCGCGGCGCCTGCTCGTAGTGCTGCGAAGGCTCGTAGTGCTGTGCGGGCTCGTAGTGCGGCTCGGGCTCGTCGTAGGTGACGGGCTCCGGCTCGGCATAGACTACGGGCTCAGGCTGAGCGTAAGCCGTCTCGATCGGATGAGCGACGACTGCAGGCGCGGTCGGAGCGTCGTAACGCTCGAACTCGCGCAGCAGTTCGTCTTCGAGATTGAAGGCAGGCTCCTGCCTTGGCGCCGCTTCGACGGTGTTTGCCGCTACACGGGGCTCAAAACCGACGATACGCGCAAGCTCCGCAAGGGGATCGTCGTCAGCAAAGAGGTTCGCATCGTTACGCGTGTCATACGCCCGCTGTTTATCTGCCATACTCATCCACTCGCAAATGCAAAGGTTTCGTGCCAGCGCATTGTGGGTAAATGGTGACGCTACCGCATCTCTTCCGGCGCAGCCGTTCCTGCGATGGCAAGACCCGACTTCAAAACGGACGCAACGGCGTACACCAGCCCTAGTCTGGTAATACTAGACTCTCGGCTCTTATCGTTAATAAATCGTAAGTCTACCTGATCCTTGCCCTTATTCCAATGAGCATGGAAAGAACTGGCAAGATCATAGAGGTAGAATACGACACGATGCGGCTCTTGCGATTGAGCCGCCGCCTCGACCAGCCGAGGGAACTCGGCAACCTTCGCAACCAATTGTAATTCCGCAGGATCCGAGATTCCGGACACGGCTTTGGCGAGGATCTCAGGCGACACGTCGAGATCCGGAAACGCCTCCTTCGCCTGCCTGAAGACAGACATGCAACGGGCGTGCGCGTACTGTACGTAAAAGACCGGATTGTCTTTCGACTGCTCCGTTACTTTGGCGAAATCGAAGTCCAACGGCTCCGAGCTCTTTCTATACAGCATCATGAACCGTACCGAATCGCGGCCGACTTCCTCGACCACATCGCGCAGCGTCACGAAGTCGCCCGAGCGCTTCGACATCTTCACCGGTTCGCCATCGCGGAACAGCTTGACCAGCTGGCACAGCAGAACGGTAAGCTTGGCCTTGCCTTCCGACACGCCACGCGCGACCGCCTCCAGGCGCTTGACGTAGCCGCCATGGTCGGCGCCGAGCACGTAGATCATCTCGCTGAAGCCGCGATCGAACTTGTTCTTGAAGTATGCGACGTCGGCGGCGAAATAGGTGTAGGAGCCGTCTGACTTGATCAGCGGACGGTCCATGTCGTCCCCGACTTCCGTCGAGCGGAACAGGGTCTGTTCGCGATCTTCCCAATCTTCCGGCAGCTGACCCTTCGGCGGCGGCAGCGTACCCTTGTAGACATGGCCCTTGAAGGTCAGGTCGTTGATCGCCGTGCGGATGGCGGCAGCGCCATTGGCGTGCAGCGTGCGCTCGGAGAAGAACACGTCGTGATGGACGTTCAACGCCTCCAGATCCTCGCGGATCATCACCATCATCGCATCGATGGTGCGATCCTTGACCAGCGGCATCCACTGATCCTCGGGCATGTTGTGCAGCTTGACGCCGTAGTCACGCGCCAGCGCTTCGCCCACCGGCACGAGATAATCGCCCGGATAGAGGCCAGCCGGAATCTCGCCGATCTTTTCGCCGAGCGCCTCGCGGTAGCGCAGGAAGACGGAGCGTGCCAAGACGTCGATCTGCGAGCCGGCATCGTTGATGTAATATTCCTTGGTGACGTCGAAGCCGGCGAAGGACAAGAGGTTGGCCAGCGCGTCGCCGACGACGGCGCCACGGCAATGGCCGACATGCATCGGGCCGGTCGGATTGGCCGAGACGTATTCGACGTTCACCTTGCGGCCCTCACCCATCGTCGAGCGACCGTAATCGGTGCCAGCAGTGATCATCGAGGCCAGAAGGCGCTGCCAGTAGCCGACGGCTATCCTGACGTTGATGAAGCCAGGGCCCGCGACCGACACTTCGGCGACGTCTGGATCTTCCTTCAACTTTTCGGTGATGATTTCGGCCAGCGCGCGCGGATTGGTGCCGAGCGGCTTGGCAAGCACCATCGCCGCATTGGTCGCGACATCGCCGTGGCTCGCATCACGCGGCGGCTCGACGGCAATGCGTCCGAAATCCAGCTCGGATCGCTTTTCCTTGACCAGATCGATCTGTTCAAGGGCGGTTTTAATCCTGGCTTCGAAATCGGTAAAAAGGTTCATCGCACTCTTCCATGCATAGGCTGTGCCACACGGCATCCGCCCGGCCTTTGCCGAGCGACCGCTGCCTAGCGCAAATCGGGAGTCTGGTCAAACAATCGCCTGTGGGCGCTGATGGCGTAGGTATCGGTCATGCCGGCGAGATAATCGCCAACATGGCGCGCCTTCGGCGCCTCTGCCAGCCCCGCGATGTGATCCACCCAATAGTGGCTCTGCATCTCCTTGGGGTTGGCCATGTAGGCCGAAAACAGGTCGGTGACGATCTGCGCGGCGCCTGATCGGATGCGCATGATGTCCGGATGGCGGTAGATGCGCTTGAAGAGCATCGCCTTGATCTGCCTGTCCGTCTCGGCCATGCCCTCCGAGAACGTCGCGATCACGCGGTTGGCGTGCCTGACGTCGTCGGCGCTTTCGGGGCGGATCTCGGACAGGCGCTCCTGCGCGACCGAGATCACGTCTTCGACCATGCGGGTGATCTGGCGGCGCATGATTTCGTGCGTGAAGCGGCTCGGCTCCAGCGTGGGGTAGCGCTCCCTCACCTCGGCCATCAGGCCGGCCAGGAACGGGATATCCTCCAGCATGTCGAAGGTGAGATAGCCAGAGCGCAGGCCGTCATCGATATCGTGGGTGTTGTAGGCGATATCGTCGGCGATCGCGGCAACCTGGGCTTCCAGGCTGGCGAAGGTGTCGAGCTGGAGATCGTGGATCTCGCAGTAATCGAGGATCGGCTGCGGCACGGGGCCGCGCGTGCCCGTTCCGTCCTTGGTCAATAGCGGGCCGTTGTGTTTGACCAGCCCTTCCAGGCTCTCCCAGGTCAGGTTGATGCCGTCGAAATCGGCGTAGCGGCGTTCGAGCTTGGTAACGATGCGCAGCGACTGGGCATTGTGGTCGAAACCGCCATAGGGCAGCAGCACCTCGTGCAGGGCGTCCTCGCCGGTGTGGCCGAAGGGCGTGTGGCCGAAATCGTGCACGAGGGCAACGCCTTCCGCCAGATCCTCGTCGAGCTTCAGCGCCCTTGCCAGCGCGCGAGCGATCTGGGCAACCTCGATCGTGTGCGTGAGGCGCGTACGATAATGATCGCCATCCTGGGCGATGAAGACTTGGGTCTTGTGCTTGAGGCGCCGGAAGGCGGTCGTGTGGACGATGCGGTCGCGGTCGCGCTGGAAGTCCGAGCGGGTCGGGCTGGAATTTTCGGGATAAAGCCGCCCACGCGTCGTCCACGGGTCAGCCGCGTAGATTGCCCTGTCGCTGTTACCGAAGCCTAATGCACGTCTGTCGATCGTCATTCTTCACCGTCACTCGCCATGTCCAGGCTAACGCCCATTGACGCCGCCATACGCTCTTCATACCTATAGAGAGCATAAACGGCAAAGAGACGACGTATCGCCCACTTTGCCGCGGGCCGCGCTTTCATGATATAAGGCGCGATAGCATTGAAAAACAGCCGTTTATATTGATGGCTGGACCACTATTCTCTCCGGATCTTGACCCCGGCAGGAGCAGACATGACCGAAGCAAGTGTAACCCTTTCCGACGCGGCTGCGAAGCGAATCGCCACCATTGTCGGCAGCGACCCCGGCAAGAGCGCGCTGCGCGTCTCCGTCGAAGGCGGCGGCTGTTCGGGTTTTTCCTACAAGTTCGACCTGACCGACGGCATCCAGGACGACGACGTGATCGTCGAGAAGAACGACGCGAAGGTGCTGATCGACAGCATGTCGCTGATCTACATGGCGGGCTCGGAGATCGATTTCGTCGATAACCTGCTCGGCCAGTCCTTCCAGATCAAGAACCCGAACGCGGTCGCAAGCTGCGGCTGCGGCACCAGCTTCTCGATCTGACCACCCTCTCCCGCTATCCACACAGAACCGGCCGAAGATTGCCTTCCGGCCGGTTTAACGTCTTGTCGCTTGTCTCAAGACCACGCTAGAAGAAGACGTCAAAGCGGAACGGGACAAAAGAATGAAGATCGCGACCTGGAACATCAACGGCGTCAAGGCGCGCATCGACAATCTCACGCAATGGCTGAAGGATTCGAACCCCGATATCGCCTGCCTGCAGGAGATCAAGACGGTCGACGAAGGCTTTCCGCGGCTGGAGATCGAGGCTCTAGGCTATCATGTGGAGACGCATGGGCAGAAGGGCTTCAACGGCGTCGCCATTCTATCCAAGACCAAGCCGGACGAGGTGACGCGCGGTCTACCGGGCGATCCGCTGGACGAGCAGGCACGTTTTCTGGAAGCGGTGTTCTCCATTCCCGGAAATCGCGTTGCCCGCGTCTGCTGCCTCTATCTGCCGAACGGCAATCCCGTCGAGACCGAGAAATACAGCTACAAGCTCGCCTGGATGGAGCGGCTGCGCACATTCGCGGCCGAGCGGCTGGCTTACGAGGAAATCCTGATCCTTGCCGGCGACTACAACGTCATCCCCGAGCCGCATGATTGCTTCGACCCCAAGGTGTGGGAGAACGACGCGCTGTTCCTGCCGCAGACGCGCGAGGCGTTTCGCAGGCTCGAGAGCCTGGGGCTGACCGATGCGGTGCGTGCGACGACGGATGCGGTGCCGGCGTATACGTTCTGGGATTATCAGGCCGGCGCGTGGCCGAAGAACAACGGCATTCGCATCGATCACCTGATGCTATCGCCGGAGGCCGCCGACCGGATGACCTCGACGGCCATCGAAAAACATGTGCGTGCTTGGGAGAAGCCTTCCGACCACGTGCCTGTGGTCGCCTATTTCGATTTCGCGGCCTAAGAGCTAGGCGGCACCAATCGAGGCCGGATCTCGGCGATCCGGTCTTACATCGCTCAGTCGGTGTTGCTGCTGGCGATCTTGTGCGAGAGGGCGATGGCATTGCGGCGGTCGCTTTCGCTGGCAACCGAGAAGGCCTGCTCCTGCAGCGATTCCATCCAGTTGCAATCCTTCGGCTTGCAACGGTCGAGTGCCGCCGTCATCAATGCCAGGCCGTTGGCCGACTGGCCTTCCTGGAACAGGATATTGCCGAAGACGGACATGGCGCCCGGGTGACCGGCCTTGCGGGCCTGGTTCAGCCACTTCTTGGCCTGCTGCGTGCTGGTGGCGCCGCCATCGCCGGCAAGCATCATCTGCGCCAGCTGGAACTGCGCTTCGGGAACGCCGAAGGTGGAGGCAACCTGGAAGTAGATCTGGCGCGCCTGGGTGAGATCGGTCTTCACCGGGCTGCCTGGAATGCCGTGCTTGTAATAGCCGGCGAGCGAAAGCAGCGCGTTGACGAAGAAGCCGGTATCCTCGGAGCCGGGCTCGACACCCTGCTGAGCGATCTCGCTATAGATCTTGAAGGCTTCGAAATCATCCTGCGCGACGCCGTCGCCATCGGCATACATGTTGGCGAGCGCCCAGCGCGAGCCGGTGTGGCCCTTTTCGGCAGCGTATTTGTAGGCTTCGACAGCCTCTTCCTTCTGGCCGTTCTTGTAAGCTTTGAAACCGAACTTGAAGAGATCGAAAGGACCGGATTCCTTGTTGACGCCCGACTTGATGTCGAACGCGCTTGCCGGACAACTCATCGCCGCGCAGCAGGCGACGGAGAGCCCCATAAGCATCAATCTGAAAGGTCTGAACTCGAACGTCAGCATTTCACTCGATTTCTTTCGTTTCCACCCATACGCGCCATCTCGAACATCCCGCCCGTTCGGCCCGCAGATAAAGTCCCTTCGGCGAGCGATCCCGCGGTGGGTTCCAAGACCCGCTTGCCCGCGTCGCATCCAGCCTTTTGCTCTCCAGAGAGAGCCATCATTTTCTTCGCACCGACCGCATCCGCCCGCTTCCCGGCGCGAACTGACGGCGATGCCTTCAACCTCATTTCAGCGAGCCCGCGGAGCGGCATTTCGCCTTCAGAAATGTCGTAGTCACCAATTGTGACAAAACGCGAGACGTCGTTACCGAAAGCCAGTCCGGAAAGCGGCAACACCGTCGAACGTGAGGAAACTGAAAGGCTTGAGAATGCTGCAATCGAACGACGCTTTCCGGCTGAAACACCCTGTAAAACAGGCGAAACAAGCGAAGCGGCGGCAACTGCGCCACGCCTCATGTCCGTCTCTTTCACACTCACCGAAAAACGACCCATCTTACTCTTTTACGCGCACCCTATGCCTGTCATTCCCTCGCCCGAGATTACCGCTGCGCCTAGTTTGTGGCGGGAAATGGACAATTCGTGATGGAGCCCATCATACGCCAACACTCAAAAAAAACTGTTGCTGAATCGTCACAAAATGACACGTGACGAGAGCATGCTTAATGGCGCCAAGACAAAGAAAAGCCCGACAATTTGCCGGGCTTTCACTTGCACTGATCTTGGCGGGTCAGAACTTGACCTTGATGCTGGTGGAGATGGCCGCCACGAGATCGTTGCCGTAGTCGTAGGTTGCGTCGTCACCGTAGGTTACGCCATCCTTGACGATGGTACCTGATGATCCGCTGGTCATGACGCCGAGCGCTCCGGCAAGCCGCCACTCGATGTTTTCAGTCGGGCTGTAGGAGGCGCCGACGCCGAGCGTCCATACATCGGCCTGGGCACCATAGCCGTCGCTCGTTCCGCGATCCCAGGTGAGGCTGACCGCCCCGCTCCACTGATCATTGAACTTGTGACCGACGCCGCCCGTAAGCGTCCAACCGTCACGGTAGCCGAGATCGAGCGATGTCAGCTGGTTCGACTGGCCGCAGGCAGTGCCACGCGTCGAGGTGGGGCAAAGAGACACGGACTGAAGGACGCTCCAGTTCGTCCACTTGACCGAGCCGAAAGCCAACCAATCCGGTGCGATGCCGCTCTGCAACTTGAGCTCGAGCGAATCCGGAGCTTCCGCCTCGCCGTAAACATTGGTGATCCTGCCGCCGTATACCGGAACCACGGGAACCTGTGTCAGGTCGACCGTGCCGGTCAAACCGTCATACTTGACGCGGCTGTTGTACACCAAGCTGGCGCGCATGGCGTATTCGGGAATCTCATAGGCGACGCCGAGGCGCCAGCCCCACGCACTGTCGCTCAAATCGAGGCGACCGACGCCGGTGCCAAGACCGAGAGCCAACGGCGCGGTGCTGACCAGCTTTTCCTGGAAGCCCTCGATCTCCTGATAGAATGCACCACCGATAATGCGCGCCTGGCCCTGACCGAGATCAAACTTGTAGGAACAGGTCGCCCCATAATTGTGGCTATCGATCTTCGTCTCGACGTTATTGTTCGCGCCCGCCCAGTTCACGCCTGGGTTCGTATGCGCACCAAACGGCTCCGAATAATCGACAAGGCAGTCAACGTCGCCGACGCCACCCTTGAGGCCCAAATAGGGAATGGCGTAATTCTCTGTGTCATCGGCGTGGTCGGGACGCGAATTCAGATTTCCGCCACCAGTGGTGTTCGAAGTATTGACGTCACGCGCATTCTTCAGCTTGCGCTGCGGCATGACATAGATCACGCCAGACTGAATCGAAAACTGCGATGCATCGAACAACTGATCGATATTATAGCCGCCACGCTCCAGACCACCCGCGAGGGCAGGCTGGGTGAGCGTCGAAATCATAACAAGCGGCAGGGCTGCCGCCAGAACCTTACGAGATGCCAAGGTGTCTCCCCCACTGAGGCAATTGCGATGGTGGGACTGTGACGGCGAGAGGTTAAAATGGCAACTTCGTGACCGGGCGCGATTGAAAAGTGAGCTAATGGATGCTTTACGTAAAAAATTGACGAGCACGTCAAAATTTCCTCATTTTAGAAAATGTATCTCAAAAAATCCTGGAATCGATCAGGCGATAGGGCGATCGTTCTATACGAACACAGATATGTTACCTTCTGACAACAGTTTGATTTTTAGCAAAAACTTCGTGGAAAAGCTGAAAAATGGTGTCGCTCCGGCCAAGTTGTGGCGGCGGGAGGCCTGATTACGGTTAATTTTTCGAAAAAAGGCGCCCGATTCTTCATCGGACGCCTTGGAATGAAATACTATTGAAAGTTGATTTTACGAGGCTTCATCTACACGCGAGAGCGCGATCTTGAGGCTCGCGAGCTGGACCGTCAGCTCTTCCAGGCGTTCCCGTTCGGCCGCGACGACCTCCGGGTTGGCGTTGGCGACGAACTTCTCGTTGGAGAGCTTGCCGTTGATTCTGGCCATTTCGGCCTCCGTCTTGGCGATTGCCTTTTCGAGGCGGGCTTTCTCGGCACCGAGATCGATCAGCGCGCCGAGCGGCAGGCAGACCGTCGCTTCGCCGGCCACGATCTGGGCCGCACCCTTCGGCGCCTGCTCGGCCAGCGAAATGCCATCGACACGCGCCAGGCGCTTGATCGCCGCATCGTGGCGCGACAGCCGGTCACGCGTCAGGCTGTTGGCGTTGACGAAGACGAGCGGGGCTACCGCCGACGGCGGTACGTTCATTTCGGAGCGAACCGAGCGGATATCGGAAACGAGGTCGATCAGCCAGTTGATCTCGTCGGCTGCCGCGTCGTCGGCGTAGGACGGCGACGGCCATTCGGCGTGGCAAACCAGACCATCGCGCTCGCGGCCCTCGCCTGCCGTATGCGCCCAAAGCTCTTCGGTCATGAAGGGCATGAATGGATGCAGCAGCTTGTAGATCTCTTCCAGAACGTAGGCGACGCAGGACTGCGCCTCCTTCTTGGCGCCCTCGTCCGTGCCGCCGAAGATCGGCTTCAGCAGTTCGAGATACCAATCGCAGACCTGGTTCCAGACGAAACGATAAAGCACGCCGGCGGCATCGTTGAAGCGATAGGCTTCGATTGCCTCGGTGAGATCGCGTTCGGTGCGGGACAGTTCCGTCAGGATCCAGCGGTTGACCGTGAGCTCGGCGGCCTCGGGAATGAAATGCGGGTCGTTGACGACGCCGTTCATCTCGGCGAAGCGCGTGGCGTTCCACAGCTTGGTGCCGAAGTTGCGATAGCCGGCGATGCGGGCCGGATCGAGCTTCACGTCGCGACCCTGGGCCGCCATGATCGCCAGCGTGAAGCGCAGCGCGTCGGCGCCGTACTCGTCGATGAGTTCCAGCGGGTCGATGACGTTGCCCTTGGACTTCGACATCTTCTGGCCGTTCTTGTCGCGAACCAGCGCGTGGATATAGACCGTGTGGAACGGCTCGACCGGAACGCCGTCCTCGTCCTTCATGAAGTGCAGACCCATCTGCATCATGCGAACAACCCAGAACGGGATGATATCAAAACCGGTGACCAGAACGTTGGTCGGGTAGTAGCGTGCAAGCTCGGGCGTCTTTTCCGGCCAGCCGAGGGTCGAGAACGGCCAGAGAGCGGAAGAGAACCAGGTGTCGAGCACGTCTTCGTCGCGCGTCAGGATTTCGCCCGGCTGGAAGTTCTCGAGCTTTTCCTCGACCCAAGCCTTCCAGGGTCCTTCGTGAGCGATGTAGTGCTGGATGGCGGCCTGCAGCGCTTCTTCCTCGGTCTTCTCGACGAAGACCTGGCCATCGGGACCGTACCAGGCGGGAATCTGGTGACCCCACCACAGCTGACGGGAAATGCACCACGGCTGGATGTTTTCCATCCATTGGAAATAGGTGTTTTCCCAGTTCTTCGGCACGAAATTGGTGCGGCCTTCACGGACCGACGCGATCGCCGGCTGGGCCAGCGTCTTGTTGTCGACCCACCATTGATCGGTCAGGCGCGGCTCGATCGGCACGCCGCCGCGGTCGCCATGCGGAACCACGTGCTTGTGCGGCTCGATCTTGTCGAGCAGGCCGGCCTCTTCGAAAATCTCGACGATGATCTTGCGGGCGGTGAAACGGTCCTGGCCCTCCAGACGGTCCCAGGCGCCATGAAGTGCTGCCGGATGATCGAGACCTTCGAGGAAGTCCTCGTTCTCCTTGATCGAGATCGAGGCATCAATGTTCATGACGTTGATGGCGCGCAAACCGGCGCGCTTGCCGACCTCGAAGTCGTTGAAGTCATGCGCAGGCGTGATCTTGACGGCGCCGGTGCCGGCGGTCGGATCGGCGTAATCATCCGCGACGATCGGGATCTTGCGGCCGACGATCGGCAAGATGACATGCTTGCCGACGATCAACTTGTAGCGCTCGTCTTCAGGGTTCACCGCGATGCCGGTATCGCCGAGCATCGTCTCAGGACGGGTCGTTGCGACGACGATGTAGTCGCGCGTCTCGAATTCCGTCGGCTTGCCTTCCTCGTCGAAAGCGATCGGGTACTGGTAAGTGACGCCCGCTTCCAGCGGATAGCGGAAGTGCCAGAGATTGCCCTTGACCTCCAGCTGCTCGACTTCCATGTCGGAGATCGCGGTCAGCAGCTTCGGGTCCCAGTTGACCAGACGCTTGTCCTTGTAGATCAGGCCTTCCTTGTAGAGGCTGACGAAGACTTCGAGGACGGCCTCCGAGAGACCCTCGTCCATAGTGAAGCGCTCGCGCGACCAATCACAGGAGGCGCCGAGGCGCTTTAACTGGTTGAAGATCAGGCCACCCGACTCGTTCTTCCACTCCCAGACCTTCTCGATGAAGGCTTCGCGGCCCATGTCGCGGCGGCCCGGAAGCTGCTGTTCCATCAGCTTGCGCTCGACGACCATCTGCGTGGCGATGCCGGCATGGTCCATGCCCGGCTGCCACAGCACGTCCTTGCCGCGCATGCGCTCGAAGCGGACCATGATGTCCTGCAACGTGTTGTTCAGCGCGTGGCCCATGTGCAGCGAACCCGTCACATTCGGCGGCGGAATCACGATGGTGAAGCTTTCGGCGCCCGGCTTGGCGTTCGCGCCCGCGCGGAAAGCGTCCGCCTCGTCCCATTTCGCGGCGATCTTCGGTTCAACGGCTGCGGAATCGTAGGTCTTTTCGAGCATTTTTGGACCAAATCTGGAGGTTTTCTGGATGCGGGTTGTAAATAGGATGCCCGCCAGCAAGTCAATAAAAAAGCCGCCCCGGAGACCGGAGCGGCTCTTTGTAAAAAGCGACGGATCCGATCAGCGGCGCGGGCCGCGGGCCACGCGCTCGATCTCTTCGCGCACGAGGCGCTCGACCAGGGTCGGCAGGTTGTCGTCGAGCCAGTCGCGCAGCATCGGGCGCAGCATGTCTTCGGCGATCTCGTCCAGCGAGCGGCGCTCGGCGCCATCGATGGCGGCGGCCAGTTCCTCGAAAGAGCGGGCGATCTGCAGGCCGGCATCCTGCGACAGCAGCGACTGCTGGGTTTCTTCCATCAGGCTCGGCAGCAGGCGATCCGACAGCGGCGCGGAGACCGGCTCGGCGTAGAGCGGCTGTGCTGACATGGGCGCTGCGGACATGGGCGGAGCGATGGCGACCTGCTCCTGAACCGGGGCTGCTGCGGGCTGAACGGTTTCGTTTTCTGCGACCGGCTGCTGAGACGGCATTTCGAACGCCATCGCGGCCGGCTCGTCAGCCAACACGGGCTCGGGTGCGCGCTGCGGCGCCGGAGCGGCCTGCTGCATTACCGGGTGCTCCTCGACTGCCTGCTGCGGCTGAGCTTCCATGACTGGAACCGATGCGACAGGCGCCGGCTGCAGGCGGAACTCGAGAGGCGGTTCGCGCTGCGGCTGAAGCGTGTTGCGCTCGGAGGCGGCGCGAACGCGGGCGGCGACATCGGCGAGCGACATGGCGGCGCGCGGTGCTTCCTGCGCGGGCGCGGAGCCTGCGGAATTGGCGGCGACGAAGCGCGGATCGGTCTGCTGCGGTGCGGGATCGGGGAATTCCACGCCGGCATAAGCCTGATCAACAGTCAGATGAATGTCGGAGCCGTGATCGTCTTCATCATCACCATAAACAGGCGGCAGCGATGCGGAGAGTGCCCTGCCCGCGCCCGGCTCATTGCTTTCGATGATCTGGCGGATCGACGCCAGGATTTCTTCCATGGACGGTTCACGCGCTACGCTTGGCTGAGCCATATCTATCCCCGTTATTCTCAAACAACGACCGGATTGCGAGGTGTCGGCATCCGAATCACCCAGACTGTAGGATAGCCGATCGGGGAAAAAAATCATCGCGAATCAAATGACTGCCGCTTTGCACAGTTTTCTCAAACGTCAATGACCGCTTCGAAGGTCCGCCTGAAACAGAAACGGGCGCCAATGGCGCCCGCTCATCAACAACCCATGTCGAGTGTCGCTTAGAACACGAATTCGCGTGCCTTGGCGAAACCCGGCAGCGGCTTGACGGAAGCGTTGAAGAAGACGTTTTCGGAGACCGCGCCGCGCTCGCTGACGAACACCGTCGCACGCGCCGAGCCGCCATATCCCTTGATGGTGACAAGGCGGCCACCTTCACGCAGCTGCGAGAAGAGCGAAGCGGGAACTTCTTCCACCGCGCCGTTGACGAAGATCAGGTCGTAAGGGGCGCCCTTGGTGCTGCCGGCTTCGAGCGATCCCGTGACGACGGAGACGTTGGCGTAATCGGCAAGGTTTGCCGTAGCCTCGGCGGCAAGCGCTTCGTCTTCTTCGAGCGCCACAACGGAACCGGCGAGCTTGGAGAAGAGTGCGGAGACATAACCCGTGCCGCAGCCGACATCGAGAACGACGTCATCCTTGGTCACGGCTGCAAGCTGCAGCAGCTTGGCGAGCGGCGACGGCTGCATCAAGAAACGCGCCGGCTTGCCCGCCTGCGCCGGACAGATTTCGACGTCGGTGTCGATGTAGGAAATCGCCTTGGACTTTTCCGGGACGAAAGCCTCACGCGGCACGGCAAGGAAAGCGGCCTGAACGGAGTGAGAGGTGACATCCGTGGTGCGGATCTGGTTGTCGACCATGTTGGCGCGTGCCGTCTCGAAATTCATAGTGTCCTCTCGCCCAATGAAAAGCGCTTATTGCTCACCCGTGTCTTAATCGCAGGGCAACCGGCTTTCAAGGCTTCGTGAGCGACTGCAGCAAGAATTCGAACGGTGTGGCCAATCGCCCGAGACCTTCAGAAAAATCCATGGTGACGTTCATAAGATTGTGATAATATTGCAACCGGAGGAATAAGGAGGAGAAGATCATGTCAGTCATAGCTGAATATTTCTCGCTGTTCGACTTTTTCATCGTCGCCGCGCTGATTGCGATCATGTGCTGCGGCTTGCTCGGAAAAGAGACAGGCTGAGGTTCGAACATCGTTTCCCGCAACCAATACGTTCAGGTGATCGTCAGCTTTATTAGTAATGACTTTAACCAGTAAGAACGATGACCAGCGGGGTGTCATGACGAAATCAGCTCTTTTGGGTGGTCTCTTTATTGGAGGCCTATTTGCGATCGTCGTGATGATACCGCTTGTGCATGCGAGTGTGCCTGGTGTCGCGACCAATGGCGTGTCACCGCTCGTATCGTTGCGAGGCGGGAACTGACAGAGGCCGAAATCGCCTAGACAATGGGCGTTGCCTCGCGTTCTTCAATGACCGTTCGAAGGGTCATCTCCTGTTGTGCATTTTGGCGCCTGAAATCCCCCAGGTTTTTGAACAACCCCCTTGCGCTTGTTTTCTATTCATTCTAAATGCCGCCCACGCTTTCGAAAGTAAGCGTCGTGAGGCCTCGTGGCGGAGTGGTGACGCAGAGGACTGCAAATCCTTGTACCCCGGTTCAATTCCGGGCGAGGCCTCCAAATTTCTCACCGACGGATGATGTGTTTATACGTGGCGCTAGCAGTGCGCGGCCCGTGCGGGCTTACACGTTGAAACTCGTGCGTCTCCCCGCGTTAAAAAACCTGACCGCCATTTAGCGATCAGGTTCATAAGCATCTATTCCAATCTTGCCGTTGGCTCGATTACGGACCTACGCACTGACGGCGGGGGCCGTAGTTGGGCTGATAGGTGTTGTCGGACGCGCGGTACGAGCGGTAGCGGCTGTAGCAATAGTCCACATGTGAACCGCCCGAGCGGACGCGCGGCTGCGACGCGATGATACCGCCGATGATCGCCCCTGCGGCCAAGCCACCGATGATGGCGCCGGTGTTGTCATGATGACGGCGATAATAGCGGTCGTCGTAGCGATTGTAGTCGCGGCGATAGTAATCACGGCCGCGATCACTGTAGCGATAGCGATCCCGATTGCCGTAGCAGTTGCGGTACGGGCCGCATCTGTCGCGATATTGGTCGATGGGTGTATTCGGCAGGCCAGTCAGTCCATCGACAGCCTTGCCGCGCGGGTAGCGGACGTCAAACGCGCTGGCCGGGGAGATGCTCCCCAGACATGTCATCAGCGTCACGGCGATAATGGCCAATTTCTTCATTTCAGAACCTCACAATCCACAGAGATGCTTCATCCTTGTCCCATGCCGAGATAACGCGCATTTCGGCAACTCGTTCCAATCACTTGGTTTTGTTCAGCATTCGCCAGCGAATGCGGCGATTTCGTGTGGGTTAACCGTGCGGCCCCGATTGCCCGCCCGGCACTTTCTTTGGTCCGGCCGCTGCTTTATGACACTTTTATGACAATACCCTTTCATGGATGGATACTATGCTGAGCTGGTTTCGGAAACTCATGCCACGCGAAGACCGGTTCTTCGATCTCTTCGCGCAGCACGCGAAAACAGTCGTGGGTGCGGCCGAAGCGCTGAACGAACTGCTCTCCGGAAACGACACCGAGAAGCACTGCGCGCGCATCGTCACGCTTGAGAACGAGGCCGACGATATCACCCGCGATGTGCTGCTCGCCGTTCGCCGCAGCTTCATAACGCCGTTCGACCGCGTCGACATCAAGGACCTCATCCAGTCGATGGATGACGCGATCGACATGATGCACAAGACGGTCAAGACCATCCGCCTGTTCGAGCAGAAGAGCTTCGATCCCGTGATGCAGGAGATGGGCAAGACGATCGTCGAGGCCGCGCACATGATCGCCGAGGCCATTCCGCTGCTCGATCGAATCAACGCCAACGCCCCTCGCCTGACGGCGATCGCCGAGGCGGTGACGCGGATCGAGGGACGGTCGGACGAATTGCACGATCAGGGACTGAAGGACCTCTTCCACCGGCACGGCGCCACCAACCCGATGGCCTACATCATCGGCAGCGAGATCTACGGCGAGCTCGAAAAGGTCGTCGACCGCTTCGAGGACGTTGCCAACGAGATCAGTGGCATCGTGATCGAGAACGTCTGATGGACGCCACCCTTGCCTTCCCGCTGCTTGTCGGGCTGATCGCGGTCGCGCTGTTCTTCGACTTTCTGAACGGCCTGCATGATGCCGCCAATTCGATCGCGACGATCGTCTCGACGCGCGTGCTCAGGCCGCAGTTCGCCGTTGCCTGGGCGGCCTTTTTCAATTTCATCGCCTTCCTGTTCTTCGGACTGCATGTCGCCGAGACGCTGGGGACCGGGATCATCGATCCGGCCATCGTCTCGCCGATGGTGATATTCGCGGCGCTGATGGGCGCGATCATCTGGAACATCGTCACCTGGGTGTTCGGTATCCCGTCGAGTTCGTCGCACGCTCTGGTCGGCGGGCTGGTCGGCGCGGGGCTGGCCAAGGTCGGCTTCAGCTCGATCGTGTGGAGTGGTTTGCTCAAGACCGCCGGCGCGATCGTCATGTCACCGATGATCGGCTTCCTCCTGGCGCTGTTTCTCGTGCTCATCGTTTCGTGGCTCTTCGTGCGTCAGACTCCGTTCGCGGTCGACCGCACCTTCCGCATCATGCAGTTCGTCTCGGCGTCGCTCTATTCGCTCGGACACGGCGGCAACGACGCGCAGAAGACCATGGGGATCATCGCCATCCTGCTCTATTCGCAGGGCTATCTCGGGGGAAGCTTCCATGTGCCGCTGTGGGTGGTGCTGTCCTGCCAGTCGGCAATGGCGTTGGGCACGCTTTTCGGCGGGTGGCGCATCGTGCATACGATGGGATCGAAGATCACGCGGCTGAACCCGATGCAGGGCTTCTGCGCGGAGACCGGCGGCGCGCTGACGCTGTTCGGCGCCACATGGCTCGGCATACCCGTCTCGACCACACACACGATCACCGGCGCGATCATCGGCGTCGGCGCGGCACGGCGGGTGTCTGCCGTGCGTTGGGGCCTTGCGGGCAATATCGTCGTCGCCTGGGTGGTGACGCTGCCGGCCGCCGCATTGATCGCCGCCGCTTTCTACTGGATCGCTGGCCTCTTCGCCTGAGCGATTAATTTCAGGAGGCGGAATTCCGCCTCCTGTGCCACCAAACCGAAAATCGTCGTCTCATTCGCCGCGCGACATGCAGGTCGTGCGACAGCACCAGCACGCCGAGCGGAATCATCCAGAAGCCGAGAATCGGAAGAAAGCCGAGACATCCGCCAAAAATCAGCAGTCCGCCGATCAAAAGCCTTGCTATGCGCGACTTCGGCAGCGGAATGCGGGTCGGCCCCATGACGATGTGGCCGGTGGTGTGATCGATGCCAAAGCGTTTGGCGGTATTTTTCGGGGTCTCGGTCATCCACAGCATGTGGGGATAACCTGAATGATTGCAAGGAGATGTCATTTTTTTGAAAAAACCGCTTGGCAAATCGAGCAAGCATTTGTATTAGCCCACTCACACCGCGGCGAGCGGTGATCCCTGGTAGCTCAGCGGTAGAGCATTCGACTGTTAATCGACAGGTCGCCGGTTCGAATCCGGCCCGGGGAGCCAAATTCGAGAGGGTTGCGCCACAAGCGCGACCCTCTTTTCATTTAGGCTTTCCAAGCACTTAACCTCCCTTGGACTAACTTTTATCGGCGCGGATGATCTTCCGCACTTGCGGTTTCAGCTACATTTTGGAATACATTTCGGACTACAAAGCGCGCGCAGCGGGTCTCGAATGGCTATAGCCGACGTCTCAAAATACGTGGTGAAGAACCCGGCGAACGGCATCTACCGATACTATCGGCGGGTGCCTGTCGAGGTCGCAGCGCTGGACCCGCGAACCCACGTCAAGCAGTCGCTGAAGACGTCAAATCTCAAAGAAGCGCTTCACCGCGCCGAGACGGTCCACAGCGCGATCGAGAACCTTTGGGGTGCGCTCATTCATGGCGAGGGAAAAGAATCGTCGGTTGCTCGCTACGAGGCGGCGCTCAAGGCGGCGCAGTCTCTCGGCTTTACCTACAAACCGGCAGCAGACGTCAGCGAGGCTGACAGCGAAGAATTCGAACGCCGAATGGCGATCGCGGAGAAGGCGTTCGATCAATCGGAGACGATCGTCGACGCGGTCATGGGCACTGCAGACGAACCAGCGCCCCGCCTGGGCGAGGTCTGGGATCTCTATGAGGAGCACAACGAAGCCGGCCTGACAGGGATGTCGCCGAACCAACTGCGACTTCACCGCAACTCTCGTCAGCGCGCTATCACCTACGCGATCTCGGAGCTCGGAGACATGGAGCTCGGGAAGATCAGCCGTGGCGACGTCTTGCGGTTCCGGAATTGGTGGACGAAGAAGGTCAAAGACGAGAAGCTCAAGGCCTACAGCGCTAACCGCAGCTTCAGCGACATACTAGGTATGCTCACGGTCATCGATGACGCCCTGCACACGAACTATAAAGAGGTGTGGGAGAAGTCGCGGATCAGGGAAACGAACGCCAACAAGCTGAACAAGCGCCGCGCGTTCAATGTCGATTGGATTAGAGATAAGATCCTCGTCGCCGGCGCGCTGCAGACGATGAACGAGGAAGCCCGTTGCATTGTCTACATCATGATCGAGACGGGCATGCGTCTCGGCGAAGTCTGCAATCTTCGCCCGCAGGACATCCGCCTGAAAGACAAGATCCCTTACGTGGAAGTGGCCGAGCGCGACGATCGCCGACAGAAGACGGAGCACTCGATCAGGCGCATCCCGCTCGTGGGGGTGGCGCTGTGGGCTGCGAAGCAGTATCCGGATGGCTTTCCGCGATACCAGGACAAGGCGAACGTGGCGTCCGCGCTGATCAACAAGATGATGATGAAAGAGGGTCTGCGGCCGACGAAGCTTCACACCGTCTATTCGTTCCGCCACACGTTTCAGGACAGGATCGAAAACGTCGGCGTGTCCGATCGCATGCAGGCGGACCTTATGGGTCACGAGTTCGGCCGGCCGGTCTATGGCGACGGCTCCGAGATGAAGCGACGTCAGGAACTTCTCGAATCCATCAGCTTCGCCGTACCCGACGACCTGAAATGAAAAAGCCCTGCCTCGCTTGGGAACGGGACAGGGCTCGATATGTCAGACAGGAGATCGGCGCAGCGCCCCCGCTATGTCTGTCGGCAGACGAACGACGCAGCCGGCGTCCCTCGTCGACCAATTGGCGACATCCGCCTTCGCCTTCGTCCCAACACCCCCGCCAGGGATAACGGCCATCGCAGCCGCAAGCTCTACCATTCGCCGGTAGAGCGGCGACTTGTCGACGTCCGCCGCCGTCGCCATGATCGCGGCGACATCGAGGAAACGGCCTCTAAGATAGAGCAGCGTCTCGTCGTGAGATCCGTCCGCCCTCGCCTTGCCGGCAACACTCGTTGCCGCCAGCGCGGCCATTCCAGTGACGATCCCCCTGCGCAAACGGCACGGAGATCCAGTCGCGCCGGCGTCATGACCGGTGCGGTTTGCATCGCATTGCATTTCCACATTCCCTAAAACCACGTCCTTTTCCGAAGAGGCCGAACCAGGGCGATGCTCTCCCGGCCTCCTCGCTCATGTGCGCCCCCAGCACACTCGCCAGAGAGCAGTTATTCATTAACTACACGCAACCGGCGATATGCATAACTAAATCTGTGGCATCGTGGTGGCATATCGGTCAACCGCCGTTTGTGGCATCGCTGCGGCATGGCGCTTGAAGACTTACATTTTAGGTTACGAATACCTGAAGAACTGAAGAAGCGTGTCGCTGCGGCCGCTCGAGCGAACGACCGCTCCATGACTGCCGAGATCATCGCGCGGCTGACCGACACCTTTACAGTGCCTGGTCTCGACCCAGAAGATGAAGAACTGGCGGAGATCATAGGCGACCTCGACCGGATCAAGCGCAAGGTTATCGATCGCACGGCGAAATCAAGACGCAAGGCTTGACGACGGCGGGATCTCGATCCACTTCTTACAAGGTGTCGGGCGGGGCACATTTTCATTCATGCGGCACAACCACCTTTCGAGGAGAGGATGACGCATGACCGCAACAGACAACACCGCCACCAAGCTTATAGACCTGCTCCAACAACTCGGCGTCGAACCAGACATCCCTATCAGCCTCTACAAGATCGGGCCGCCAATGATCGACCAAGGCATCAGCCAGGATAGGATCGTCAACGCGCTCTACGCCCTCAAGGAGCGTGGCGTCATTGATCTCCCCGGGAACAATAGCTTGGTACTGCTAAAAGAACGATCGAACGGGCATGATTGACCAAGCCGATCCCGGCGCCGATATAGCGCGCATGATCGATTCCGGCCCTTTCAACGAAATCCGCTTGCCGAACAACATCGTCATCCATTGGCGCCGAGCTGATGAAGGATGGGAGATCGCTGCCTACCGCACGTCCAGCGGTGGTGGCATGTTGCGCTCGCTGACAGGTGATTTCATCAGACGGATCTCAGCAGAGGGACCCGGTACCGAAGAGTTCAGCGAAGCGCTGGGGATGGTGGCGCTGATCACCTGCACGAAGCTCCAAAGTGATCGAATCAATGGGCCTCGCCGATAATCTGAAACGAAACGTAATTTTTATTCGAATAAAAACAATTACTTATCTACAGATACCGAGCAAAAAGAAAAGGTTAACACTCTTGTTAATTGACGGTTCATACCTAAGTAAGTATCACCATGATACATGAGCAGGCAACGGAGGCCGCGTGAACATCGAAGAACCTTGGGAACCGGGCGTAGCTACCGAGAAAATAAGAACACTTGCCCGCGACCCGGGAATGACGATTACGTACAAGCTGCATGCGAAAGAGCGCATGGCTGAACGTGATTTGATAAGCTCTGATATTCTCTACGCTCTCAAGCACGGTTTTGTCTACCAAAAGGCAATTCCCGCTACCAGACCGGACCTCTATCGCTACCGAATGGAATGCAAGACGCCGAACAGTGGTAGCCGCGCCCTTGGCGTTGTCGTAATCCCGGCCGTGAACGGCCGCCTGCTCAAGATCGTAACGGTGATGTGGGTCGACGAATACGGCTGACGAATTGATCAGTTTGCACGTTTTGCACGAATGTTGGAGAAGTATGATGAAGAAGATTGACCACCACTACACTGAGAGCGGGCTTAAAAACGTTGTCATCAGCGGGATCCTGGTTGAAGTGGATGATGAGGGCGATGAGGTCATTACGATTCCAGCTGTGAATGAGCTTCACATGATGATCGCACTCGGCATCGTTAATCATCCGAAAGGAATGAGTGGTGATGAACTGCGATTCCTCAGGAGTGAAATGGGATTGACGCAAGCAGAGTTGTCGAGCCTCGTTCATCGGGATAAGCAGTCAATTGGAAGGTGGGAAAGAGGAGAGGTCGAGATCGACAGCTCCGCAGAGGCGCTAATACGCCGGATGGCGATCGAGAAGCTCCACCTTCCATCAGATGCAGGGATCGACGAGCTGTCGCGGAGAAGTGTCCCGACTGCTGAATCCCAAATGATTGAGATCGCTAAGGTCGAAAATGACAACGGACAGCCATATGTGCTGGTAGCTGCGTGAGCTTTGGCTGAGCGGCACGACCCCATCTTGGAAGATGGGGTCACCTATCCGAAATGCGACTGTTCGAAATACCCGGCAGATGATGAGGCCGTGAGGACGACGACGTACCTAGTGCTTCCGCGCCAATTCCAGGATCATCTTATCGAGGACACCCGTAAGGCCCTCGACTTCGTCACACAAGGTCTCGACCCGACGGCATATCATGTGGGTGTTGTCCTTCGCGAGGAGACGTTGCGCCTCCAATTCGTGGGTGAGTTTGTCGACCGCGCCTGTCGCATTTACCAAGGCGGTGGGATCGACAATGACTGCAGCGACCTGCGCCGCCGAGGATCGTCCGGCCGCCGTCGACCGTTCGCCCGACAGGAGGCCCATGTGACGCACGCTCCAAATAACCGCCATGCCCACACCCATCGCGACCAGCAGCGGCAGGGGCAGCTTATCGAGATTTTCCATTCCTTGCTTCCCCCTGGTCGTGCGCGGCCCTGTTGATGTTCACAAGCTCGCCCAAGGCGAACAGTGGATAGATTGCGAGCCACGTCGAGACGACGCCAGAAGATGCGTATCCGTATGTAATGCCCGACCAGATAAAGAAGCCGACCCCTGCCGAGAACTGTCGAACAGCAGGGGTCACGTATTTTCTTGCGCCGTTGACGATCAGACCGCCGACCCGCAGTAGCCCAAGCAATACCATCACCCATCCCAATGGACTGGCATCTCCGAACAACTGGCGAAAGCCACCCCAGGCAGGCTGCGAGAAAAGATCATCGGACCAGAGAAGGACGGCACCCCACAGGACAGTGTGCCCGGCGAGAAACCACTCCATCATCCGTGGTCCAAAACGATGCTGGATGCGGATCCAGATGCCGGGTCCGACATAGGGCTGGGCCGTCATGTGCCCCTCTCCTGTGCGATCTGCGCGGCTTTTCGATTTAGCTCCTCGAAATAAGCGCGGCAGTCATCCGCCTGCTTATCCCGATTGTCGGCAGCGACTTCCCAGCGGAAGCCGAAAATGACCCAAGGCTCGTCGCGCTGCCGAACCCGTTCCATGTGGTCGACGCAGGCACCAGGTGGAACCAGACGCGGTGGAGCCGCAGCGGCTTGCCCCTTGGTCGTGGCGGCGATGGTAAGCCGAGCCTGCGCCGCATCCTCTTCCCAATTTGTCTGGCATGCCGCTCCGCACAACATCAGGCCGAGCGGGATAAGGGCTAGTGCTTTGATTGCCATTCTCGATCTCTCTGGTTAGGGCGCGACAGCCCGGTATCCTGTTCGGCGTCGGACTTGAGGCGCTCCACCTCGGCGGCCCTTGCCTGCTCGCCTCGTTTCGCTTGGAGTGCTCGTTGTTCCGCCTCGTATGCCGCGTCATCGGCCATTCGCCGCAGCGCGCGCTCGCGATCGGCTCTCGCCTTCTCGGCGGCGAACTCCGCCCCGGAGACCATTTTCTCGATCCGCGCGTTGTAGATTGCCGCCTGCGTCGCAGTCGCGATCCTCACCTGGTCAGCGGCGAAGGTGTGGGCTCTCCCGGTTGTCAGATCTCCGACCAACGGAATGTCGACCAGGCCGAAGCCGCCTATGAAAGGGACTGACTGAGGGATCGCAATACGGCTTGCGCCGGGGACACCCCAATCGTGGATGTAGAGACCAACGAAGGCGATGCCGCCGAAGCCGATGGCGCGATATAGGAGTGTGAGAATAGCAGCGATCATGGCCTGCTCTCGTCTTGAGGATTGAATGGCCGCGCCGGCGGCCGGTATGGATCGGGACAGGGCTGATTGACCGGATCGCCATCAACAGCGATTGGCGGCGTGGCGTAAGGAAGCCCGGTTCCGGTGCGCCAGATCGCCATGATGTCCTGCACGGTCGCAAACCCGGTGTAGCCCAGGATCAGAACCATGATCATCACACCCCAGATGTAGGCGATCGTCTCGTTAACGCGGGTGTCCTGAGCATCGATCAGCGTCATGAGCTGCCAACACGCCCAGGCAACGACCGGGAAGATGATCAGCCGCCGCCACTTCCATCCGGGCTCACCAGTCTTCTTGGCTCCAGTCGGCTTGCTCGGCGACTTCGCCCTAAGCGCTCTCGTCATCATTGCCCCTTTCGAAGTCAGGCAGGTCGACAGTCTGCCCGGCAAGTGCGTGGTGGCAGTCGCCGAGGAATTCAATTCGGCCGTCCCTCACGAACGAATGGCAGTTGATCGGTCCGCTGCGCATGGAACCTTGGACGTGTATCGAGGGCGAGAAGGTCGGGGCGTCCGGGTTGCCGTTGTATTCCCACCGGGGCGGCGGTCCGTCGCCCACGGGAATGACGTGAGCGCCGTCGCAGGCCGGACACCAGAACATGAGGCGCCCGCCTTCCAGCGAGCGCAGCTTTTTCGATATCGCGCCCATTAAGCCGCCACCCGAAGCGCGCGTTCGAACTTGATCGCATAGCCCGCGATCACGTCGGCCTTGTCGGTACCGTTCACGACGACGCGAGCGTTTCGATACTCGCGATAGTCCTCGGCGTCGGCCTCGTCGACGCCGTCGAGAAAGTCGCTCATCTTCTTGCCCGTGAAGATGCCCAACGTCATGCCGGCGATCATGATCTTGACGGCGATGTCCGTCCGCAGGGCGGCGTCGGGATTGCTGACGAGGTCGACGCCGATAACCCGGCCGATCTTGTCGTAGTTGACGCGATGGGTCAGCTGCGGCAGTCCCCGGCCGAGATAGCTGCGCCCCTGTGCATCCTTCCGCCAATATGGCGTCTTGACCCATGGGAGGCGTCCCCGCGCCCAGGAACTCTCAAGGCGGGCGATTGCGGTGTCAACCGACGGGTTTGTTGCTTCGCTCGGCTGCCTGGTCTCGATGACCGGCTGCATGTGCGTCGCCGTCTCGTGGAAGGCGGTTGCCAGCATATAGGCCTGCTGGTCGACAGGCGTACGCTGACGATCGAACTCGTCGAGCATAGCGGTAACGCCAATGACCTGGGACTGTGACAACGTCCCACCGAATAGCGAGGCGCGGACGCTCGCAAAAAATTGCGCACGGTTCATGGCTTTCTCCAGCAATGTCAGGGGAAGGGTTCGGCCCGCGCGCATAAGCCCGGGTTGTGAGGTCAAGTGGAGTCCTAAGACTTACTTGCATCCAGAAAAAACAACTCTAGGATGATTATGTTTATGATTCTCGGAGGAAACATGCGTTTTGCATTGGCTTGCTTGCTGGCTGTGACTGTCACCACACCAGCACTCGCGGACATGTCCGCATCATTTGATTGGGGCCCTACAAAAAAGTGCTTCGATACGCGGTCGCCACCGTTTTCGGTGAGCGGCGTGCCTGCTGGAACCGCGAAACTCGACTTTCGCATGCAGGATCGCGACGCCACCAGCTATCCGCATGGCGGCGGCAAGGTCGCCTACACGGGCAAGAACGCCATTCCCTATGGCGCGTTCCGCTACAACGGCCCGTGCCCGCCGGCACCAGCAACACATAATTACCGGTTCACGGTGAAGGCGCTCGACGCCAAGGGAAAGACCCTCGCCACCACGCAAGTGGAGAAGTCTTTCCATCAATGAATTCGGCAAATTCGAACTCAGCGCCCCGCCGCGATCGGCGGGGCATCTTTCTCGGGATGAGGCTGACAGCCTGCGCGGTTTTCGCTGCGCTGCTACCAGGCGCCGCGTCGGCGGAAACAACCGCCAACGATCTTTGCGTATCGATGGGAGAGTCTGGGGAGCTGACGATGCGCGCCCGCCAGGAAGGGACTAGAATGTCTGACCTGATGGCACTCGCCGACAAGGCAGGCGACCAAAGGGCGACCCTGCGCGACCTCATCAAGCGCGCCTATCGCAGCCCGCGTTTTTCGACGGAAGAAGCCAAGCAGAACGCGATCAGGGAATTCGCGAACCAGGCGGAGCTTAGCTGCTACGACGAGTTCGGCGACTAGTTCTCGTCGGTGCGCCCGTTACGGCGGATAACCGTCCATTGATCCGGTGTCGCCGGCGTACCCTCCGCGCTATTCGGCGCCACTTTGCCGTCAGACTTCGAACCATTGCCCCCGCCCTTCCCGTCGTCATCGCCGTCGGTTCCAGACTTGCCGTCATACAGCTTGTTGCTGATAGCCGACGTATAGCCCGACTTCGTGTGGGTGTGGGTAACGGTATCGATGATGAATGGCACGCCGTCCAACCCGGGCCGGACATCCTGAAACAGCAGAGCCGCACCAGAGACGATCGTCGGGTCGCCAATCACGGTGACCGAGCTGGCACCCTCGCCCCGCTTCAACTCTTTCGCTTTCGCTCGAGCGGCCTTGTCCGCTTCCGCAGGACTGCCATACGCATCGGGGATACGATAGATGCTGTCGCCATCGGCGTCTGAGTCCGCCTCGATCTCCATCCGCTTCGCCTGGTCGCGGTCCTGATAATAGGCGACGACCTTCGAATACTTCGTGCGATCGTTGGCCTCGAAGGAACACGACCCCTGCACGATCATGTCTGGCGTGACGACAACGGTCCCAACGAACAGCCCGCTGGCAGACAGCGCTGCGCCGCGCTTGGCAAACACCAGTCGGCCATCCTTGATCGTCATCAGCCCATTGTGGCGCTTCTCCAGCCGGCGCAGGAAGGAAAGATCACTTTCGCTTTGCTGCCCAAGCCACGGATACTGATAGCTGCCGAGGCCTCCATCGATCGATGCGATCAAATCATTCTCGCCGGCAACCTGGCTGATGATGTCGCCCAACGTTGCATCATCCCAGTGTCGCTCCTTTGGCTCCTTCAGCTTGCCAGAGCGAAAATCCGCACCCTTTCCCGATATCGACATCGAGTACGGCAGGCACTTGGGCGTGACCTTGTCGACGGTGAACCGCCCGACCGAGCGTGGCGTTCCGTATCCGAGCTTGACCTCGATCATCGCGCCCTTTCGAGGAATGGCGAGGAAATTCGGCGGCCCGTCGTTGAGCTCGAGCGAGACCGTGTCGGCGGAAATGCCCTGTTTGTCGGTAACAGTGACGGAGATAAGGCGCTCATAGAACCCGCCGGCTACTGGCGCGCCGTCGATGGTGATTTCTACGATCGGATACATGTCAATCCCACAGAGATACAAGTGGCGCCGCCTGCGTCTTGGCAGGGGCGTCCGGCATCAGAATGATGGTGCCGATCGGGAGCACCGGGCCTTTCATGCTCAAGCCCGGGTTGGCTGACAGCACCGCTTCCACGGTGCCCGACGTGCGGCCATAATACCGCCAGCAGGCGATATCGACCGTCTCGCCTTGCCGCGTGGTGTAACTGGTGGACATGAGGCCTCCTTATCCGAACAGATCTATGATCGGCTGAAGAAGCGAAACGGGGGAAAGCAACGGAATACTGCTGTCATCACCGTATCGCTTCAGGACGATCGAGTAGGCGTTGCGTTGCGGCATGCCGAAGATGGTGTGGAAGCTGCGATCCTCGTCGACTGACTGGATCGTGTAGATCCCATGGATGAGCCCCTCGGCGGCATCTCCACTCACCAGCATCATGGCGACGCCGGCCAGTGCCGCAGCGCGAATGCCATCCAGTTGCGTCTGCCCGCCGAGCTCGACCGGGAACAGCACACCGCGAATGGTGATTTCCTCGGAGGTCGGACCCGTCCACTGTTGCTGGTTCAGGGTTTGCGCCACCTGGATCTCAGCCCACGGCGTCTGAAGGCGTCGAGCGACGCCCTCATAGCCAAAGCCGAGCGCTTCGAAAGCGAAGGCGCCCAGCATCATCGATACTTGCATTGTCATGATGTCACCAGCCCGTGTCGCCGTAAGAACCTTCGACGGTATCCTTCGCCATCGCCCCCAGCTTGGAGACAGCAGCATCAGCCGCAGCGGCCGGATCAGCCACGCCAGTGATGCTTATTGGCGCATGGATCGTCACGTTCGGGCGTTCCTTGTTGGTCACCTTAACGTCCTGCACGCCGGTCGGGCGGGTGATCTGGGCGATGCTGCTGGCGCTGATTACTACGTCGTCCGCTTGCTTTCCCGGCAGCGTGTCTGTTGAGCCGCCGAAACCACCTTGCCTCGCTCGAGCTGCTGCCTCGGACGCGAAGAAGCTGCCGACCGACGCGTTGAGGCCAGCATTCTTGTCCGGCGTTTTCAGGGGATCGTCGATGCCGAGCATCTTGATGATGCCCTCGCGAAACTTTCGCTGGTTCTCGACCTGTTCCTTGAAGGTGTCACCGGGCGTGTCGCCGAGGACCTGGGGGATGGCGCCGAAAGCACTCATGCTTCCGAAGCCCTTCATCCATGTACCCATACGCGAAAGCCATGGTACGACGGGAGGCGCCTTTCCGGAGCCTCCCGTCTTCCCACCGCCGCCACCCTCGAAGCCGGGCATACCGGAAAATTCGCCGACGATTCCACCGATCTTGCCAAGCGACTTGATGATGCCGATCGCCGTGGTGATGCCGGTCAGGAACGCGATGGCACGAGCGAGCTTCATGATGCCGCCGGCCAACATGCCGAAGCCGGCCGACCACAGCACAAGCTGGAAGCCATATCCCGACATCTGTGCGAAAAACTCGACGATCGGATTATCCTTGACGTCGTTGTAAAACGACCGGACGCTGGCACCCCACTGCTGGAAGCGATAGAAGATCCTGCCATATTCATCAGCGGCTTGACTGGCGTCCTTCACACCAAAGAAGAAGCGCTCCACCTCGGACATAACCGACTTCATGTCACCGCTCTTGAGGCCGAGACCATTGAGGAAGCCCTGCGCACCGACGCCGATGCGGTCGAACAAGGTCGAGCGCTCGTCGAGCGTATTAAAGATCCCGGCGAGATATTCGGCGCCGCGACCAACCGGCTCGAGGAAGTTCGCACCGAACGACGTGCCGAGGTTCTGCAGCGAGATCTGCAGCGACTTGATCTTCTGGTTTGCGTCCTGCATGCGGCGATTGTAGGCGTCGGCGACCGTGCCGTTCGCCTTGTCCGCCTGGTTGCGGATCTTGATGTAGTCGTCGAAGCCGGCGATCATCGGGCGGATGAAATCGAGGGTCTGCTTGTCGCCGAAGATCTGGGTCAGGAGATCACCCTGACCACCTTTCGTCTTCTCGTCGAGCAGCTTGATGAAGTGCTCGATCGGCGAGACGCCCTTCTTGTGCGCTTTCTGTAGTTCCTTGGTAACGTCGACGCCGAACTTCTTGAAGTTCTTGATCGTTTGCGGCGTCATGATCTTACCCATGAAGTCGCTGAGATTGTTGGCGGCGGTCGAGGCGTCGCCTGCGCCACGACGCGCGATCTGCAGCGCGGCGGCCATGTCGTTGATGGCGGGAACGCCCTGCATGCCCAAGGTCTGGGCGGACGCAGTGAGCTGCGGGAAATACTGCGCCATGTCCTTCAACTCGAAGGCGCCAGCGTTACCAGCAGCAGCCATGCCATCCAGCATTTGGGAGATAAGATTTGGCGCGACCTTCAGGTTCTGAATTGCCGAGACGGACGCCGAAGAAAGATCCTCGATCGCCGCCCCAGTCGCAGTGGCCGCCTTACCCACAGCCGGTATCGCGTCGGTAGCGTCATTTGCGGCGAGACCCATGGTCAGCATGGTGTCGACGCCACCCGTGAGCGCTTCTGTCGTCTGGTTTACCGTCGGCGCGAGCCTGCGCAGGCGATCACTCAATTGCCCGAGCTGGGTCTGCGACAGGTCCGCCTTGATGCCGATCTCTGTCATCGCGGCCTGCATATTCGCGGCCGGCTTGAAACCGTCCTCGATAGCGGCATTGACCGAAAGGTAAGCGCCACCAAATGCTGCTAACTTCCCGACCAAGCCTCCGATTGAAGAACCAGCAGCACTGCGTTGCATCTGGCCAAGCGCACCGCCAATCCCGCGCGCCTTGCGGGTCACGTCGTCGATCAGACTGACCCGGAGTTTCGATTCCTGCACAGCCATGCCGCTCACCTGTCATTTCATTGTGGAGCGAGAGCGCGATGCAAGATTGTCGCGCTCTCGAAATAGGACATCGTCTTGTGAGGGGGCCATCGCTCGATCACCTCGAGTGATGTCGATGTAAAATGGGCCACGAAGCAGGCGATCAGGCGCCAGTCGTGGCCTCCTCCTCGTTTCCCAAGAGCGATTCGGTTTTCGCCAGGATCACCTTGAGATCCCGAGCCTTGATCTTCTTGAACGCCGGCAAGGGCACGTCGGAGACCATCGCGAGGATCGCAACGGTCTGTGACAACTGCCCCTTGAAGCCTTCAGCCGCCATCATGTCACCGGTTTCCGGTTCGCGGAAAACCAGATGGGTGTAGGTTTGGCCCCCGTGATCCACGGGGGATTTCAACGTATGTTCGACCACGAAGGCCTCCTGAGATATTGATGCGGTTAAAGGAGAAGAGCGTTGCGGATGTCCTGGTACTGGCTGACCCCGCCGATCTTGATGTCGAAGTCATCCATTTCCAGCAGCTCGTTGCCGTCGATCTCCAGCTTGTAGTAGTTGACCGACACCGTCTGATCGTTTTCAGCCATTTCGCCCGGCTTCCACGAGCCGGGGTCGACCTGGTTGATGGTTCCCCGAATGGTCATGACGGCCGAATGCGTCGTGCCGTCCTCGTCGACAAGCGCCCCAGTGATCATGAAGGAGTTTTCCGACCCCGGCTTCAGGCCGAAAAGCTTCATGATCTGGGGGTCGAGACCCGGCATCTTGAAGCTGAAGCCGAGCTTCTCGTAGCCCAGCGAGATCTCGCGCGGCTTGATCATGCCGGCGCCGCGCCACTCCTCGAGCTTCTTCTGTGGGACCGGCGGTGAAATCTCGCCGATCTGGCCGAGCTTGCTTTCGCGATCGGCCCACAGCATGCAGTCGCGCAGGATGAGGCGCGGTTTGTTGCTTTCAGTCATGGTCTGCTACCTCCTTATGCCGCCAGCGTCAGCGGACCGTTTTCGATAGCGCCGCGCACCTCATCCAGCAGGAGCTGGTAGTAGAGAATGTTGCGGTGCGTGGTGATGTTGATCTGTTCCATGAGGCCGACGGGCTCGAATTCGACGTCGAGGAAGACCTTGCCGTTGGCGTTGAGCGTGGGCGTGTTGAGGTTCGAAAGCCAAACGCGACCGCCGAGGATATCGTCGTTGTTCTTGAAGACGCGGAGGGCAGCATTGCCGTCCTCGATCATCATCTTGAGATTGCCCTTGGTCAGCTTGCGGTCGACGTAGACGAAATAGAGGTCCTCGAGCGCCTCGTTGATCATGTCGGCCGTGGCGCGGACGCTGTCGAACTGCCAGAGCTGATCGTCGGTCGCCAAGCGACTGCCCCACGTGCGGAAGCCGCCGCGCTCGTTGATGATCGTCGCCACCTGATTTTCGTTCAGGTAGTTGCTGTCGGCCGGGTACTGGACGGTGCGGGCCACGCCGTCGATTGTCCGGATGATCTTGTTCGACACCGAACCGGAGACGCCCTCGCTCGAGGCGACGACACGGGCACGGACGCCGGCGAAGACAGGCGCCACCGACTTGGTGACCGGAACTCCGTCGACGTTCTTGAGCACCTGCGGGTCGATGACGAGAATGCGCCCGCCATTGATGGTGTTGCGGAAGCGGACTGCGTCGGCGTCGGTCGTGTTCGGCCCGACGATATAGCCGCGAGCGCGGATCTGCGGCGTGATGACGTTCAGCGCCGACACGAAGGCGTTCGACATGTCGCCGATGTTGGCGGTTGCGACCGGAAGCACCTTGCCGGCGTCGGACCCGCCACCGGTGAACCCGACGGCCGGCGCCTGCGTCATGTTCTTGCCCGGCGACGTGATCTTCACAGACACCACCTGGTCGGCTTTGTCGCCCGTACCGAGCACGGCAACAGCGGTCGGCAGGGTCTTGCCACTGGCAGAGCCGCCGCCCGTGAACGTGACGCCCGGCGCCTCGGTCAGGCCATCGCCGCCGGCGGACAAGGCAACCGAGGTAAGGCCGCCTTCTACCCAGGTGCCGGTCTCGCCGGCCGTGATGAGCACGCGCGGCTGGATTCCCAAGAGCGACTTCGCACGCAGCGCGGCATAGAGGCCGGTACGGGCGACGGGATCACCGATCAGGTTGGCCGTCAGAACGCTCGGCGTGTCGCTGTGCTCGACGCGGTTCACGATGACGATCGACCCGCCTTCGCCGATGACGGTGGTGACGTCCTCGAGGAGCGAACCGGCCGCGCCGAGGAGTGCTGCCGCCGCCAGCGAGGAGACGCGGGTCGGAACGTTCAACGGGAACGCGGCAGCATCAGCGTCGGGCGCGTAGCCGTTGACGAACGTCACACCGAAATTACTGACGCGCAACAGCGACGGGTTTTCGGTACTTTCCGCGAGATTCACGCCATGGAAATAGGATAGGTCGGCCACTGTATGGTCTCCTTTGTGAGAGCTGGAAATTCTGTTTAGGATGGCGGTAGGTCGAAGGCACCGGCCCTCGATTAAACGTTAGCTGCCGGTGACAGTGCCGGGTGTTAGCGACATCGCGTAAGTCCAAGCCCCGTCGATGTCTTCGTCCGTCTTGCCGAATGAGGCAGCAATCAAGGCCAGCCAAACATCGTCACGATAAAACATGTTTGCCGAGGTCCAATAGATCGATGCGCGGGTTCGATCGGGTTCGTCTAGCTGATTGATTGCCGCATCGACCATGTCGGGCGTCACATTCAGCGTGAGTATCCCGAGCTTGAAATCGACAGGGAAGAGCGGCCTGTACGGGCTTGGAGGTTCGAAGCTGGCGAACAAAGCAAGGCGCTCCGCCTCTTCGTCTGCGGTCTCATCGCGCTCGATGCCATTTATCGTGATCTTGCCCATTAGCCCTTGATCCCTTCGATTATAAGGCGACCGCTAGACGCTACCGAGAACGCGAGTTTAAGTGCGTTCAAGGCCGTGGACGGCGCGTAGTTCATGGAAACGGCGGATGTTAGATACTGGCTACCCGACAGCCAAGAAGCCGTACCGGTCCCCTGCATTTCCTTAGCTTTGTTGAACTGACCAAAGGTCATGCTCGTAATCATAGGCCTACCTGCCGCCCCTTGATTTCCAGCAAAGAAAGCAAAGTTGTTGCCTGTGACCCTGAAGGAGGCTTGGGACGCATCTATATTCTGAGAGTAGACGCCAATCGTGGTGTAGTCTGTGGCGCCGGCTAGCCATGAGGACCCATTGTTCGCTGAGACCTGCATATTAGCGGCTGCACTCGCACCGGGCTCTAGCTCCAAAATGATCCTTAGTTCACGGTACGCCCCAAGGTCCGTCTGGATTAGCTGCGTCTGTGCTGTGAAGTCGACTACGGCAACCTTCTCCCAGGTCAGCTTTGCCTCTGCCGTAGCAAGTCGCGCTCTTGCGTCTGCTAGATCGGCCAGCACTTGCGCAGCCGCGACTTGTGCCGCATCGATCGACGCGTTGTAGGCCTTAATGAACCAAGTTACGGTGATGTTTGCGACACGAGTTTCCGCAGCTGTCCGGGTGACCAGCGCGCTGTCGAAGGTTATAGCGTGCGTATTGCCGGAACCATCTTGTCTGTTGCCCGCCACATCTCCCGTTATCCCGAATGGCCCGGTCGGCCCGGTCGGATAATCGTTGCGCCCCGACAAGCGGCCCTGAATGCGCTGCATGGCGTCTGCCTGCACCGTGCCGAATGCACGACCAGCATCACGCAAAGTCTGCGACGACCGCCACTGACGCTTGAACAAGGCGTCATCTGTCGACGGAAAGACAGGGTTGCCAGATCCGTTAACAGCCCACCCGTTCGCCAACGCCCAGGCCCGGAACTCGGGGTAAGCATTCGTGATTTCAAGCCCCGGAACGACCTTCAGATAACCAGGCGCAGCCGTAGCGCCGTTACCATAGACGTCAATGATCGTCCCGAGGGGCAGCGACGACGCAGCCGCGATCGCGTCATCGACCTGCTGCTTCGTGTAGACGTTCGAGGCCGCTGCCTTCTGCGCAATGGCATTGCTCAATGCCGTCAGCGCCGTTCCCAGTCCGACGATATCGTCCTGGGAGTGTTGATGGTTACCGATCGCGGCGGCGGCCGAAGACGGACGCCACTGCCCATCGGCACCTTTTACCAGGAGATAGTTGACGGCAGCAGCGCTGGCGCCGTCGACGTCGCCGAGATCGTCAAGGCTGAAGATCGTGCTGGCGTTCATCTTGCTGGCGAGCGCGTCGACCAGGCCGGCGATGTCGGCTTGAGTATGGCCGTGCTGCATCGCCGCCTTCTGATCGACCAGCTGCTTCAGCGCGAAGATGATGCCGTCGAGCTGGTCGAGTGTCTGCTGAAGGCGGAAGAACTCTTCGTCGACGTCGTTGTTGGGGTCCGGCCGCTGAAGGCCATAGTGTTCAGTGGTCGTCATCTATGATGCCCCTTAGAGAATGCCGGCGCCGAAGTCGCCGATGATGATGCGAGCGTCAGGGCCACCGGTGCCGACCAGCCTCAGCCGAATGTTGCTGCCCGTCAGTCCGGTCTTTTCGTGCTTCCGCTCGCTCCAAAGCGGATAGGCAAGCGCCTCGATCTGGCTCACCGGCACGTTGACGAACGCGCCGCCATCGACCGAGTAGCTCATTGCGATCGTGGCTCCGCCTGGTAGGTAGGCCTTGAAGTAATTGGCGACGCGGACGGCCTCGCCGAGCGTGAAGGCACGCGTGACGTAGGTCAGCTCGGTGGCGATCCTGCCGGCGATCATCTCGATCGGCGCATAGAGGATCGGCGAAAGCTTCTCCGTGCCTTTCAGCACTGCCCTGAGATGAACTGTCTCGGTGATGAACTCCGTGAGGCTCAGGACCTGGAACGGCAGCAGCTTGTAGACAGTGCCGTTTGTCCGCTCGACCTCGAAGATCACGCTGCAGCCGGCCGAAGGCAATTCGACAGCGGCACGCACCTGAAGGTCCGAGCAGTTAACGAGATCGAAGGTCCCGAGATCCACGGTCTTGGTCGTCACCGGATATTTCGCGGCGACCACGCGGAAAGACAGAGCTTCATCCTGATGCGCCGTCCACGTTTGCGCGTTGACGGACGAGAAGCGTGGCCCCGTCACATAAGGGTGAACGGTGACATACTTCTGCAGCTCCGCATCGAAGCCGCCGAGCTTGGCGACGGACACCGAATGCAGGTTGTCGTCGGTCTTGATGACGAAGGCGTGGCTGCGGTCCGCGAGCGTAGTTAGCGGCAGATTGTACCGCGCCGATTTCCAGCCCACGACGGCCCCGACCATGGAAACGACCGCCTCGGCTGCTATGTCGGCAGTTGGATAGCCATTGTCGATCGAGACCTGGTCGACGAGCAGATGCTTTGCCTGATCGCCAACCTTGCAGAGATGAAAGTCGACGCCAAGAATCTGGCGAGGCTCCGAGACCGCAAAGAGCTGCGCCTGCGGGTCGCTCGACGCAGCACCGCCATTGCCACCGTTAGAATTGTTGCCGCTGTTCCAGCTCGAAATCGACCTTGTGACCTGTGCGCGTGTCCAGTTATTGACCGTGGTCACACGACGCATCACATCGATCTCGATGGTCCCCTGCCCCGTAAAGAGTGTGGTGGCCTGAATGCCGCCCATGCCTTCCGCCGCCATGACCTTGCTGCCGGCGGTGACGTTGGCCGGTATCATGAAGGTGCCGGTGATCTTGCCCTCGCCGTTCGCCGCCTGCACACCAGCCGGCTTCACGTCGATATCGTCGAACGTAAGCGTCTTCAGGATCTCGCCAGGACCAAAACCGGAGATCTCGAAGGCGACCGGGATCTGACGGAGGAATTCGAGCTGCTCGATACGCTGGTCAACGAGCTGCGTTGTCGTCGACGTCGTCTGCAGCGGGCCGCCGTCGGATCGCGTTCCGAGATTGAACTGCACTGTCTGCGCCGAAAGCCACTCCTGACGGCTCTCCGTCCAGAAGTCGACGGCCGGTGTAAGCTTCAGCGCACCAGGCAGCAGGGTGAAGTTCTGGTATGGGTTGATCAGCTCGCACAGGGTTTTCAGCTCCTGCGAAATGATCACATCCTCGACATAGTCGAGGGTGATGGCATGATCGATAACCGCCCGGTAGAACGTCGGTTCGATGGCAAGCATGAGCATGCCGTCAGAAATCGCCCCGCTCTGCGAGGTGCCGCCATCGCGATAGCTGTCGTCGGCAAACGGGTCGACGAACATGTTCTTCTTGGCAACCGGCTCACGGGCGTCAATCCCGCTCTTCAGGCGCTCAAGCTGCACGAGACGGCCGAGGTCGAGAAGCATATTGTTGAAGCGAGCCTGCTCGGCGGCCGAGACAAAGCGCACGCCGTCATTGATGCCATCGGAGGTGATCACCGGCGTGGACATCCAGTCATAGGCGATCTGACACAGCTTCAACGCATCGGAGGGCGCGCCTGGTGGCATCGGGTTCTGTCGAGCGGGAAGGCCCTTAATATAAAGAGGAGAACCGTCCTGCAGAAGGCAAAGCCGATCGACGCGCGGAAGCTTCTGCGTATAGGCGACAATGATCTCGCCGCCAGCGACACCGCCGGACACCGTGATCGTGGTCGCCGTGGACGCGTCCGCCGACACGCTGGCGCGATAGCGATAGGTGACCTGATACGTTTCGCCTGCAGCCGGCTCGGAGCCAGCAGCCGACCAATCGATCGTGCGGCCGATCAGGCTGTAATCCGCAGGTGAATTGTAGGTGGTGGACCCCTTCTTCACGAGCGACACCGACAGGATGCTGGTGTCGGGAAGCTGATCGGCGCCGTTGGCGATCGCACCGCGCGTCAGCGTGTAGGTGCGTTCCTTAGTGAGCAGGATCGAGTTGATGTCGGCGATCGGCGCCTGGTCGACGGAAAATGTAAAGGACGCGCCACCGGTATAGATGTGCGTCTCGCCGGGGATCGCCAGCTCATCCCACTGCTCAGGTTCGGCGTGACGAAGAGCGGCCAAGCGGGTGCGCTTGTAGCCGTTGATATTCGCCTCGCCCTGCTCGATCGAGAATTGCTGGGCGCCGGCGTCAGCGCCGAGCGCGGTCACACGGCAACCCGATACGATGTAATTGCCGTTCGGGCGGTCATAGGCGGCCAGCGCCTGCATGGCCGGCTCGAGGATAGACGGGCCGGTCTGATCGAGAATCGTGCCGTCCTGCAGGGTATAGACCGTAAAGTATTCACCTTCGCCAGCGTCATCGATATGCGCCCAGGCGATAGATGCGACTTCTCGAGCCGCGCCGGGCTCACCTTCAGCCAGGCCGGGAACCTGCCCCAGCAGGATCGGATCATCCTCGCTGGTGAGCCATGCCGTGGTGAGGCGGACACCGATCTCGGTGCGTCCGGCCATCGGGACATTCAGCAACACGGCGCCCGTCACCGGGAACACGTCGCCGGCGACAAAGATTTCGCCATCGGTCAGGGTGACCGTGCCGGCTTCGATATCGACGACCGCGTCGGCACGCGATACCCGGTTGCCATCGTTGGCAACCAGCTTCATGCCGCGAGCGGCGCGCTCCCGCATGATCGTCTGCAGCTCGATCAACTCGGCGGCCTGAATAAATGGACGCTCGCCGTAGAAGACGACCGATTGTTGCGCCTGCTTTCCGGTGGCGCGATCGAGGGCGTAAAGCAAACCGCTCTTATGTTCGTTGGCCATTAGAACCTCATGAGAAACTTGAGCTGCTCGCGAACCGTGGCGCGCAGCGGTATGGAAACAGGCGTGACGGCCACAGCGTGCCCACCGACAAGCTGACCAGGCGAAAGCCAGAGCTTTCCGGACTTGACGCCCGCAGCGCGCTCCGCGCCGACGGTCAGCTCGACCGAGGCGGCGGTGATCGCGTCCGCATTCTGGAAATCGGTCATTGCCTCGATGTAGACGCGGGTGCCGCCCGTGATTGACTGATATGGCGTGCCGGCAACGCTGTAGCTGCCACCGAATTGCTGGATGACGGGGTGCACGGCGCGGCAGCGTCGGTGACCGATAATCGCCCCGTTGGCGCTGCGCAGCGTGGCGTAAAGTGTGCGGGTCGCGAACCACGCCGCCATCAGGACTCGGCGCTGGGTCACAGCATTGGCACCCCACGGAAACGTCGCGGTCGGCCACGGATACTTCATATTAGCCCACTTGAGACCGGCATCATCCGGCACTTCGATCCAGTTACCGATCGCCGTACCTTCGACCTCGGTCAGAACGTGATCGATCTCGGTGGTGCGGCCGAACGACCATAGCGTTCCACGCTGCGTTACGGCGATGCCGCTTTCGCGCTCGAGGAGACTGTCGTCGAGCCGCGAGCCGTCCCCCGTCAGAGGTCCGGCATCATACTGAAACACGCCGCGACGGAGCTGTGAGCGCTCCGCAACCGATAGCGAGGTGATGCCTTCGATCCGCTCAAGGTCGGGATGATCGACGGCAGGCAATGCCGGGAAACGGAGTTGGAAGGAGTTCCAGTAAGCCCGCGCGGGCCAAGCCTCCTCGAGCGTGGCGGAATAGCTCAGCCAGCTCAAGCCCCTCGAAACAGCCTGCGGGGTGCCCCGGACACGCTGCCATTCCACGCCCTGCCGATCGACCACCAGATTATAGAGATTTGGCACATACGGCGTCAGCTCACCTAAGC
This sequence comes from Rhizobium sp. FG113, assembly GCF_057809895.1. NCBI lineage: Bacteria > Pseudomonadati > Pseudomonadota > Alphaproteobacteria > Hyphomicrobiales > Rhizobiaceae > Rhizobium > Rhizobium sp. FG113. The sequence goes on along the minus strand of NZ_JBMDKV010000003.1, from coordinate 111,911 downwards.
CGTACTCGTAGACCAGGTATGGCAAGAACGACGGTGGCGGCGACACCAGCTTGGCGGCGCGGATGGCTTCGACCGCGCTGCCGAAAGTATCCCATCGCGGATTAAGGGAGGCTTCGAGCGCCTTCTCCAAAACTCCAGAGCTCGTGGAAGGCAGCAGCGAATCCATCAGAAATCCCGACCTTTCAAGTTGAGCGTTATGGACCCGATCGAGATCGCCTCCGCCGCAGGCACGACAATCGCGCCGATTGGCGTCACGGGCTCGATGCGCTGGACGCCTTCGATCATCAGCTTCGCGCCCCACCAGGACGGAACGAAGTCGCGGCCGAGAGAGCTGGTCGCGGCCCAGGCCGAGCGCAGTGAAGCCTCGGCACGAGTGAGCGTTGCGTCGTCGGCATCAGGCAGCAACCAGACATCCGCGACGACATCGACAACGGTTCGAACAGCCGACGCGACAACGATCGTGTCGTTGACCATCCGCACGTCGGGTGCCTGCAACGCCGCATTGACGGTGGCAAGCAACTGCGTGCTGGCAACGCCGTCCGGATCGGTCGAGAAGATCGCGACATGGACGATCGGGCTGCGTCCGACCGTGTAGACGACCGCATCGGCCACCGTGACGTCGGCTGTCATCGCAACGGATTTGTAACGGGCGGCCGTGCCGCCGGTGGATCGGCCTTGGATGGCGAGGATCACACGGGCGCGCAGGCGTTCGTCGGTCTCGCCGGCCAGCTTGCTGACATCATAGAAGGCCGCAAGCATCTGCAGATCGCTGCCCTCCGAGAAGGGGAGCATGTAGGCTTGAATCGCCTCGTTGACGCGCTGGCGAAAGAGGGTTTCCCGATAGCTCTCCGCCTGGTTGATGATCACCGGTGGATCGGTCTCGAGCATCAGGACGTCGTAGGTCGGAAGGTTCAGCGTAGGATTGGCAGCGCGTACCGCCGCCCAACGAGCTTTGAAATCGGCGTTCTGGCGCGAAACGATCGCCTCGTAGTCCAGCTCCTCGATCACGCGGGGAGCCGGCAGTGTCGTCAGATCAATCATGTGAAACGCCCTGCCCTAAAGCGTGAATGCGATACGCGTTGTCCGGTCCTCCGCGACGGAATAGTCGCCGAGGTGGCCGCGCGGGTAATAGGTTCCGATGATCGCCAACTCGATCTTGCCGGTGGTGGCAACTGAGAGAACCTGCCCTCGCCGCATGCGAAACCGTGGTTCCCAACGTGCAATCGCCGTCGCGGTGGCCTGATAGACAGCGAGGATGTTTCGCCTGGTCATCTTCAGATCGACGAGATCCGGAAGATCGGAGCCGAAGTCGCGGCGCATGATGCGAGATCCGATCGGGGTCTTCAGGATCTTGCCGATGGACTGCTCGACGTGCGACCAGTCCGTCAACCGTTGCCCGGTATCGGCGTTCACGCCACTCGAATCTGTCATGGTGACCTCTATTCGGCGGGCGGTCCGGTATTTTCACCGCCGCGCACGACCTTGGTGTGCTCGTGGTCGTCGCCTATATTTCGATTGTTGTGCCGCAGGTAGCCGTCGCCGATATCGACATCACCCGAGATCTTAATCTTGCCGGCCTTCAGTTCGATACCGTCCGAACTCATCCCGAAGAGCGCACCGTCGATGGTGATCAACAGCGGCGTGCTGCTGTTTTTTCGAGGGTTTTGATCCGAGTAAGTGCTCAGATCGATTTCCGCGTCGGTCAGGTCTCCGCTTTCGGAAAGCACGGTAACCTGCTCGCCTTCCTTCAAAAGCACGTCGATCTTCACCAGGCCGGCGCCGAGCTGGCGGGGCTTGATCCAACCGGTGAGAAACGGATTGCTGTCGCCACCGGACAGCTTCACGCGGTAACGACCAGTGTCATGGTCGACTTGGGCAATGGTGCCCGTCCGCTTTCGATTGCGAGCGCGACGCTCGATCTCGCCCAAACGCATATAGAGATCAGCGATCTGATCCGGCAACCTTGTCGGTATCATTGACTTTGAACCGTGGTTGCGGACGTAACTTCGACCCCGGTGATCGAGATCTCGTTGTCGCCGGTTGGTGAAATTCCCAAGGCTTCGCTTTCTTCGCCGGTCAGGCCGTACCGGCGCTGGACGATCTTCCAAGCTTCAGCCGAGCCTGACAGCCGAGCGGCGATCATGTCTGCCTGCGCACGAAGCCGCGCATCATTGATCGTTTCGACCTGCGCCAAGAACCGCGCCATCACTGACGTCGCGCGCAGCGCATCGCCCCTGATGGGGTCGGGCAACAAGCTGGCCGATACCTTGAGCTGCTGCCCTGCGACGCGCTGGCCTGCGCTATCGCTTCCTGCCCTGCGGCGTTCGACGAGGCCAACGGCCGAAATGAACCCTTGGTAAAGCTGAGACCAGACGTTGTCTGGATCGGTCAGCACATCGTCGATATCTCGCATGACCATGTCGAGATAAAATTCCATGGCACCGTCGGTCGGCGGGAGGCCGACACCAACGATCATGCTCTCGTCTGTATCGGGATCGGAGGTCGTCATCGTCGATGCGATCCCAGCCTCGAAGATAATATCGGTCGCGCCGTTGACTGCCATCGCCCGGAGCGGAGTGCCGACATCACGCGTCGTGGAAGAATCCGTGTAGACCGCGATAAACGGCTCGTCTTCGGGCATCCTGATAGAACCATCAGCTTCCGACTGCATGGCGAAGATCTGGCTGTCGAAGACATTGTCACCGACCAGTGTATGACCGCGAAGGGCCATCACGGCGCAGATCCGGACAGCGGCGCGAACGATGCTCATTACTTTTGCCCCAGTCTGACGATCAAGCGGGTATGATCTCGCGTGTTAATCGAGAGAACCTCGAAGAGTGGTTCGCCAGGCCGCGACAACGCACGGACGGACGTTCCCTTTTTAAGGCCGAGCGTTTCGGCCGGGTACTTTGCTCGATCGATCCGGAGTTCCGCTTCGCCCGCCTCGATCTTCGTCATCCACGATCGAGCACTTCCGCCGTCAATGCTTGTCGGCTTTTCCGCGCCGGTCCGCAAAACCGCATCGATCGTGAGCTGTGGCCGATCGGGATCGGCCACGCCGTTTTTCATGAAGGACAGCCGCACGGGTTCAGCGAACTTGTCGTCGACCGTTTCAACAACGCGATTGCGAAGCTCGTGAAATCGTGCGGCTATCGGCATCGTCAGGCCTTCACCGTGAGCGCCGCGATGATCTCGGCTTTCGTATTGCTGGCGGAAACGCTTGACACATTCCGCTTTTCGGCCTCGGCGAGAAGCTCATCCTTGGTCATTTTTTCAAGGTTGATATCTTCGGAACCGTCTTCGAAGTGCTGCCCGGGCTTGAGGAACTCCCCATTGTAATACCCGGCTTCCGTCACGAGCTGGCGCATCAGATGTACTCCTGAAAGCATTTGGTTGACTTGGAGGGACTACGCCGCTTTCGCGCGGAGCAGCATTTCAGGCCGGGTGGCAATGAACAGCGGGTAGCTGTAGATCTCGACGCGATCCCACTCGTCGCGACCAGAAGGATCGGACAGCAACATGCCGACCTTCTCCTGACCGCGCTTATTGAGATACGGCTTGAACTCGCTTGCCGGCGCCCAGCCTACCTGAAACGCATTGCGCGCACCGATGGGGAAGAACCGGGCCTTGTCAGTGCCGATCGCGATCGTGCCGCCGTCGTCGGTGCCGCGATAGTTGATGAAGGTGATGCCTTCGAACACGACGACCGAGTACCCTTCGATGTTCTCGAGCTCGCTCGCCTTTTCGGTGTTGACCTTCGTTTCCTTGTACTGCTTGTGATTGACAAGCATGTCGAAGAATGTGTCGCCGACCAGCGCTCCGACCCTCGTGGACGGAGTCCAGATGCCCTTGCCGGCCTTCTGCATGGCGCGCTTCACGTCGCGGCACTTCTTACGAATGTCCTTCGTGTCGTCGTCAAGCTCGAAGTCAATCTCCGCCGGCTCGGCGATACCCCAGAAATCGTACCAGTCGACAAGAACGGTGCTGCCATCAGCATCGAGTACCTTGCCCTGCACAGCGCCGAAGCGCATATGTTCCCAGGTGAGTTCCAGATCGTCTGTGATCTGCCCGGTACGGCTCGTGACCTCGTCGGCGACTTCGATCGTCTGCTCAGCCATGGGAAGCGCAGCAATGCCGGCGAGTTCGATCGCGTAGATGGTCGATCCCTTTGCAAGCCGAACCGCCTGCATCATGCGGACCTTGGCGCCCTTCGGGATGAGTTCGGCCGGCGCCTCGCCGGTAGCGGAGGTCGGGATGAGCGTCATCGTGCCGTTGGTGTCAACGATCGCGATGGTGCGGGACCGGGAATAGATCGGCGAGAAGAGGCCGAGAGATCCCAGGAGCTGCGGCTTGAAGTCGACCCGATCGACGACTTCTTCCTGCACCTCGATAAGGCCCCAGGCGTTCTGATTAAAGATGTCTGCAACAAGTGCCATGAAAGTGCCCCTCCTTTAGCGGGCTGCGATGCCGAGCGCAGCGAGCTGTGCAAGCGCGGCGGTCTTTTGGCTGTCGGTGACGCCGGCGGCCCAAACGAGCACAGCGGCTTGAACTTCGGAATCCCTCGCTGTCGTGGTGCGACGCACATCTGCGGAAGTGGCGTCGCATCCCTCGAAAAGGATGGCCACGGCATTCTGCGAACCATCGGACGCCGCAGGCGCGAACGGCACCAACTTCTTGGATGCCGTGACACGGCCGAGAACCGTCCCGGCGTCGAGCTTCCCGCTGCCACTGGCGATAATACCAGCCTCGCGGGAGCGATAACCGTTGGCCTCCGAAACGATGTAGTGGCCGGTCGGGCGGAGGCCCTGAGTGAGCGTAGGCATAGGTGCGATCTCCTGTTAGCGGCGCTTGTTGGTGCGGTCGACAGAAGCGGCCAGCACGGCCTTAGCCGCGGCTTTTTCTGCGCCCTTTGGAGCGATCGGGGCTTGGTTGAGCCCCTGAGCGTTCATGCGGCGAGGCTGGAATTCGACCTCCTCGTCCTCGACCGCCGCGACCTTCGGCGATACGGCCAGCGTTGCCTTGGCTTGGTCGACGGTGCTGCCGGTGGCGAACAGGTGCTCCGCGAGAGGCTCCCTGCCTTTGGCCTCCTCGAGCGCCATGATGCTGGCGCGGCGATCGCGATCAGCTTTAACGGTGGTGTCGATGGCAGCTGTTGATGCCGCCAGGTCGGTTTTCAGCTTGGCATTCTCGGCGGCGAGCTGCTCCGCGCGTTCCTTATCCGTCATGGAATACTCCTCTGGTGGACGGTTTTCTGCGGCGGGCGCCGCGACCTTGGTCGACATCGACCAATTCTTTTTCTTCGCCAGCGCTGTGAGTGCTTTCGGAGCGTGAGCGAACATTCGGTAATCGAAGGCCGCTACCGGGGCGCGGCTGCTTTCGGTCGTTGCGTCAGCAAAACCCTCTGCGACAGCTTCAGGGGGCGTGAGCCAACGCTCCTCCTTCATGATCTGACGGCACTCGTCAGCCGTCTTTCCGGACTTATCGGCGTAAACGCGAGCGTATGCGGTCGCCAAAGCTTCCAAGCCCTCGATCGTTTTGCTGTGATCTTGCGACGTGCCATGCGTGTATCCGCTGGGATCGTGGATCATCATCACCGCGCCGGCGGACATGGTGACGGTGTCCCCAGCCATGGCAATCAGAGAAGCGGCGGAAGCCGCGACCCCCTCGACGATTACGTTGGTGATGCCCGAGCGCGCCGACAAGAGCGCGTGGATTGCGGCGCCCTCGGTAGCAATGCCGCCACCGGAGTTCAAATGCACATCGAGCTGAGAATCAGCGTCGACTTGTGCCAGAGCGAGCACCACGTCCGACGAGGTGAAGCCGTCTTCGAAATAATAGTCGCCGACATAGCCGGAAAGCCGAAGCTTTCCGTCTTCAAGAATTGCAGCCATGATCTGAGCCTCAGTAGGGGCGCATCCGCCCTCGGATTGCGTAACGGGTGCGCGTAGGCACCTCGCCACGGGATTTCTGACAATTGCGGATTGCCTCGTCGAGCGCGCGCTTAACCTCGGCGAGATTGGCGTTGGCGTATTTCGCCATGTCTTCACCGAAGCGTGCCTCGGTCACCATCTCTCCACACAAGATCGCTTCTTCGACCTTCCGGAGCTTCACGGCCCGAGCGCACCAGTCGACGACAAGGGGGTCGGTTTCATCGGCCATCAGGCAGCTACTTTCTCAGGTTCACGATTTCCATCGAATGCCGCGCCCTGTGGCCCGGCGCCGCCCTGCGACCGCCCAAAAGGATGCGGTGCGCCGGCTTTTTCGAACTGCTTGATCTCGCGCGCGATCTGGGCGATCTGCTCGTCTCCGTTCTTGCCCGCGAGAGCGCACTCGTCGAAAAACGTCGATACGCCGATCTCGAGGCGAATCTTCGAAGCCATTGCCGCCTTGTAGTCATCCGCAGATGGAGCAGCAGGACCGCTCCACTCGGTCTGAAAAACACTTTCCCGATCGCGACGAAACGCCTGCACACCACCCTTGAAGGCAATCTTCCCGCGTTCGATCATCTCCTCGAGCCAGCGTTCGTATATGGCCTGCATGAACGGAGCCGCGATGCGCGTGCGACGACGCAAGACAATGGGCCATATACTGGCGACCGACATCCTGACCGAGGAATATGAGGCCGCCGAGTGATCCATGGTCAATGACTCGAAAGTGATGCCCAAGCAGCGAGCTACCTCCCGCAGAAGGTTCTGGAAGAACGGCAGATATTGCGGGCCAGGCGTCGCCGCCGTGTGCATCTGGAATTCTTCACCCGGGCCAAGATGATTAATCCGAGCAGAGTCGGACATCGATATGCCCTTATCCTTCAGGGCACCAATGCGGGCGTCCCAAACGTCAAGGAGGTCTTGCTGCAGGCCACCGAGAAACTCGTCCCAAGAACCTTCGGTGCTGTCGTAACCCGCAGGCTCAGGCATTTCCGCCAGGGTTTGAATTGCCTGGAAGGCCTCCTCACTGGCCTCGGGGCTCTTGATGGTGGCGGCGAAGATCGTTTGCATCAATGCCGTAGCCAACGTGGCGTCGGCCAATTGATCGGACTGCGCGATGACCTTCAGGGCTGCGACAAGGACCGATATTCCTCTCGGGCTGTTGAGATTTTCGCCACGGTCCATGACATGAATGACATCCGCAGCGTCGATGTCGCGATCGCGCTCGAGGCCACCTTCCTTGACGCGAAAACGATAGGTGAGCGCGCGGCCGATCGCGTCGTGGAAAATGCCCTGCTCGAGACCATCGAACTCATTCGTAACCCGAGGGCAGCGATGGGAAGCGATCAGCGAGACTTTCGTTCCGGTTTGCAGCCCAAGGCGCTTCTGCTCTCGCAGGGGCAGGTTATCGAGGACGCCGAAGGCCTCTCCCGAAACGAGATATCCACGTAGAGCCGCCTCGACCATTTCAGCGACGGTCGATTTTCCGGCAAGGTCGCATTCCTTAGGGTTCCAAGCCCAGCGGCGCCACAGCTCCTCGACCTCTCGGCACCAGGTCGACGCCTGCTCCTCGGAGTAGCCGAACTTCTTCAGGCGAGCCCGGCAATTGAGCTTCAGCTCTTCGCCGATCGTGTCGCTCAGGATCTGCACCACGGCGCCGGAAATCCATCCGCTGTTGTGCATGAAGTCGGTTGCCAGAGCGGAGGCCCGCTCGGCTGCCTCGCGCACATCGACCTTGGCATCACGCGTGATGGCACGACGCATGCCCAAAACGCCGGCGCGATCGCCACGGAGATAGCGCGCGGTGTGACGCTTTGCTGGTGCTGGTGTCGACACGCGATCCGCCGCCGGCGTCGAAACGCTAGTCGCCTTCACGCGGAAACGAGGCTTGGCATCGGTCACGAGTACGATCCCCACTTCTTTCTCTGGCGGGGCCTCGCCGGCCCCTTGGGTTTTGACGGCTGCGCGGTGAAAGGATTCTCTTCCGCAGCAGCAAAGAGATCGCCTTCCTCGGCCGGTGCGCCATGCACCGCGAGCAACAAGTCGGCCCAGCGGTCGGCATTCAAACGTCTCTTACTTTGGAGGTGCCAACCCAACGCGAAGGCGTATACCGTCGCATCGAACCAATCGTTGGTGCGACCGACGATCTTCTTCCAAACGCGACCCGCCTTCGGATTTATCAAGCGCCTCGCGCGGCGGCTGATACTGGTGCGGGCTTCCTCATCTGGGTCGACGAGACGTTCGGCCGTCAACTCTTTGGCAAAGTCCGGATCACAGAGGTCGCTGGCAAAGTGCACAGTGCCGCGCGGCCATTGCCCGGCCTCACTACGACCTTGGACCAGGTTGGAAAGGCTCGCGACCACAGCAGTCTTCACATCGTAGAGACCCACTGGGTACAAGAGGACCTTCGCAATAACCCGCTTCCGGCGATCCTTGATGTCCTTTTTTACCGGCGTCCCCAGCCATGGAAGCCCGACGGGTTCGCGACCGTCGAGGGCATAGACGTCGGGGCGACTGGCACAGAACCTGTAGACGCGATCGGTCGCCCAACCGGAATCGACACCTGACAGATCGATACGCTTCTCGTCGCCGTGCTCGGTCGGATATGTGCGAGCAAGCGCGTCAGAAAGCTTGATCCAAGGCTCGTCGCTTTGATCGGGAGGGCCTTCAAAAACCTCTCGATCTATGAGGCAGTATTGATCACGGGGTCCGAGGGCATAGACGACCCATTTGATCCCGTAGCCTTGCACGTCGGCTGCGGAGACGACCAGGCCGGCCCACGATGGGATGACGCGGCTCGGGAGGAGCTCGTCGCGCGCGGCATCAACAATTTTCTCCCACTCGATTGCAACACCACCAGGATCATACGGCTCCGCCAGATCCTGCTGGAAGAATGTGCGCATCTTGGTGGTATCACCTTCGGCTTCAAGCCACCGCTTCCAGATCTCGCTCCACTTCTCACGGGGCGCATACGCCGCCCAAAGATGATAACTTGGTTGCCATTCGCGGCAGCGACCCTCGCAGGGCGGGCATACCCAATCGCCGATTTCCTCGGCTGGGATAGCAAGCGGAACGGCAGGGTCCCCCTCTTGAACGCGACGAGCAACCCAATGCGCCCGGTTTTCCATCTCAGGCTTATGGCCGTCGAGGATAACTCCGTCGCAAGACAGGCAGCGCATGTGAACCGGAAGTCCAGCATCGACGTCCGGACCGCGCATCATATCGAAGCTCAGGGCCTGATATCGTCCGCAATGAGGACACGGCATGTACCGATAGCGCTGGTCTCCCGCCTCAAAATCCTCCGAGATCGGGCACTCTCCTGCTACGCCAGGCGTCGAGCCTTGCCACTCCTTGGCAAGGTCCCCGTACATTTTCTGTCGCGCTCGTGCCTGATCGCGCGGGCTCCCGCGCCCATCCACATCCTTCGGGTAGCCAGTGACCTCGTCCATCGCAAGGTACTTGATAGAGACCATCTGCAGGCCCTTGGAAGAGCCAGCGTTGACGATCTGACAGAAGCCGCCAGCATATCGCTTGAACGCCGTGGTGCTGCCCTGCTCGTCCCGGCTGCTGACAGGCAGAACCTTGTGTTTGATCCGAGGCGACGCATCAATCGTCGGTGCTAGCTTAATGCGATTGAACTTCGTCGCCTCTTCAAGCGTCGGGAGAACAATCATCATGGAGCCGGGAGCCTGATCGACGATGAAGCAAAACCAGTTCTCGATCGCCGTGGACTTTCCGAGCTGCGCCGCCCAACGACAGGCGATCCGTCGCGCAGGATGGTCTGGATGAAGACAATCCTGCGGCTCGCGCAGGTACGGCACCCTGTCGGTCCGGAAATCACCAGGCCAGGGCGAACCTGATTCCGGGGAGACCTTGCGATATCGGTCCGAGAACTCGCTGATCGTGAGATCTTCAGTAGGCCGACTGGCAGCAGCGAGCCCACGAAACAAGATCTCGACGCCATTCGGAAGGTCTGGAAACCGAAGTCGAGTGTCATGGATGGTCATTGAAGCGCCTGATCGGTTTGCGGGTAACCATTGTTGGCGTCGCCTGCGTCCTCCCTGCGGCGCATGGCATCCAGCTTTTCGAGAACCACGCGGTTGAAAACGCCCAGTCCGGTTTTCGCGAAGCCCTTTAAAGCGATGCGGACCGTGCGCTCATCCCAGCCGTACTTCATCGACAGTGTCGTGGCCTCGCTGTCGATCGCCCGCTCGAAGGCGCTTTGCATCAAGGCGACCGCGTCGCGCCCTCCTTGGTCCACCTCGGACACCGGCGTGAGTTCTTTCCGACGCTCGTAGAGATCCATCTCTCGCAGCTCGGCGTCCGCCTGGGCTTTTCTGGCGGTGCCGTCGGATTGAGATCCGGCGAAGCGGTTCGGTGGTTGAGTTTTCGTTGCAGCAGCAGCTCTGGACGGAGGAGCTGCGGAGCGGATGCGGATGTTCTCGACACGATGTGCGACAAGGGCAACGTAGTCGACCAGGTTGGACTTCCCGTCCGGCTTCAACGGCAGGGCTTCGGAATGCTGCTTGAGATAGCGCGAAAGGGTGGATCTATCGACGGCGTCCCCACCCTCAGTGAGCCGCGCCGCCGCCTCAGTTATCGAAATCCAGTCTTCTTCCATCGCGTGGCATCCGTGCATTGCACGCGTGCATCAACGTGCAAGCGTGTACCGCTTTCGATGAAGCGCACTGGTGAAATCCCGCAGTCTCGCGCGCCCGTGGGTGGAGGAAGGCGGAGGACGGTCCCTGAATGGGGGGGGGGTCGGTGGGGGTGCCTTCGAGGGGTCACCCCCTCATGATCGGGTCAGCCTCGAAGCTTTCGAAGCACCTGATCGATGCGCAGTGGCAAGGTCGTCTTGACCTCGCTTTCGAAAGCTTCCTTCGTGGTCCCTTTGATCATCCACTCAGGAATGAACACGCCCGATCGAGCGAAGGTGTAGTGTCGGCCGCTGCCATTGCGAAACATGACGTGGCCATTGAACACTGACACGGTCTTACGATCCGGAAACGCACCACCCTTCATGAAGGTGCCCGGGTACAAGGTCCGCTTGCCGAATGGCGTCGCCGTCACGCCTTGGGCGGTTTCCCGTGGATTGAGGTACTTCAGGCGAATGTTTCCCCCGCGCGATCGGAGATCGTAGGAGAGACTACCGGTGAAAGCCTTCTTGCTGTTGTGAACGGCCCGCCTCACGACATCGCGCTTCAGACCGGTTTCCGCAGTCAGCGCGCGAACAACCTTCGTCCTCGCGCGCCCCCCAACCTGGTTCATGATCCGAGGCACAACCTTCGGAAAGTTCTCGCCCAACCACTGGACGCCCTTTTCCATATTCCGCAATGCGCGGACATCGGCCCAGGTTACCACGAGCGCCATGGGTTGGGATCTAGCCACGTGGTTCACTCCCGCATGTCGCCATTACAGCGACGAGATCATGATCGCCTCCTGTCGGACAGAGACAGCAACGCTATGCCTATACGACAAAAGGCGACCCGAAGGCCGCCTCGCTAAGTTTCAATGCAGTAGCACTGACCCTGACTCGATCTCTCAAAGCGAGATGTCAGGGCTGGGTCCGACCGGTTACCGACCCGGAAGCTTTCGCTTCACTCGACCCAGATCAAGTCTGCGTCTCAGGGCTCACTCAGGATCATCGGATTGTCCGTGGACGAATGACTCTCAGAGAATCACTAACATTGCAAGAGGCAAAACGATCCGCGTCACCGCGCCCGAGTAACTGACGTCGACGGGGACACCACCCTCATCGAGGTCAGCCTTACGGCCCTTTCCGTTGCGCTTGCCGACGACGCCCTCCAACCCCCTGAACGGGCCATCGCTGATCATGACGGCAGAGCCCTCGGCGAAATTGTCCGTGACTTCTGTTGAACCATCGTATGCACCCTTCTCGGCTTTCCCCTTGAAATGCATCAACTCTTTCTCGCCGATACGGATAGGGTTACCGCCGCCGACCAGATCGATAACGTCGTCGACCGCCTTGAGGCCGCTGATCGCCGCAGGCTCGAAAACGCAGCGGACGAACATGTAGCCAGGCAGAGCAGCCCGGGGCGGGATGGTGATGAGCCGGCCACGGCGCTTCATTTCCCTTGCCTTGGTCTTGGGAAAAATCAGCTCGACGCCGGCCTCAAGCAGAACCTTTTCCACATTTTCCTCACGGCCGGTCATGATCCGAAGAGCGAACCAGAACTTCTCGCCCTTCTGATTCGCGCTGGCGACGGAGAGCATGCTGGCTTTGAAAGCCCTCAGCTTCACCGCCCGCTCGAGCTCCGGCCACAGGCTCGACATCTCGACCTTGGTGCTCGCCGTAAAAACCTTATGCTGCATGATCATCGCTCCGCTCCGCCTCAGTCGCCGCACGAGCGGCATTTTCAAAAGAATCCATCGCCGAAGGCCCACCCTTCGGGAAGTAGACAACCCGCATCGTCCCGGGGTCGGGTACGAACGGCCAGTTCATGTCGCGGTGATACTGCCGCCACGAAAGGTAGAGATCGGACTCGACCGGCACCGGCTCGCAGAGATCCGACATCGCGGCATAGCGCGGCTCCGCTTTTTCGCGGCTCCGATCCGCAGCGAGCTTGTGAAGGCGATTGGCTTCCGGGTAGCCGGTCTGCAGCTCACGACGCGCGCGTTCCTGCTCATAGTAATCCTGCGGAAACTCGAACTTGCCCTCGGAGAAGCGAATTCCACGTGCTTCGAGATAGCCCATGGCACGCGCTTCGCTGGTGCGCTTGTGCACATCGAACACGGCGATCGCCGCCTGGTACACATCGTCAGGCATCTCGACCGGCACCGGTCCATCCAGCAGAGAGAGCATTCGCATGCCAGCCCACACCGGGCCGAATGGCGCCACGTCGATGCTTTCCGACACGATCTGCTTGACCCGCTGCCGCTCAACGACACTCGGAGCCACGGCCTCGACGTAGTTGAACATCTTGTCACGGAGATAGACGCCCAAGGCGACGGCGTGAGGCTTTCCCTTGTCCTCGCCGGATTTGATCTTCGGGCAAGCAGCGAGATAGGCATCGCGGCGTTCGTCGGCGAGACGACGCTCATCCGGCGTCAGCTTCAGGAACTGGCTGAGTGCCCAGTTGCGAGACGATCCCAAGACCTTCGGCCACGGATTGCCATGCCGACCGATCATCAACGCGTCGAAAAGCTTCTCGGCGATCTTGGGGTCATCTTTCGAAAGCTCACGCGCCCCTTCTCTCTCTGAGGGGTTATTGGAGGGGTAGTAAGGGGTTGTCTGACTCTGGGAGTCACACTTAGCTGTCGCCGGTGTCACCCTTGCAGTGTCGTCGGTGTCACCCTTAGCGTCCAAGGGTGACACGGTGTCACCCTTTTCATCGTCGATATCAGCAGCATCGGCATCGATTTGCGCCCCTTTTTCGACGATATAGGAATCCCATCCTACGCGACGGATCTCCTGAAGCACGCCGATATCGAGCGCGTACTCGGTGGTGTTGCCCGGGCCCTTCCCGCCCTTGCGGACCGTCCTAAGGAGACCAACGGAAAGGAAGGCGCGCAGCTCGCGATGAACCTGCCGCGACGAGCACTGAGCGACCTTCGCGACCGTCTCAATGGCGGGGAATATACGGCTTCCGTCATCATGGCATGCGTCGATCAGCTTCAGCAGGACAAGCTTGCGGATCGGTGTGCCCATGTCGGCAGGGAAGCCGGCGCCGAGAAGAAACGCGCTCATTCTGCCGCCTCCACAAAGGCGTATTGCCCGTTGCACTGGGCCAGAAGCGTGACCATCTTTTTCGGGACGCTATTGCCCACCAAGTGGCCGATTTCCGTTTTGGTCGGCTTGCGCTTGACGTGCCGCCCGCGCGCATCGGTGTACTCGATGACGTGATCGAAGCTCTCCGGATCAAATCCATGTGCGCGAGCCCCTTCCAACGGGTCCAGCATCCGCATGCAGATATCAGTGATGACCATTGTTTGGCCGCTCACCTTCACCAACACCAAGCCGTGCCGATCCGTGACCGTCAGTGTGTTGAGAGGATCGCGGACGTCATGCCCGTTCTCTCCGGTGCCATAGTAGGCCTGCAGAAAGGGCAGGATCAGCATCTCATGACCACCGCCAGCGGTCTGCGTCGGCAGCGGGTGCGTCACAGCCTGCCCATCGACATCGCCGTGTCGCAGACGGCCTAGCGTGGCAGCAACAACGCCTTGCTGCGGGGTGACGGTCAGCGTCGCGAGAGGCTCTTCAGCGTCGCGACCAGGGTGGACCCCACCCTCACGCCGCGCATCGTTATTATGCTGCGCCAAGAACGCCGCGATCATCGCCTGCCGCTGCCCGCCTGCCGTCTGCGTACCGAGAGGGTTTTCGATATCGAGGCAACGGGCAACCTGCCCCGAGTGCTCGCCATTCCCTGCCTGAATCATGGTGGCAGCTACAACACCCAGCGGCGGAGCCCCGCCGGCTCGCTTGTGGAAGCTGTTCGCAGTGTACGTCGGAAGCGGTTCTTCCAAATCGCTGCCTACGGCCCCGGGCCGGAACTTCGTCAGGTGAGCGGAAACGACGGATTTGCCTGGGCTCGCTTGCAACGTCCGCAATGGCTCGTCGACCGGCCACTCCGAAACGCCACGCCTGCGACCCTCGCCGTGCGCGGTATCAACCACGGTTGGAACGACCAGCGCCAGCTCGCCGCCCTTGGCAGTCGTCAACGTATTGAGCGGCAAGCTCGTCGAGCGGGCGGAATTTGCGCCCTTTGTGTGCGTGATCGGGACGATGAACGGCTTTTCCGCGTCGACGACATACCGGATGATACCGCGCGCAATTCGCCGAAGCGTCGCGTCCGCCAACGGCTTCTTTCGACCGAAGATGGATTTCACCGGCAACGACCAGTCAAGAATCGTATGCGCTCCGACCCATGGCTTGAGCCCGAGTGCCTTCGCCTTGCTTCGCGGCGCATGGGTCCGCTCCGGCCAATGGATGGCGCCGCCGTCGGCACGCGCCACACCGAAGAACCGTTTGCGGATTGTGGGAATCCCGTAGTCGGCACAGACAAGCGTCTTGTCTTCGAAGCTGTAACCGAGGCCGAGCATATGGCGCAGCCATGCCCGCCATATGCGGCCTTTGTGTTTTGGATCAGGAATAAGCCACTGCTCGCTGACAGGAATTCGCTCACCCTTTGCCGCGACGGTCCCGTCTCGGCGGAGCGCGCGACCCGTTTTCGGGTCTCGCTTCGCGATCAACGGCCCCCAGGTCTTGATCTCTATCACGTTTTCCATGGTGATGACTTCGGGACGAACCTGCCCGGCCCAGCGCGGCACCACCCATGCCAACGAGCGCCTGCGCTTGCTGACTGGCTTAGAGCCCTTGGCAACGGAAAAGTGCGTGCAATCCGGCGACGCATGCAGGAACCTGACACCGCGACCGCGAGTGGCTTGGCGCGGGTCGACCTCGAAGACGTCGCACCGCAGGTGACGCGTATGAGGATGGCGCTTCTCGTGCATCGCAACAGCGAGAGGATCATGATTGACGGCGAGGTGCACGTGGAAACCAGCGTCCTCGAGACCGTCGCAACCACCGCCCATGCCGGCGAACAGCACCACGGTCATACGGTTATCGAGCCCGAAGCTTCGGGGTCGCGCGATCGAATTCATATTGTCCCCTCGTGTAAAACGGCCCCGCTAGACCGCGTCTTTCAAAATCTTGGTGGCCCTCGACACCGCATCGAGGCGCATCGGGTATGACGTGCCGTCCGGCGTGCGCGTCGCGAACGCGTAGGCGCGTATGGTGTCGAGGTAGGTGACGCCGGCCTGCAACCCTGCCCGTTGCAACAGCCGCCGTATGGTCATGTGCTCGCGATGGAGGATGCCGATCGGGCACCGCAGCAGCCAGTCGACACGCTCGGCGTGGTCGGCGGCGCCGGCAAGAATCTCAACGATCGGCAACATCTGGCTCACGCCTGCCCCCGTGTTTCACGCGGGACATTCGCTGTAACAGTTTGATTTCTTGAGACGGTGCGCATGGAAAGGTAATCCATGGGATCTCTGCGCATCGCGGCGCATAAGGTCAGCAGGCTTGCCGCCGACAGCACCGTCTCGCTGCAGGCGCGGGAGATCATCGCGGGGTTGAGCCCCTGATAGATCTCGGCCGCTCGCCGGGTCGAGAGGCGGTTGTCGTCCAACCACTTGCGCGTATCCGCCGACAGGCGAGCGCGATCGATCTCAGGCCGCATCAGCAATCTCCTGCTTGCCGTGGTCGATCAACCGGACACCGTATTCGGCCGGCACGATGCCCAGGGCGCCCCACAGCCGCAATCGCGGCTCGACGCTGAGCGCGCGACCATGCCACGCGAGATCGAACTGGACGTCGGTGACGCGAGCAATGCGCTGCAGCTCACGCTTGGCATCCGCTTCGGCTTTTTCGACCGGGACGGGCTTGGCACGCTTCCGGGGATATGCGGCGTTCATCGCCATGTAGCCGACGCGAATGCGGAGAAACCCCTTGAGCATGGCAGGGGAAAAATCTGGCTTCATGCCGACCACCCCGCGCCGTCTAGGACCAGGTAGCTGCCGTCGTCGTCGACCGGCCCGACCATACCGCCCTCAAGAAACTCGTCGATGATCGCCTCGGCGACCGCGTCGCGAATGCCGATCCCACGACGGAGATCGGGACGGGAGAAGGACGATTTGCCCGCGCCCCAGGCGATGGCCGCGCTGCGCATCTCGTCGACCCGCTCCGCGATCGTCTTGCGCGGCGTCTCACGGCTGAAATCTTCGCGGAAGGCCAGATCGCCGGCATGTCCGCCCTCGCCCGGGTCGAGCGCGTCGGCGTCCTGGTAATCCATCCAGTCGACGCGGCGGACCACGGTCGAGTCGCCGTATGTCCCATCCTCCTGCAGCTCCCAGACGTACCAGGCCGTATTCATGCGGCTGCTGGCCTTGTTCCCTTCCCAGCCTTCGCGATGCATCATCGGCAGACGACGCTTGAAGACGTATGCCCGCGCAGGCGGATTCTCATCCATCACGAAATTGCGGTCGTCGTCGGCAAAGCCGCAGAGGAAGTTGAGATTGAGGAGGAGCGCCATCTTGCGCGGGCGATGAACTCGAAGAGCGTGCGCGACGAAATCGTTGAGCACGCTGCCGTATGGCGGGTTCGTCACGATGTCGGGTCCGGCGCCCGCAGGCGCCAAGGCCTCGGTCGCCAAGAAGTCGCCGACTTTCTGCGCCTGACCCGCAGCGGTGACCGTGCCACGATCGATCAGGTCGGAGATCAGGAGATCGTACCCCTCCCCCTCGAGCAAGGCCGATATCGCCCCGTGCCCGCAGGCAGGCTCCCAAATCAGCTCGCCGAAACTCTCCAACGCCAGCAACGTGCGCGTCGCAACAGCCGGCGTCTGGTAGAAATTCGCGCCGCGCTCGTCGTTCGTCGCGCTCGCGGTGCCGATCGCGGCACGGAGGTTCGAACGGCTGGGGTCCATGCCCAGCGCCAGCCGAGCCTCGATCACGCGGTCGATAAACCCGGGCTCTGCTTCAACGGCGGCGCGCAGCTTTCTCGCCTCGAGCAGACGCCGACGATCAACGCCGATTTCCTCGAGCGTGAAAATGTCCACGCCGGGGACATTTGTTTTGCGTCCCTTTTTAGCGACCTGACCCTTAGCCTGCGCCTCCTCGACAACGTCGGCGATCTTGACCCAGCAGGCGCTCTCGATCTTGAGAGCATCGGCCTGCATCCGTCGCGCCTTGTCGATCAATTCCTGACTGGCTTTCACCTTGCTCGCATAGCTCGTAGCGGTCTTGGCCTGATCGTAAGCCGCCGACGACAACATGAGCGCCATGTTATAATCGCCTTCGTCGAACATGGCTTTCGCCCGACCTATGGCGATGGCCAGCTCGGAAGCGTCGTGCGGCGAGACCGTGATCGCGTTCATCGTTTCTGCCCCCGACGGTACTCTTTCCAACCATCGAGAATCCGAACGATCACCGCCTCGTCGACGCCGAGGCCTTTGGCGATCTCCGCCGTGCTCCATTCCTTGCGGGCCCACAGCAACAGAGTCGCGCCGGTAATGGCGTCGAGATCGCCGTCGCTGATCGGCATGCTCTTCTCGCGCGCGCACAAGGCGGCAAAGCCCATGTCGAAAAGCTGCTCGGCAAGAAGGCTGGACGGCACGCCGCGCTGGCGCGCATGGCGATCCAGGGTGACCTTGGCACGCTCGGAGATCTTGATCGAAACACCGATCATTTTCTGTGTGAAGGCCATCAGTCAGCCCTCATGAGGCGACCGAGATAAGCCTCGCCCTTCGGTGTGATGACGACCAGGTGACGATCATCGTCGAGCCGCTTGAGATAACCGGCCGCCACAGCACGCTCAGCTCCGCGCACATCGCACGAGAGCGCCAGCGGATAAGACCGACTGTTCTGTCGCAGGTGCAGCTCGACCTTGCCGATTGGCGGGTCGATATCGGGCGCCATCAGTCAGCCATCCGGATCGGGTGGACCGTCGCACCGCCGGCGGCAATCGCGGACGCGTGGGCGCGAATGAGATCCGACACCTTGTCCGCGATCGCCTGCAGGTCCTTGATCGCCTGGGCGGATTCCGCCTTTGTGACCTTTAGGTCCTGCAGCGCAATCGCCGCATTGCGCTGGTACTCAGCCGTGAACTGGCTGAGCTCGGCATTCTCACGCATGAGGCACTGCCCGTCGCTCTGGTGCTGACGCGGGTCGGACACCTTGCACCCGTGCAGCTCGGCCTGCGCCCGCGTGACCGCGAGATCGCCGCATTCCGCCTCGAGGCGCATCACGGCGGGAAGCGGCAGGAGCTCGGTGTCTGAATCGCTGTGGCAGCGGCCGATCTGGCTCTTCGATAGCGACGTCAGTTCGGCGCATGCCTCGATACCACCATTCTTCTTGATCAGCAGGCGGTTCGCGGCCTTGAGGCGATGGAACCAGGCATTGGTGAGCGTGTCGTTCATGGTGGTCTCCAGACAGCAGAAAGGGTTTCCCAGTCAGGGAAATTTCGGTGGCTTTTCCCGTAGTGGGAAAGGATCAGAAATGAGATGTTCAGCTCACGAAGAGGTCACGGAGGACCGCATGAGCAGACAGTCAAAAAAGTGGTTGCAGGGGCAGGATTCGAACCTGCGGTCTCGTGGTTATGAGCCACACGGGATGACCTCTTCCCCACCCTGCCTGGAATTGAGCCCCTACCACCCCGGCCTATCAGGGTTGTCCGCTGTTCGTTGCAACGCGCGGACGGGCGACCCAGCAAACGCGACGCACCTTCGGGGAGCGTCACGACTGGGAGGGGGGAGCCGCGATCCGTCGCAGAGCGGACGGGGCGTTCGGCGCACCTCGAATACGAATAGGAAGCCGTCATGCGGCCTCCTCGGCGCAGACAGGACGGGGAACATCCGCCGGCCATTGCGCACCTTCAGGCCAGTTGACCGAGAACCAAAGCATGACGCGCTCGAATGTGCCGGTGGCGAGATCGCCTCCATCGGCAATGAGGTCGAGCTTCGCACCGCTATTGAAGACGATCGTCGACATGCGCTTGCGGCCAATTCCGGCGGCTGCGGCGTAGGTGTCGGCGACGACTATGATTTGTTCTCGGAGCATCATGGCAGCTTAAATGCGGTCAACTAGCCGCATCTGTCAAGGCCAAATAACCGCTTTCCAATATTCCCGACGCGGCTGATAATCCGCACATGGAGAAATCTGTGACCCAAAAACTGCAAAAGATCATTCAGAGCAAAGGGCTTAGCTGGGAAGCTGCCGCGTTGCAGAGCGGTCTTGAGAGGAGCTATTTCCGCAAACTGTTCGAGCGCGGAGGCGCCTCGCCGCGTGGGAAAACCTTGGAAAAAATCGCCAAGGGACTCGATATCTCGATCAGCGAATTGTTCGAAGACTCAGCGGCAAACAGTAACGAAGACACCAGCGCTTCAGTAAAAAACGACGTCCGCAGCGCGTCTGCGACCTTGCCCCTTCCGATGGATATGGCCAAAGATGTGCCCGTTATGGGTACGGCGGCAGGCTCGCATCTGCGTGGAGCATTTCAGCTTTCGGCCGACCCGGTCGATTATGTGAGACGCCCGCAATCGCTTATGAATGCTCGCAATGTTTATTCGCTCTACGTCGAAGGCACGTCGATGGAGCCACAGTATGCACCAGGCGACCTGGTCTACATCCACCCCGACAAGCCGGCACGCTTTGGCGACGCCGTCGTGGTCCAATGCCAGCTCAGCGCCGAGGGACAGCTCGAAGCAACGATTGGCATTCTGAGCAAGCGCTCCGGCGACAGCATTACCATCCGCAAGCACAATCCACCGGCTGAGATTGAGATCTCGAAGGACACCATCGTCGCCGTTCACAAGGTGCTGTCGATGAACGAAATTTACGGCGTCTAAGCCCACAACCACAGCACATTACCGATAATTTCAGGTCTCAAAGGGCAGCGAATCAGTTCGCTGCCCTTCGTCGTTTTTATCGATGCGATTTCAGCGGCTTGATACCAATTGCGGATATTTGTCCGCATTGCCCGTTGACAGCGGTCGTTTAGCCGCATTATTTTCCTCATGCGTTCGGCACTTCACCTCCCGGTCTGAGCGTACCGCGTTGGTCGCCGCCATGTTCGTTCCGACATGGCGGCAATCATCCGGGAGCGGGAGGCTTCCGAAGGAGGAAATAATGGAAACCCAGACAGACTACAGCGGCGCGATCGGCCGTAACATCCCCGCCGAAATGGCCGATATCGCCCGCGACATGGGTGAAGGCATGACCCGCGCCGACCTCCGTGCCGCAGGCTTCACCGATGAACAAATCGACAAGCACGCGCACGGCGCCGCCGTTCTCCTCGCCAAGACCACGAACCGTCGCGCCGCCTGAGCGCTCCGCTTCGGTTACCGCCCCGCGTCACCCCTCGCGCGGGCGGGTTCCCAAACGGATCGTCAAAGGAGACGTCATGACCCGACTGAGCAAGACCCACAGCACCATCGACCAGGCAATCGGCGCCCGCCTTCGCACACTACGCAAGCAGGCGAACATGTCGCAGACGACGCTCGCCGATGCGCTCGGCGTCACCTTCCAGCAGGTGCAGAAGTACGAAAAGGGCACCAACCGCGTGGCGGTATCGACGCTGATCGCCATCTGCCAGACACTTGGCGTCGGCACGGCAGACGTCATCGCCAGCGTAACCGGCGAGGAACAGAGCGCGGAAGGATCGGTCCGTCTCCGAATGGCCGACCAGATCGCCACGCTAGAGCACCAGCACCAAGCCATTCGCTCCATCCTTGACGGCAAGGTCTCGTCAGACTTCCGCCCACGCCCTTCCACCGCCGACAGCTCGGTCACCACCGTCCAGTGATCGGCTTCGGTTGCCGCCTCGCCTGTTTTGCGTCGAGGCGGCTTCCCAAACCGACCATGAGAGGAAGTCCAATGCAGACCGTTCCACGGACACCCATCACGCATGTCAAGGTGCCTGAGTTCGGCAGCTTCGAGCTGCCGAGAATGCCCCGCGACCGCCAGATTGCACTCGAGCTCACCATCCTCCTCATCATTGCGATCGTTCTTCCGGTCGCCGTCGTTCTGCAGTGGTGATCACTATGTGCGAAGCAACAAAAAAGCAGCCCTTTCGCGGTCGCCACACGATCTATGGCGTCGATGCGGACAGCAACACGCCTTACATGACGCGGATCTGGTTCGGCCGGCTGCGCTTGCACATCTTCCATCGCGGCGACGCCGATCGCGACCACCACGATCATCCGTGGGCGTTCTGGACCTTTCCACTGACGGATTACGTCGAGGAGGTCGTCGACCGCGATGTGGCTGCGCTGGTGCGCAGCGGCAGCCTCTCGCCGCAGATGCCGACCCATCGCGGCGTCGTCGAGCGCCAGGTGGTGAAGGCCTTCCAGCTTCACTACCGGCCCGCCGAGCATTGCCACCGCGTCGTCGGCCGCTACTCCGGAACATGCCTTTACGACTGGGTTGGTCGCATGCGCGGCGCGGTCGCGGTGCCTCAGACAGACAATCGCCGGATCATCACAATCGTGTGGACCGGCCCGCGTGCGGGCGCCTGGGGATTCCTGAAGCACCGCGATGGCCGCTGGTGCTGGACGCATTGGCGCGAGTACGTCAATGGCGGCAAGCATGCGCCCTGCGAACCGACCGAGGAGCGCTGACATGGGAACCATTCACCACATGCCGGCTCGCCTCCGCTTGGTCGAGAACACGACCGCCAAGACGCCGCCCGTCCTGATGCTGAAGCACCGGGAATGCGAGCTGCAGAAAACCGCCGACCACCTCGCCAAGGCGACCGACCACATCCTTCACGCGGCGCGCGGCGGCACCGAGGAAAGCCTCGTCGGCGGCGCGGTCGAGCTTGAAAGCGCTCTGTTCCATGCCCTTACGCTGCTCGGCGCCCGCAGCGCCGACAAGCCCCTGCGGGATCTGCTCGTGAACCGGGACATGCTGCGCAACGGAGGTCCCCATGCTGGCTGACACCCTGCCCGCCGCCTCCATCTCCCGCTACGCCCTCGCGCTGAAGCTTGCCGGCATCGAACTGCCGATCCGGCACGACCACACCAACGTCGGCACGATCGTCGACGCGACGGGGCGTGGCTTCGTCGTCGTCGACATGAACCGCGAACTTCCCGACGCCCAGGTCGCCGATATCGCCGAGCTGCTGACGCTCGCGATCAATTCGCGCGCCGGCCTCCCGTCCAACTCCCAGTAATCGAAAGACCCCGCCTTATGGCCACCTCAAAAGCACCCCGCAAGGAAACGCTGTCGCAACTCCTCGCATCCGGCGCCAGTCGCGCCGATATCGCCGAGCGATACCGCTGCCATGTCGACACGATCACCAACGCGATCAAGAAATACGGCCTGACGCAGTATATTCGCCCCAGCGCTCCGCCGCCGGTGCAGCTTTCGCGCGAAGCGATCGCCTCCGACCTGCAGAACGGTCTCCTGCCGGCGCAGATCGACCGCAAGTATGGGGTCGGCAGTGGCACGGCGCGGCGCTTCATCGACGCGAACGGCCTCGAGGTCCAGACCACGGGCGTTCGCATCCTGTCCGACAAGACCATCGTCATGAAGCGATACACGACCGGCAAGGAAAGCACGATCAGCCACATGGCGATCAGCCTGCCGCGCAACTCGTATCACATCGCTATCCTGCAGGCCGCCCGATGACCATCGTCCGTCACGAGGGAAAGCAGCAGATCACCTGCGACAGCTGCCCGAGTTCACAGCCACTCGCCTACGACCAGGCCGACTTCGACATCATGGTCTCCGACGCAAAGGCGTCCGGATGGCGTGTGTTTCGGCGGGCCGGGATCTGGGTTCACACGTGCTCGAGCTGCGCAGAGGCACAATCAAAGGGATCACTTCTATGAGCGACAAACGCCGACCTGCAGAGCAAAAAAATCTCACAGGCCACTTCCCTGCCAAGCTGGCATGGGCACTGGAACCGATCACCGAGTATGCGGAGGATGATCTGCGGTTCTGGGACGGTAGCCTTTTTATGGAGCCGGCGCCGGACGGCGGCGCTTTTGTCGGTGCCGTGAGCGGCCACGTCATGGCCGTTTTTCATTCGCGGGAAGCCTGGTGCAACGCACCAATGACCTTCCGCGTGCCGATCGCGGCGTTCTGCGCCGCCTGCGCACCAGAGCCCGTCAACCTCACCTTCTGCGGGGAGAGCCACCCCGTCGACGTGCCCGAGTGGATGCAGCCCGACACATTCTGGGCGACGAACGCGGGCATGTTCATCACCACCAAGATGCGAGCCCCTTGCTTTGCCGAGGAAGAACGAGCCTTCCAACCCGTGCTCTTTCAGAGAACGGCGAGCGTCGGAGTGCACGAGATCGGCATCGACTATGCGGCAAAAGCTGGAGTGGCGATCGACTGGCGTCGCCCGTTGGTTAGCGCCAGCACCGAGGCGCCGGGGCCGGCACTTCGGTCTTTCGCAGCTAATCCGTTCATCGTCTCACGACTTGAACGGATCTTCGATCTTGCACTCGAGGAAAGTGCACCAGATGCTCCGCCGTTGTTCTTCCATCGTCCGACCGGAACACCCGAAAGCCCCGGACCGATCCTGATCACGATCAGCGGACGCCCCGATATCGTCGCAACTTACATGCCGATGAAAACCGATGGCGACGCGGCGCCGCCGGTCCCATGGAGCTTCCTGAAGAAGCCGTCGCAAGCAACGCCGGGAGCCGAAGATGCAGCATGACGCTGAGACCCCCGCCCCATCACCCGTTGATCGGGGAACAGGCTGGCAGGACATCAGCACCGCGCCATTCAACGAGACGGTCATCGTCTATTGGCCGATCGTGGAGCTCGATGAAGATGGCGACCCGACAGACAAGATTGTCGGCGGCGAGGTCTTCGTCAGCGAGAACCAGGGCGGATACTGGATCGAGCCCGATGCCATGAACGCCATCGGCGATCACATGGGCGACGAGGAGACCTACGCCGATCATCCATCTCACTGGATGCCAAAGCCGGATGCACCAGAGGGCTGCGCACGATGAACATCATCGCAAACTTTTTTGCTCCGCGCCTGATCTCCATTGCTGGTACCCGTGAGGCGGATATCTACATCGGCGGCAGAGATGACACCTATCTCGCCAGATGGTGGCTCATCCCCCGCAACAAGTGGTTCAACATCTATCTGCACCACTTCCAGCGGTCCGACGATGATAGGGCGCTTCACGACCATCCGTGGTGGAACCTATCGATTCTGCTGCGTGGCACCTACACCGAGCACACGATCAACGCCGGCGGCATCAACGTCCGGACAGTTCGGACCGCCGGGCAGATGAAGTTCCGCTATGCCGCCCAGGCACATCGCATCGAGCTTCATGACGGCCCGTGCTGGACCGTTTTCATAACCGGGCCGCGCATCCGAGAATGGGGCTTTCATTGCCCTCGCGGCTGGCGCCACTGGAAGGTTTTCACATCGGGAAAGAACGGCGAGACCGTTGGCGCAGGCTGCGGGGAGGACGACATCAATGGGTAAAAATTACCGCGACCTGAAAGACTACGCGATCAGCGATATAGATCGCTGGGCAGGCCAGCACGTTATAAAGGAAGAGCCTGTTCGGTCATTCCGCTTTCATGGTCACTACACCGACAAGAAATACGACAGCGGCCGCATCGATCATCGCCCCGGCTTCGCGACCTTCACTCCCGTCCAGAGCGTGAAATTCTCCTACACTTCTACCTATTGCTTCACCCTGACATGGACGCCCGGCCACATGACGATCGTCGGAGATCTCGGCGAGCTTACAGTGGTGCATTACCAAGCCATGCCAACGCTCGATGAAGCCTGCCGCTGGCTCCTCTCCGATGACTACCACTACCTTCTCTCGAAGACGAATGTCCGCCGCGAGTATGATCGCGACGCAACCTTCGACGCCCTGAAAGAGAGCTTGAATGCGGAGGTGATCGAACACCTCCTCGGCGAATGGAATTGGCAGCGAACCAAAAAATACGATGGCGATCGCGACGAGCTGCGGGCATGGCGCCGACAGAAGCCGGCGTTAGGGAAGCTGAACGACGAAGGGGAGAATGAAGCGTCATGGCTTGAACAGCGGCCATTGACGGCCCTCGACGATAGCGAACGAGACTGCTGGCGCCGCTGGCACGAGGTTCGCAAAGCGGTAAGCCACTGGGAAGACCAGTACGACGTCCTTAAGTCGGAAGACCGCCACGCGATGCTCGACGAGGCGCGCGGACACTTCGACACCGAAGAAGGCGCAGCGCAGTTCTTATGGGGCGATCTCGGCGGCGATGATCCTTACATTGCCCACGAATATCCTCACCGGGCCTTCATTCAAATTGCCGCCATCCAATTCGGTTGCCGAATGATCTTGGCGCAGCTCACCCAGAAAGAAGCAGCATGACAGGACTTCTCCAGATTGCACAGCGCCTGGTAAAGTGGGACGTCGATTTTCCCGTCAACGGCAGCAACGGTTATGTCGGGCTCAAAGAGCTCGACAAACTTGTCGCCGACGCAAAGGTCGCCATCACCCATGCGGGTGCGCCCTACGAGAGTGATTTCGGCGTTGTTGAGCCCCCAGCGCCCCAAGTTATTGTGGTGGGGGGCGATGATCCGATCGGATACATGGAAGTAGAGGGTCTTAGGACGCTCGTGGATGAGGTGAAAGCACGCCCAGGAGCGACCGCACCTCATGTCGTTGGGCGCTTCGCCCCCATCAGCGACGAGCAGATCCGCGAGATCATGACCTGCGACGACGGTTCGATGGCACGCATCAAGATCGCCCGCCTGATCTACGAGAGGACGAAGCCGGCCGCGCCCGCAGAGCTTTCGGTGGCACTCCCTGCGCTATCCCGCCGTCAACGCAACCTCGCCCAAGCCATTCGCGAGCACCTAGCTGGCCACGATCTGAATGAGGTCTTCTCGGTATTCCTGCACATCCTTTCGGGTGAGCTCGGGCAGCTTGCTGAAACTGAACCGCATATCGCGCAGCGGAACGCCCACCGCTTTGGCACACTGCTGACCCGCAGTGTCGGTGGTACTCGGGAGGATCAGCCGTGACCATCATCAAGACCGTGTGCCAGCACTGCAACCGCGTGACCGTCGTGCCGGCCGAGACTATCGCGGCAGCAGCCGCAATGGAGCCGCTACAAACCGCTACTGACGGCTACAGAGAGGCAGCGCCCGCTGAGCTTTCGGTGGGCGTCACCCTGACAGCGGAGGCCGTCATCGCGATGCGCGATGCTTTGGTTCGCAATGACGTCGAGGAGGCTTACCACCAGCTCTACAAGGCAGTTGACCCCAAATATTGCCACCTTCACCCGTGGGCGGAAATCGAAAGCGCCGCTCTGTCCTCTCCTATGGGAGGCGGGGAATGAAGCTCTCAGAATATCTGGACGGCATGCGCGCCGCCAATACTGCGGAAGCATTGGAGGCTGCCATTCAAGCACCCTACAAGCATTCATTCCGTGGCCGCACTTGGTCTCAGATTTCCAAAGTTCGCATAGAAGCGGGCGTTCGGATCTGTGATGCCCACCCCCATGGCCACCTGGTTCCCCGGTTCGGTCCCAGTCGCCGTCTCACCGTCTGTGGTCTGACCTACCGTGTGTCGAAAGGCGGCAACTCTACCGGTGTTAGGTACGCTTGGCACTCTGCAGGCGAATGGGCGAAGCATGTGATCCGCCAGCATGGAATAGGCATTCGAGCCGCTCACCGGATATGGGAGCAATGGGGCGACTATCCACATAGGTGCCTCGCCACGATCGAGAAGGCTTTGGCGGGCGAAATCAAAGACCCAGAGCTTGATAAGCTTCTCGGGCCCTACCAGGGCTATGGCCCTATCAACTATTCCATCGCAGCGAACGATGCTGACAAGCACGACTATCGCGCCAACCAGCCATGCCCTTGCGGGAAAGGCACCCTCTTTGATTGGGGCGCCGGTTGGTCTGAAGGTTTCGATTGGATTAGCTGGCAGTGCAACGCGTGCTCGGACAAGTACGAAGAGTACCTCAGCGAGGGGCGGCTCTACGAGATCCGGAACGCACGCCGAACCCCACCGCCCGTAGAGACGGCGGAGGGCGCATGAGCATGACAAATCCTGACACCCTCGAAGTCGACATTCACCGCTGCCCGATCTGCGCCGAGCCGTTCAAGGCTGACGACAATTGCGTCACCGACATCGAGGAAGGCACCTGCCATTTCGCATGCCTGGACGACTCACCAGTCGTCGACCTCGAGACCGGCGAGGAGCTTCCCGACGCCGACATGCACACCTTCCGCTACGGCGACGAGTATCCGTCAGAGGCAGGCGAAAGATGATCCCCCGCATCGACGAGCTCACACACCCTCCTGAAGTCGGGAAATGCTACATGGTCCCGACCGTTGTCGGCACCTGGTACAGCCAGCAGCGCGCATGGCCAATCATAGGCCCGAAGCATAACGATCGGCATTGCCTCGAATTCGCGCATGATCACTATCATTTAGATGCGCGCTTCATGCCCAGCCCGCGCGGTCGCCCCACGAACCAGAATAGTTACTGGCGCTCGGCATGGGGATCGCCAATGCAGATCAACGACCAAGTCAACGCCGACGGACTGCCAGCACCAGTTTGGCGCAGGATGCTGTGCAAGCGACAGTCGAACCCTGCGGTGCCCCAGCTGATAGAGCAGATCGGCGAGGCTATCGATCGCGGGAACAGTCATCAGTGGAAGTGCCATGTTGAGGAATGGGAAGGCCGCCAGTCCAAGCGCGACGCGCGCGGTTGGATTTGCCCGCACCGCTCCGTTTCCCTCGCCGATCAGCCCGCCGTCGACGGCGTCATAACGTGCCCGCTGCACTTGCTGCGGATCGACGCTCAAACCGGCATCGTACTTTCAATGAACAAGGCGACCAGACCATGACCCCGTGGATCATTTGGAACGGCGGGCAGATGCCGATCACCGTCGGAATACCCGTCTATGTCACGCTCCGCTACGGCAAGACCAGAATTGCACGAGCTGGGTCCGGCTATGCGACCCGGTGGGAACACGGCGGCCCGCAAAAAGGGTTCGACGACATCATTGCCTATCGGCTTCCGAAGCGCGCGACCGCCACGGTGGAGGTCCACTAGATGCCAGGATATCGTTCAAGCGCAGAGGCCGAGATCCGCGAAGCGGTTGTTGCCCGCATCCGCGAGCGTCGCCCCTCGGCGCGCATCATACATGAAATCAACGTCAGCTCATTCGGCGACAACCGCATGGACTTGATCGCGGTGGATCGGGCCGAGATCATCGCGGTCGAAATAAAATCGGCCAAGGACAAGCTCGATCGCCTTGACGCTCAGGTCAAAGCAATGAAGACATGCGCCCATCACTCGGTCGCTGCCATCCATGAGAAATTCTTGGTCGAACAGAAAACAAACCAGGGCGCGGCGCACTATCAGCGCGGCGAGGAATTCTTCATGAAAGTGGTGCCGGCCGGCGTCTCGGGCGGCGCTCACGAGGTCTGGGTTTTTCCGGAAAAGCGGCGCGCAATGCTGCCGGAAAGCCAGCGCGGTTGGGATAGCATAGAGAAGTGGCGCCTTCCCGCTCAATCCTTGGAGCGCCCGCTTCCTTCCGGCGCGCTCAATCTCCTTTGGCGCGACGAGCTCTACAATCTGTGCAGCGCGCTCAATGTATCAGCGACGAGACGGTCGACGCTTGCCGAGATGCAGTCGGCGCTGCGCTGGTATTGCAATGGCAAGGAGTTGACGCTCGGCATCTGCAAGATCCTCCGCATCCGGACCTGCACCGAAGCCGACGCCCCGATTTTCGAGGGGGCCGCGTAATGGCAACCGAAGCTGAGAAAAACAAGCTCCAATCGATCCGGACCGATCTAGCGGCCGTTGGCGTGGACTGGTTTATCGAGACCGACGGTACGGTCGCGCGCCTCATGGCGTCCGACCCATTCGACAACGAACCGAGACACATCGCAAATTTGGCGAACGACCTTCCGGTGCCTTTTCTCAATTTCCTGATGCGCTCCGCCGAGAACCAGGCACTCCTCGTCAATCTGTTCGATCGCTGCCGCGCCGCCTATCGACAACTCGCCGGCACCCCGGCGAAGGACGAACCGCGTCCGAACTATGCCGCAGAGTGCGCGATGAAGTGCAAGGATGATCGTGCGTTTCGCCGATACCTCATTGAGCGGCACCAGCTCGCCGAGGACAGCGATGTTGAGCAGACGAAAACTCGCGTGCGCTCCGTCCTCAACGTCTCGTCCATGTCGAAGCTCAATGAGGACCAGGACGCAGCCCAGCGCTGGATCTCGCTCCGGTCGGACTTCACGGCATGGAGGGCCTTGTGAGAACCCCTGCCCGCAACACACCCAAGGAGATCACGCTCGAGCGTTGGGGCGAGATGCTGATCTTTGCCGCGAAGCTTGTCGATCGGAAGGGACCGAGGGCGCAACCGATCCTCGATCGCTGCGAACGCGAGTATCTGGCCGCGAAGCTGCGCCAAGAATCAACGGGCGGAAGCCAGCTCGATCGTGTGATGAAATTGATGGGAGCCGCTGCGTAAATTTCGGACTACTTTTCGGACTACTTTTCAGACCACATTTCTCGAATGTAGACCGCAAAAATTCCCCAGAACGCCTACACAGCAGGCGAGTCCGCTTCAAATACCAAGGGAGTTAAATCCGGCCCGGGGAGCCAGTTTCTAAAAGGCCTGCATTGAAAAATGCAGGCCTTTTTCTTTTCCAGAATCAAAGCGATAGGTTTCGCCCCGAGGTTCTCCTCAGCGACGGCGCGATTGTTTGATCCCCGCGGGCGATCTAGCCACGGGGATGAAGAGGAAGAGGCGACATCAATAGCCGCAGGAGCGTCCGTTGCTTGGCCTGAAGCCATCGGAGCAGGCGCGGTTCATGGAATCGCCAGGCACATAGCCGGATGCCGACCCCGCGGAGGTCGGGTAGCCCGCGCATCCTGTAGTGAGCGCCGAAAGGCCTATCAGCGTGATCGCGGCCAGGACGGTTGAAATTCGCTTCATATGGACCTCCTCGAAACTGTCTTGGCTATTAAGCTAGCACGCAGCCGCGAAACGCCACGTAAATATCTTAGGGCCTAAATTTCTTACGTCACGATTGGCGAACGCTTGTTGCGGCTGGGCACCCTACCCTTGCAGCGTGTCGACCTTGCGAAGATCCGGGAAAAGCCGCGTCCACAGAAGCACCACGACGATGGTTCCGACGCCGCCGATCACGCCCGCAGCAACCGGGCCCATCATTCCGGCGAGCATGCCCGACTCGAATTCGCCCAACTGGTTCGAGGTGCCGATGAAGAGCGAGTTGACGGCGTTCACACGTCCACGCATCGAATCCGGGGTCAGGAGCTGAACCAGCGAGCTGCGCACCACGACGCTGACCGTATCGGCCGCGCCCACGACCAGCAACGCGACGATGGACAGCGCGATATTGGTCGATACGGCAAAGACGATCGTCGCGACGCCGAACACAGCCACGGCAGTCAACATCTTCGCCCCGACTTTGCTTGTCAGCGAGCGTCTTGCCAGAACGATCGACATGGTGAGCGCACCGACAGCCGGGGCCGCGCGCAGCATGCCTAGGCCCCACGGACCGGCATGCAGGATATCGCTGGCGAACATCGGCAGGAGTGCCGTGGCGCCGCCAAGCAGAACGGCGAAGAGATCGAGCGAGATGGTGCCGAGCATGACCGGCTTGCTCTTGATGAAGGAGACGCCGGCAAAGACGGAGGCGAGCGTGACCGGTTCGCGTTTGCTCGGCGTCCACTCCATGCGGATCGAAATGACGTTGATGCTTGCAACGGCAAACAGGACGGCGGCCACGGCGAAGGGGGCGACGGCATCGACGCCGTAAAGCAAGCCGCCCAGCGACGGGCCGACGATCAGCGCCGTCTGCATCATCGAGGTCGATGTCGCCACCGCGCGCTGAAGCAGCGAGGGCGGCATGATGCTGGGAAGAAGTGCCGCCATCGTCGGGCGCTCGAAGGCGACGGTCGCGCCCATGATCGTCACCG
The DNA here is from genome assembly GCF_057809895.1 of Rhizobium sp. FG113. Taxonomy (NCBI): domain Bacteria; kingdom Pseudomonadati; phylum Pseudomonadota; class Alphaproteobacteria; order Hyphomicrobiales; family Rhizobiaceae; genus Rhizobium; species Rhizobium sp. FG113. The sequence goes on along the minus strand of NZ_JBMDKV010000003.1, from coordinate 80,515 downwards.
CCGTCAGGATGCCCGCCGGCGTCAGCCAGTTCTGCCAGGTGGCGACAGCAAGCGCCGCCGACACGGTGGCGAGGATCAGCTGGCAGATCAGGCCGATACGCCTTCGGTCGAACCGATCGGCGACGTGGCCGACCACGAAGGTGAGAACCACCATTGGCAGGAACTGGCAGAGCCCAACCATGGCCAACGCGAAGGCGCTGTGGGTCTGATCGTAGATCATCCAGCCCATGGCGATGGCGACGCATTGAAAAGAGAGAGAAGAGAAGACGCGGGAAGCCGCGAAATTGAGATAGCCGGGATGGCGCAGAACGCTATCCTGGTGAACTGCTGATGCATCCATGAGAAAACTGTCCGGAGCGCTGCCGACAGCGCGCCTCTGAGGGTTGTTGCTGCAACCGTTTCCGCCCGGACCGGCGTGCTTGTCAATGGCGGCGGGGCCGCTTTCCGTTCGGCTCTGCTAAGACACGTGATCGTGACCGCCGACAGCGCCCGCCGCGGCGGTCATCCGACCAGAGACGTTATCTCTTTTTCTTCGTCGAACGCACCTTGACCGGCGCAGGCGGCGGGATCAGTTCGGCGTCGGCGTAGCAATATCCGGCAACCCAGCCGTCGCTGGCGAAGAGCTTGGAATCGCCCTCCGCGTGCCACTGGCAGGTCAGCGAGTTGGCGTCCCATGCGGTGACGGTCACGTCGTAGACGCCCTTGCCGGCGAAGGTGGTCTTGGGATTGCCCGTCAAACGCCAGCCCTCGGCCGGCTGCATCGTCCAGGAGACCCTCTGGCCCTTCCGGGCTTTCTGCTTGATGCCGAATTCGGGGGTCTGGCAGCGGTTGGTGGCGGGATCGCAGTTCATTTTCGCCGTCGACATCTGCGGCGGCGTATTTGTGACCACCGTCTGGCAACTGCTGAGCGTAAACGCCACGAGTGTCATGGCCAAGGCAACTTCATACCACATATCCGGCCTCCCATCCGTCACATGCTATCGATGGGGACCACATTACAGCATTACGACAACTGTCGCGCTTCACCGTTCGGGGGATATGGGCGCCGACGATTACATCGAACGGCAATGGCGATCAGCCAAGCGAGGTGTGCGACGCGTGTTCCGGTACGTATCGCCTCGGCGCCTTCGCCTTCTCCCTGAGATTGTCGAAGAGCGCATAGCCGCCGGTCCAGCGACCGAAGCCGCTGGCGATATTGATGTGGCCCGCAAGGCCGATGTTCCTGAGCTCGGTCTTCCACAGACGCGCGTAGAGCGTCAGGCGGTCGAGCTCCATGTAATGGTCGTTCAGGCTGCCGACGGTGATGCTGGGGAACGGCAGCGCCCGTGTCGGCATCGGCCCGAAGCGGATGGCGGCATCCGGGTGTCGCCGTTCCGTGGGGCGCAGGTCGCAGGGAGCGACCAACAGCGCGCCCTTGATGCGGCGCGCCGATGGCCGGTCGGCGAACTTCGCCGTCAGCAGGCAGCCGAGACTATGGGCGACGATATAGGCCTCGCCGTGCTCAAGCAGCATCTCGTCAAGCGGGTCGGCCCAACGATCGACCAAGGGATCGTCCCAATCGTCCTGCTCCACCAGAACGCTGTCAGGATGATCTCGGAGCCAGTATCGCTGCCAGTGGCCCTCGCCGGAGCCATAGAGGCCGGGGATGATCAGTGTCGGGGTCATCGCTCCCTCCTAGAAATCGGAATAGCGCGGGCTGTGCATGAGCGCCGAGATCTCGTCGGTCATCTGCATGATGCGCTCGCGCAGATCGGCGCCGGTTCCATCCTCGACGTCTTCGCTGCCGAAACAATAGCGCGCTTCATGCAGCTCGAGCCTCGCTTCCAGCTGGTCGCGGATGGTGCAAAGGCGATCGAAATGCCGGATGATACTCATCGTCGTCTCTCCTGTGCGGCTGCGTCTTTTTCGGGCCGCCATCTGATGAGAGCAGTATTCTCTATCTTTTTAGTAGATTAAAGGAATGAGCATCCCTGCATGCGCGGACAAGCGGAAAAATCGCCATGCTGATCTCGCCTGAGGGCGACGATCGACCCACGAGGCGCGCGACCAACGATCCTGTCGGATAATTTGCCGATGTGCCGTGTTAAATCTTTATGCAGGCTGAAACTTTTGATCCACACTCCCCGTAGCTTCGTAACAGAGACAAGAGAGAAACAGGGGATCACATTCATTGTCCGACGATGCCGCAAAGCCGCTTATCCTCTGGTTTCGCAAGGATCTTCGCCTCGACGACAATCATGCGCTGCATGCTGCCTGCCGCACCGGACGCCCGATCATTCCCCTCTATATCCGCGAGCCTTCCTCTTCCGGCACCGGGCCTCTAGGCGGCGCGCAAGAGTGGTGGCTGCATCATTCGCTGGCATCGCTCACGGCATCGATCGAAGCGCTTGGCGGCTCGCTCAATCTTGTGAGCGGCGATGCGCTCGATGTGCTCGTCGACCTGATCAAGAAGACCGGTGCGGACACCGTCATGTGGAACCGCCGCTACGATCCTCCCGGCATCGCCATCGATACGCGCATCAAGCGGGAGCTTGAGCAGCAGGGCCTGGATGCGCAGAGCTTCGCCGGCCAGTTGCTGCATGAGCCGTCGCGGCTGAAGACAGGCGGCGGGACGCCCTACCGGGTCTACACGCCGTTCTGGCGCGCACTCGAGGGTGCGGGCGAGCCGCCGCACCCTGTCGATGCGCCCAAGAAGGTCAAATTCGCGCCGGAGCTTCCCGCAAGCGAATCGCTAAAGTCCTGGAAGCTTCTGCCTACCAAGCCGGACTGGGCCAAGGATTTCGCCGAGGTCTGGACTGCCGGCGAAGAGGCGGCGCGCGAGCGGCTTGCGGATTTTCTCGATCAGAGCCTCGAAGGCTACAAGGCCGACCGCGATTTTCCGGCCAAGCAGTCGACCTCGATGATGTCGCCCTATCTGGCGCTCGGCGTGATATCGCCTGCCCGGATTTGGGAGGAGACGCGCGGGCTGGACGTGCCGGCGGACGATCTGGTTCATTTCCGCAAGGAGCTCGCCTGGCGCGAATTCTCCTACCATCTGCTGTTTCACTTCCCGAAGCTGCCCTACGCCAACTGGAACGACCGCTTCGACGGGTTCGAGTGGAGCAACAGCACCGCGCATTTCCGCGCCTGGACCAAGGGCATGACCGGCTACCCAATCGTCGACGCCGGCATGCGCCAGCTTTGGAAGCACGGCTTCATGCACAATCGGGTGCGGATGATCGTAGCCTCGTTCCTGATCAAGGACCTGATGATCGACTGGCGGCGCGGCGAAGCCTGGTTTCGCGACACGCTCGTCGATGCCGATCCGGCGAGCAATGCCGCCAGCTGGCAATGGGTGGCGGGCTGCGGGGCGGATGCCGCCCCCTTCTTCCGCATATTCAATCCGGTGCTGCAGGGCGAGAAGTTCGATCGCGATGGCGCTTATGTCCGCGAGTTCGTTCCCGAGCTTGCGGCGCTCGATACCAAATACATCCACAAGCCGTTCGCCGCACCGCAGAGCGTGCTCGACAAGGCGGATGTCAAGCTTGGCGAAACCTATCCCAAGCCGATCGTCGACCACGCGACCGCCCGCGACCGGGCGTTGAAAGCCTACAACGCCGTAAAGGACGCAGCATGAACGCCCATTTTCACCACCCGCACAGTCGCTTGAAGATCGCGGTCATCGGCTCCGGCGTTTCCGGGGCATCGGCGGCATGGGCGCTTAATCCGCTGCATGACGTCACGCTCTATGAGAAGGAAACGCGCGCCGGCGGCCATACCGCCACCGTGGATGTCGACTACGACGGGGTGCACATTCCCGTCGATACCGGCTTCATCGTCTATAACGAGCCGAACTATCCGAACCTGACCGCGCTGTTTGCGCGGCTCGGCGTCGCCACCCATGCCAGCGACATGAGCTTTTCGCTCTCGCTCGACCACGGCAAGCTGGAGTGGAGCGGCAGCGGCCTATCTTCGATCTTCGCGCAGAAGCGCAATCTGGTGCGCCCGTCGTTCCTTTTGATGATCCGGGAGATCCTGCGCTTCAACAAGACCTGCCTTCTCGACCGCGCCGCCGGCCACCTCGCCGCGCGCTCGATCGGCGACTATCTCGATTGGCGCGGCTTCTCGCCCGGGTTCACCAACAATTATCTGGTACCGATGGCAGCCGCGATCTGGTCGACGCCGGCGGCGAAGATGATGCAGTTTCCGGCCGAACATTTCGTCAACTTCTTCGACAATCACCGCCTGATCTATTCCAGGCAGCACCAGTGGCGCACGGTGACCGGCGGCAGCCGAAACTATCTCGACAAGCTGCTTGCGCCTCTGGGTGACCGGCTGAAGCTCGGGCTCGGCGTGCGCGCGGTCATCAGGACCGAGACCGGCGTCACCATCGTTGATGACCGCGGCGAGGAGCGCCACTTCGACAAGGTGATCCTTGCCGCGCACAGCGATCAGACGCGGCGCATGCTCATCGATGCGACCGAGCAGGAAAAACGGTTGCTGGCGGCGGTTCCCTATCAGCCCAACAGGGTGGTGCTTCACCGCGATCCGATGCTGATGCCGCAGCGCCGGAAGGTCTGGGCGTCCTGGAACTATCTGCGGTCCAGCTCGGCTAACGGTAACGCCGATGTCGCCGTCACCTACTGGATGAACAAGCTGCAGGCGATCGACGATCGCTTCCCGTTGTTCGTGACGCTCAACCCCGATCGCGAGCCGGACCCGCGCAAGGTCTTCGCGGAGTTCAGCTACGAGCATCCGCAGTTCTCAGCCGACAGCGTTCAGGCGCAGCGCGCGCTCATGGATATACAGGGACGCAACGGCTGCTACTTTGCCGGCGCCTGGACGGGCTACGGCTTCCACGAGGATGGGCTGAGTTCGGGCCTCGCGGCCGCCAAGGCGCTCGGCGCGGCGCTGCCGTGGAGCACGCTCAAGACTGATAGTATCGAACAGGAGCTGGACGCCGTCGCATGACGAAGAAGCGCGAAGGACGAGGCGTGAGCATGCGCGACAACGGGCCGCCGCCCGAGGCCTCGGCAGCACTCTACGTCGGCGACGTCATGCACCAGCGCATGAAGCCCTTCGGCCACCGCTTTCGCTACCGCGTGTTCTCGATGGCGATCGATCTCGACCGGCTGGATGAGGCGGATAGGCTGTCCGCGCTGTTTTCCGTGAACAAACGCAATGCCGTGTCGTTCCACGAAAGCGACCATGGCGGCGAGATGGGTGCCAGGCCGCATGCCGATGAACTGCTGGCGCATGCGGGCTTGCGTGCCCAGCGCATCGTGCTGGTCTGCTACCCCCGCATCCTCGGCTACGTCTTCAATCCGCTCTCCGTCTACCATGCCTATGATGCCCGCGATGAACTGATCGCGATGATCTACGAAGTGCGCAACACGTTCGGCGAACGCCATACCTATGTCTGCCCCGTTGGCCCCGGTGAAATGAGCGACACCGGCATTCGGCAGAGCTGCGACAAGATCTTTCACGTCTCGCCGTTCATCGAGATGGGCATGCGCTACAATTTCCGCATGCTGCCACCGGGCAAGGAGATCCGCTGGCGTATTCTGGAGACCGACGCCGACGGCCCGCTGCTTGCGGCCACCTTCGCCGGACGACAGGTGGGGCTCACGACGAGGAACCTGGCGTGGCTCACGGCCGCCATTCCGTTTCTACCGATCAAGATTGTCGGCGGCATTCATTGGGAGGCGCTGAAATTGTGGCTGAAGGGCGCGAAATACATCGTCAAGCCTGCACCACCCGCCTCTGTTAGCGTGGTCGCGCCGCGCGAGACGGCGGAGGCTGCGGAATAACATAAGCGTGCTTCGATATATGCGTCGGTTACCCGCAACACAGGATTGGAAAATTGTTTGGCTTTTCCAATTTTTACGATAGCGTTCAAAGCAATCGCCGGGGGGCGGAGATTTTCAGCGCATCGTCGTCCTGAACCGGCCAAATCTTGCCGGAGGAGAAAACCATGAGTGATGCTAGCGACTTGACCGATTCTCAACGCAACGCGATCCAGCTGACGCAGCAGAATATCGGACAGGTTTCGAAGGGACTGCCGCTACGCGCCAAGCTGGCGCTGAGGGCATTGCTTCGCATGCAGCATGGCTCGCTGACGATCGCCTTTCCCGACGGCCGTGTTGTGCTGGTGACCGGCAGCACGCCCGGCCAGCACGCCGAGATTCATCTCAAGAACTGGAACATCTGCTACCGGGCGCTTTCCAACGGCACGATCGGCGTGGCCGAAAGCTATATGGATGGCGATTGGGACAGCCCCGATATCGCGGCGTTTCTTGAGCTGTTCATAGTCAACGACGAAGCGATCCAGGATTACGCCAACGGCAAGCGCGGCCTGCCCCGGCTCGTCGAGCGCATCCGCCACTGGATGAATACGAACACCCGAAAAGGCTCGAAGCGTAACATCTCGGCGCATTACGATCTCGGCAACGACTTCTACAAGCAGTGGCTCGATCCGACGATGACCTATTCGTCGGCGCTTTACTCCACCGGCGCCAACGATCTGCAGTCGGCGCAGAACGCGAAGTATCGGGCTCTCGCCGAGGCGACCGGGATCAAGCCGGGTGACCATGTGCTGGAGATCGGCTGCGGATGGGGCGGTTTTGCCGAATTCGCCGCCAGCGAACTGAATTGTCGGGTCACGGGCCTGACGATCAGCCGCGAGCAGCTGGCCTTCGCCGAGGAGCGCATCCGCAAGGCGGGTCTCAGCGACAAGGTCGACTTCCGCTTTCAGGACTATCGCGACGAAACCGGCGTCTACGACAAGATCGTTTCGATCGAGATGTTCGAGGCCGTCGGCGAGAAATATTGGCCCGCCTATTTCTCCAAGCTCGAGCAATGCCTGAAGCCCGGCGGCAAGGCCGGCCTGCAGATCATAACGATTCGGCCCGAGTCCTTCGAACAGTACAGGAGCAATCCAGACTTCATCCAGAAGTACGTTTTTCCCGGCGGCATGCTACCGACCCGCGAGCATTTGGCGGAACTTGGGCGAAAAGTGAATTTGTCACTGGTGCGGGACTTCGGTTTTGGGTTAGACTACGCCCGTACTCTGGCCGAATGGCGAGAGCGTTTTTGGTCCGTTTGGGAACGAGTTCGCCCACTGGGCTTCGATGAGCGCTTCAAGCGGCTCTGGGAGTTCTATTTATTTTATTGTGAAGCAGGTTTCCGCGCCCGAAACATAGACGTCCGCCAGGTCGTCTTTTCGCGGAGCTGACGAGCGCGGGTGGCGGGACCAGACAGTCGACCTCCTGTCCCGGTCGCCATCCGCCTCGTCTATCCCCTCATCACCATCCTGATCGGTTGTCGGCGCGATGACGCCTGAACTATTCCGCCGGGCTTGGCGTCACCGGGCGGCGACCGTCAGCGCGCGGGCGCTCCTGCCAGCCGGTGGCGCGGTTCACCAGCCAGAAATACAGACTGTAGGGCATGAGATTGAGAGCCTTCAGCGTGTAGGTGAAGCGCTTCGGGAAGGTGATCTCGAAATTCTTCGACTTCAGGCCCGCATAGATCTCGGCGGCGGCCTCGTCGACCGGGACCAGTGACGGCATGGGGAATTCGTTCTTGCGGGTGGCGGGCGTGTCGACGAAACCGGGATTGATGAGTTGGATGCGGATGCCCATCTTGTCGAGGTCGAATTTCAGGCTCTCGGCCATGTTGATCAAGGCAGCCTTGGTCGCGCCATAGGCCGCACCCGTGGGTAGGCCGCCATAACCAGTTACCGACGAGACGATGGCGATCTGCCCCTGCCCCTTGTGCTTCATGTGACGCACCGCCGGCACTAGGCAATTGACCACGCCCTGCAGATTGACGGCGAAGCTCTGCTCGAAATCCTCGCGGCGCAGTTCTTCGGCATGAACAGGCAGATAGACGCCGGCGTTGAAGACAGCGAGCGCCAGCGCGCCGTGCTCGTATTCGATCGATGCGAGCACATGCTCCATGTCCTCAGGATTGGTGACGTCGCCATCCAGCACAATAATGCTGCCGGGCAAACCGTTGGCTTCCGATTGCAGTTCGGCGAGCTTTTCGTGGTCGCGAGCGGTGACGGCGACCTTGTAGCCTTCGCTTGCCAGTTTCAGCGCCAATGCCCGGCCGATGCCGGAGCTTGCGCCTGAGATCCAGGCAATTCCATGTTCGGGGCGGGCTACAAAATCGTTCATGGCGCGATTCCTCCGGTTGTATCGAAAAACGTCGAAACGGGCCCGGAAGTTCCTCTCAACCTCCCGGGATAATGGCTCTATCACGCTATTGTGGCTGCTTTCAGCCGATCAGGTCGCCAATCAGCTGGCGGAAGGACCCGGTCAGTTTGATGGGGGCATCAAGAACGGAAAATGCAATGCAGGGACGATCTTTTTCGGCCACCGGGCGGTGATCGATCGTCTCGTCAGCAACGGAGATGTCGCCGGGGCCGAAGCGGCCGCGATTGTCGTTGAAGGCGCCGTCAAGGATGAGCGTGAGCTCCATGCCCTTGTGGGTATGCGCCGGCATGGCGCGGCCCGGCTTGATCCACATGACGCTGACTTCGCAGCCGTCAATATCTACCGAATATTCCTTGAAGCCGGGGAGCTTGGTCTTCCACGGCACGGTATCGACGTCGAAGCCGACGAGGCGGCGCAGCGCGCGTGGAAAGACGCTCGGTTTGTCAGGCGCGATCAATGGCTTGGGCTCGACCGGCGCAGCGGATGCGAAGATCCGCGCCAATCTGGCATCGCGGTCATCAAGACTTGCTTCGGATGTCTGCTCCAGCGCCTGGCCGGCCAGAAATTCCAGGTCGCGTACCAAAGGCCGACGATCCGGCTTCATTTGCAGATGCGATTCGACAAGAACGCGCGCCGGCTCCGGAAGGGAACCCGCAACATAATACGCCATCAATGCATCGACCGTGTCGATATGCTCGTGAACCATGATGGTTTCGGTCGTTTCCGCTTTCAGTGATTGCTTTGTCATCATCCATACGATGAATGTCAATGTTCAGATCACAGACGGGTTCAGATCACCTGGCGACCCGGATCAGCACGTCGCGAACCAATCTGGGACGGGAAGTCTAATTTTACCGTGTTGGTTGAGGGCGAGGAATAGGATTTCTTGCCAACCCAGCCTTGTGAAGGGAAAAGACCGTTCCTAAACTAAGTGTTTCAAAGAGGCAGATTCCATGACCGTTCATCCTTCCGTCCTAGAAGCCATTGGCAACACTCCCCTGATCAAGCTCAAGGGAGCGTCGGAGGCGACCGGTTGCACCATTCTCGGCAAGGCGGAATTCCTCAACCCGGGACAGTCGGTCAAGGATCGCGCGGCGCTCTACATCATTCGCGACGCCGAGAAGAAGGGCCTGCTGCGGCCGGGCGGCGTGATCGTCGAAGGGACTGCCGGCAACACTGGCATCGGCCTGACGCTGGTCGCCAAGGCGCTCGGCTATCGCACCGTGATCGTCATTCCCGAGACGCAGAGCCAGGAAAAGAAGGACGCGCTGAAGCTCTTGGGCGCCGAGCTCGTCGAAGTGCCGGCTGTGCCCTACAAGAACCCCAACAACTACGTGAAGGTTTCAGGACGGCTGGCCGAGCAGCTCGCAAAGACGGAGCCGAATGGCGCCATCTGGGCCAACCAGTTCGACAACGTCGCCAACCGGCAGGCGCATATCGAGACGACGGCGAAGGAAATCTGGGCGGATACGTCAGGCAAGGTCGACGGCTTCATTTGCTCCGTCGGATCGGGTGGCACGCTTGCCGGCACTGCGATGGGGCTGAAAGGCTTCAACAAGGACATCAAGATCGGCATCGCCGACCCGGATGGCGCTGCCCTCTACGAATTCTACAAGAACGGCGAGCTGAAGTCCGCCGGCTCCTCGATCACCGAGGGCATCGGCCAGGGTCGCATCACCGCCAATCTCGAAGGTTTTACGCCCGACTTCGCCTACAACATCTCGGACGCGGAAGCCCTGCCCTATGTCTTCGACCTCGTCGAGCATGAGGGGCTTTGCCTCGGCGGCTCGTCGGCGATCAACATCGCTGGTGCGGTGCGGCTCGCCAAGGACCTCGGCCCGGGCCACACGGTGGTGACCATTCTGTGCGACTATGGCAATCGCTACCAGTCGAAGCTCTTCAACCCCGATTTCCTGACATCGAAGTCGCTGCCGCTGCCTGCATGGCTGACCTCGCCTGTCGATATCAAGATCCCATACGAACCCGCAGCGTGAGGCCCAATGCCCGTTAATGCCCTCTATCGTGATGACTTCTATCTCTCGACCTGCGAGGCCGTCGTCACCGCCATCCACGAAGACGGGGGCATCGAGTTCGATCAGACCTGCCTCTACGCAACCTCGGGCGGACAGCCGGGCGATACCGGCTTTCTCGAGCGCGCTGACGGCAGCAAGATCACACTTGGGCAGACCAAGCATGGCGCCGCCAAGGACATCATCATCCATGTTCCGCTCGAGGGGCAGGCAAGCCCCGAGGTCGGCGAGAAAGTGGTGCTGCATGTCGATTGGGAGCGCCGCCACAAGCTGATGCGCATGCACACCGCCTGCCACCTGCTTTCCGTCGTCTGCTCCTACCCGATAACAGGGGCGGCCGTCGGCGAAGAGGAGAGCCGGGTCGATTTCGACATGACCGACACGATCGACAAGGACGAGGTGACGGCCAAGCTTATGGCGCTGGTCGACCAGGACCATCCGGTTTACCTGCAGTGGATTACCGACGAGGAACTGGCGGCCAATCCAGGGATCGTCAAATCCAAGAACGTGCGCCCGCCGATGGGGCTCGGTCGCGTCAGCCTCGTCTGCATCGGCGAGAACTCGGCGATTGACAGCCAGCCCTGCGGCGGCACACATGTTGCGACAACACTGGAAGTCGGACAGATTCACATCGCCAAGATCGAGAAGAAGGGCAAGGAGAACCGTCGCTTCCGTATCCGTTTCGGCGCTCCTGGCGACGACGCATAAGCATTGATTGGAGAGAGCAGCATGAGCGAGACCACGAGCCGCTTCGTCGTTTCGGCCGATTGGGTCGAAAAGCAGCTGGGGACTTCAGGTTTCAAGGTGGTGGACGCCTCCTGGTATCTGCCGGCGCACAAGCGCGCGGCCAAGGACGAGTATGTGTCGGGCCACCTTCCCGGCGCCGTGTTCTTCGACCAGGACGTCATCGCCGATCATTCGACCGGCCTGCCGCACTCGCTCCCCTCGCCTGAGTTTTTCGCCGCGGAAGTCGGCAAGCTCGGCATTTCAGAGACGGACACGATCGTCGTCTATGACGGCATGGGTTTCTTCTCGGCGCCGCGCGTCTGGTGGATGCTGCGGACCATGGGCGCCAAGGACGTTTACGTTCTGGATGGCGGCCTTGATGGCTGGAAGGCCGAGGGACGCGCGCTGGAGACCGGGACGACCGCCCCGGCGCCGGCAGTGTTCACGCCGAAGTTCCGTGCCGACAAGGTTATCCCCTTCGAGACCATGCGCGAGATCGTCGATGACGGTTCGGCGCAGATCGCAGACGCTCGCGGCGCCGGCCGCTTTACCGGTGAGGAAGCCGAGCCCCGCGCCGGCATGCGTTCTGGCCATATGCCCGGCGCCCGCAGCCTGCCGGCAACTTCGCTCTCAGCCAATGGCCGCTTCAAGGATGTGGCGACGCTGAAGACGATGATTGCAGATGCGGGCATCGATCTCTCCAAGCCTGTCGTGACAAGCTGCGGCTCGGGCGTGACCGCCGCCGTGATCATGCTGGCGCTGGAAAGCGTTGGCCATGACGACAACGCGCTTTACGATGGCTCCTGGAGCGAGTGGGGCAGCCGTGAGGACACGCCCATCGTGACCGGCCCCGCAGAAGCGATCAAAGCTTGACCATGGCAAAAGCTCCCTCCTCGCTGAAGGCCCATGTGACCCGCCTCGAAATGACGGCGGCGCCGAAGACGAGCCTGCCGGTGCCGGTCAATATCCAGACCGCCATTATGCGCGCGCCGGAAATCCCGCTGCCGTTCTACCGCTATCTCTACCGCCAGGTCGGCGCGCGGTGGCAGTGGGTGGATCGCCTGAGGATGAGCGACGAGGAACTGGCCGCCACGCTCTACGACAAGCGCAACACGATCTGCGTGCTCTACGTGAACGGGGCGCCTGCTGGGTTCTACGAGTATCTGACGGTTGACGAAGACACGATCGAGCTCAGCCATTTCGGGCTGATGGAGCACGCGCTGGGTCTCGGGATCGGCAAGTGGTTCCTGCTGCAGGCACTCTATGCGATCTGGACGCAGAACCCTTTGCGCGTGACCACCACGACCAACAATCTCGACCATCCCCGGGCGTTGCAGCTCTACCAGATGTTCGGCTTTTCTCCGGTTTCGACGGGCACCGCAATCGTGCGGCCGCTCAGCGACAAGGAGTTGCTCGAGCTGGCCAAGAGAAGCTAGCCGGCGCGTTTCGGCTGTTTCTTCTGACGACGTTATAGAGGCGCAAGGATCGGGTGGTTTCCACTCGGGTTGAAGCGCATGCATGGCAAACTCAAAAGGAGACTTGCCATGACCGCCCTATCTTTCACCGCGATGCCCACTGCCGACGCCGAGACGATCTGGAACGGCGGGAACGATGCCTATGGTCACCCGCCGGAGACAATGATCTCCGATGGCCCGGGACACCCGTGCCGCCACTGCCTGAAGAACATAGATACAGGCGATGCGCTTTACGTCTTCGCCTACCGCCCCTTCCCGGAGATGCAGCCTTATGCGGAGACAGGACCGGTGTTCCTGCATCAAAAGCGATGCAAACGCTATGCTGCCGAGGAAGTGCTGCCGCCTGTCCTGACGACCAGCCCCAACTTCATCCTGCGCGGCTATGGCAGCAACAACCGCATCGTCTACGGCACTGGCGCGGTGACCGAGGTCGCCGATATTCCTGCCTATGCGGCGGAGCTACTGCGCAAGCCCGAAGTCGCCTATGTGCATGTGCGCTCAGCGCGCAACAATTGCTATCAATGCCGGATCGACGGTTAAGTCACGGAAAAAAGCCGGTTGCGGAGAGAGCAACCGGCTTCAGTTGACGCAGCGCGATGGACTTTACGCTACGTTGAGCACGGCTTCCGCGGCGTAAGGCTCATAGCCCAGCGCCTCGGCAACGGCTTTATTGGTGACCCGTCCCTTGTGGACGTTGAGACCGTTTCTGAGATGTCTGTCTTCGGCGATGGCGCGCAGGCCGCGATCGGCGAGCGCCAGGCCATGGACCAGCGTGGCGTTGTTCAGCGCATGCGCCGAAGTGACCGGAACCGCGCCCGGCATGTTGGCAACGCAGTAGTGCACGACGCCATCGACCTCGTAGGTCGGGTCCGAATGGGTCGTCGCGTGCGATGTCTCGAAGCAGCCGCCCTGGTCGATGGCGACATCAACGATGACCGAGCCCTTCTTCATGCCCGAAAGCATTTCGCGGGTGACGAGCTTGGGCGCGGCAGCACCGGGGATCAGCACCGCGCCGATGACGAGATCGGCGGAGAAGACTTCGTCTTCCAGCGCCTGGATGCTGGAATAGCGGGTATGGATGCGGCCGGAGAAGAGATCGTCGAGCTGGCGCAGGCGCGGCAGCGACTTGTCGAGGATGGTAACGTCGGCGCCGAGACCGGCGGCCATGCGCGCCGCATGCAGGCCGACCACGCCGCCGCCGATGATGGTGACCTTGGCCGGCAGGACGCCGGGCACGCCGCCCAACAAAATGCCGAGACCGCCATTGGCCTTCTGCAGCGCTGTCGCACCTGCTTGGATCGACAGACGGCCGGCAACCTCGGACATCGGCGCCAGGAGCGGCAAGCCGCCACGGTCATCGGTCACCGTCTCGTAGGCCACGCCGGTCACGCCTGACGACAGCAGGCCCTTGGTCTGCTCGGGATCCGGCGCAAGATGCAAATAGGTGTAGAGGATCTGGCCGTCGCGCAGCTGCGCCCATTCCGACGGCTGAGGCTCCTTGACCTTCACAATCATGTCGCACTTTTCGAAAATGTCCTTGGCGGAGGACGCGATCTTCGCGCCCGCGGCGGCATAGGCTGCATCATCGGCGCCAATGCCGGAGCCCGCCTTCGTCTCGATCCAGACCTCGTGGCCATGCGCGATATACTCGCGAACGGCTGCAGGCGTCAGGCCGACGCGATATTCGTGATTCTTGATTTCCTTCGGACAACCGACGCGCATCGGGGCGCTCCTCCTCGTTTGTTTTTTTAGCCTCGTCGAGCGAAGCGTTCACAAGGGGAATCCAATCACCGCGTGCACGAAATGTCCTTGCAAAGAGGATTTGCATGAATGGCATTTTTCGAAGAAAGATGCGTTTTGTACGCATTAATCGAAAGTTCTTCGAATGTCGGAACTCGATGCCATCGATCATGCCATTTTGAAAGCGCTGCAATCGAACGCGCGGATCACCAACGCCGATCTTGCCGCCAAGGTAGGTCTTTCCGCATCCGCCTGTTCACGACGGCTCGATATCCTCGATCGCAGCGGCGTCATCCTTGGTTATCACGCGCATGTCTCGCCCAAGGCGCTCGACTACAAGATGATTGCGATCGTGCACATCTCGCTGTCGGGCCAGTTCGCGAAGACCTTGTCGGAATTCGAGACCGCCGTGAAGCGCTGTCCCAATGTGCTCGTCTGCTACCTGATGTCGGGGGAATACGACTATATCCTGCGGGTCGCGGCCCGCGATCTGGAGGACTATGAGCGCATCCATCGCGACTGGCTCTCGGCCCTGCCCCATGTCGTCAAGATCAACTCCAGCTTCGCCTTGCGCGAGGTGATGGACAGGCCCAATGTGGGTTTGTGACGGAGGAGCGGAATCACTTGCCTGCGCGGGTTTTTCCGGAATACGGCCGAGGCCGTGCAGTAAGAAGACGCCATGAGATCGAAGACCCGGGGCTATATTTTCGTTCTTCTGGCGATCACCATCTTTTCCATTCAGGACGGCATCTCGAAGCATCTGGGCGGTGCGTATCCGCCCGTTTTCGTGACGATGATCCGCTATTGGGCCTTTGGCCTCTTCACCATCCTTCTGGCCGCGAAGATGCGCGGCGGGATTGTCGCCACGGCGCGCACGAAGCGGCCGGTGCTGCAGGTGATACGCGGGCTGCTTCTCGCCGCCCAGGTGGTTGTCGTGATCAGCTGCTTCGCGGTGATCGGGCTTGCGCACTCGCAGGCGATCTTCTCGGCGACGCCGATCCTGATTGCGCTGCTGGCCATGCCGCTGCTCGGCGAGCGGGTGGGCTGGCGGCGGTGGACGGCGATCGGCGCGGGGTTGGTCGGCGTGCTTCTGATCCTGAAGCCCGATAGCGGCTTCTTCGACGTCACGCTGCTGCTGGCGGTGCTCTCCTGCTTCCTCTTTGCTTTCTACGTCATCGCCACCCGGCTGGTCAGCCGCGACGATTCGTCGATGACCAGCTTCTTTTATACCGGTGTCGTCGGCGCCATCGCGATGACGCTGGTCGGGCCGTTCTACTGGACCTGGATGGCGCCTACGGATTGGGTGTGGATGGCGCTCGTCTGTATGACCAGCATATCGAGCCACTATTTCCTGATCCGCGCCTACGACATGCTCGATGCCGCAGCCGTCCAGCCGCTCACCTATCTTCAGCTCGTCTACGCCTCGATCATCGGCGTGACGATTTACGGAGAGACGCTGAGCCTGAACACGATCATCGGCTCGGTCATCGTCGTCTCCTCCGGCATTTTCACGATCTGGCGCGAGCATGTCGTCGGCCGCCGGGAAGCAATGCGGAAGTAAAGATCGATCGCGCAATTTTAGCGAATTGTATAAATTCATTTCAATCTACGCGACGTATGCTGTCTCCAGTTCAATTTGGGAGACGCGTCATGCACAATCTCAACATTATTACCCGCAAGGCCGAACGCAAGTCGTGCCGGATCTTCGGCAAGGTTCGTTACCTGACCAAGGAAGTCGATGCGCGCATTCTGAATATGTCCATCTCGGGCATTGCGCTTGAAGTGCGCTCGCCGCTGCATGCGGCATCCGGCAGCCGTGTGCAGATCCTTGCCGACGATCTCGGCGTTCTGCACGGCGTCATCCGCTGGAGCCACAATGGCCGCGTCGGCGTCCAGTTCGACCCGAACTCCAACGCCCGCGCCCAGGTGGCTTCGTACTTCCGCTTCTTCCACAAGGAAGTGAAGCCGGTTCTGGCGCGGTAGACCTCGTCCGACACGCATAAAGCGAAAAGCGATATTCCCCTGTCATTTACGGGGTTTACTCCTTCGAAAATCACCCTACTCTCGCCGCCGGGCGGGTGTCGCGTGATGTTTCGAAGGAGTTTTCATGTCTTCCAACCTTGATCTTTCATCCATGAGCCGTCGTTCTCTTCTCACCGGCATCGCCGCCACATCAGCACTCGTTCTGCTGCATCCATTCACCGCGCGCGCCGCCGCCAACCAGGCGCATCTCAGGCTGATGGAAACGACGGATATTCACGTCAACGTTTTCCCTTACGACTATTATGCCGACAAGCCGAACGACACGATGGGACTGGCGCGTACCGCGACAATCATCGACACGATCCGCGCCGAGGCGGCGAACTCGCTATTAATCGACAATGGGGACGTTCTGCAGGGCAATCCGATGGGCGATTACATGGCCTATCAGCGTGGATTGAAGGACGGCGACGTTCATCCCGTGATCAAGGCGATGAACACGCTTGGGTACACCGTCGGCACGCTGGGGAATCACGAGTTCAATTACGGGCTCGATTTCATGTTCAAGGTGCTTAATGGCGCGAACTTTCCGTTCGTCTGCGCCAATCTGACCAAGGGCCAGCTCGCCTCCGATCCGAAACAGGACGGCCTCTTCTTCAAGCCCTACATCATCGTCGAAAAGATGATCAAGGACGGGGCCGGCAACGAGAGCCCGGTGAAAATAGGCTTCATCGGCTTCGTTCCGCCGCAGATCATGCTCTGGGATATCAAGAACCTCGAGGGCAAGGCGCAGACGCGCGATATCGTCGAAGCCGCCAAGGCCTGGGTGCCCGCGATGAAGGAAGCGGGCGCGGATATCGTCATCGCGCTCTCGCATTCGGGCATCGATGGCAGCGCGCCTAGCGACAAAATGGAGAACGCCTCGCTGCATCTGGCCGCCGTCGACGGCATCGACGCGATCTTTACCGGCCACCAGCACCTCGTCTTCCCCGGTCCGAAGACCTGGGACGGCATTCAGAACGCCGATCCGGTTAAGGGAACGCTGCATGGCAAGCCCGCCGTCATGGCAGGCTTCTGGGGCTCGCATCTCGGCCTGATCGACCTGTTGCTGGAGAAGGACGGCAAGAGCTGGAAGATCGTCGACTTCACCTCCGAGGCGCGGCCGATCTATCACCGCGACGACAAGAAGAAGGTCGTGGCCGATGTCGCCGACAAGAAGGAAGTCGTCGACGCCGCCAAGGCCGAGCATGAGGCGACGCTCGCCTATGTCCGCACACCCGTCGGCAAGACGTCCGCGCCGCTCTACTCGTACTTCGCTCTGGTGGCCGATGATCCCTCCGTGCAGATCGTCAGCCAGGCGCAGACTTGGTACATCAAGCAGATGCTTGCCGATACCGAATACAAGGATCTACCGGTTCTCTCGGCGGCGGCGCCCTTCAAGTCGGGCGGCCGTGGCGGCGCCGATTACTATACGGATGTTCCGGCCGGCGACCTCGCCATCAAGAACATTGCCGACCTCTATCTCTATCCGAACACCGTCCAGGCCGTCGTCATCACCGGCGAGCAGGTGAAGAACTGGCTGGAAATGTCGGCGGGGATGTTCAACGAGATCAAGGAAGGCACGAAGGACGCCGAGCTTTTGAACGCCGACTTCCCTTCCTACAATTTCGACGTGATCGACGGCGTCACCTACCAGATCGATCTGGCGCAGCCGCGCAAATACGACAATGACGGCAACGCCATCAATGCCGGATCGAACCGTATCCAGAACCTTGCGTTTGACGGCAAGCCGATCGATCCCAGGCAGAAATTCGTGGTCGTGACCAACAACTACCGCGCCGGCGGTGGCGGCAAGTTCCCGGAGATCGCGGCCGACAAGGTCGTGTTCCAGGCGCCTGATACGAACCGCGACGTGATCGTCCGCTATGTGCACGAGCAGGGAACGATCAATCCGGCCGCCGACGGCAACTGGACCTTCAAGCCGGTGACGGGCGCGACCGCGACATTCCAGAGCGGGCCGAAGGCGAAGCAGTTCATCGCCGACGTCAAGGGCGCGAAGATCGAGGATGCCGGCGAAGGCACGGATGGTTTCGCCAAGTTCCGGCTCGTTCTCTAAGGAAAGTGGATGGCGAGGCCGCGCCCCTCGCCTACTCCGCCGCAAGCGGCAGATCCGGATCCTTGATCTCGTTGAGCGCCGCGGTGAAATCGGCGTGGTTCGGGCAGAACGACAGTTTCGAATGGAAGGCTTCGATCAGCCATGTGGCGGCCGGGCCCGGCGGGTTTGCAATGCGCCGTATCGCATATATCGGATACTCGCCCTGCTCGTAGGCCGGCAGGTCGAGATGAACGAGCGTCCCGTTGGCCAGATCCTCGCGGATGATCGACGCCGGCAGGCCGCCCCACCCCAGGCCGCCGCGGATCAGCGCATGCTTGGTGGCGATGTCGCTGACGCGCCAGGTCTTGTAGGACAGCACGTTGAAGTCGCGGCCCTTGGTGAGCCCCGAGGCGTCGGTGACGACAAGCTGCACCTCCTCGCGAACATCGCTAAGCGTCAGCGGCCTGTCGATATTGGCCAGCGGGTGGGAACGCGCGGCGACCGGGATCATGAAGGAATGGCCGATCTTTTCGACGGCGATGGAATCGTCCTGCTTTAGCAGCGCGCCGCCGATGCCGATCGTGGCCTTGCCCGACAGAACGGCCTCCATGACCATGCCGAGTTCCCCAGCACTGAGATTGAGCGTGACGGAGGGGAAGCGATCGCGGAACTCCCGGAGCACGGCGACGACCGCCTGCGACGGCACCATGACGCTGATTGCCACATCGACCTCGGCCTCCAGCCCTTCCTTCAGGCTTTTCACCCTCGCCCGCATCACCTGCAGGTCGGTCATCAGCCGGCGGGCATCCTCAAGCATGGCCTTGCCTGCCTCGGTAAGCTTCGGCTGACGGGCGCCGGAGCGTTCGAACAGCTGCATTTCGAGCTGCGCTTCGAGATTGGCTATGGTGTAGCTGACGACCGACTGGGCACGATTGAGCACGCGCGAGGCGGCCGAGAAGCTGCCGGTTTCGGCAACGGTCAGGAAAACCTGCAGCTGGTCCAGTGTCGGGTTGGGCAACATTATATCCATCCAATCGATCGATAGTCTTGATCGACATTATCCCAGTTTTTTCGATAGGCCGCTAGACCTATTTCTTCACTCGAAGACGCGGTTCGACCATCCCCCGATCGCGCCGCAAACGCAAAGATCAAAGGATTATCAATCATGTCGTCCATTCTGCTCTTGACCTCCAGCCCGCGTGCTGAGTCGCTTTCGACCGATATCGCCGTAGACCTCGCTGGCAAGCTCCAGTCGCAGAAGGCCGGCAGTGTCGTCGTTCGCCGTGACCTCGCCGCGAACCCGCTAGCCCATATCAACGACCTCTTCACCGGCGCCATCCGCAAGCCGGCGGACGCCCGCACGGCCGAAGAAAACGAAGCCGCGAAGATTTCCGACGAGCTGGTCAACGAGCTGCTCGCAGCCGACACCATCGTCATCGGCACCGGCCTCATCAACTTCAACATCTATTCGTCGCTGAAGAGTTGGATCGACAACGTCGCCCGCGCTGGCTTGACCTTCAAGTACACCGAAAACGGCCCGGTTGGCCTTGCCACCGGCAAGAAGGTCTACGTCGTTCTCGCTTCCGGCGGTGTCTACTCGCAGGGTCCGGCTGCCGGCATGAACCATGCCGTGCCTTATCTGAAGACCGTTCTCGGCTTCATGGGCATCACCGACGTCGAGACCATCTATGTCGAAGGCCTTGCCTTTGGTCCTGAAGCAGCCGAGAAGGCTGTCGGCGCTGCTAAGGCCCGCGCTGAAGAACTCGCGCTCGCTGCCTAATTCAAAGGGCAATCAATTCAGGAAGACGGTCGGCTTGCCGGCCGTCTTTTTGTTTGTGGAGACTTACTGTTGGCCGGCGACCGTAAGACCATGGACGCCGGTCTGACCGAAGACGCAGTTTCGGCCGTTCTTCTTGGCGCAATAAAGCCGCTCGTCCGCTGCCGACAGGATCGCCGTGAAGGCATCGCCATCTTCGGTGGCTGTCGCAACGCCGATGCTGATCGTTACCGGCTTGCCATCGGGCGTGGCGACACTGCTTTCGATCGTCCAGCGCAACCTCTCGGCCAGACGCAGGCCTTCGGCGTGATCAGTCACGGGGCAGATCGCCACGAATTCCTCGCCGCCGAAGCGGAAGACCCGATCGCCGGCGCGCAGGATCGAGCCTAGACGCGCTGAGATCGCGCGCAGGACATCATCGCCCTGCAGGTGGCCGAACACGTCGTTGACGTTCTTGAAGTGATCGGCGTCGAGGATCATTACCGTCGCGGACTGCCCCTGGCGCAGCGATTCGCGGATCATGATCGGCGCTTCGAGTTCCATTCGCGTGCGGTCGTAAAGCCCGGTCAATACGTCCCGTCCGGTGCGGCTCAAGAGATCGTTGTAGCGTTCGCGGAAGGTCAGGTCGCTGAAGATGTCGCCGATGGGGCGTGCGCTCGAAGTGGTGACAGCACGGCCGATCCATTTCTCGTAGATCGCGAAGAGCACCGTGTAGATGCACACGGCGAGCATCTTTGCCTTCCACCCACCCCAGAAGGCGGCAAGCGGGACGCCGACCGAATAATGCAGCGCGCCGAAGAAGGCGATCTGGTCGAAGGTCAAAAGCACGAAGCCGCAGATCATGAAGCGCAGGATCGGCCGTTGCCGGAGATAGCGGCCGAGCCGCTCGTAGAGGAGGATAATGCCGATCGCGTCGAGATAGAGGATGGCCGTACCCCCGAGCATCAGCCAGCCCATTTCCTTCAGGAACTCGTCGCTGGGGAGCGCGCCAGATGTCAGCTCCAGCGGCGCGTGCCATTGCACGATCCAGGCGATCGCAACGGTCAAAAGGTTGCCGATGAAGAGCCCGTATATCGGCTGGCGGACAACGGCGGCGTCTTCCTGAAGATAGAGCATCAGGATCATCATCAGTTTGCCGGTGAAAAACACCGATGATCCCGGCGAGACGATACCGAACGGCAACTCGACATAAAAGACCGCCGCGAGGTAGGTCTCCATGAAATGCATGACGCCAAGCGCCGTCAGGAATATGCCGAGGCCGATACGGGCGCGAAAATGCAGCAGCGTTACCATCAGCGTGAAGTAGCCGATGGCTTCGACAACGAAGAGGATGAGATTGACGTTTGCGATCAACGCCGCGACCTCCCGTCAAGGCGATGCATCGGCCGCAGTGGCCCGATGACACCACGCCATGCCATCTCGACCACGCTGTCGGCGGCATTTGCAACGAATGTGCGGCGGCGGGCATTCTGAGGCACTGGATATTCCTGCGATGTCTGCTGAGCGCAGGATCGCCGCAATGTTTTAATATAGCATGAGGGAGTGGCGGCGCGACCGCTCGACACGCAAGGGCGCGCCAGCCTTTCGTGATCAGACCTGACGAACCTTGGCTCCGTCGCTGAACAAGGATGGTCCGTTCTGATCGATGATCTGCTGCGCCTTGCGCACGGTGCATTCGATCGCATCATCCGTCGACGAAAACATGTCTGCGCGGATGAAATTGCGCACCAGCACCTCGTCGCCAACGGTCTTCTCGATACGGCCGGCCAATCGGTACTGGCCACCTTCCTTCATCGGTTCGGCGTAAATCGTGCAATCGGCATAGGGCTGCGGATCGGAAGCGGCGCTCGAAGACGCAGCGCCCGGCTGCTTCGCGCCGCCCGAGAACATGGAGAAAATGCTGGAAAAAATCGAAGCCATGATACGCCTTTGTCATGAGGGCGGATGCCATCAGGGTTAGATAGGGCCGTTGCCGTAAAAGTTAAATGATGAGGTTCGCGAGGATCTCGTTTTCGGTGATGTCCTCGAAGCTGATACCCGATGCCTCGAACTTCGCGAAGAGTGCCGCGAAGTTTTCCGGCGCCTTGGTTTCGATGCCGATCAGGACGGAACCGAAATTGCGGGCGGTCTTCTTCAGATATTCGAAGCGGGCGATATCGTCATCGGGGCCGAGCAGGTTGAGGAAGTCGCGGAGCGCGCCCGGACGCTGCGGAAGGCGGAGAATAAAGTATTTCTTCAGGCCCGCGTACCGCATGGCCCTTTCCTTCACATCCGGAAGCCGCTCGAAATCGAAATTGCCTCCGGAGACGATCGCAACCACCGTCTTGCCGCGGATCGTTTCGGGATCCATCGTGGCGATTGCCGTCAGCGACAGAGCGCCTGCCGGTTCCAGCACCACGCCCTCGACGTTCAGCATTTCGTTGATCGTGACGCAGATGGCGTTCTCCGGCATCAGCATGACCTGATTGCTCGGAAAATCCTTCAGCGCCGCGAAATTCAGGTCGCCGATGCGGGCAACGGCAGCGCCATCGACGAAGTTGTCGACCTTGGAGAGTGTCACGACCTCGCCGGCCTCGATGCTGCGCTTCAGGCTCGGCGCGCCCTGCGGCTCGACGAAGAAGAAGCCCGTGCTCGGCACCGTGTCCTTCAGATAACCGCTGATGCCGGCCGCCAGACCGCCGCCGCCGACAGGCATGACGACGAGGTCGGGCACCGTGCCCTCCGGCAACTGCTGCATGATCTCGGAAGCGACAGTCGACTGGCCCTCGATGATATCGTCATGATCGAAGGGCGGCACCATGACGCCGTCGATCGTCTCGACGTGGTCGCGGGCTGCCTTGTAGCACTGGTCGAAGAAGTCGCCGGTCAGCTTGATTGTGATGAATTCGCCGCCGAAGATGCGGGTCTTGTCGATCTTCTGCTGCGGTGTCGTCACCGGCATGAATACGACGCCAGGAACGCCGAAATGGCGGCAGACGAAGGCAAAACCCTGCGCATGATTGCCGGCGGACGCGCAGACGAAGGTCTTGCCAGAAGCGCCTTCCTCGATGCGCTTGCGGAAGAAATTGAAGGCACCACGGATCTTATAGGAGCGGACGGGCGACAGGTCTTCGCGCTTCAACCAGATGTCGGCGCCATAGCGGGCGGACAAATGTTCGTTGAGTTGCAGCGGCGTTGCCGGAAAAAGGCTGCGCAGAGCCTCTTCGGCAGCTTCGACATTCTGTCTGGTCACGGTCTCAGTCCCTTGTTATTGCGCCCCACGCTATGCCATAGGCAGACCCTCGAATGAAGCCCATTTTCAACCACAACGGTTCGGTAGGGCGCAGTGATGCGCGTCTTTAAAAAAACCCGGGCGTAAGTCGGGTGCGCCGCCGAGATAACGCAATCGTGCGGTGAAACCGCCCGGTGACATCAATATTGTGAGTTTTATGACAGCAGACAAATTCTCAAAGCCGCTCGCCTGGCTCCTCCTCGCCGCCATCATTTTCGTAACGGTCTCGCCGATCGGCCTTCGTCCTCATACGGTGACTTCAGTCAATGTCGACCGGGCGCTTGCCTATATGGTGGTAGGCCTCGCCTTCTCCGTGGCTTATCCCAAGCACTGGCTGACAGTCGCTTTACTCCTGATCGCAGGCGCGGTCTTTATCGAGTATCTGCAATATCTGTCGCCCACTCGCCACGCACGCCTTCACGACGCCGCGGTAAAAGCCGTGGGCGCCACGGTCGGCGTCGCTATCGGATCGCTGTTCAACAGGGTTCGCGCCGCCAAGGCGAATGCATCTTGACGCCTGCCCCGCGCACGCATGCCCTTGACTGAATCGCCGCAGTCGTTGAATGAGAAGCCTGCGCGGGCGTGGCGAAACTGGTAGACGCAAGAGACTTAAAATCTCTCGGCCTTTGGCTGTGCGGGTTCGATCCCCGCCGCCCGCACCAGGTGCCTGGTATTTACCCATAAATTGATGTGAGGACGACTCAGGCCGTTTCCGAGGGAAGCGGTTTTCGCAGCCCTTTTATCATCGATGTCATATTGGTGAGGAAGGGTCTGAAGCGCGTCTTCATCTCCGCGATGAGCGCGCAGACAAGCGCCGTGAAGATCACGAGCGGTATGAAGGAACGGATGTCGAGAAGGCCTGCCTGCGCGATGTAGTAGGCCGCGATGACGATCACCGTCTGATGCGCGATATAATAGGTCATGATCGACTTGTTCAGGTACATGATGACCCGGTTCGGCCGGTTGGCGATCCTGCCCGCGAAAGCAAGCAGCGCAAGCACGGCACTCCATTGGAAGGCCGAGCGGGCGACCCTGATCGCGACCACGAGTGCATCCGGCCTCGCCTCCCGTGGGATGAACAGGAATACTGCCGTAAGCGCCGCCAGCGACAGCGTCGCGACACAGAGGCTCATCCAGCGCTGGCGATCGATCTCCTGCCAGAAGCTTTGCTCGTTGGCGAGCAGCGTGCCCAGCATGAAAATCGAGAAATACACGGCGTGCGCATAGAGATCGGAATTGATGACCAGCGTCTCGCCGAAGACGGGATAGAGACAGAGCCTCAGGATCGACAGAAATGCGATCGGCGCCACGAACAAGCCCCTGCCCCGCAGCCGCGCCGCCAGGGACGCCGATAGGCCGGGCCAGCGCCGCGCGAGCTGCGGCTGGGCAACCGACCAGGCGATGACATAGATCCAGAGATAGGCCAGGAACCACATATGCTCAAGCTGAATCCCGGAGACGACATAGGTCTTCCAGAACTCCCAATAAGAGAGATAGGGGGTGAAGTTGTAAGGCGAGACATAGATCTGCGGCGGCACAACCACGAAAACGCCGAATACAAAGGGCAGAAGGAGCTGCCGCGTGCGGGTGTTGCGAATTTCAGCCACGGATCTCTTCTTGAGCAGCGATGCCGTGACCACGCCGGAAATGAAGAATAGCAGGCTCATCCGCCATGGATGCGACCCGATCGTGATCAGATCGATCAGCTTTGTGGTATCCGAAGCATGGACCCACCAGGTCTTCGCTCCATAGACAAGGCTCGAATGGTAGATGATGAGCGTGCCAAAGCAAAACACACGCAACGCATCAAGATCGTGACGTCGTCCATCTAGTCTGTCGCCCACCATATATCCCGCCCTCAGCCCCGGGGATATACAACCATAAGGGAATTTAACAGACGTTAATTTAACCGGCTTGATTGAATATGTTTATCGCAATATTTCAAGCCTTGGCGGAATTCGCCAGATAGTCCGATACAGCCTTCCGCAGCATCGCCGCGTCCTCCGAAGACATTTCACTCGGCCGGAACGTCACGTTCAGAACGTCGTTTCCGGAAAAATAGTTGTAGAACATTAGAGCCGAGAGATAGCTGCCGTAGATCGAAGGATGGTTGCAATCATAGTAGAGATTGAAATCCTTCGGCTGGCTCTGAAGCGCTTCCCAAATCATGCCGACATTGACGAGCGCGACGCCGGTCAGCGCGGCGAGACGGGCATGCTGCCGCTGGATGTTGAGGTGCATGTCAGCATAACCCATTGGTGAGTAATCGCCGGCCGTCTTCGGCATGCCGGCATCCTTTACGCACTGATCAGTATAGCGCCAGGTGACGAACATGACCGGCACGTCGCCTTTCGCCTGAACCTCCCGTATCAGGTTCTCGGCATCATCCCATGCCGGGCCGGATTGCCGCGCGCTATACTGGTCGCTGCTCAGCACCTGCAGCACGACTTGATCCCAGCGTCGAGAAAGGAGCGCCTGGGTTTTTTCGCTCTTGATGTGATAGCCGAGGCTGACGCCCGGTTCCGCATCCATCACGATGCGCAGTCTCTTGGAGTAGCCGGCGGAATCGGCGATGGCGCGCACCATCTGGGGCATATTGTTATAGAAGGTGCGGCTGTTGCCGATGAACAGGGCGGTCTGCTCGGGCCTCTTGTCGAAATAGTCCCGGACGTATTGAACGCCCCCATTAACGTATCCATTGAAAGGCGGGAGGAAAAACATGCAGACGAGCAAGATCGTCAGCAATGCGCTTATTCGTATCAGCCGCAACACATTGGAATCCCATGCTATTCAACAGGTGCTGACATAAGTATCAGCAAAGACGTAAAGGATGGGTTGCTCGAACAGCGAAGAATCGAAGCATGTACCCCGTCAAAGGCAGCAACGAGCCCATATCCGCATCCAGCAGCGGTCGAATGGAGCAACGCCGACTTGCGCACCGCTCCAAGAATAGCCGAAGACAAAACGAGCGGCTGCGATGCATTTATGAGACATCGCTTAATTAATTGGTAATATCTCTTTCTTGCAACGTTAGAATGTGTTTGTATGCCCGCCGTCAGCAAAGCTACGGCTTTAGGGCGTGTATTTGTAAAGCTTGTCTTGTGGTGGGAGTAAGACGATGGTTTACGATTGGGATGGCGCCAGAACACGGCGCCTGAGACTGTTTAGAACAGGCACGGCATTCTTGATCGCACTGGCGGTATTTGGGGTACCGCTGTTCGTTTACACGGCAAAATTCCACGGATTTTACGGCTAGACGATCGCGGAAATCAGCAGCGACGACTTCTATTTTATGACGGCGTTTCGACGCCACACATGAAAAGGCGCGGCCCGAGGCCGCGCCTTCACTGTTTCAAGGTGCCTTGGCTCAGGCGAGCTTTGCCGCAAGCTTGGCAACATGCGCGCCCTGGAACTTGGCGGCATCGAGCTCGACAGCCGAAGGCTGACGCGAACCATCGCCATCGGTGATCGTGGACGCACCGTAGGGCGAACCGCCCTTGATCTCGTCAACACCCATCTGGCCCTGGAAGGCGTAGGGAAGACCGGCGACAACCATGCCCTGGTGAAGGAAGGTCGGGATGAAGCCGAGGATGGTGGATTCCTGGCCGCCGTGCTGCGTGGCGGACGAGGTGAAGACCGAGCCGATCTTGCCGACCAGCTTGCCGGCAAACCACAGGCCGCCCGTCTGATCCCAGAAGTTACGCATCTGCGATGCAACGGTGCCGAAGCGGGTGCCTGCGCCAACGATGATCGCGTCGTATTCCGCGAGTTCGTCCACGGTGGCGACCGGTGCCTGCTGGTCCAGCTTGAAATGCGATGCCTTGGCGACCTCTTCCGGCACCAGTTCCGGTACGCGCTTGACGGTCACGTCGGCGCCTGCGGATTTCGCGCCTTCGGCAACGGCGTATGCCATCGTCTCGATGTGGCCGTACGACGAATAGTAAAGAACCAGAACCTTAGCCATCTTGGAAGTTTCCTCTTTCTGGGTTGCGGCGGGTGCTTGCGTTGGCGCACCGACCAAAATCCGTTTGATGAATTCGCGTATCATAAAGAATGCCTCGCAACGCTATCGTGCGTATGACCAATAGCTAGCGCATGCACTTGGTGGCGGCCAGCCGCGTTGCGGGAGACGGACTGTTCAATCTTATCGCACGTTTTTGGCTTGCGTTCACATTTCCGTATGCGCCACCACGGGCTTCCCGTCCGCTCTATTTGGTATAAGCTCGACGCCAAAGACTGAGTGAAGACAGAGGCCTACCATGACCCAACAGATTGTGACTGCAGCCATTCTGGCCATCGGCGACGAGCTTTTATCCGGCCGCACCAAGGACAAGAACATCGGTCATCTCGCCGATATGCTGCTGCTTGCAGGCATCGACCTCAAGGAAGTCCGCATCGTCGCGGACGAGGAAGACGCGATCGTCGAGGCGCTGAACGCGCTGAGGACGAAATACGACTATGTCTTCACCTCGGGCGGCATCGGGCCGACACATGACGACATCACGGCCGACGCCGTCTCCAAGGCCTTCGGCGTTGCCTGCCATCATGACGAGAAGGCGATGGCGCTACTCGGCGAGATGTACAAGCGCCGCGAGATGGAGTTCACCGAGGCCCGCCAGCGGATGGCGCGTATGCCTGTCGGCGCAACGCACATTCCAAACCCGGTCTCCACCGCGCCGGGTTTCGTCATCGGCAACGTCTATGTCATGGCCGGCGTGCCGCAGGTGTTTCAGGCGATGGTCGACGCGGTGATCCCGACGCTCAGAACCGGAACGCCGGTGCTGTCGCTGGCGATCTCATGCCCTTATGGCGAAGGGGATATCGGCACGCCGCTCGCCTCGATCCAGAAGGCGCATCCGGAAACGAGCATCGGCTCCTATCCGCGCTATGTCGGCCAGAAATTCTCGACCGAGATCGTCGTTCGTGGTCGCTCGCAGGCCGTGATCGATGCAGCCGGCGCGGATGTCGCGGCGATGATCGAAGGCATTCGCCGCGAGCGGACTGTCCTGGAAAACCCATCAGCGGAGGCCTAATTTCTTTCTAGAGCCGGACTGCGGGACTTGATCTCGGTCAAGGAAACAAATGCCGGCCAAGCGCATTGCTTCTCTTACGGACTTTTTCATCCGAGCAAGGAGATACACATGTCCTACAAAACCATTCTTGCGATTCTCGATACTTCAGACAATTGCGTTGCAGTCGCCGATCTCGCCTTCGCGCTGGCTGCGGAACACGGTGCCCATGTGATCGGACTACATGCGGAAACGATCGCCGTCGTGCCGCTCGTGGCGCCGATGGAGATCCCGGATCCCGTCGCCGTGCAGGCGCTGCAGGACATGGCGCATAGCGAAAGGGTCAAGATCGAGACGATCGTTCGCCGCAAGGCCGAAGTCGAAGGCGTCTCGTTCGAGTGGCGCAGCTTTGCCTCCTCGACGGGCTATGGCTCGGCGCCGTTGATCGAAAGTGCGCGCAGCGCTGATCTCCTGATCGCCTCGCAGGCCGATCCGGCACGGCCGTCGGACAGTCACGTCGATGTCGACAACTTCCTGCTCGAAAGCGGACGGCCGGTCTTGATGATCCCGTTCATCATC
This sequence comes from Rhizobium sp. FG113, assembly GCF_057809895.1. Taxonomy (NCBI): domain Bacteria; kingdom Pseudomonadati; phylum Pseudomonadota; class Alphaproteobacteria; order Hyphomicrobiales; family Rhizobiaceae; genus Rhizobium; species Rhizobium sp. FG113. Next base: position 51,638 of record NZ_JBMDKV010000003.1, on the reverse strand, counting down.
CGCCAGCCGAAGCCGATCAAGCGGGTGCTGGTCGCCTGGAACGGCTCGAAGGAAGCGGCGCGGGCCACCTTCGACGCCCTGCCCTTCCTGAAGGCCGCCGACGAGGTTGAGATCTTCTCCGTCGACCCGGTCGACAACGCGCTGCAATCGGCAGCGGTCGCGGGTGCGGAAATCGCAGCGACACTCGCCCGCCACGGCGTCAACGCTACCCTCGCGACGGCGACAACCACGGACAAGAGCACTTCGGCCGTTATCGAGAACCGGCTGTCCGACAGCAGCATCGATCTGTTGGTGATGGGTGCCTACACGCATTCGAGGCTCTGGCAGATGATCTTCGGCGGCACGACGAAGACGCTGTTGCATTCCATGACGGCGATGACGCTGCTTTCGCGCTAGCGGCCGCGATCAGCGGGGGCTTGCGTTTTGCGGCCAAATTCCGCTAATTGCCACGACCGACGACGAGCTCCGGCTTCGGTCCTTCCATCGCGCAGTCTCGGCTGCGCGATTTGCGTTTGACCCGAGTGAACGGAAGAGCGTCCGGCCGCCGGCAAACGGCGTGTCATCATCCATGCCTCGGAGCGAGCCAATGTCCCTTCCCGATAAAGCCTTTCCCGTTTCCTGGGATCAATTTCACCGCGACGCGCGCGCGCTGGCTTGGCGCCTTGCCGGCCTCAACCGCGATTTCAAGGCGATCGTCTGCATCACCCGCGGCGGCCTCGTGCCGGCCGCCATCATTTCGCGCGAACTGAACATCCGCCTGATCGAGACGGTTTGTGTCGCGTCCTACCACGACTACGTGAACCAGGGCGAGATGATGCTCCTCAAGGGCATCGCGGCCGAACTGCTGGAAGATGGCGGCGAAAGCGTGCTCGTCGTCGACGATCTGACGGATACCGGCAAGACGGCGTCGGAAGTCCGCACGCTGCTTCCGAAGGCACATTTCGCCTGCGTCTACGCAAAACCACAGGGTGTGCCTACGATCGATACCTTCGTCACCGAGGTGAGCCAGGATACCTGGATCTACTTCCCGTGGGATATGGGTTTCAGCTATCAGGAGCCAATCTCCAAGGGCAGCAAGGGCTGATTTTCCAGACTCCTGGCAGACAAAGACGGAAGCAACTTTAAATTGCTCCAATCTTTGTTTACTAACATAATCAAATTCGCTGTCCGCCCCTCGCCGTCCGCCGTATGATCATATGGCATCAGGCGGCAAGGGCGCGGCAGGGTGTTTGGGTAGAGGGCGGTCGCTAGCGCGACACTGGAACGACCATGCAGCGTTGGCGGTTTATCGGCTTGATCGCGGCCTTCGGGCTGTGCTTGAACGCGCATCCGCGCGCGGTCTTAGCCGAACCCGCCTATATCTCCGTCGTGCGCGAATATGTGGATACGCTCGTCAAGCCGATGATCAACAAGCCGAACGTTCTGGCCGCTATCAAGGCGCAGAACAAGAAGTTCGGCGATGTCAGCGCTATTGATATCCAGGTGCTCGACAACAGCTACCGCTCGGAGATCAAGAGCGGGCAATGGCAGATGGTCACCCGCCTCCTCAACAGTCCGGTCTCGCGATACCTCAAAGCCAAGCAGGATGATTCGCAAGGAACGATTGTGGAAATATTCGTGACCGACCGGAACGGACTGAATGTCGCACAGAGCGTGCCCACCAACGACTACTGGCAGGGCGACGAAAACAAGTTCCTGAAGACCTTCGCCCGGGACTCCGACGAGGTCTTCATCGATCGCGCCAGCCGCGACGATGCCACGCAATTGCTGGAAACGCAGGCAAGTTTCACGGTTCGCGACGAGAGTGGACAGGCGATCGGAAGCGCCACCGTGACCATCGCCATCGACGCACTTTAGCGCCTTGTTCGGCCTCGCGAATCACAAGGCTCATTTGCGCTCCAAAAGCCACCGCCAAATGACAAAATATGGCAAAATTTATCCGGCTTTGGCATTTCCCTTGCGCATCCCGTAGCAAGCCATTGAAATTCTTGCCCAACTGGTTTTTCCCCAGTCTCCACAGGCCACTCCACAATATCTTGTGGTGAACACTTCGTTAAGGACAAGCCCTTGACGGAATCGCCTGTTTTCAACTTAATGAACTTCGATGTTGCGGCGGCAGCTGAACCGGACATGACGAGGCCGGTTCTCACCAGAAATCGAGCATTGAATCAGGGCGTTGATCCATGAGGGGTGAGCCGCCATGAGTATGTTCTGCGCGATTTTTGCCGCCTGAAAAAGCGACATCCGGGGCTGGCGGAAAAAGGCTGTTAATACTATATTTAGTCATTGCAGCCACCATCACCACAAGATACAGGATGACCCATCTCCGGATGACACTCCTGTGACGATACGGAAACGAGAACTGGCTGCGCTCCTTACGGCGCCGCCGGAGGTGGAAACTTGCGCCTTGGTCAACGGGGACGGGGCGCGCGAGCTAGAGGTTAAGGCAAATGCGCATAGAACGCCGATTTACGAAGGCAGATCAGGGCGCTTACGCGGCTATCGAATTCCGCAAGGCAACCAGCGAGATCAAGAACCCTGACGGGTCGATCGTATTCCGCCTCGAGAACATCGATGTTCCCGCGCAGTTTTCGCAGGTCGCGGCCGACATTCTGGCGCAGAAGTATTTCCGCAAGGCCGGCGTCCCTGCCCGCCTCAAGAAGGTCGAGGAAAACGACGTTCCTTCCTTCCTGTGGCGCTCGGTTGCCGATGAGGCCGCTCTGAAGGAACTCCCGAAGGATCAGCAGTACGGTTCTGAAACCGATGCGCGCCAGGTCTTCGACCGTCTGGCCGGCACCTGGACCTACTGGGGCTGGAAGGGTGGCTATTTCTCTTCCGAAGAAGACGCGGCCGCCTTCCGCGACGAACTCGCCTACATGCTCGCGACACAGCGCGTCGCTCCGAACTCGCCGCAGTGGTTCAACACCGGCATGCACTGGGCCTACGGCATCGACGGTCCCGGCCAGGGCCACTTCTATGTCGACCCCTTCACCGGCAAGCTGACGAAGTCGAAGTCGGCCTATGAGCATCCGCAGCCGCACGCCTGCTTCATCCAGTCCGTCGAAGACGATCTGGTCAATGAAGGCGGCATCATGGACCTGTGGGTTCGCGAAGCCCGCCTCTTCAAGTACGGCTCCGGCACCGGCTCCAACTTCTCGTATCTGCGCGGCGAAGGCGAACGCCTTTCCGGCGGCGGCCGTTCCTCCGGCCTGATGAGCTTCCTGAAGATCGGCGACCGCGCTGCCGGCGCCATCAAGTCTGGCGGCACGACGCGTCGCGCGGCCAAGATGGTCGTGGTCGACATCGACCATCCGGATATCGAGGAATACATCAACTGGAAGGTCAAGGAAGAGCAGAAGGTTGCTGCCCTCGTCACCGGTTCCAAGATCGTCAATCGCCACCTGAAGGCGATCATGAAGGCTTGCGTCAATTGCGACGGCGACAATGACGATTGCTACGACCCGAACAAGAACCCTGCCCTGAAGCGCGAAGTGCGCGCTGCCAAGAAGGACCAGGTTCCAGAGAACTATATCGGCCGCGTCATCCAGTTCGCTCGCCAGGGCTACAAGGACCTCGAGTTCAAGACCTACGACACCGACTGGGATTCGGAAGCCTACCTCACGGTTTCGGGCCAGAACTCCAACAACTCGGTCTCGATCAAGGACGACTTCCTGCGCGCAGTCGAAAACGACAGCGACTGGAACCTGACCGCCCGCAAGGACGGCAAGGTCATGAAGACGCTGAAGGCACGCGACCTGTGGGAATCGATCTCCTACGCCGCATGGGCATCGGCCGATCCGGGCCTGCACTTCAACACGACGATGAACGACTGGCACACCAGCCCGGCTGCCGGCCCGATCCGTGCATCCAACCCGTGCTCGGAATACATGTTCCTCGACGACACGGCCTGCAACCTTGCCTCGCTGAACCTCATCCAGTTCAAGGATGCGGCCACCAAGCGCATCAACATCGCTGATTACGAACACGCCGTTCGCCTTTGGACGATCGTGCTTGAAGTCTCCGTGATGATGGCACAGTTCCCGTCGAAGCAGATCGCCGAGCGCTCCTACGAATACCGCACGATCGGCCTCGGCTACGCCAACATCGGCGGCCTGCTGATGTCGTCGGGCATTCCCTACGACAGCGACGAAGCCCGCGCCATCGCAGGCTCGCTGACCGCGATCATGACCGGCATCTCCTACGCCACTTCGGCCGAGATCTCGTCTGAACTCGGACCTTTCCCGATGTTCAAGCCGAACCGCGAAGCCATGCTGCGGGTCATCCGCAACCATCGCCGCGCCGCTTACGGCGAGACGTCGGGCTATGAAGGCCTGTCGATCAACCCGGTCGCGCTCATCCACTCCGAGAACCCGGACCAGGATCTGGCGGCTCACGCCAAGAGCGCCTGGGACAAGGCTCTCGAGCTCGGCGAAAAGCACGGCTACCGCAACGCCCAGGCAACCGTCATTGCGCCGACAGGCACGATCGGCCTCGTCATGGATTGCGACACGACCGGTATCGAGCCTGACTTCGCGCTGGTGAAATTCAAGAAGCTCGCCGGCGGCGGCTACTTCAAGATCATCAACCGCGCCGTTCCGGAAGCTCTGCGCACGCTCGGCTACGCCGAGAGCCAGATCGCCGAGATCGAGGCTTACGCTGTCGGCCACGGCAACCTGAACCAGGCACCGGCGATCAACCCCGGCTCGCTGAAGGCCAAGGGCTTCACCGACGAGAAGATCGAAGCGCTGAACGGCGCGCTGAAGTCGGCCTTCGACATCAAGTTCGTCTTCAACCAGTGGACGCTCGGCACCGATTTCCTGAAGGGCACGCTGAAGGTTTCCGACGAACAGCTCGGCGACATGAGCTTCAACCTGCTTGAGCACATCGGCTTCTCGAAGAAGGACATCGAGGCTGCCAACGTTCACGTCTGCGGCGCGATGACGCTGGAAGGCGCACCGTTCCTGAAGAACGAACACCTCGCCGTCTTCGATTGCGCCAATCCTTGCGGCAAGATCGGCAAGCGTTACCTCTCGGTCGACAGCCACATCTGCATGATGGCTGCTGCCCAGCCGTTCATCTCGGGTGCGATCTCCAAGACGATCAACATGCCGAACGACGCGACGGTCGAGGATTGCAAGAGCGCCTACATGCTCTCCTGGAAGCTCGGCCTGAAGGCAAACGCTCTCTACCGCGACGGCTCCAAGCTTTCGCAGCCGCTGAACGCCTCGCTGATCGAAGACGAAAGCGATGAGGACGCACTGGACGATCTGCTGCAGCAGCCGGTCGCCGCCCAGGCCGTCACCATCACCGAAAAGATCATCGAGCGTGTGGTTGAGCGCGTGACCCGCGAACGCGAGAAGCTGCCGAACCGCCGCCAGGGCTACACCCAGAAGGCTGCCGTCGGCGGACACAAGGTGTATCTGCGCACCGGCGAATTCGGTGACGGTCGCCTCGGCGAGATCTTCATCGACATGCACAAGGAAGGTGCCGCCTTCCGTGCAATGATGAACAACTTCGCCATCGCCATCTCGCTCGGTCTGCAGTACGGCGTGCCACTCGAAGAATATGTGGAGGCCTTCACCTTCACCAAGTTCGAACCAGCCGGCATGGTTATCGGCAACGATGCGATCAAGAACGCCACGTCGATCCTCGACTACGTGTTCCGCGAACTGGCCGTCTCCTACCTCGGCCGCCACGATCTGGCGCATGTCGACACGTCGGACTTCTCGAACACGGCTCTCGGCAAGGGCATCCAGGAAGGCAAGACGAACCTCGTCTCGACCGGCTGGACCCGCGGCTACAAGCCGACGATCGTTTCGAACAGCGAACGCCAGGCTTCCGGCGAGCCGAAGGGCTCGGCAACGGCCGCCCCTGCCCGCGCCTCGTCCGGTGCGACGGTAACGTCCTTCGCTGGCGCTGCCGCCCGCAAGATCGAGCCGACGACTGCCATCTCGACCTCCGAAATCGTCGCCTTCAAGCGCGATTACGAAGAGCGCGCCAAGGAGCTGGCCGAAGAGATCGCCGAGGAAGTGGTCGAAGAAGTCGCGACTGAAAACCAGCAGCAGGCAACGGCCCTGTTCTCCGACAAGGCCGCAGCTGACGCCGCATCGGCCAAGACGGAGGCCAAGAAGATCGAATCCGAGCGCCGCGCCCGGTCGATCATGCAGGGCTACACCGGCAACATTTGCTCGGAGTGCCAGAACTTCACGATGGTGCGCAACGGCACCTGCGAGAAGTGCGACACTTGCGGCGCGACCAGCGGCTGCAGCTGATCGGGTTAGAGACCGCTAATTAAAAAGGCCGTCCGCTTGTCCAAGCGGGCGGCCTTTTCCGTTGTAGGCAGGGCGCAAAAATCAATGCGCATCCACACCCGTCGTGTGCAGTCTGTTCCTCACATGGTGAACGCCATCGACCGAGGAGGCGGCGAGTTCGACCTTGCGGGCGATGCCGATGGTCTCGACGGAGCCCTCGACCGTGACGACATGGCCGTCGGCGTGGACCTCGATGCTGCCGATGTCGACTTCGGGGACGTTCTCGATGTTTTCGGTGACCCGCGCTTCGAGATCGTCGCTGTCATCGCGGTCAATCGTGTCGGCGCGGAGCGAATCCTTCAGCCGGTTCTCGTTGCCATCGCGGTCTATGCCGTCGATGCGGAAGCCGGGATCGTCGCTGCTGTCGAAATTGGCGGGCGTTTCACCATAGGCGCGATTTTCAGGCGCTGCCGACGCGGCGTCCGGTGTATCCGCATAGGGCCAGCCGTCGTCGATATTGCGCTCTTCGAAGTCGCGATAGTCCTCGCTGCGAGACAGCGGCTTCTTTCCATCATCTTTCATGGGCATCGATCTTCTCCTTCAGCGTGTTTTCAAACAACGCCCAAGGAGGCAGATGGTTCGCCATGGATGGTTGGATTAACGCATCGCGCAGCGCTGGAGCGTAGCGCGGAACGCTTACCGCGCGCTCTTCGCGTCGGCGACCACAGGTGCTGCCGACAAGGGCACGTCATCAGCCACTTCCTGCGCGACGGCGGAGAGGTCGAGATTGCCCCAGATGGATTTTTCCTTGCTGCGATCGGTACGGCGGGAAGTCTTGATTTCAACAACGAACGGCTTCGATTGAGCGCGCATGTGATTCCTACTGAAAAGCGTTGAACGAATCCATCAACGCAGCGAGCCTATGAAGCGTTCCCTCGCCGCGCAAGCGCATTCGGCTTCACATCCCATGCCCTCCGCTGCCATATACAGCCTCAAGTCAGCCACGAACAAAATTCACGCCCATGACGCGAGCTGATGAGGGCGCTGCTACCGTTTTTTCGTCGCGACGGGCAGCCATGCAAAATTGTTTCAGGAAAATCCTTGAAGGAACAATCAATGTCGACTAGGTAGCACGTCGCCGAACGTAATGGCGTCCCAGCTCAGGCTTCGACGGCGTTCAATCGGCCACCTTTTCCTACTCGCGTAGAGGCACCGGCGGCGGCCCCAGGTCGCTTATCGATCGTTTGATCGGCAGCCGGTTTGCAAACAAAATATCAGCGTGCGGATGGCACCTGGACAGCGGAACGGCCGATCAACATCGCTCGTTTCGACGGCTAGGGAGTCGCTGGCGCCAAGGAATGAAAAAGACTGCGAATGACCATTAAAGAGCGTTTTCTGAAACAGCAGCATGCCTGGATGATCGGCGCATGCTACTCCCGCAAACACCCCGATTTTCATCGCTACGGCGGCGTCGATGTCGCCGTTTCGCCCCGCTGGAAAGAGTGTCTCGACACCTTCATGAACGACATGATCGACACCCTGCCCCGCAGCCTGTCCGAGCGCCGCCTGGCGCTGCGCAATCCGCGCCGGCCGTTCGAGCCCGGCAATGTCGAGTGGATTTTCGTCAGCAAGCATCGCGGCCTTCGCGCGCCTGACGGCACCCGGCCAGAGCTACCCGAGGCGCGCCTGCGCCGCGCTTGAACGCTTTCAAGCGATCGATTATCGCCGGCTGGCAGGGTTTTCTGGCCCCTCCAGCCGGCGAATTTGTTTTGGGCTGATGTTAGCGCCTGCCGCGCAGGCTTTTCGTCAGCACGATCAGAATGAGGCCGGCGGCAACCGCAAGCGCGCCCCAATAAATCCAGGGCGTCTGGTCGATCATGAAGCTTTCGGCCGGATACGGAAAATAGCCGCTGCCCTGCCCCATCCAGATCAGACCGGCGAGGATCAACAAGCCTTCAAGGCCATAGACAAGCTTCACCATCACTTCTTCCTCAACGGCGCCCTATTCATGCCAGAGCGCGAGCCTCAAGACTTCGGGAAATCGGCGCCGAGGCTGGTATCCTTCCATTCCTCGATCAGCGCCAGTCGCTCCTTCAGCTTGGCCGTGACCGCGCCATAGCCGAATTCGCCAAGCACCAGATGGCGTGGCGCTTTTTCGACCTCGGTGATCTTGATGATCGCCTCTCCGGCGCGCACTGGATCGCCCGGCTGCTGGCCGCTATAACCGGCCGTCTGGCGCATGCGCGCGGCAGCGGTTTCCGCGTAATCGGCGATCTTGCTTTTGGTCTGCCGCAGCGAACGGCCGGCCCAATCGGTGCGGAACGGACCGGGCTCGACGCAGGTGACCTTGATGCCGAGCGGCGCGACTTCGGCGGCAAGCGCATCCGACATCCCCTCGACCGCGTGCTTGCTCGCCGCATAATAACCGGATCCAGGAAAGCCGATGAAGCCGGCCACAGAGGTGATGTTGATCACATGGCCGTGTCGGCGCGTGCGCATGCCGGGCAAAACGGCGCGGGTCATGGCGAAGAGGCCGAAGACATTGGCTTCGAACTGATCGCGGATCTCGCTATCGCTGCCTTCCTCTATCGGCGACTGATAGCCATAACCGGCATTGTTGACGAGGACATCGATCCGCCCGAAGCGCTCCTCGGCGGTCTTTACGGCGGCGGTGATCTGCGCGGCATCGGTCACATCGAGATCGACGGCGAGCGCGTTGTCCTCATGGCCGGTCACGAGATCGGCGACGCGGGCCTTGTCGCGGGCGCTGACAATAGTCGGCCAGCCGCGGGCGATGGTGAGTTTCGCCAGTTCACGGCCAAAGCCTGTCGAGCAACCGGTGATGAACCAGACGGGATTTTTATCTTGAGACATGGTGTTTTCCTGAAATTTTCGTCTGAAATTGAAAGCACCCTCGGATCTATTCGGGGGCGTCTTGGGGGCACCTTCTGATCTAGGGTCGTCCAACTGGTTTTTCCAGAATTGGCGGGGCGTTGCGGCCAATAGACGCAAAAAGGCCGCGTGCTCGCTGGAGCACGCGGCCGGATCGAACCAAGTTTTGTTTTCGGCTTACTGCAGCGTGCGCGGCGGCAGGCCCTGAACGAGGGGCGCGCCAGGCTGGACCGGTGCCACGCCGGCGCCGGCGCCATCGAGGCCGGTGGCGACGACGGAGACGCGGAACTTGCCATCCAGATTGCGGTCGAAGATCGCGCCGACGACGATATCGGCATCGTCCTGCACTTCGTCGCGGATGCGGCTTGCGGCTTCATCCACCTCGAACAGCGTCATGTCGGAACCGCCGGAGATCGAGATCAGCACGCCCTTGGCACCGCGCATCGAGATGTCGTCGAGCAGTGGATTGGCGATCGCGGCTTCCGCCGCCTTCATCGCGCGCTCTTCACCCGATGCTTCGCCGGTGCCCATCATGGCGCGGCCCATGCCACGCATGACCGACTTCACGTCGGCGAAATCGAGGTTGATGAGACCTTCCTTGACGATCAGATCGGTAATGCAGCCGACGCCGGCAAACAGCACGCGGTCGGCGGTCATGAAGGCGTCGGCGAAGGTAGTCTTCGCGTCGGCGATGCGGAACAGGTTCTGGTTCGGGATGACGATCACTGTATCGGCTGCCTGGCGCAGCGCCTCGATGCCGGCGTCGGCCGTCTTCATGCGGCGGTTGCCTTCGAAGGTGAAGGGCTTGGTGACGACGCCGACCGTCAGGATGCCGGCATTGCGGGCCGCCTGAGCGATCACGGGTGCCGCACCGGTGCCGGTGCCGCCGCCCATGCCGGCGGTGACGAAGCACATGTGCGAGCCGGCCAAGTGATCCATGATCTCATCAATCGATTCTTCGGCGGCGGCGCGGCCGATCTCGGGCAGCGAGCCGGCGCCGAGGCCTTCAGTCACATGCGCGCCGAGCTGGATGCGGCGCGAGGCCTTCGAGGTAGCGAGCACCTGCGCATCAGTGTTTGCGGCAATGAATTCAACGCCTTCGAGGCTTTCCGCGATCATGTTGTTGATGGCGTTTCCGCCGCCGCCACCAACGCCGATCACCGAAATTCTGGGCCGCATCTCGGAAATCCCGGGCTTGGCGTTCGTCATCGCAATCTCCTTCGTGCGCATTCTTTCGTGGGCTCCACCGCTTTATCGGGACCCGAATCGCGCATCAGCCTATGGGCGCAAGAAGGCAGAGGCGGGGCGAAAGAACAAGATGCAGGCTTTTCTAAAATTTATCCGGAACCTTTTTTGAGGTTGGCGCATTAGGTCGATTCAAGCCAGTCAAAATGAAAGCCCGCCTGCCCATAAAGAGAGGAGTACCGCGCAGATGCCTATGCTCGCTTCCAGCCAGTCGATAGCCCCTCCGAAAGACCATGTCGTGACCGCCCAGGAAGCGCTGGAGCCGCTCTTCCTGCAGATCGAGGCCGAGGCCGAGTTGCGGATGATTTCCGCTGCTCTGAAGGCCGGCTGGTCGGCAGAGGACGCGGTGAGCGCCATCGACGAATTGCGTCGCAGCGAATTGCTGCCGGGCGATCGCTGAACACCAAAAAATCATTCGCCTTCGAGGCCGGATGGCCTATCTCTACGCGGTCAAGTGATTGCGGAGATAGGATTTCATGACCATCAAGACCATCTGCATTTTTGGCGCCGGCGCGCTGGGCGGGATGATAGCCACCAAGATCGCGGCGTCGCTTGGAAACGACGTCACGGTATCGGTCATCGCGCGCGGCGCGCATCTCGATGCCATCCGCCGCGACGGTCTGACGTTGCATGAAGCGGGCGCCGAGATGCCGATCAACGTGAAGGTAACGGCGACGGACGATCCGGCCGATCTTCCGCCACAGGATCTGGTCATCACCGGTCTCAAGGGACATCAACTCAGCACCGCCGCCGAAGGCATGGCGAAGCTGTTGAAGGACGACACGCGCGTCGTGATGATTCTCAACGGCATTCCGTGGTGGTATTTCCATCGCGACGACCACCCTGAGTTCGCCGAGCTGCAATTCGAGGAGCTCGATGAAGGCGGTGCGCTCTGGCGCTTAGTCGGGCCGCACAGGGTCATCGGCTGCGTGGCGCATCAGGGTGCGGAAGTCAGCCAGCCTGGCCATATCAAGCTCAGCAACAAGGGCCGCTTCATCCTGGGCGAACCGTCGGGCGAGATCACGGCTGATCTCGAGGCCATCCAGGCTCTGCTGCAGAAGGCCGATCTCAACATCACGCTGTCATCGGAGATCCGCAACGACATCTGGAGCAAGCTGATGGGCAATGCTTCGTTCAACCCCATCAGCGCGCTGACGCGCTCCACCATGTCCGACCTCATGGCAGACGTCGCCGTGAGCGGCCAGATCGGCAAGGTGATGAAGGAGGTCAAAGCGGTTGGCGAGGCGCTTGGGGCCAATGTCGGCATGTCGGTGGAAGAACGCCTTGAGCAGGCCAGCCAGATCGGCCCTGTCCGCACCTCGATGCTGCAGGACCTGCTTGCCGGAAAGGCGCTTGAGATCACGCCGCTGGTCGGCATGGTCGTTGCGCTCGGCAGGCTCGCTTCGGTGCCGACGCCGGTTTCGGAAACCTTGCTGGCGATGGTTTCGCAGCTCGATCGCGAGAACTGCAAGCCGGCCTGAATGGCCGGCATCCCGTCACAATCTTCTTTCAAGGCGCTCAGAAAATGAGTCCGCAAACGCCTGCAGCGCCTTGAAATCGTCTCGCTTTACTTGAGCCAGCCAGCCATGCGCTCGACCGCCTCGGCGATCTCGGCTTCGGAGCCGGCGTAGGACATGCGCATGGCACGGTGTCCTTCCAGCGGATCGAAATCGAGGCCCGGTGTCGCGGCGACATCGATCTCCGCCAGCATCCGTTTGGCGAATTCCATGCTGTCGTTGGTGAAGCGCGTCACATCGACATAAGCGTAGAAAGCGCCATCCATCGGCGAAGCGATCGTAAGGCCCATTTCCGGCAGACGCCGCATCAGGAAGTCACGGTTGGCCGCGTAGCTTGCCTTGTAGACGTCGAGCTCGGCGGAAGCGCCAAGCGCAGCAGTGGCGGCGATCTGCGATAGCTCTGGTGCCGAGATGTAGAGGCTTTGGGCAACTCGCTCGATCGGGCGCACGAGGCGATCAGGCAGCACCATCCAGCCGATGCGCCAGCCGGTCATGCAATAATATTTCGAGAACGAATTGATGACGATTGCTTCGTCGGTCAATTCGAGCGCGCTCGTCTCCTCGCCGGCGAAGGTGAGGCCGTGATAGATTTCGTCGGAAATGAAGGCGATCGAATTGGCCGAGCAATAGTCTGCCAGTTCGGCAAGCGCCTTGCGGCCCGTTACGGTGCCGGTCGGGTTTGCCGGGCTTGCAAGGAGAACGCCCTTCAGCCGGATGCCGCTTTCCTTCTGGGCTGCCTCGATGCTTTCGGGCGTCAGCGTGAAATGCGTTTCGGCGGTGACGGGCACTTCGATGACCCGCAGGCCGAGCGCGCCCAGGATGTTGCGGTATGCGGGATAGCCGGGCCTGGCGATCGCCACCGCATCACCGGCGTCGAAGAGCGACAGGAATGCGAGATTGAAGCCGGCGGACGAACCGGTCGTGATGGCGATCCGCGCCGGATCGATGTCCAGCCCGTGCCGGTCGCGGTAATGTGTTGCGAGAGCGTCCTTCAGGCGCAGAATGCCGAGCGCGTCGGTGTAGCCGATCCTGCCATCATCGAGGGCTGCCTTTGCCGCGTCGAGTGCGGCGCGGGGTGCCGGATGCGAGGGTTGGCCCACAGCCATCGAGATCACCGGCCGGCCAATTGCGCGCCGCCGCGTCGCTTCCGCCAGAACATCCATTGCGTGAAACGGCTCGACTGCACTGCGTTTGGAAATGGAAAACAAGGGTTCTTCTCTTTCGGCTCGATTTGCGGCCCGACAAATGCCGCATTAGTGAGATCTTCACAATCCCGCGACCAGATTACGAACGCGAGAATTCCTGTTTCAATAGGCCGGGATGCGCCGTATTTTTGCTGCTTCGCATTGCGTTCCGATCATCGGACTGTGATACCCGAAGCATTGAACGACCGACATCACCTGCAAAGACGAGGATATCATGGCCATTCTCCCGAAAATCTTCACGGCGCTCGCGCTGACCGCCTCCGTAGCCTCCGCCCAACCGGCCGCAGCCCTCGACGACGCGCAGAAGAAAGAGTTCGGCGAGTTCATCAAGCAGTATCTGATCGAGAACCCGGAGATCATGCTTGATGTGCAGGAGGCGCTGCAGAAGAAGCAGGAGACTGCGCGCCTGGTGAAGGCCAATGCGACGATCTCGGAAAACAAGGCGACGATCTTCGATTCCAAATACGACATGACGATCGGCAACCCGAAGGGCGACGTCACGATTGTTGAGTTCTTCGACTACAATTGCGGTTACTGCCGCCACGCGCTGACCGACATGCAGACCATGCTGAAGAAGGACCCGAACGTCCGCTTCGTGCTCAAGGAATTCCCGATCCTCGGACCGGAATCGGTTGCAGCCCACAAGGTGTCCGATGCCTTCCGCAAGATCGCTCCGGAGAAGTACAGCAAGTTCCACGTCGCGCTTCTCGGCAGCGACGGACGCGCCGACGAGGCGAGCGCCATCGAAGCGGCCCAGTCTCTCGGTGTCAGCGAAAAGCAGATCCGGGCGGAGATGGCCAAGAGCCCGAGCGACGCTTCCGTGCAGGAGACCTACTCACTGGCACAGAACCTCGGTATCACAGGCACGCCGTCCTATGTTATCGGCAACGAACTGGTACAGGGCGCGGTCGGCTATGACGACCTCGAGACCAAGGTCAAGAACATGCGGACCTGCGGCAAGACCAGCTGCTGAACCGGCCCCCATCAAATTGCCAAAATCCCGGTGCTTCAGCCATGTGGACAAAATGGCGCGATTCCTGATGCCTTGCCCAAAGGGCTTTCATTAAGCCTTTGGTGAGTCTATAGGTTGCCCTCGCACATTTGACGGAACACTCGATGACGCAAACCATTTTCGTCCTGAACGGGCCAAACCTGAACATGCTCGGCAAAAGAGAGCCCGGCATTTACGGCGGCAAGACGCTTCAGGACATCGAGGCGGACTGCAAGTCGGCCGGGCGAGAGCTTGGCGTCGATGTCGATTTCCGTCAAAGCAACCATGAAGGTCAGCTCGTCGACTGGCTGCACGAAGCCGGCGACAAGGCCATTGGCGTTGCTATCAACGCCGGCGCCTACACGCACACCTCGGTTGCGCTACATGATGCGATCCGCGCCATTTCCATTCCCGTTGTAGAGCTCCATATCTCCAACGTGCATGCGCGGGAAGAATTTCGCCACAAGTCGATGATCGCGCCCGCCGCAAAGGGTGTCATCGCCGGCTTCGGACCATATAGCTACATTCTGGCGCTCCATGCGCTAAAGAACGTCACCGCATAAAAAGACAGGGCAAAACTCATGGCTGAAAAAAAGAACGGTATCGACCAGGCACTGATCCGCGATCTCGCGAACATCCTCAACGACACGGATCTGACCGAGATTGAAGTCGAGCAGGACGATCTGCGTATCCGCGTTTCGCGCGCCGGCAACACCCAGTATATCCAGGCGCCAATGGCAGCGCCCGCTTACGCCGCCGCTCCGGCAGCGATTGCAGCTCCGGCTGCTGGCGCAGCGCCTGCCGCTTCCGCCGCACCGGCCCGCAACCCGGCCAACACGGTTTCCGCACCGATGGTCGGCACCGCCTACATGGCACCGGCTCCGGGCGCGCGCGCATTCATCGAAGTTGGCGCGACGGTCAAGGAAGGCCAGACGCTGCTCATCATCGAAGCGATGAAGACGATGAACCAGATCCCTGCCCCGAAGTCGGGCAAGGTGGTCGAAATTCTTGTCGAGGACGGCAGCCCCGTCGAATACGGCCAAGCTCTCGTGGTCGTCGAATAAGGCGAACGTCATGGTCTCGAAAATCCTCATCGCCAACCGCGGGGAAATTGCCCTTCGCGTGCTTCGCGCGTGTAAAGAGCTCGGCATTCCCTGCGTCGTCGTTCACTCGACCGCCGATGCCGACGCCATGCATGTGCGCCTGGCCGACGAAAGCGTCTGCATCGGCCCGCCGCCGTCGCGCGACAGCTATCTGAATATTCATCAGATCGTTGCTGCCTGCGAGATCACCGGCGCCGACGCTGTGCACCCCGGCTACGGCTTCCTGTCGGAGAACGCCAAGTTCGCCGAGATCCTCGAAGCGCACGGCATCACCTTCATTGGCCCGACCGCGGAACACATCCGCATCATGGGCGACAAGATCACCGCCAAAACGACGGCGCAGGAACTCGGCATCCCCGTCGTTCCCGGCTCCGACGGCGAAGTGAAGACCGAGGAAGAGGCCATCAAGACGGCCGCCGAAATCGGTTATCCAGTACTGATCAAGGCGACCGCCGGTGGTGGCGGACGCGGCATGAAGGTTGCCAAGAGCGCTGACGACGTGATCGAGGCCTGGTCGACGGCCCGTACCGAAGCGGCCGCCGCATTCGGCAACGAAGCCGTCTACATGGAAAAGTACCTCGGCAAGCCGCGGCACATCGAAATCCAGGTGTTCGGTGACGGTGAAGGCAATGCCATCCATCTCGGCGAACGCGACTGCTCGCTGCAGCGCCGCCACCAGAAGGTCTGGGAAGAAGCCAACTCGCCTGCCCTCAACGTCGAACAGCGCATGAAGATCGGCCAGGTCTGCGCCGACGCCATGAAGAAGCTGAAGTATCGCGGCGCCGGCACGATCGAGTTCCTCTACGAAAACGGCGAGTTCTATTTCATCGAAATGAACACCCGTCTTCAGGTCGAGCATCCGATCACCGAAGCGATCACCGGCATCGACCTGGTGCACGAACAGATCCGCGTCGCTTCCGGCGGCGGTCTGTCGGTCACCCAGGATGAGATCCACTTCCATGGCCATGCCATCGAGTGCCGCATCAATGCCGAGGACGCGCGCACCTTCGTGCCCTCGCCCGGCACGATCACGCATTTCCATGCACCTGGCGGTCTCGGCGTACGTATCGATTCCGGTGTCTATCAGGGCTACAAAATCCCGCCCTATTACGACAGCCTGATCGGCAAGCTCATCGTGCACGGCCGCACCCGCGTCGAATGCATGATGCGCCTGCGTCGTGCGCTTGACGAGTTCGTGGTCGACGGCATCAAGACGACGCTGCCGCTCTTCCAGGATCTGGTCGACAACCAGGACATCGCCAACGGCGATTACGACATCCACTGGCTGGAAAATTATCTGGCCAGCAAGCCGGCTTAACCGCAATGGCAGGGTCGCGCAGGAAATCTCCAGGCATCACACCGGAAATTCTCCTGCGCGCCTATTCCATCGGCCTCTTCCCGATGGCCGAATCGGCTGACGATCCCGAGATCTTCTGGGTCGAGCCCGATCTTCGCGGCGTTCTGCCGCTCAATGATTTCCACGTTTCCAAAAGCCTCGCCAAAACCATTCGACGCCAACCGTTCGATATCCGCTTCGACCATGATTTCGAGGCTGTGATCGCGGCCTGCGCGGAGGAAACGTCCGGGCGCCCAAGCACCTGGATCAACCAGACGATCAGGTCGCTCTACGCATCGCTCTTTCGCATGGGGCATGCCCATACCGTCGAGGCCTGGGACGGCGACCAGCTTGTGGGCGGGCTTTACGGCGTGTCGCTCGGTGCTGCCTTCTTCGGCGAGAGCATGTTCTCGCGGCGCACCGACGCCTCGAAGATCTGCCTCGTGCATCTGGTGGAGCGGCTAAAGGAGAACGGTTTCGTGTTGCTCGACACCCAGTTCACCACCGAGCACCTGAAGACCTTCGGCGCTATCGACGTTCCGAAGGACGAGTACGAGCATATGCTCGCCACGGCGATGGATTCGGCGCATCTGCCTTTTGCACAATAAAATACACGTTCACGTTGACGTTACTCCCAAGTCGCCTATTGTCGCGCCTTTGACGGGAGTATTGTTCATGAAGTTGAAAATTGCCGCGCTAACGTCCCTCTTCGTTCTGGCAGCAACGCTGGCTCAGGCGAAACCATATCAGGAGATGTTTCCGGGTGCGGATCGTTTCGGAGATGCCGAGAAGGCTATCCTGGAAAAGATCGACTTTCAGCAAGGCGCGATCAAGATACCGGGCGCGAATGCCACCCTCGATATTCCCGAGGAATTCTACTATCTCAGCCCCGCGGACGCTCGCCACGTGATCGTCGACATCTGGGGCAATCCGCCACAAGCGGGCGAAGGAACGATGGGGATGGTCTTCCCCGCCAAATACGCTCCCGTTGAGGGCGGATCATGGGGCTCCGTCGTCGAATACAGTGCTGACGGATACGTCTCCGACGTGGATGCCGCATCCACCGACTACGACGAACTGCTCCAGAACATCAAGGACTCGATCGCGGAAACCAATCCGGAACGCGAGAAGCAGGGTTTCGAGAAGATCACGCTCGTCGGCTGGGCTTCACCCCCGCATTATGACCAATCCGCGCATGCGCTTCATTGGGCGCGCGATCTCATCTTCGGCGACGACATGAGCCAAGCGCACACGCTGAACTATTCCGTGCGCGTCTTTGGGCGCGAAGGCGTCTTCATGTTTAATTTCGTCGCGGGAATGGACCAGCTGAAGGAAATTCAGTCCGCCGTCCCCGACGTTCTGACCATGGTCAAGTTCGACAGCGGCAAGACGTACAAAGACTATGAAAGCGGAGACAAGCTGGCGGCCTATGGTATGGCCGGCATGATTGCGGCTGGCGCCGGCGCAAAGGTCGCGGCCAAAGTCGGACTGCTCGCAATGGCGGCCGTTTTCTTCAAGAAGGCCGGCGTGCTTGTTCTTGTCGCGGGAGCAGCGCTATTGCGGGCCCTCAAGGGAATGTTCTCCCGCAAGAAACCCTCGGCGTAACGGCAGAGATTAGTTCGTCTTGGCGTCGGGCGCAGGCACGTCCGACGTCGCCTTGCAGTCCTTCAGCCAGACGTCATAGATCGGGTGCTCGACGGCGTTGAGGCCGGGGCTGTCGGCGAACATCCAGCCGGTGAAGATGCGGCGGATCTTGCGATCCAGCGTGATCTCGTCGACTTCGACAAAGCCGTCGATCTTCTGCACTTCGCTTTGGTCGCGCGAATAGCAGGCTTTCGGCGTCACCTGCAGCGCGCCGAATTGGACCGTTTCGTTCACATAGACGTCGAAGGTGGTGATGCGGCCGGTGATCTTGTCGAGGCCGGAAAAGACGGCGACAGGATTGTCGATGCGGGCGGCGAAGACCGTCTGCGGCAGGAAGGACGAGCCAAGCGCCAGGGCAATGCCGGCGGCACGCAGGACGGGGTTCCGCGTGAGAAGCTTCATATCTTTCCGTCTCCACCGCATTTCAAAAATAGAAGGCCGCAGTGTCTGCGGCCATTCTGCGGGTATAGGTCAATTGTGGCCAAAAACCGGGCCGGACTGGCTGCGATCAGCTGCCGGGCGTCCATGCGTCATAGTCGCCGGTGACGCGCGGACGTTCGCCGGCAACGGCGAGCGAGCCCGGCGGACGGTAAGCCTGCGGCGAACCGGTCGGGTTGGCGCGGTGTCCCTTCTGCCATTCCTTGGCGACATAGGTCTCCTTGGACGGCGGCACGTCGGTGCGGTAGTGCATCCAGCCGTGCCAGCCCGGCGGGATCGCCGAAGCGTCCGCGTAGCCCTTGTAGATCACCCAACGGCGCGGAAGGCCGAAGGAAGTGGTGCCGCCTTCGTAGTAGACGTTGCCCAATTCATCTTCGCCGACGCGCTTGCCGAAACGCCAGGTCGCGAAGCGTGTACCGATCGTCTGACCGTTCCACCAGGTGAAGATTTGCAGGAGGAGAGTTTTCATGTCTTTTCCTTGTGCCTGCCTTGGGAGCAAGCGGGACCAGAATTCGATCCTTCGCTTATGCCGCCAGCAGCGCCTGTTGTCCAGTGATTCCGAAGGCAAAAGGGTTCATTTCAGCGCCATCTTGAAGCCGAGATGCGAGGGCTCGAAACCAAGCCGCTCATAGAAGCGATGGGCATCCTTGCGCTTGGCATTGGAGATGAGCTGCACGCGCGGCAAGCCACGCGCCCTCGCCGTTTCGATGCAAAATTCGATCATCCGGGCGCCGATGCCCTGGCCGCGCATATCGCCGCGCGTCTGCACCGCCTCAATGATCATGAAGGACGCGCCGCGCCCGGTGAGCGTCGTGGTGATCGCGATCTGGAAGGTGCCGACCACTTCGCCGGCCAGTTCGGCGACGTAGAGCGTCTGGTCGGGAGAGGCCGCGATAGTCTTAAACGCGCGTTCGTAATCCGGCAGCGCGTCTTCGGAAACCGTATCGCCGTGCCCGCCGATATCATCGTCGGCGAACATGGCAATCAACGCCTTCAGATCGTCCCGGCGGGCTTCGCGAATGGTGATCTCTTTGGCCATGTGTAACGCTTCAATAGCTGGCGAGTGGTTTTTCGAGGATCAGCGCCGGGATGCCCGATTGGCCGGGGCCGTTGTTCTCGGACTGGCCGACACCGGCGAAGCCGAGCCGATGGTAGAAGCTAATCGCCGCCTCGTTGCGCGGCTCGACCTCGAGCCGCATGATTTCGGCTGCCGGAAAACAGGTTTCGAGCTCGGCGAAGATATCGCGGCCGATGCCCTCGCGCTGCAGCGAGGGGCGGACATAAAGCAGGTACAGCATGACCGTCTTGGTCATCTCGCCGGACATGGCAGCATAGCCAACGCCGCCGATTTCCTTGCCGTCGTCGGCCACCAGGAATTCGGCGTTCTTGTTTGCCATGCGCGTCTTCAGCGCCGCGGGCGAAAAGAGCGTGGAGACCAGCTCATCAACCTTCGGCGCGCCAAGCAGCGCGTCGTAAGTCGCATGGAAGGTTTCGACCAGGAGAGCGCGAACCTTGTCGAGATCGCGCTCGCTGGCGGTGCGGACGAAGTAGACCATTTTCTTCCTTCCGGCATCGGCTATCCGAAAACCGCTTCACACTTTTCGGCGATGCCGGATGACCTATTCCTCGACGATGCCGAGTTTGGCCTTGACCAGCGCCTGGACGGCCTGCGGGTTGGCCTTGCCACCAGTCGACTTCATCACCTGGCCGACGAACCAGCCGGCGAGAGCGGGCTTGGCCTGAACCTTGGCGACCTGATCCGGGTTAGCTGCAATGATCTCGTCCACGGCCTTTTCGATGGCGCCGGTGTCGGTGACCTGCTTCATGCCGCGGCTTTCGACGATCTCGGCCGGGTCGCCGCCTTCGGTCAGAACGATTTCGAACACGTCCTTGGCGATCTTGCCGGAGATGGTCTCGGCCTTGATGAGGTCGATGATCGAACCGAGCTGAGCGGCGGAAACCGGAGTCGATTCAATATCCTTGCCGAGTTTGTTCAAGGCGCCCAAGAGGTCGTTGATGACCCAGTTGGCAGCCATCTTGCCATCGCGGCCTTCGGCAACGGCTTCGAAGTAATCGGCGATCGCCTTCTCCGACACGAGCACGGAGGCATCGTAGATCGACAGACCGAGTTCGCGCACGAAACGCTCCTTCTTGTCGTCAGGCAGTTCGGGCAGATCGGCTGCGAGTGCCGTGACATAGGCGTCATCGAATTCGAGCGGCAGCAGATCTGGATCTGGGAAGTAGCGATAGTCGTGCGCGTCTTCCTTGGAGCGCATCGAGCGCGTCTCGCCCTTGCCGGCGTCGAACAGGCGGGTTTCCTGGTCGATCACGCCACCATCTTCCAGAATGGCGATCTGGCGGCGGGCTTCGTACTCGATCGCCTGGCCGATGAAGCGGATGGAGTTGACGTTCTTGATCTCGCAACGCGTGCCGAAGCCTTCGCCCGGGCGGCGCACGGAGACGTTGACGTCGGCGCGCATCGAGCCTTCGTCCATGTTGCCGTCGCAGGTGCCGAGGTAGCGCACGATCGAGCGCAGCTTCGTCATGTAGGCCTTGGCCTCATCCGACGAGCGCATGTCCGGCTTGGAGACGATTTCCATCAGGGCGACGCCCGAACGGTTTAGGTCGACATAGGACATGGTGGCGTGCTGGTCGTGCAGCGACTTGCCGGCGTCCTGTTCCAGGTGCAGGCGCTCGATGCCGATCTCGATATCCTCGAACTGGCCCTGGCGATCCGGGCCGAGCGAAATCACGATCTGGCCCTCGCCGACGATCGGATCCTTGAACTGCGAGATCTGATAGCCCTGCGGCAGGTCGGGATAGAAGTAGTTCTTGCGGTCGAAGATCGAACGCTTGTTGATCTGCGCCTTCAGGCCGAGACCGGTGCGGACCGCCTGGGCGACACATTCCTCGTTGATGACGGGCAGCATGCCGGGCATGGCCGCATCGACGAGCGAGACGTTGGAATTCTGCGGCTTGCCGAACTCGGTCGATGCGCCGGAGAACAGCTTCGAATTGGACAGCACCTGCGCATGGACTTCCATGCCGATGATGACTTCCCAATCGCCAGTGGCGCCGGGAATGAAGCGTTTCGGATCAGGCGTGCGAACGTCGACAAGGGTCATGGAAATGCTCTTTTGAGGCTATCTTATTCAACTGGTGAGGTAACGGAAATGACTTGCCGGTGCAAGGCTTTCGGTATGGTCCCGGGCATTGCGGCCCGGACAGCCGGCATTTTTCGGTTGTTAACGGGCCGCCGCTAAACTTCGCCGATGCTTCTCATCGATCTCGCCAAAATCATCGGACTGTTCACAGCCTGGAACGGGCTGGTGTTTGCGATCTACTTCGTCGACAAGCAGGCCGCGCGCTACGGCCAGTGGCGCATCAGCGAAAAGACGCTCCTGACGCTTGCCTTCCTCGCCGGCAGCCCCGGCGCCGTCAGCGCCCAACAGCTGTTGCGTCACAAGACGCGCAAGAAGCCATTTCGCTCGGAGCTTATGGCGATCTGCGGCTTTCACCTTCTCGCAGTGGTCGCGCTTGTCTCGGCCATCGCCGCCAAGATGCTCGGGCTGATCTAGAAAGCGCCGTAGGGTCCCTCGCCCTGAGACGACACCGGCTTCGACAGCCCGACGGAAGGGACGTCTCGGTCGAGTTTGGGATTATAGGCGACGGAAAGCCAGTGAATGGCATAGCCGTTCTTCTTGAAGAAGGTGATCGCCTCGTTGTTTTCGGCGTGGGTCTGCATCATCACGCTGTCGAGCCCTTGTTCCGCCACCTCCTTCTCGATCGACTGCAGCAGAGCCGAGCCAAGGCCATGGCCAGTGAAAGACGGGTCGATCCAGAAATCGGAAATCGTTTCGTCGAGATTTTCGCGCGCGGCCCATCCGGCCGTGTGGCCGTTCCATTCGATGACGGTGATGGTCAGCCAGCGGGTCTCGGCGAAATTCATGAAGGCGCTGCGGGCAGCCGACGCCATCGCATCCGCCTCGCCGATCGGCGCCATGGCCTTCTGCCAGGCGCGCAGCCCGATCTCGCTCAAAACCTCGGCTTCGCCCTCATGGGCATTGCGAATAGTGATCAATCATAACCTCCGAAACACCGAGGAAAGTAAACCACCGAATCAGGCCATCTCAAAGCCTTCCGTAACGTCAGGCGCGGCTTGTCCCGCATTGCGGCGAGTGAAGCTACCTGAAGTCGACCTTGACGCCGAGGGGGCCGAAGCCTATCAAACCCTCATGTTGAGCTCGCAATCAGAGACCCGGTAAAGGCCCTGCCCGCAAGTTTTCTTGCGCGCATGGGCCCGACGAGAACGAAGCCCTGACGTCCAACGCGGACGCCAGATCGTTTTTGTGCGCCTTAAACGGCGCGAGACCGGATCAACATCTCCATGGATATTTCACGCGCGGAACAGCGCATCCTGCACTTGCTGGCCCAAGGCGGCCGCATCGAAATCGAACGCGACGACAAAAAGAAGATCGAGGCCGTCAACTGCCTCACCCGCGACGGCTGGCTCTACCCCGGCTTCGACCTTGAGCTCTTTCGAAAGCTCAAACGGCTGAAGGCGATCAGATCGCAGACCGGACAGCCATATCGGATCACCGAACGCGGGTTGCAGCTGGTGCGCTCGCAGCTGGACAATCGATAACAGGGAAACGGCGCCGCTCAGGTGGCGCCGTTTTGCCGCCTCAGCGTTGAAGCAGGCGATATTTCGAGAGTTGAAGACCACTGTCGCTATAGCCGGCCGCTTCGCCAGCGCAGCTATCGTCGACCACGATATGGTTGCTCGTAGCGGCATCCATGGTTGCAAGGCTGATCTTATGTCGACGCTCCAGATAGCCGTAAAGCGCCCAATCATCGGCCCCGGCGCCACAGACGGCGACCGTCCTTTCGCACGTTCCCGATGACGAGCAGACATGATCCGCGATGCGCGCAGCATTGGCGATCGTATCCGCATCAGCCCCCGGCCGACCAAAGTTGAAGCCGACGAGAATGACACTCAGCGCAAGTGCGACAGCCAAGCCGCTCGACAGCCGCCGATATGAGCGTGTGTTCATCGCCCGAAGCGCTCGGACAACGGCTGGTGCGCTTGCAATCGCGAAGGCAGATGCGAAATAGGCGAGCGAGGGGTTGAAATAGAAGCTGGCGACGCGCGGGCTGACGAGCAGCGGAAGCGAAGCGGAAAAGCCGACGAGCGCCAGAAAGACGGCGGTCCTGCGTCGTGCCTGACTTACATCACGTGGCATTTCGGAGCGGCTTCCCCAACGGCGATTGCAGAGCACGATGATGAGCGTGATGATCGCCGGATACGCATTGACGCGTATGAAAGCGCGCACGGCGTTCCAGTTGCCGCCACCGCTGCCACGCTGACCGGTGAGGCTCGGCAGCAGCTGTATCGACAGATAGCGCTCGATCGCGTCACGGGCGCCGTCCAGCTGCCAGAGAGCTGCAAAAAACATGACGACCGTCGCTGTCATGACCAAGGTGTCAACGATGACGGAGACCAGGCTTCGACGACGAAATGCCAGCCACCATATTCCCGGTGTTGCAAGAGGGAACAGGCCGACCAATCCTTTGGTCATCAGCGCCAACGCCACCAATATGCCTGCCGCGATCATCAGGATCAAACGCGTCATGACCTTCCCGCGATCTGCGCCATCATAGGCGGCGATGACACAATAGATCGCCAAGGAGGTGAAAACGATGAGCAGGTTTTCGAGCATGCCGTTGGTGAAGCCCCAGCTGACACGTCCTGCGCCAAGCGCCATGGCCAAAGCCATAGGGCCTGCCAAACGAAGCTCCGGATCGTTGCCGTGAAGCCTTTGCCAAATCTTCAGCAAAACGAAACCACTGGCGATGAGCGTCAGCAAGGAGAAGCATTTCTCGACCGCGATCGTGTCGCCGAACAGAAGAAAGCCAATCGCCTCAAGCCACATCATCAAGGGCGGATGTTCAGAGAAGACCGGGAACAGGGTCTCCGAAAACTGCAGCCGCCACGGCGATCCAGCGCCTTCAGCCAGATTGCGGGCGATGCTTGCGTAGATCGCGCCATCAAAGAACATCGACTGATGCATGAGCTGACGCAGCACCAGCAGGCAGACGACGATTGCAAGGATGATCCAGAGAGGCTTTGCAGCATCCACGGTCTTGGACTGCATGGGTGCGCCTCGCCTACTTCCAGATGAACTTGTTGGCGATCACGAACTTCCAGACCGTGTCGATGGCGATGCCCGCCAGCGTAGCAAGGAAGACCACGTGAACCAGTCGCTCGTAGGCAAGTGTCGCAGCTGAAACGTTGGCGACGATGCCGACGGAGGAGACGAACAGAAACTTGAGATAGCCCCAAAACTTGTTCATGCCGCGCAGCCGGCGATCCTGGAAGGTCAGCAGATTGTTGAGCAGGAAGTTGCTGGTGGCCGCGACCAGCGTCGCCACGGTCTGTGCCGCCATGAAGGGCACGGTTAGCGCCAGTGCGCTGTAGAGAACCGCCAAGTGAACGAAGAGGCCCGAGCCTCCTACGAACAGGAAGGAGATCAGGTTCGCTGGTACGATGCCGCGGGTCATCTTGCTGAGAAGGAAGGTGACGAATTTCCAGATGACATAGCTGTCGAGCTTCGATTCGCCGCTAAGGCGCGCCTGGAAATCAAAGGGTACTTCGGCGTGACGCAGGTCCTTGCGCGAATAGAGGATATCGAGAAGGAGCTTGAAGCCCGCGTCGCCAAGCTGCGGCGCAACTCCCAGAAACGCCTCGCGCCTGATAATGAAGAAGCCCGTCAGCGGGTCGACGAGCTGGCGTCCCAAAACGAAGCTGCTCAACCAGTTGCCAACCTTCGACAAGGTATTGCGCACCGGCGACAAAGCATCCGCCTGGCGCTCATCGCCCAACCGGCGGGCGGCGCTGACGATGTGCAAGTTATCCTGGTGCAATCGATTCACCAGATCCTTGACCACCTCGGGATCGTGCTGACCATCGACATCCATTACGCAAAGCAGTCCGCCCTTTGCAGACAGCATGCCCTGGATACTCGACTTGGCGAGGCCTCGATCGGTCAGACGCGTAATAATGCGTATGCGTGGATCATGCGCAGCGTAGTCGAAGACTTTTTGCGCCGTTCCATCGGCGGAATTATCATCGACGAATATAATCTCCCAATCCTTTTCATGAAGGGCAGCCTTGGTGCGTTCGATGAAAGGAATGACGTTTCCCGATTCATTGTATGTCGGGGCGATAATAGAAATACGGCCTGCGGGCAAAGCGTTATCCACCAATAGAATTCAATCGCACGTAGCAGGTCGTCAAATAAAAATCCAGCGAGATACATGCGTGATCGGCGTCAGCAAATTGGATACTTGTGGACCGATAAATCCGAGATGAAAAACCAGTGCCCGAAACACGGTGGATGCGTGTGCGGCGCCGTTTTCACTTGGACAGCAGCACCGGGCGCATGGCCGCCCACTCATCGCCGAACGCCCCCTTGGCAACTGGCTTGCCAGCCAGCCGATACCAGTAACCGGCATTCCACGTATCGCCTTCGATGCGGTGACAGAGCGCGTGGCCCCAATCGAAAGGCTGTTCGCCTTCGTGGCCCTGGCAGATGTCGTGTACGGCCTTCCACTCGGCTCCCATAACGAAATCCGCGGCGGCCAAGCGGTCGAAGGCGTCAACGAGCGCTGCGATCTGCGATGCCATAAACCTTCTCCTCCACTTGGCGCATCTAAGATGCGTGGGACTTCCCTACCCCAAAATCGACTTCGCCGACCAGCATGTGGTCGGCGATCGTCATGTCTCTGATGTTCAGTCCGCTTACCACCACTTGGCGGGGGTGAAGCGGCCGGCGGCTTGTTCGATGACGTGGGCCGTCTTGAAGAGAGTTTCTTCCTCGAACGGCTTTCCGATCAGCTGCAGGCCGAGCGGCAGGCCCTTGTGGTCGAGGCCGGCGGGGACGGCGATGCCGGGAAGGCCGGCCATGTTGACGGTGACGGTGAAGATGTCGTTCAGGTACATCTTGACTGGATCCGATGCCAGGTCCTCGTCGGCGATGCCGAAGGCGGACGACGGGGTGGCGGGCGTCAGGATGGCATCGACGCCGGCGTGGAAGGCGAGGTCGAAGTCGCGCTTGATCAGCGTGCGAACCTTCTGGGCCTGGATGTAATAGGCGTCGTAGTAACCGGCAGAGAGAACATAAGTGCCGATCATGATGCGGCGCTTGACTTCCTGGCCGAAGCCGGCGGCGCGGGTCTGCTCGTACATGTCGGCAATGTCCTTGCCGTCGACGCGCAGGCCGTAGCGCACGCCGTCGTAGCGGGCGAGGTTCGAAGAGGCCTCTGCGGGGGCCACGATGTAATAGGCCGGCAGAGCGTACTTGGTGTGCGGCAGCGAGATGTTGACGATCTCGGCGCCAGCATCCTTCAGCCATGCGATGCCCTGCTGCCAGAGGGTTTCGATCTCTTCCGGCATGCCGGCGACACGGTATTCGTTCGGAATGCCGATCTTCATGCCCTTCAGCGACTGGCCCAGCACGGCTTCGTAATCGGGAACCGGCAGATCGACCGAGGTCGTGTCCTTGGCATCGACCGAGGCCATGGATTTCAGGAGGATGGCGGCGTCGCGGACATCGCGGGCGATCGGGCCGGCCTGATCGAGCGACGAGGCGAAGGCAACCGTGCCCCAGCGCGAGCAACGGCCATAGGTCGGCTTGATGCCGACGGTGCCGGTGAAGGCGGCGGGCTGGCGGATCGAACCGCCGGTGTCGGTTGCGGTGGCGCCTGCGCAGAGATGGGCTGCCACGGCCGCGGCCGAGCCGCCCGAGGAGCCACCAGGAACGAGCTGCTGGTTCGAGCCTTCGGCGCGCCAGGGGTTAATGACCGCGCCGTAATGCGAGGTCTCGTTGGAGGAGCCCATGGCGAACTCGTCCATGTTCAGCTTGCCGAGCATGACGGCGCCGTCGTCCCACAGGTTCTGGGTGACGGTCGATTCGTAATGCGGCTTGAAGCCATCGAGGATGTGGCTGCAGGCCTGGGTGTGGATGCCTTCGGTGGCGAAGAGATCCTTGATGCCGAGCGGAATGCCTTCGAGCTCGCCACCCTTGCCGCTGGCAAGACGGGCATCAGAGGCTTCGGCCATCTGCAGCGCCTTTTCAGGCGTCACCTTGATATAGGCATTGAGCTTGTCGTTTGCCGCCTCGATCGCCGAGATATAGGCTTCGGTGAGTTCGGTTGCTTTGATTTCCTTGGCGCGCAGCTTGGTGCGGGCTTCGGCAATGGTCAGGCTGGTGAGTTCGCTCATGATGGTTCGCTTCAAATCTTGAATGGCAACGAGGTCGGAAAGCGGCGGAAGCCTTATTCGACGACTTTGGGCACCAGGAAGAAATTCTGATCGGTAACAGGCGCGTTGGAAACGATATCGGCGGCCTTGTTGCCGTCGGTGACGTCGTCGGTGCGCTTCTTCATCAGCATCGGCGTGACCGAGGTCATCGCCTCGACGCCTTCGACATTGACTTCGGAGAGCTGCTCGACAAAGCCCAAGATCCCATTCAACTCGCCGACCATGCGGTTTGCCTCATCTTCGGAGACGGCAATACGGGCAAGGCGCGCTACGCGCTTAACGGTGGCTAGGTCGACGGACATCATATTCTCCGGATGGGATTTTCCCACCCGCTATAAAGGCCATGCCCGCTGTGTGCAACGGGCATGGCGGTTCGTTCATTCAGATTTCCGCCCTTTCAACCCGGGGCGAAGCGCGCTCGGCGTCAGAGAACGATACTCTCGCTCGGCTTGATCGCCTTCACCTCGGTCTTTGCGCCTTCCATGCCGGCGACGAACTTTTCGGGCGTTTGGTCGATGATCGGGAAGGTGCCGTAGTGGCAGGGGATCGCGGTCTTGAAGTTGAAGTAGCGCTGGCAGGCGAGTGCCGCCACCGCACCGCCCATGGTGAAGCGGTCGCCGACCGGGACGAGGCCGATATCGGGCTGGTGCAACTCGTTGATCAGCGCCATGTCGGAGAAGATGTCGGTGTCGCCCATGGCGAAGATCGAGGCTTCGTCGTCGAAGTGCAGCATCAGGCCGTTGGCGTTGCCGAGCGCGTGGGAAACGCCGTCCTCGGTGATCTGGGCGGAGGAGTGCAGCGCGTTGGTGAAGGTGGCCGAGAAACCGCCGAGCGGAACCGTGCCGCCGGTGTTGCCCATCTCGATCTTCGAAACGCCCTTGGTGCCGAGCCAGGAAGCGAGATCGGCGTTGGCGAGAACGACGGCGCCGGTTTCCTTGGCGATGGCGACGGTGTCGCCGACGTGGTCGCCGTGGCCGTGGGTCAACAAGATGTGAGTGACGCCTGCGGTGACGTCCTTGATGTCCTGACCGGCGAACGAGCCGTTATGCGTCAGGAACGGATCGAGAAGGATGGTTGCCTTCGCGGTCTCGATGCGGAAGGCGGAATGTCCGAGCCAGGTGATCTTCATGAAATCTGTCCTTTTATTAAGTGATGCAAAAGCCTGTTTCGATGGTTATGGAGATAACCGATACCGCCGCAAAGAGAAGCGGTCGAGGCTTCAATTTCTTTTGACGGGATGAAACGACGATGACGGTGCTGACGATCGAGGAACTGGCGGCGACCCTTCAGCCGGGACAGGCAATCGCCGGTCTCGACCTCGGCACCAAGACGATCGGGCTTTCGATGTCGGATCTCGGCCGGCGATTCTCGACACCACGCCCGGTCATCAAGCGCGAGAAGTTCACCATCGACGCGGAGGTGCTTTTGGGTTTCGCCGAGAAGGAAAAGGTCGCGGCCTTTGTCATCGGCCTGCCCATGAACATGGACGGATCGGCTGGTCCGCGCGTCCAGGCCACGCGCGCCTTCGTGCGCAACATGGAGCAGAAGACGGCCCTGCCCTTCGTTTATTGGGACGAGCGGCTGTCGACGGTCGCCGCCGAGCGGGCGCTGCTGGAGATGGACGTGTCACGCGCCAAGCGGGCCGAACGCATCGATTCGGCGGCCGCGAGCTTCATTCTTCAGGGCGCTCTGGACAGGCTGTCCTTGCTTGGAAGGGCGGCGCTCGAAGAACCGGACGCCTGACGTCCCCGCCACCAGGCGGCGATCTTCTTGCGTCGGCGGAAAGCCATGATCGCGAACACCACGAAACTGTCGACCACGACGGCGCGGGCCACCAGCGGCGGAATGGTTTCTGCGGGAATGCCGAGGATATTGGCATAGACCTGGAAGGTCAGGTCGTGGGCCTGGCGCGTGAGCATGAAGATGCCGAAGCTCATGTCGTAGTAGGATAGCCAATACCAGCCCGCCAGAAACACGATCGGACCGGCCCAGAAGATCAGGAACCACTTCATGCGGTCGCCCCTCTTTGTCGCTTTGCGAATGGCAGATCAAGCGAGACCAGCCATGTCGATAATGCCATCAAACCCAGAACGACGGCCGGCACCGCTATATCGAGCGCGAGCACGGCAAAGAACATCATCGCGGCAACGAGGAACATGATTCTCGCGATTTTGGTTCGCATGGTTCCAGACAACTCAAACTTTGAAACTGCCCGGTAACCTGACTTCTTAAACACTCTGGCGCAACGTAAACCATTTGTTAAGGTTAACGGCCAAACGGGAGGCTGTGGGAAAGTTTCGGCCCAATCAGCCGTAAACGCCCCGAACGATGCGTTTCAGGGCCTGCTCCGCCTTTTCCCAATCCTTCGACGCCTTCAGCGCGAGGCCGGCGCACTGCCCGCCGGCCGACGCCGAAAGGACGATATGCTGGATGGCGGCGATCAGAATCGCGTTGACGGCGACGGCATCGACGCCCTTGGGTGGCGTCAGCGAGCCGCGCATGCGCTCCAGCCATGTGGCCAGGGCTTTCGAACGTGCTTCCGAGAGCCGGCGGACCTGCTCGGTGTTTTCGGACACTTCCCAGGCGACGATGCGGCGCATCAGCGGGTCGTCGCGCAGCGCCTGCAGGAAGAGCAGCGACAGGCGCTCCATCAGGTCGCCGTAGGTCAGCAGGAACATGCCGCCCGTGTCCTCGGGAATGCGGTCCTTCACCCATGTGCCAAGATCGGCGCCGATCGCGTCGACCAGGCCATTCAGGCCGCCGTAGTAGCGATAGATCAGCTGCTTGTCGCAGCCGGCCTTGCGCGCCACCGCGTTGATGCCGAAGTTCTGGAACCCCTCTTCCGCGAGCAGCGCCTTGGCGGCGTTGAGGATCGCCTTTTCTGTCGCGCCACGGTCACGCACACGCTTTTCCGGTTCGGCCTGCGGTGCGCTCGCGATGGGGGTCAAAGGCATGGGGTCATTCAGCATCAGGGACTCGGATCTCAGGTGTCACTCATCGGTGAGTAACAACACCGCCCCCAACCGGCAACGGCGAACCCCTTGAAAGCTTGTGGATTGTTTTCAGGCCATTCTCGCCGAGTAGCGCAATGTCGCCGAGCGGCGACATCGATCAGAGCGTCTGGCCGAACCAGACGGTGCGCTCGGATGGTTCGACGAGCGGCGGTCCGAGGCGCGTGAAGCCACGTGAACCCCAGAAGCCGATGCCATTGGCATTCGTTGCGCTGGCGCCGAGATGCACGGATTTCACGCCGGCGTCTCTCGCCTGCGAGAGCCACATGTTGAGCAGCTTCGTTCCCATCCCCTGCCCGCGCAGACGCGACAGCAGGTTCATATGGATATGCGCCGGGAAGGCCTCGATGATGGCTGATGGCGCCGACGACGGATGATGGATCGCGGCGATGCGTTTCTCGTCGGCATTCCAGAGATCGGGATCGCCTTGCGGGTCCGGATAGGCGCTGCGCAGCGCCGGCCACCAGTCGCGTTCGAGTTGGGCTTGAAAGGCCAGCGTATCGTAGACACCGACGATGTAGCCGGCGACGCCTTCGGCATCCTCGGCCACGAAAGAGGTTTCCGGGCTCAGCGTCACGTAGGGCGCGGAATAGATGTGGCCGATGAGCTTGCCGTCACCATGCAGCAACGTCGCGTCCTTGCCCGCGTCGCCGGTAACCAGCGAGATGTTGTAGATCTGATCGAGATCGTCGAGCCGGGCTTGGCGCAGCGTTGTCGTCATCAGGACGCCGGCGGATAGAGGAGATCGACGATGTAGCTGGCGTCGAAGCGGCTATCGAGCATGCCGTAGGTGGAGCGCCAGCCGCCGGCGAGACGGGTTTCGATGAAGGCATCGGCGATGCGCCCTGCCCCCAGACGATAGAGTTCGGCGGCACCCGCCGCGAGCGCCAGCTGCTCGACGAGCAGGCGGGCGGCGCCCTCGTCGCGCTCGCAGAGCGCCATGGCGGCACGGAGCACGTCGATGGTTTTCTTGCCGGCCGGACCGAGATCCCGCGCAAGCCCTGCAAATACGGTCTCGAAGAGATCCTTGCCGCGGTTCAGGATACGCAAGACATCGAGCGCCATGACGTTGCCCGAGCCTTCCCAGATCGCATTGACGGGTGCTTCGCGGTAGTGACGGGCGATCGGGCGTTCCTCGATATAGCCGCTGCCGCCAATGCACTCCATCGCTTCATAGATGAGCGCGGGCGCGATCTTGCAGCACCAGTATTTGGCGACCGGCGTCATGACGCGGGCGTAGGCGGCCTCTTCGGCGCTGCCGCGCGCGCGGTCGAAGGCGTCGGCGAGACGGAAGGAGAGTGCGGTCGCGGCGGCGACGTCGAGCGCCATATCCGCAAGCACGCGGGTCATGATCGGCTGGCTGACCAGCATCTTGCCGAAGACGCTGCGGCCACGTGTGTGGTGCACGGCTTCGGCCAGCGAGGCGCGCATGATGCCAGACGAAGCCAGCGCGCAATCGAGGCGCGTCAGCGTGACCATGTCGAGGATGGTGCGCACACCGGCATCCGGACCGCCCAGCAGGAAGCCGAAGGTATCGCTGAACTCGACCTCGGACGAGGCGTTCGAGCGGTTGCCGACCTTGTCCTTGAGGCGCTGGAACTGCAGGCCGTTGGCCGATCCGTCCTCGAGCAGGCGCGGCACCAGGAAGCAGCCCATGCCCTCCTTGGTCTGTGCCAGCATGATGAAGGCGTCGCTCATCGGTGCCGACATGAACCACTTGTGGCCCGACAGGCGGTAGATACCCTCGCTGACCTTTTCGGCCGAGGTCGTGTTGGAGCGGACATCGGTGCCGCCCTGCTTTTCGGTCATGCCCATGCCGATGGTCACGGCGGACTTCTGCATAGCCGGCTTGTTGGCCGAATCGTATTTGCGCGACAGGATCCTCGGCGCCCAGTCCTTTTGGACGGCGGGAGATGCGGAGAGAGCGGCGACGGACGCGCTCGTCATGGTGATCGGGCAGAGATGGCCTGTCTCGAGCTGAGACGACAGATAGAAGCGAGCGGCACGGATCTTGTGCGCCTGGTCCTTCGCCTCGGCATCGGCCTGCGGGTCCCAGACGGACGAGTGAAGACCAACGGACATGGAGCGGCGCATCAGCGCGTGCCAGGCCGGGTGAAATTCCACGACATCGAGCCGCTCACCACGCGGGCCATGGGTGCGCAGCTGCGGCACACCCTGGTTTGCCATGCGCGCCAGCTCCTGCGCTTCCGGCGAGGTGACATAGCGGCCCATATTGTCGAGATCATCGCGAATGCCACGTGGCAACGCACCAGTGAGGTCGACGATCAGCGGATCGGACCTGTAGGCGTTGATGCCGGACCACAGGCTCGGCTGGTTGAGTTCGGCGAGTTTTTCTTCAGCGGATGTCATGAATCGCTTCTAGAGTATGAGGCGGGCAAAGGGAAACCGGAAGTTGGACACTTCTCCTGCTTTAGCCCAATTGCGACAAAATTGCAGGGGGAGAGCGCGGTTTGCCCACAGCGCATGCTTGCCGCCGCCGCACGCACTCTTTATAGAGCCGCTGACGACAGCATAGAGGCAGGTTCATGGTCTTCTTTCCCCACCGCCACCTCATCGGTATCAAAGGGCTCACAGAGCAGGATATCACCTTTCTCCTCGACAAGGCCGACGAGGCCGTCAAGATCAGTCGACAGCGAGAGAAAAAGACGTCGACCCTTAGGGGACTGACGCAGATCAATCTGTTTTTCGAAGCATCCACCCGCACGCAGGCTTCCTTCGAGCTCGCCGGCAAGCGCCTCGGCGCGGACGTGATGAATATGTCGGTGGGAAATTCCTCGGTGAAGAAGGGCGAAACGCTGATCGACACGGCGATGACGCTGAACGCGATGCGCCCCGACGTGCTGGTTATCCGGCACTCGAGCGCAGGCGCCGCAGCGCTTCTCGCGCAGAAGGTTTCCTGCGCGGTGGTGAATGCCGGCGACGGCCAGCACGAGCATCCGACGCAGGCGCTGCTCGACGCGCTGACGATCCGCCGCGCCAAGGGCAAGCTGTCACGTATCATCGTCGCCATCTGCGGTGACGTTCTGCACTCGCGCGTGGCGCGCTCCAACATCCTGCTCCTCAACGCCATGGGTGCCAGGGTTCGCGTCGTGGCGCCGGCCACGCTGCTTCCGGCGGGGATCGCCGACATGGGTGTCGAGGTCTTCCACTCGATGAAGGAAGGGCTGAAGGACGCCGACGTCGTCATGATGCTCCGGCTGCAGCGCGAGCGGATGTCCGGCGCCTTCGTGCCGTCGGTGCGCGAATACTTCCATTTCTACGGGCTCGACGCGGAAACGCTGAAGGCGGCGAAGGAGGATGCGCTGGTCATGCATCCGGGGCCGATGAACCGCGGGGTGGAAATCGCCTCCGAGGTCGCGGACGGGCCGCAGAGCGTGATCGCCGAACAGGTCGAGATGGGTGTCGCCGTACGCATGGCTGTCATGGAAACGCTGCTGATCTCGCAGAACCAGGGTCCCCGCAGCGAAGGAGCCGGCGCATGAGCAACTCGATCGTCCTCAAGAACGTTCGCATCATCGACCCATCGCGCAATCTCGACGAGGTCGGCGCGATCGTCGTCAAGGACGGCGTGATCGTCGCTTCCGGCAAGGACGCGCTGAACGAAGCTGTGCCCGCAGGTGCCACGGTGCGCGACTGCAATGGACTTGTCGCGGCGCCCGGTCTCGTGGATGCGCGCGTCCATATCGGCGAACCTGGAGCCGAGCATCGCGAGACGATCGAATCGGCCAGCCGGGCCGCTGCCGCGGGCGGCGTGACCTCGATCATCATGATGCCCGATACCGATCCCGTGATCGACGACATCGCGCTGGTGGAGTTCGTGAAGAAGACCGCGCGCGACAAGGCGCTGGTCAATGTCTATCCGGCAGCGGCGATCACCAAGGGTCTCGCCGGCGAAGAGATGAGCGAGATCGGCATGCTGATGGAAGCGGGCGCGGTGGCCTTCACCGACGGCCGCTCCAGCATCCACGACGCGCAGGTTCTGCGCCGAGTGATGACCTATGCGCGCGAATTCGGCGCTGTGATCTCCTGCGAAACGCGCGACCAGCATCTGGCCGCAGGCGGCGTCATGAACGAGGGGCTGTTCGCAAGCTGGCTCGGCCTCAGCGGCATTCCGCGCGAGACCGAACTGATCCCGCTGGAGCGGGACCTGCGCATCGCCAAGCTGACGCGCGGCAAATACCACGCGGCGATGATCTCGGTGCCCGAATCCGTCGAGGCGATCGAATTGGCGAAGAGCCGTGGCGCGACTGTCACCTGCGGCATCTCGATCAACAATCTGGCGCTCAACGAAAACGACATCGGCGAGTACCGCACCTTCTTCAAGCTTTATCCGCCACTGCGCTCGGAAGACGATCGCGTAGCGATGGTGGATGCGCTGGCGCGCGGGGCGATCGATATCATCGTTTCCTCACACGACCCGCAGGACGTCGACACCAAGCGCCTCCCCTTCGGCGAGGCTGCCGACGGTGCCGTCGGGCTCGAGACCATGCTCGCGGCAGCCCTTCGCCTGCACCACAGCGGGCATGTGACGCTGATGCGCCTGATCGATGCCATGTCGACGCGGCCGGCGCAGATCTTCGGTCTTGATGCCGGTACGCTGAAGCCCGGCGTCAAGGCGGATATCGTGCTGATCGATCTCGAAGAGCCTTGGATTGTCGCCAAGGACATGCTTCTCTCGCGCTCGAAGAACACGCCGTTCGAAGACGCGCGCTTCAGCGGACGCGCGGTCGCGACCTACGTCGCCGGCCAGTGCGTCCATACATTATAAGAAGACAAGTGGGGGAACATGGGCGCTGATCTCATGACGTGGCAGATCACCTGGCAAATCGCGCTGGCGGCCGCCGCCATCGGCTATCTGCTGGGCTCCATTCCGTTCGGGCTGATTTTGACGCGCGCTGCCGGGCTCGGTGATGTGCGCAGCATCGGCTCGGGCAATATCGGCGCGACCAATGTTCTTCGAACCGGCAACAAGAAGCTGGCGGCGGCGACGCTGCTGCTCGATGCGCTGAAGGCATCGGCGGCGGCGTGGATCGTCTCCTACTTCTTCGGCCCGGAAGCCGCCGTCATCGCCGGCTTCTTCGCCTTCATCGGCCACCTCTTCCCTGTTTGGATCGGCTTCAAGGGCGGCAAGGGCGTCGCGACCTATATCGGCACGTTGCTTGGCGTCGCACCGCTGATGGTTCTTGGCTTTGCGGCGGTCTGGCTGGGGGTTGCCTTCCTGACGCGCTATTCTTCTCTTTCCGCACTGGTTGCAATGCTTGTCATTCCGGTTGCATTGTGGATACTGGGTGCAGAGAAGGTTGCAGCGATCATGGCGATCATGACCGTGATCTCCTACTGGAAGCACAAGGCCAATATCAGCCGCCTCATCAGCGGCACTGAAAGCAAGATCGGGGCAAAGGGATAGGATAGATGGACGCACGCAGCGCAAGGCCAAAAGGAATTGCGCTGACGGACAGGCAAAGGATTGCCTGGTTGCGTCTCATCCGCTCCGACAATGTCGGCCCAGCCACCTTTCGCGATCTCATCAATCATTTCGGTTCTGCGGAAGCAGCACTCGCCGCTCTGCCCGGTCTTTCGGCGCGTGGCGGCGCGACACGCGCGATCCGGATCGCCACCGAGAGCGAAGCGCTGAAGGAGCTCGATGCGGCGCACAGGTTTGGCGCGCGCTTTGTCGGCATCGGTGAGCCGGAATATCCGCAGGCGCTGAAGCAGATCGACGGGGCGCCGCCTCTGCTCGCGGTGAAAGGCAATCTCGCGGCGACCGCCCAGCCTGCCGTCGGCATCGTCGGCTCGCGCAATGCCTCGATATCAGGCGCGAAGTTCGCTGCGATGATCGCGAGAGAGTGTGGACGTGTCGGCTATGCTGTTATCTCCGGCCTTGCGCGCGGCATCGATACCGCAGCCCATCGCGCCAGCCTCGACACCGGCACGATCGCCGCCATGGCCGGCGGGCTGGACCAGCCCTACCCTCCCGAGAACGCCGGACTGCTCGAGGAAATCTGGAACGGCAACGGCCTCGCCGTCAGCGAGATGCCGTTCGGCTGGGAGCCGCGGGCGCGTGACTTTCCGAGACGCAACAGACTGATCGCCGGGATTTCGCTTGGGACGGTGGTGGTGGAAGCGGCGACACGATCGGGCTCACTGATCACGGCACGGCTCGCCGGCGAGTTCGGCAGGCTGGTCTTCGCGGTTCCCGGCTCGCCGCTCGATCCACGCTGCCACGGCACCAATGGGTTGCTGAAGGATGGCGCGATGATCGTTACCGCGCCCGACGACGTGATCAGCGCGCTTGCGCCGCTATCGCAGCTCGACCTGTTTGCGGCACCGCTTGCCGAGGAGCCGGAACGCGGCGGCGGATCGTCGCTGCTGCCGCCTGACGAGACCGACAGGGCGCGTATCGTCGACGCGCTCGGGCCGACACCCGTGGAGATCGACGATATCATCCGGCATACGGGGCTCAGCGCGTCGGCGGTCTATCTCGTGCTGCTGGAGCTCGACATCGCCGGGCGGCTGCACCGGCACCCCGGCGGGATGGTGTCCATTGCAATGGAGGTGTGACGACTTACATATGGGCGAGTTACATCCGGGCCAGCCAATTACATACGAGCCTGGAGATCGCCAGCTTCGACATATGCCATCTCGATCAGATAGCAGAGCATGTCGGCCTTTTCCTTTTCAGCCACCTGACGCAACTCGGCGAGCATCTGGCGGATGAAGGCAATGTTCTCGCGGGAGCCGGATCGGCCGGTATCCTTCTTTGCGTACTTAGCCGTCATGAAAGCACTCGCGCCCCAATTGGGAAGGGTTGATCGTCGCAGCCTGAACTACACGCGAAAAACGATATCGCAATAATCAGAAATTGCAATATACAGTATATCGTCTTTTGGTTGCAACACGTTGCAATACGTAAAAATGCATTCAAAACACTTGACCGAAACGAATTCCCTGTCCATGTCGGAGAACCGGCGACCGTGACACGGCAGGTCCTCTGCCCTGATATAGGCCGGCTGGCATCCATTTTTAGAGAATCATCATGAATGTTGTAGTGGTGGAATCGCCCTCGAAGGCCAAGACGATCAACAAGTATCTGGGACCCGGATACAAGGTGCTCGCCTCCTTTGGCCACGTCCGCGATCTCCCCGCCAAGGACGGCTCCGTGCTGCCCGACCAGGATTTCGAAATGCTGTGGGAGGTCGATGGGGCCTCGGCCAAGCGTATGAAGGACATCGCCGACGCGGTGAAGTCCTCCGACGGCCTGTTCCTCGCAACCGACCCTGATCGCGAAGGCGAAGCGATCTCCTGGCATGTGCTCGATATGCTGAACAAGAAGCGCGTGCTCGGCGGCAAGACCGTCAAGCGCGTGGTCTTCAACGCGATCACCAAGAAGGCCGTGCTCGACGCGATGGCCGAGCCGCGCGATATCGACGTGCCGCTGGTCGACGCCTATCTGGCGCGCCGCGCTCTCGACTATCTCGTCGGCTTCAATCTTTCGCCGGTGCTCTGGCGCAAGCTGCCTGGCGCCCGCTCGGCGGGACGCGTGCAGTCTGTGGCGCTGCGACTGGTCTGCGACCGCGAATCCGAGATCGAGCGTTTCGTCTCCGAGGAATATTGGAACATCTCGGCGCTGCTGAAGACACCGCGCGGTGACGAGTTCGAGGCAAAGCTGGTTGCGGCGAATGGCAAGCGGTTGCAGGCGCGATCGATCGGCAATGGCGACGAGGCCGGCAAGCTGAAGGCGCTGCTCGAAGGCGCGTCCTATGTCGTCGATACCGTCGAGGCGAAGCCCGTCAAGCGCAACCCGGGACCACCATTCACAACCTCCACGCTGCAGCAGGCCGCTTCCTCCAAGCTCGGCTTCTCGGCATCGCGCACCATGCAGGTGGCGCAGAAGCTCTATGAAGGCTTCGACATCGGCGGCGAGACGGTCGGTCTGATCACCTATATGCGTACCGACGGCGTGCAGATGGCGCCAGAAGCGATCGACGCGGCACGTGGCGCCATCGTCGACCAGTTCGGCCAGCGCTACCTGCCGGAGAAGGCACGCTTCTATTCCACCAAGGCGAAGAACGCCCAGGAAGCGCACGAAGCCATCCGCCCGACGGACTTCAACCGCTCGCCGGACAAGGTTCGCCAGTATCTCGACGCCGACCAGATCAAGCTCTACGACCTGATCTGGAAGCGCGGTATCGCCAGCCAGATGGCATCAGCCGAGATCGAGCGCACGACAGCCGAGATCATCGCCGACAACAACGGCGAGAAGGCCGGACTGCGCGCAGTCGGCTCCGTCATCCGCTTCGACGGCTTCATCGCCGCCTATACGGACCAGAAGGAAGACGGCGAGCAGAGCGACGACGGTGACGAGGACGGTCGCCTGCCGGAGATCAATGCGAGCGAAAACCTCGCCAAGCAGAAGATCAACTCGAGCCAGCACTTCACCGAGCCGCCGCCGCGCTATTCGGAAGCGTCGCTGATCAAGAA
The DNA here is from genome assembly GCF_057809895.1 of Rhizobium sp. FG113. NCBI lineage: Bacteria > Pseudomonadati > Pseudomonadota > Alphaproteobacteria > Hyphomicrobiales > Rhizobiaceae > Rhizobium > Rhizobium sp. FG113. The sequence continues at coordinate 12,181 of NZ_JBMDKV010000003.1, read as the reverse complement.
GATGGAAGAACTCGGCATCGGCCGCCCGTCCACCTACGCCGCGACGCTCGCGACCCTTCGCGACCGCGAATATGTGATCATCGACAAGCGCAAGCTGATCCCGCATTCCAAGGGCCGGCTGGTGACGGCCTTCCTCGAAGGCTTCTTCACCAAGTATGTCGAGTACGACTTCACGGCTGATCTCGAAGAGAAGCTGGACCGGATTTCGGCCGGCGAGCTGAACTGGAAGCAGGTACTACGCGACTTCTGGAAGGATTTCTTCGCGCAGATCGAAGACACCAAGGAACTGCGCGTCACCAACGTTCTTGATTCGCTGAACGAATCCCTGGCGCCGCTGGTGTTTCCGAAGCGCGAGGACGGCAGCGATCCCCGGATCTGCCAGGTCTGCGGTACGGGCAACCTGTCGCTGAAGCTCGGCAAGTACGGCGCCTTCGTCGGCTGCTCGAACTATCCCGAGTGCAATTACACGCGCCAGCTTTCTTCTGAAGGCGGCGCGGAGGCAGAGGGTGCTGCGCTGAACGAGCCGAAGGCGCTCGGCACCGATCCCGTCACCGGCGAAGAACTGACGCTGCGCTCCGGCCGCTTCGGACCTTACGTCCAGCGTGGCGACGGCAAGGAGGCCAAGCGCTCCTCGCTGCCGAAGGGCTGGAAGCCCGAGGATATCGACTACGAAAAGGCGATGGCGCTGATTTCGCTACCGCGTGATATCGGCAAGCATCCGGAATCCGGCAAGATGATTTCGGCCGGCATCGGCCGTTATGGACCGTTCCTGCTGCATGATGGCGGTTACGCCAATCTCGAGACCGTAGAGGACGTCTTCAGCATCGGCCTCAACCGCGCGGTCACCGTGATCGCCGAGAAGGCCGCGAAGGGTCCCGGCGGACGGGGGCGCACGGCAGCGGCTGCCCTGAAGGAGCTCGGCGAGCATCCCGATGGCGGCGGCGCAATCACCGTGCGCGACGGCAAATACGGCCCCTATGTCAATTGGGGCAAGGTCAACGCGACGCTGCCCAAGGGCACAGATCCGCAGGCGCTGACCGTCGAGGAAGCTGTGGCCCTGATCACTGCCAAGGCCGGCAAGGCGCCGGCGGCCAAGAGCAAGGCGAAGCCGAAAGCGAAGGCCAAGGCTGCGGCGAGCGATGACGAGAAGCCTGCAAAGGCAGCCGCCAAGCCGAAGGCAAAAGCCAAAGCGCCCGCCAAGAAAGCTACGGCACCCGCAAAGAAGAAAAAGAGCGAAGAGTGACCAGAATTCCGCGGGAACCAAAGGGCATGGGCAAGCGTCCCGACAAGACGGGACGCTCCAGCAGGGCGCCCGCCGTCGAGCCACTCAACATCCAGCACGGCGCGCTTCCCTCGCGCGAAGTGATCCTGCGCTTCATCGCCGATCACCCGCAGAAAGCATCCAAGCGCGAGCTCGCCAAGGCCTTCGGGCTGAAAGGTGACAGCCGCGTCGAGCTCAAACACCTGCTGCGCGATCTCGAGCAGGAGGGCATGCTGCAGAAGACGCGCAAGTCGCTGATCCGCCCCGGCGCGCTGCCGCCGGTCACCGTGCTCGACATCACCACCCGCGACAAGGACGGCGGACTGATCGGCCGTCCGGCGGAATGGTCGGACGAGATGGGTGTGGCGCCTGCCGTCTCCATCCGGCAGTCCTCCTCGCCTGCCGGCCGCAACGGCAAGGGCAAGGCGCCGGTCGCCGGCATGGGCGACCGTATTCTCGCGAAGATTTTTGCCGCTACCGATCGCGGCGGTCCGGCCTATACGGCACGCATCATAAAGATCCTCGACAAGCGCCGCGGCGCGCTGCTCGGCGTCTTCAAGGACGCGCCTGGCGGCGGCGGGCGGCTATTGCCGATCGAGCGGCGCGGCGAGGAAATGCTGATCGACCCCGATGACAAGGGCGACGCCAAGGACGGCGATCTCGTCGAGGTCGAAGTCGCGCGCCTGCGCAGCTTCGGACTGCCGCGCGCCAAGGTTCTGTCGATCGTCGGCTCAGTCGCCTCGGAAAAAGCGATCTCGATGATCGCCATCCATGCGCATGGCATCCCCTATATCTTCCCGCCGGCCGTGGTTGCCGAGGCGGATGACGCCAAGCCCGCGACCATGTCGCACCGCGAGGACTGGCGCGACGTGCCGCTCATCACCATCGACCCGGCTGATGCCAAGGACCATGACGACGCCGTCTATGCCGAGCACGACCCCTCGCCCGACAACGAAGGCGGCGTGATCGTCACCGTGGCGATCGCCGACGTCTCCTACTATGTGCGCCCGAACTCGCCGCTCGACCGCGAGGCGCTGAAGCGCGGCAACTCGGTCTATTTCCCCGACCGCGTCGTTCCCATGCTGCCGGAGCGGATATCGAACGATCTCTGCTCGCTGCGCGAGGGACAGGACCGACCGGCGCTGGCCGTGCGCATGACCTTCTCGAAGGAAGGCCGCAAGGCGGGGCATACCTTCCACCGCGTGATGATGAAGAGTGCCGCCAAGCTCTCCTACCAGCAGGCACAGGCGGCGATCGACGGCAATCCCGACGACAAGGCCGGCCCGCTGCTGGAGCCGATCCTGAAGCCGCTGTGGCATGCCTATGAGGTGATGAAGCGTGGCCGTGAGCGCCGGCAGCCGCTGGAACTCGACATGCCCGAGCGCAAGATCCAGCTGAAGCCCGACGGCACCGTAGACCGCGTCGTCGTGCCGCCGCGTCTCGATGCGCACAAGCTGATCGAAGAGATGATGATCCAGGCTAACGTTGCGGCCGCCGAGACGCTGGAAAAGAAGAAACAGCCGCTGATCTACCGCGTGCATGACGGCCCGTCGCTCTCCAAGCAGGAAATCCTGCGCGAGTTCCTGGCGACGCTCGGCATTTCGCTCGCCAAGGGCGGCAACATGCGCGCCAACAATTTCAACGGCATCCTCGCCAAGGCCGAGGACACGCCGCACCAGACGATGGTCAACGAGATGGTGCTGCGTTCGCAGAGCCAGGCAATCTACAGCCCCGAGAATATCGGACACTTCGGCCTGAACCTGATGAAGTACGCGCACTTCACCTCGCCGATCCGCCGCTATGCCGATTTGATCGTGCATCGTGCGCTCGTCGGCTCGCTCGGCTTCGGCGAAGGCGGGATCACGCCGGACGAGGAAGCGGCGCTCGACGATATCGCGGCAGAGATCTCCACCTTCGAACGTCGCGCCATGGCGGCCGAGCGCGAGACAGTCGACCGCCTCATTGCCCATCATCTCGCCGGCCGTATCGGTGAGGAATTCGATGGACGCGTGGGAGGTGTGACGAAATCGGGACTATTTGTCGCCCTGCCGGACTATGGAGCGGACGGCTTCATTCCTATATCTACACTGGGAATGGACTACTTCATCTATGATGAGGCGCATCAGGCATTGTCCGGTGAGAAAACCGGCCTCGGCTACCGCCTTGGAGACAGTGTCAAGGTCAAACTGGTGGAAGCCATTCCGCTGGCCGGCGCGCTTCGGTTCGAGATGGTGAGCGAGGGGCGCAAGATGCCCACCGCCGTGCGTTCATTCCACAAGGGCGGCCGACGCGACGCAAGCCGCGCACGCAAGCAGGCCGGGACAAGACCCCCGAGAGGGCGTCGATAGGCGTTTTGGGACGCCGGGAAGGAAGTGCAGTCATGACGACCACCTCAGACGGCCAGGCGATCCAATACGGCGATGTCGACGAAGCCAAGCGCCCGCTCGGCCAATCGATCAAGCGCGGCCTTCTCGGCCGTTGCCCGGCTTGTGGCAGCGGCAAACTGTTCCGCGCCTACCTGAAGCCGGTGGACAATTGCGCTGCCTGTGGCGAAGCCATGCACCACCACCGCGCCGACGACCTGCCCCCCTACATCACCATCGTCATCGTCGGCCACGTGATCATCGCCGGCTACATGATGACCGATCTGATCTGGCCGATGCCGCTGTGGCTCACCTTTGCCATCTGGACGCCGCTGACGTTGCTCGCCACCTTGCTGATCATCCAGCCGATCAAGGGCGGGGTCATCGGGCTGCAATGGGCGCTGAAGATGCATGGTTTCGGCGGGCACAGCGACGAGCAGGATCAGTATGAAATCCCCGGCCGCCGGCATCGAGGCTGAAGACTTTCCTTGAACCTTCACCATCACGACATATTTGGCGTGTAGCAGCGCCGGATGTGCTGCGAACCCTGTTTCAGGCACGATGTCAACGCGCGCGATGGTAGGCTTATTTGACTGAATCTCGTCCACCGCAATCAGATCATTGCAGCCAACCTTGTTCATCTAGTAAAGCACACACGTCATCTGGGTCTGGCCCGTCATCTGAGGCTGGTATGACCATGGGGGCAGATGTGGCTTTCGGGTCGCGTTTGTGCGCAGCAGTTCTGTAGGGGTGGATATATGTCTCAGCCGCGAAACGGCACACCGGGCGATGTCGAAGAGATCCATTGGCCGTCTCTGGTAGCCGCCGTTTCGTCGATCTCAGCGGTCGGTATCGCGATCGGACTGGGGTTGCCGCTTCTGAGCATCATCCTTGAGAAGCGTGGCATCCCCTCGACCCTGATCGGTCTCAATACGGCGATGGCCGGTGTCGCGGCAATGGTGGCCGCTCCGATCACGACGAAGCTCGCCCATGCCTATGGCGTGGCGCAGACGATGCTTTGGGCGGTGGTGGTCTCGGCAATCAGTGCCGTGAGCTTCTACTATGCGCAGGACTTCTGGATGTGGTTCCCGCTGCGCTTCGCCTTTCACGGGGCCACGACCACGCTCTTCATTCTCTCCGAGTTCTGGATCAACGCCGCATCGCCGCCATCCAAACGCGGCTTCGTGCTCGGCATCTATGCGACCGTGCTCTCGCTCGGCTTCGCGGCGGGCCCCCTGCTCTTCTCGGTTCTTGGCAGTGATGGCATCCTGCCCTTCGCCGTCGGCGCCTGCGCCATCTTGATGGCGGCCATACCGATCTTTGTCGCACGCCATGAAAGCCCGGTGCTCGAAGAGAAGCCGGAGCTGCATTTCATGCGCTACGTTTTCCTGGTGCCTAGCGCCACGGCGGCCGTTTTCATCTTCGGCGCGGTGGAAGCCGGCGGGCTGGCGCTGTTTCCGATCTACGCAGTGCGCGCCGCCTTCACCGAGACTCAAGCCGCCCTGCTGCTGACGGTCATGGGGATCGGCAACATGATCTTCCAGATCCCCGTCGGCATGCTGTCCGACAAGATGAAGGACAAGCGCCCCCTGCTCGCTGGCATGGCCTTCATGGGCCTGATCGGCTCGCTGATGCTGCCCGTGCTCTCCCACAGCTGGCTGCTGATGGCGGGCGTTCTGCTCTTCTGGGGTGGCTGCGTGGCCGGGCTCTATACCGTCGGGTTGAGCCATCTCGGCTCGCGCCTCACCGGCTCGGACCTTGCCGCCGCCAATGCCGCCTTCGTCTTCTGTTATGCCGTCGGTACCGTTGCGGGTCCGCAAGTCATCGGCGCGGCCATCGATGTGGCCGGAAACAACGGCTTTGCCTGGGCGATTGCGGGCTTCTTCGGCGTTTATGCAGTGCTTTCGGCGGGCAGACTGCTTTTCATTCGAAAGCGGGGTTGACTTTTCAAGCTAGATTCGTAGTTTCGCGCCAGAATTAGCCGAGGCGCCTAGACGGATTCCAACGGCTTTCATTTCATTAAAGGCAGGACGACCATGGCCAAGGCTACAACAATCAAGATCAAGCTGCTGTCGACAGCCGACACAGGTTCTTTCTACGTCACGACGAAGAACAGCCGTACGATGACGGACAAGATGACGAAGACCAAGTACGACCCGATTGCTCGCAAGCACGTCGAGTTCAAGGAAACCAAGATCAAGTAATTTCTTGATCCTGTAGACCGCTTAGAAGCGCGCGCCACCAGGCTGCGCGCTTTTTTGTTGTCTGCGATACGGCCCGCGTCCAACTCGATCAAAGAGCACCAAATGAAAACGCCGCCCTGCCCGTTTCAACGGAGAGGACGGCGTTTTACGAAAGGGGGTCGGCCAACAGGCAACGCGGCACGAGGAACCGCAAGTGTTGCTTGCCGACCGACCGACCCCACGACCCAGGAGATGCGGCGGACCTGAGCATCATGGGGTATCGGCGCACCCCGCATAGGGAGTGCTTATTTCTATGTATTGATCATTCGCGCGAAAATGAAAGAAAATCAACAAATTCTTAATGATGAGATTTATTAGGTTGATTTTATGGTTAAAAGTCCCGATTTGGGACGCCGTTTCGCGTAATTTTCGGCCACGCCGCGCTAGAATAAGATACGACATCAAGAATAGACGGACAATATAGGCCAGTAGTCTTCGCGCTTGCAGACCGACGAAACCGCCTGAAAACCATCAAAATCGGCCAATCAAATCAAGAAACGTGACGAAGCCTCACATTTTCTTCTGAGGCCGACAGCGTCTGTGCTGACGTAGATCGGCCGTCGCGGCCAGCGCCAAGGTCAAAACCCGGCACTACTACTTGCGGCTAATCCGCACACAGGACCGGATCGGCCCCGTTCAACTTTCTGTGGATGATCAATGCGCTGCGGCTCTTTGGCGCCAAGCGGCCAATGCCATTATCAGGCAGCGGCAACGACTCGGTTGCGACCACCGTTCTTTGCTTCATAAAGCGCAACGTCGGCCTGCTTCAGCAGGTGGCCCGGCGTGATAACCTGCGGCGTGCGCGAGGCGATGCCGAAGGATGCCGTCACCTGCAGTTCCTGGCCCGTGCCCTTCACCACAAAGGGTACGCTTTCGATGACACCGCGCAGGCGTTCGGCCACGGAGGCTGCGATCTCCGGTGAGGTGTCGGGCATGACGACGACAAATTCCTCGCCGCCATAGCGGCAGGCGAGATCGGCGCCGCGAACCGTGGAGCGGACGCGATTGGCGAACTCGCGCAGGATATCGTCGCCAGCATCATGGCCGTGCGTGTCGTTGATCTGCTTGAAGCGGTCGATATCGGCGATCAGCACCGACAGCGGGCGACCGCGCGCCATCGAGCGGTTGAACAGCGTGCTGATATGATTGTCGAGATAGCGGCGATTGCTCAGGCCCGTCAGCGGATCGGTGACCGCAAGCTCGATCGTCTGCTGCACATTGGCGCGCAGGCGGTCATTGTAGTTCTTGCGGCGGATCTGCGTGAGGCTGCGGGCCACCAGCTCGTTCGGATCGACGGGGCGAACGATATAGTCGTTAACGCCGAGATCGAGCGCACGCACCACCATCTCGTCATCGCCCTGCTCGGTGATGATCAGGATCGGCAGGAAACGGGTGCGCTCCAGCGAGCGGAGCTGCGAGCAAAGCCTGAGCGGGTCGTAGTCGTCGATATTGGAATTGACGATCACGAGGTCGAATGGATTTTCGGATGCTTCGAAGATAGCGGCCTGGGCATCCGAAATGGCAAAGACATTGCCGATCGGCTTCAGCGCCTTGATGATCCGCTCCTGCGAATTGGCGCGGCCATCGACGAGCATGATCTGGCCACCCTCCTCGCCGCGCTGATCGGCGCGCAGCAATTCGTCGATGCCCATCGTGTGCGCCGTCTGGGCGCGGATGCGCAATTCGTCGCTCAGCGTCTTCAGGCGCAGCAGGCTCTTTACGCGGGCGATCAGCTGCAGGTCGTTGACCGGCTTGGTCAGAAAGTCATCGGCACCGGCCTTCAGGCCACGCACGCGGTCGGCCGGCTGATCGAGCGCGGTGACCATGACGACGGGAATATGCGATGTCTTCGGGTTGGACTTCAGCCGCTCGCAGACTTCAAAGCCGTCCATGCCTGGCATCATGATATCGAGCAGGATGAGATCGACCTGGTTGCGTTCGCAGATCGCCAGAGCCTGATAGCCGTCGGCCGCCGTCAGCACGTCGAAATACTCGGCGATCAGCCGCGCTTCGAGCAGCTTCACGTTTGCCGGGATATCATCAACGACGAGAATGCGCGCGGTCATAAGCTTCTTTCCGATCTATCAGGCGTCGCCCAGGTAGGTCTTGATCGTCTCGATGAACTTCGGAACGGAGATCGGCTTCGAGACATAAGCCTCGCAGCCGCCCTGGCGAATGCGTTCCTCGTCACCCTTCATCGCGAAGGCGGTGACGGCGATGACGGGAATGACGTGGAGCTCGTCGTCCTCTTTCAGCCACTTGGTGACTTCGAGCCCGGAAACTTCAGGAAGCTGGATGTCCATGAGGATCAGATCGGGGCGATGCTTGCGGGCAAGATCCAGCGCTTCCATACCGTTGCGGGTCTGGATGGTCCTGTAGCCGGACGCCTCTATGAGGTCGCGAAAGAGCTTCATGTTGAGCTCGTTATCCTCTACAATCATCACTTGTTTGGGCATCGAACGCGATCCTAAGTCCGTCATGAAAACCGTTTCGCCTGGCGAGAATGAACCCGCTGGCGCACCGGCCGCCATGAAACCGATTGCGGCACGCTATCGGTATTTGGTTGAAAAATAGGTAATTTACCGCAAGAAATGCAGAGCAACTTCAAGACTTCAAAGCAACGCGCCGCCGACCCGCAAGAGACGGCCATCGCAGTTCTCGCCTGGCTCGCAAACGAACCTGATCTGTTTGACCGATTCCTGGCGCTGACTGGCGTCGAGCCGGCGCAGGTGAGGAACGCGGTGAACGATCCAGGCTTCCTTTCCGGCATGATGGACTTCCTGATGCAGCATGAGCCGACGGCGCTGGCGTTCTGCCAGGCAAGCGGGACGCCGCCGGAGGTGCTGAATGCAGCCTGGCAGCATTTCTCTCCGGCCGGCCTCGGCTCGGGCGAGTATTGATCATGAGCGTGGTCACCGATCCCTCTCAGGTGCGCCTCGGTGATCGCCCGCTGATCGTCTGCGACATCGATGAGGTGGTGCTGGAATTTCTCTCGCCCCTCACCCGCTTCCTGCGCTCGCACGATTACGACCTCCTGCCGCGCTCGTTTCGGCTGCATGGCAATATCGTGTCGCTGCTCGATGGGGCGGAGATGGACCGAGACGAATTCGACCGCTTCCACGAGATATTCTTCGAGACCCAGGACCTGTGGCAGGAGCCGGCGGAGCGTGCCGTCGAGACGCTGCATGCGCTGGCCGCCGATGCCGACATCGTGTTTCTCACGGCAATGCCGCCGCGTCACCACGAGGTGCGCCGCAAGCTTCTCGATCGGTTCGATCTCTGCTTCGACATGATCGCCTCGGAACAGCCCAAAGGGCCGATCGTGGCTGCGCTGCATGACCGCCGGGAGCTGCCCGTCGCCTTTATCGACGATATCCAACGCAACCTCCTTTCCGTTGCCGACCATGTGCCGGATTGCCTGCTGCTCAACATGATGGCGAATGCCGATTTCAAGCCATTCGCGCCGCCGCCCACCGGCACAATCGTACAGGCGTCCGATTGGACGCATGCGGCCGAGCTGATGCGGCGGCATTTCTCGACCATGACGACGCTGGGTAAAACCAGCGCATAAGCGCCGACATCCTCTTGAGACTCTGGAACTTAGAGCGTAATGTCGCGATGTTCAACCTTTGTTCCCGTCGATGACCGCCAATCCTGCCAAGACACCCGGCTTCTGTCGCGACTGCCTTGCCGAGCAGAAGGCGGAGGGGCGACGCTGTGCTGCCTGCGGCAGCCCTCGCCTCGTGCGCCACGACGAGCTCTACGGCCTGACGCTCGCACATATCGACTGCGATGCCTTCTACGCCTCGGTGGAGAAACGCGACAATCCCGAGCTGGCCGACAAGCCCGTCATCATCGGCGGCGGAAAGCGGGGCGTGGTGTCGACGGCCTGCTATGTCGCGCGGATCTACGGCGTGCGCTCGGCCATGCCTATGTTCAAGGCGCTGGAAGCCTGCCCGCAGGCGGTGGTGATCCCTCCCAACATGGAGAAATACGTCAAGGTCGGCCGCGAGGTGCGGGCGATGATGCAGGAGTTGACACCGCTCGTTCAGCCGCTGTCGATCGACGAGGCGTTTCTGGAGCTTGGCGGCACGGAGCGGCTGCACAACGACCCGCCGGCGCGCACGCTGGCGAAGTTCGCCCGCCGCGTCGAGAAGGAGATCGGCATCACCGTTTCGATCGGGCTCTCCTACTGCAAGTTTCTGGCCAAGGTGGCCTCCGATCTGCAGAAGCCGCGCGGGTTCTCGGTGATCGGTCGCGAGGAGGCGGTTTCGTTTCTGGCGCCGCGTCCGGTGACGACGATCTGGGGCGTGGGAAAGGCCTTCGCCGCGACGCTCGAGGCCGACGGAATCCGCACCATCGGCCAGTTGCAGACCATGGACGAGACCGACCTGATGCGCCGCTATGGCACCATGGGGCAGCGGCTGTCGCGGCTGTCGCGCGGGATCGATGACCGCGATGTGCACCTCAACGATCCGGCCAAGAGCGTTTCGGCCGAGACGACCTTCTTCGACGACATTTCTCGCTATGAGGAGCTCGTTCCGGTGCTGCGCAATCTCTCCGAGAAGGTCGCCTGGCGGCTGAAGAAAGGCGACATCGCCGGCCACACCGTCGTTCTGAAGATGAAGACGGCGGACTTCAAATCGCGCACGCGCAACCGCAAGCTGGAGGACCCGACGCAGCTTGCCGATCGTATTTTCCGCACCGGCATCGAACTGCTGCAGAAAGAAACCGACGGAACCAAGTTCCGACTGATCGGCATCGGCGTGACCGACCTTTGCGACCCGACGCGGGCCGATCCGCCCGACCTGATCGACGTTCAATCCGGGCGACGTGCGGCGGCCGAAGCCGCGATGGACAAGCTGCGCGACAAGTTCGGAAAGGGCACGGTCGAGACCGGCTATACGTTCGGAAGCAAGCGCAATCAATAATATGTGAGCCCTGCTCACAGCCGAGCATTTCAAATCTTCCTTAAGTTTCGAGCATTACCCTCCGGCCCGTAGTATTGCGTATCGGTTGGGTTCAAATGTTCTCGCGTCTCGTCTTCGGGCTCGGCTTGCTGTCGGCCACCGCCCTCGTGCACCCCGCGTTCGCCACGGACGCGCGGGCGCTGCAGATCTTCGTTTCAAAGAGCAAGCAATCGCTGGCCGTCTATGACGGCGCCGATGTCATCGCGACATCGAAGATATCGAGCGGGAAATCCGGCCACACCACGCCGAGTGGCATCTTCTCGGTGATCGAGAAGCAGACCTACCACGAGTCAAACATCTATTCGGGCGCGCCGATGCCGTTCATGCAGCGGCTGACATGGTCGGGCATCGCGCTCCACCAGTCGAACTCCGTGCCACGCTATCCCGCCTCGCACGGCTGCGTGCGCATGCCCGACGCATTCGCGAAACAGCTCTACAAGATGACCGAGATGGGCGTGCCCGTGATCATCACCGACGCACAGCTTGCGCCGGAGCCGGTCGACCATCCGATGCTGTTCAGCCCGCACGCGCCGGCTCCGGCGCCACTGCTATCCGATGTCGAGCTCCGGCCGGCAATCGGCTCGCTACCGGTGCAGGTGGCGATGAACGAGGTGGCGATGCCGCGGTTGCAGGTGCAGCCGATCGTGGCGCCCGTCAACGACCAGCCGGTGAAGATCCTGATCACCCGCCGGGCGCAGCGCGAGACGATCATCGACCTGCAGACCTATCTCGCCGAGCTTGGATTTGCCGTCGGCAACGCCGATGGTTATCTCGGGCCGGCGACGGTACAGGCGATCGGCGAGTTCAAGAAGCAACATCCAATGAACCCCGACGCCGCCAAGTCACTCATCAGTGACGATCTCTTGCGCGCGGTCTATAGCGCTGCCGGCAAGGGTGCCCCCCCGAATGGCGTGATCATGGTGCGGCAGGGATTCCAGCAGGTGTTCGAGGCGCCGGTGACGATCGCCCAACCGGAACTGGCGCTCGGGACCCATTTCTTCAGCGCGCACGAGGTGAATTTCGAAGACGGCACCACCGAGTGGCTGGGCGTGACGCTGCCCAACACCTTAACCAGCCAGACGATGAAGCGACTGGGCATCAGCACCATGGAAAGCTCGATCATCTCGGGCACGCCGATCCTGAACGCGCTCGGCCGGATCACCATTCCCGATGACACCAGGCAACGGATCGACTCCATGCTGACGCCGGGATCGACACTGACGATCTCCGACACCGGCGTCGGCCCGGAGACCGGTCAGGGCACCGACTTCATCACGCTGACGCGCGGCTAGAGCCTTTCCTGGTTAGATTGAAGCATTCTGTTGGCTCAAACGGAGTCGGATG
>NZ_JBMDKV010000029.1:0-49106 GCF_057809895.1 Rhizobium sp. FG113 | reverse complement strand
TCCGACTCCGTTTGAGCCAACAGAATGCTTCAATCTAACCAGGAAAGGCTCTAGCGCACCGCCTCGATCGAGACGGCAACGCCGCGCTGAAGTGAATTGCTGACCATGCAGCTAGCCCTTGCCTTCTCGATCACCGCGTCGGCGCTGGAGCCGTCGGCCATCTCGCAGGCGACCTGCATATGCGCGGCGGTCGTCACCAGCGGGCTGCCATCGAGCTCCACGGTGACAGACACCGCGATGCTGCCGAGCTCGCACCCCATCTCTTCGGCAACATAGCGCAGGTCGTTGCAGAAGCAGCCGCCGAGCGCCAGCGCCAGCAACTGCGCGCCGTTGAAGCCGAGCCCCTGCCCGCCCGCCTTGCCCTGCGGCCTGTCGACGACGATGGTATGGCCACCGGCCCATCCCATCGCCGCCTGGGTTCCCGCGACATTGCGCAGCTCGACCGTCATCGACACCATGCCCGCTCCTCCACATGTCAAGATTGGCAGGCATTGTAGAACGATCGGCGAAGGCGTCAAAGACACCGCCAGCGCGTCCGCGTCACCCCTCGCTCAACGTCCGCTTCACTGCACTCCGCCAGCCCTTGAGCTTGGCCGCACGCGTCTTCTCGTCCATATCGGGCTCGAAGCGGTTGTTGCGCTTCCAGTTCTTGGCGAAAGCCGCCTTGTCGGGCCACACACCCGCTCGGCTGCCGGCGAGCCAGGCAGCACCCAGCGCCGTGGTCTCGAGGATCACGGGGCGGTCGACGGGCGCGTCGAGAATGTCGGCCAGCCGCTGCATCGTCCAGTCGGAGGCCACCATGCCGCCGTCGACGCGCAGCACCGTCTCGTCGACGCCGCCCTTCCAGTCCTTATGCATGGCGTCGAGCAGGTCGCGCGACTGGTAGCAGACGGCCTCGAGCGCCGCGCGCGCAAATTCCTTCGGCCCACTGTTGCGCGTCAGGCCGAAGATCGCGCCGCGGGCGTTCGCATCCCAGTGCGGCGCGCCGAGCCCGGTGAAGGCGGGCACCAGATAGACCTCCTGCGAGGGATCGGCGGCATCGGCCAGTTCGCCGGTCTTCGAGGCACTGTCGATGATCCCGAGCCCGTCGCGCAGCCACTGCACGGCGGCGCCTGCGATGAAGATCGAACCTTCAAGCGCATAGGTCGTCTCGCCGTCCAGCCGGTAGGCGATAGTCGTTAGGAGCCGGTTCTTCGAGCGCACCATGTCGGCGCCGGTGTTGAGCACGGCAAAGCAGCCGGTGCCGTAGGTGGATTTCATCATGCCCGGCTCGAAACAGGCCTGACCGATCGTCGCCGCATGCTGGTCGCCGGCAACGCCTAAAATCGGGATCGCGGCGCCGAAGATGTGAGGCTCGGTAACGCCGAAATCGGCCGCGCAATCGTTCACCTCAGGCAGCATGGCCGAGGGAACGCGCAGGATCTCCAGCAGGTCCTTGTCCCATTCGTTGCTGGCGATGTTGTACATCAGCGTCCGCGACGCATTGGTGGCGTCGGTGACGAAGCTCTTGCCGCCGGTGAGCCGCCAGATCAGAAACGTGTCGATCGTGCCGAAGCAGAGCTCGCCCTTGGCGGCCCGCGCCCTCGCCCCCTTCACGTTGGCGAGCATCCAGGAAAGCTTGGTGCCGGAGAAATAGGGGTCGAGCAGCAGCCCGGTCTTCTTCGTGAAGGTCTTTTCCAGATCCTGCTTCTTCAGCTTGTCGCAATAGCTCGCGGTGCGGCGGTCCTGCCAGACGATGGCGTTATGAATAGGCTTGCCGCTCTCGCGCTCCCAGACGACGACGGTCTCGCGCTGGTTGGTGATCCCGAGTGCTGCGATATCCTTGGCGCTGATCTTCGCCTCGCGGATCGCCATCTTGATGGTCGAAACGACGGAATCCCAGATCTCCTCCGGATCATGCTCGACCCAGCCGGATTGCGGATAGATCTGCTTGAATTCCTTCTGGCCCGCGCCGGCGATCTTCATCTCGCCATCGAACACGATCGCCCGCGTCGACGTCGTCCCCTGATCGATCGCCAGTACATACCCCGCCATTGTCATCCTCCCATGAACTGCTTCGGATTGAATGAATAATGCAGGCAAACGAATGTGAAAAGAAATTAAAGTGAAATTTATTGGGCGGTCGGCTTTGGGTGTTGCGAGCTTCAGCATGCCATCACCGTTGCAGTCCGGGCGGCGTGCTTAGATCCTCGGGACGAGCCCGAGGATGACGTTGCGGGCGGGAATTCGCTTAGTGTTCAATCGGTTACAAAAATCTCGGCGTCATCCTCGGCCTCGTGCCGAGGATCTAAGCACGTCCCATCCGCACTACGGGAATGGCTCTCCCGACACCGATGCCTCCCCACAACACCGTCCCCCAATTGCCAGCCCAACCGATTCCGGACTACGCTCCACACAACCGCGTCGAAGGACAAATCGGAGAACCTCATGGCCAGAACAGTCGTCGTCACCGGATCCACCAGCGGCATCGGCCTGGCGATCGCCACCGCATTCGCCGGCAAGGGTGACAACATCGTCCTCAACGGCTTCGGAAAGCCCGAGGAAATCAAGGGCATAACCGAACGGCTTGAATCACTCTCGAAAGCCGGCGTCATCCATCACCCAGCCGACATGACCAAGCCGGACGAGATCGCCGACCTCATCGCCACCGCCGCCAAGACCTTCGGCGGCGTCGACGTGCTCGTCAACAATGCCGGCATCCAGCATGTCGAGAAGATCGAGGATTTCCCGATCGACAAGTGGGATCAGATCATCGCGATCAACCTCTCCAGCGCGTTTCACACGATGCGCGCGGCGATCCCGCTGATGAAGGAGAAGAAGCACGGGCGCATCATCAATATCGCCTCCGCCCACGCCCTCGTCGCTTCCCCGTTCAAATCCGCCTACGTCGCGGCAAAGCATGGTATACTCGGCCTGACGAAGACGGCCGCACTCGAGCTTGCCGAAACGGGCGTGACCGTCAACGCCATTTGCCCGGGATACGTGCTAACCCCGCTGGTGGAAAAGCAGATCCCGGATACCGCCAAGGCGCGCGGAATGACTGAGGAACAGGTCAAGACCGAGGTGATCTTGAAGGCGCAGCCGACGCATGAATTCGTCAAGGCGGAGGAGATTGGCGCGTTGGCGCTTTACCTCGCCAGCGACGAGGCCCGCCAGGTGACAGGCACCCACATCTCGATTGACGGGGGCTGGACGGCGGCATAACCATCTAAAATAAAGAGAAAAATCGGGAACGACATGAACGACAGCATCCGCTTTATCCTGAATGGGGAAGACGTCACGCTGAGAGACGTCAAGCCTACCGAGACGCTGCTCGATTTCCTGCGGCTGAAGCGCCGGCTGACGGGCACGAAGGAGGGATGCGCCGAGGGCGACTGCGGCGCCTGTACCGTTCTGGTCGGCCGGCTGATCGACGGCAAGTTGCACTATGAATCCGTCAATGCCTGCATCCGCTTCATCGGCTCGCTGAACGCCACCCATGTCGTCACTGTCGAGCATCTGGCCGCGAAAGACGGCACGCTGCATCCGGTGCAGCAGGCGATGGTCGACTGTCACGGCTCGCAATGCGGCTTCTGCACCCCAGGGTTCGTGATGTCGATGTACGGATTGTGGCTCTCAAACAGCAATCCCGACCGTGCCGAGATCGAAAAGGCGCTGCAGGGCAATCTCTGTCGCTGCACCGGCTACGAGCCGATCGTCAAGGCCGCCGAGCAGGTGGCGAGGACGCGCCCGAGCGCGCTGTTCGACCCGCTGGAGCGCACGCGCTCCGACATCGTCGCAAGACTGTGGGCGATGCAGGGATCGGGCACCATCTCGATCACCTCGGGCGAGGACCGCCTGCTGGTGCCGGGCTCGCTGGAGGCGCTGGCGCGCATTCTGGCCGACGAGCCGAAGGCGACCATCGTCGCCGGCTCGACCGATGTCGGGCTTTGGGTGACCAAGCAGATGCGGGCGCTGAACCCTGTCGTCTTCATCAACCATCTCCAGGAATTGCAAACGATTACGTCGGGCGAAGGCGGCATCACCATCGGCGCCGGCGTGACCTATACCCGCGCTTTGGAGACGATCGCCAGCAAGGTGCCGACGCTCGGCCGGCTGATCACCCGCATCGGCGGCGAGCAGGTGCGCAACATGGGGACGATCGGCGGCAACATCGCCAACGGCTCGCCGATCGGCGACAGCCCACCGCCGCTGATCGCGCTCGGCGCCACCGTCAAGCTGCGCTCGACCGAGGGCACGCGCATGCTGCGGCTGGAGGATTATTTCATCGACTACGGCAAGCAGGACCGCCGCCCCGGCGAGTTCGTCGAAAGCCTCTTCGTGCCCTACCCGGCCGAAGACACGCATTTTGCCGTCTACAAGATCACCAAGCGCCGAGACGAAGACATCACCGCCGTGCTCGGCGCCTTCTATCTGACGCTGGACGAGCAGGGCGACGTCAACGACGTGAGAATAGCCTTCGGCGGCATGGCCGGCACGCCCAAGCGCGCCCGCGCCGTCGAAAACGAACTCATCGGCCGTCCGTGGAATGAGGAGACGATCGAGGCGGTGAGAGACGCCTTCGACAGCGACTTCCAGCCGCTTTCGGATTGGCGCGCCACGTCGGCGTATCGGCAGCTGACGGCGAAGAATTTGCTGACGCGGTTTTATCTGGAGACGACGGGTGCGCCGGCTGAACTGCGGCGGTTCGAGGAGGTGGCGTGATGGGGTATGATTTGTACCATTGTGCCGTGCAGCCCCCTCATCCGACCCTACGGGCCACCTTCTCCCCTATGGGGCGAAGGGAAGATGGAGCGAGCGGCCCACCCCGAGTCTCTTCTCCCCAACGGGGGTCCGAAGGACGGGTCGAGACCAGTGGCTCGACCCCGGTCGGTGGCCCGAAGGGTCGGATGAGGGGGCCACGCGGCACGCCCTCAATAATCACCCACACCCAAACCCCCACCACAGGAGGCAACCCCTGATGGACAAGTCTGCCTTCCCCGACCCCACCTTCATCATCTCAGGCCCGATGCACGCCTCGCGCCGCCATGACAGCGCCCACAAACACGTCACCGGCACGGCCGACTACATCGACGACCTTCCGGAACCATCCGGCCTGCTCCACGGCGCTCTCGGCCTGTCGGACCGGGCGCATGCCGAGATCGTCAGCATGGACCTCTCCGAGGTTGCAGCGACGCCTGGCGTCGTCTGGGTCTTCACCGGCAAGGACGTGCCAGGGATTAACGACGTCAGCTCCAACGGCAGCCACGACGAGCCGCTGCTCGCCGAAACAAAAGTCGAGTTCCACCAGCAGCCGATCTTTGCCGTGATCGCCGAGACCCGCGACATCGCGCGCCGCGCCGCCCGCAAGGCGAAGATCGAGTATCGCGACCTCGCCCACTGGAGCGACATCGACGGCGCGCTTGAAAACGGCGGCGCGCTGGTCACCAGCCCGATGACGCTGAGCCGCGGCGAAGCAAAAGCCGAGATGGCAAACGCCGCCCGCCGGCTGAAGGGCCAGATGCGGATCGGCGGCCAGGAGCATTTCTATCTCGAAGGCCAGATCGCCATGGCCATTCCCGGCGAGGACGACGAGGTCGCCGTCTGGTCCTCGACGCAGCATCCGAGCGAGATCCAGCACATCGTCGGCCATGTGCTGAACATCCCCTCCAACGCCGTGACGGTGAACGTGCGCCGCATGGGCGGCGGCTTCGGCGGCAAGGAAACGCAGGGCAACCAGTTCGCGGCACTCGCCGCCATCGCCGCCAAGAAGCTGAAACGATCAATCAAGTTCCGGCCCGACCGCGACGAGGACATGGCGGCCACCGGCAAGCGCCACGACTTCATGGTCGATTACGAACTCGGCTTCGACGAGGAAGGCCGCATCCACGCGGTCGACGCCACCTATGCCGCCCGCTGCGGCTTCTCGTCTGACCTGTCGGGCCCCGTCACCGACCGCGCGCTGTTTCATGCCGACTCGAGCTATTTCTACCCGCATGTGCACCTGACCTCGAAGCCGCTCAAAACCCATACGGTCTCCAACACCGCCTTTCGCGGCTTCGGCGGACCGCAGGGCATGCTTGGCGCCGAGCGTTTCATCGAGGAAATCGCCTATGCCGTCGGCAAGGACCCGCTGGATATCAGAAAACTGAATTTCTACGGCCAGCCCGGCTCCGGCCGCACGCTCACGCCCTATCACCAGGAGGTCGAGGACAGCATTCTGGAGCGGATCGTCGGCGAACTCGAGGAGAGCGCCGACTACCAGGCGCGGCGCCGAGAGATCATCGAATTCAACCGCGACAGCCGCTATATCAAGAAGGGCATCGCGCTGACGCCGGTGAAGTTCGGCATATCCTTCACGCTCACCGCCTTCAACCAGGCCGGCGCCCTCGTCCATGTCTACCAGGACGGCTCGATCCACCTGAACCATGGCGGCACCGAGATGGGCCAGGGCCTCTACACCAAGGTGGCGCAGGTTCTGGCCGACAGCTTCCAGATCGACATCGAGCATGTGAAGATCACTGCGACGACCACGGGCAAGGTGCCCAACACCTCCGCCACGGCCGCCTCCTCCGGCACCGATCTCAACGGCATGGCCGCCTATGATGCCGCCCGCCAGATCAAGGAACGCCTCGTCGCCTTCGCCGCCGAGAAATGGGACGTCCCGGTCTCCGAGATCGCCTTCCTGCCCAACCGGGTGCGCGTCGGCAACCAGGAAATCCCCTTCCCCGACTTTATAAGGCAGGCCTATTTCGCCCGCGTCCAGCTATCGGCCGCCGGCTTCTACAAGACCCCGAAAATCCACTGGGACCGCGCCGCCGGAAAGGGCACGCCCTTCTATTACTACTCCTACGGCGCCTCCTGCACCGAGGTCTCGATCGACACGCTGACCGGCGAATATCTGATCGACCGCACCGATATCCTCCACGATGTCGGCCGCTCGCTGAACCCAGCCATCGACATCGGCCAGGTCGAGGGCGCCTTCGTGCAGGGCATGGGCTGGCTGACGACGGAAGAGCTCTGGTGGGACGCCAAGGGACGCCTGCGCACCCACGCCCCCTCCACCTACAAGATCCCACTCGCCTCAGATCGGCCGAAGATCTTCAACGTCAAGCTCGCCGAATGGTCCGAAAACGCCGAACAGACCATCGGCCGCTCCAAGGCCGTCGGCGAACCACCGTTCATGCTGGCGATCTCCGTGCTGGAAGCGCTGTCGATGGCGGTTGCGAGCGTGGCGGACTACAAGGTTTGCCCGAGACTGGACGCGCCGGCGACGCCGGAGCGGGTGTTGATGGCGGTCGAGCGGATGAAGGCGGTATGACTGGGAATGTGGGGTTTGGTGGGTTTGCTGGGCTCCCAGGATTTGCTGGCCTTGCGGGCGTGGCGTACCCCCCTCTGCCCTGCCGGGCATCTCCCCCACAAGGGGGGAGATCGGCAAGTGGCTTGCTCCCCAATCACCCAATGAAGGTAGAGCGAGCGGCCGCGCCCAGCCAATCTCCCCACCTGTGGGGGAGATGCCCGGCAGGGCAGAGGGGGGTATCACACCCACAAACCTAACCTTCATAAACTCCACCCACACCAGCCCCACCGCGCACAACCCCATCCCCACAATCCCCCCGGTCATCCCCCAATGACCACCCTCCCCCAATTCCTCGCCACCCACCCCGACATCATCCTGATCGACATCACCGGCACCCAGGGCTCCACCCCCCGCGAGACCGGCACCTTCATGCTGGTCTCAGCCGACAACATCTGGGGCACCATCGGCGGTGGCCAGTTCGAGTTCATGGCGATCGCCAACGCCCGCAAGCTTCTGCAGGGCGTCGACGGCCGCGACATGATGGATATCCCCCTCGGCCCGGAGATCGGCCAATGCTGCGGCGGGCGCACGCAGTTGCGGTTTCGCAAGGTGACGGAGGACGTGATCCGTGAGTTGGAGGAACGGCGCAGCGATGAAGCGGAGCACCGGCCGGAGGTGTGGCTGTTCGGCGCCGGCCATGTCGGCCGCGCTCTCGCGACAGCGCTTTCGCCGCTGCCGCTCGACGTCACCGTGATCGAGACCCGCCAAGACGAACTCGCGCATCTGCCGGAGGGTATCAACGCCCGGCTCGTCGCCATGCCCGAAGCGCTGGTTAAGGAGATGCGCGCGGGCGCCGTCGTCGTCATCCTCACCCACGACCATGCGCTCGATTTCCTGATCGCCCGCGAGGCGCTCGCCCGCATCGATCTCGCCTATACCGGCATGATCGGCTCGGCCACCAAACGCGCCACTTTCGCAAGCTGGCTGCAGCGCGAAGCGGGTGGCGAGAAAGAATGGATGGAGCGGCTGACGCTGCCGATCGGCGGTCAACAGGTGCGCGACAAGCGGCCGGAAGTGATCGCCGCCATGACCGCGGCCGAAATCCTGACCGCGCTTGCCGCCTACCGTGTCCGCGCATCTTCGATATAGGGATCGCGCCCATCCATGAAGCCGAGGTCGCGCTTGACGCGATCCGGCATGCCCTCGAGATCCAGCCGGTCCGGCCGCGCCAGACGCACGGCAAGCCCTCGCAGCAGATGCGCCAGCCACTCGACAGCCCTGACATGGGTCGGTTCGGCCACGCGTTGGGCCATATGTTCGTTGGTTACGCAAGCCATGACATCACCTCGATAATCTGATCTGATGACTTGCAGATTGCGCCGATTAATGCTGCAATTCCAATCGAACAACCGTCTGCATGCATAAAGAGAACTTATCCATGAAGCTGTCCAAGCAGGTTCCGCTGAATGCGCTGCGCGTCTTCGAGGCCGTGGCAAGGCTTGGCAGCTTCACCAAGGCCGGCGAGGAGCTCGGCATGACGCAGACGGCCGTCAGTTACCAGGTGAAATTGCTGGAGGAGAATATCGGCGAGCCGCTGTTTTTACGCCGCCCGCGCCAGATCAGCCTGACGGATACCGGCGAACTGCTGCTCCCGAAAGTGTCCGACGCCTTCGTGCTTTTGAACGAGGCGATGGCCGAGGCGCGTGGCGAGATCGAATCGACGCTGCTGATCAACACCATCGCCACCTTCGCCTCGCACTGGCTGGCGCGCCGCCTCGGCACCTTCCAGCTCCGGCATCCGGCGATCGCGGTGCGGCTATCGACGTCGGAAGCGCTGATCGACTTCACCCGCGAATCCGTCGACGTCGCCATCCGCTCGGGCGACGGCAACTGGCGCGGGCTGATCGCCGACAAGCTGCTCGATGTCGACTTCACCCCGATGCTGAGCCCGAAACTGGCGGAAAGCATCGGCGGCATCCACAAGCCCGAGGACCTGATGAAGCTGCCGATCATCGGCGCCACCGACCCCTGGTGGCAGATCTGGTTCAAGGCAGCAGGCCTGACCGATCTCGGCCTGGAATCGCGCCCGCGCAGCCAGTATGGCTCGCAGACCTTCGAGGCGAGTGCCGCGATGGCCGGCCAGGGCGTCGCCATCCTAACGCCCGCCTTCTATGGCGACGAGCTTGCCCAGGGGCGGCTCTATCAGCCCTTCGAGATGACCTGCACCGACGATCGCGGCTACTGGCTGGTCTACGCCGAAAACCGCCGCAACGTCCCGAAGATCAAGGCCTTCCGCAGCTGGATCCTCGAAGAGATCGCCCGCGACAGGGAGACTGCTCAGTAGCCCATTTCAGGCGCGTAGAAGCAGCGCGGCGTATCCTCGTTTGGAAACAGGCAGAGATGGTAGTCGCCGTCGCCCGATTTCATCGCCCGGCCCATCGGCAGCAGGAAGACGTGCGCGTGGGTGACGAGCCGGTGGTCACCCGGCAGAAGCGTCACCCGATAGCCGTTCGGGGTGATCGCGACGCTCTTCGGCGGGATCATCTGGCAATCGCCCGTCTCGTTGTCGCCGTTGCAACAATACGGCTCGTACGCCCAGCCGGACGGGGCGTCATGGGCCTGGGCGCCACTGGTCTGGACGCCGGGGATTTGGACACAGGACGAAAAGGCAATCATCACAACCACAAGAATACTGCGCATCAGCATCTTCTCCGTCGATGAATGCGCCGCCACGCCGAAGCGGTTTCCCCTCGTCTCGGCGGCCTTGAGTAAAACTGTAATGAAGTCTTGTCATTTCAATGGCGGCGCTTTGATCGGCTTTGCGTCGCAGCGGGCATTCAAATGCAGTGGCGTGAAATATTTGCGCGCGGAGCCGGGATTATGTAAATTTGCGTAAATGTTGGGAGCGTCCGATATGCAGAGCATTCGCCCGATCAACCTGCAGACAAATCTCGGCGACGTCTTGAGGCCAGCCGATGTGGAAGCGGTGCCCAACGAGGCACCCAAATCCCGCCCCGCGCTTCATCGCCGGACGGCCGACCCGCTGGGCTACGACACCCGAGATCCTGGCTATATCAATCAGGTGGCGAGCGACGCGCTGGCTAGAAAGCATCCCGAGGAGATCGCGCGCGAGATAGACAACGCGATACGCCGGTGGAGACTGCGCTGATGGACAAGGAGATCGCGCCCAGGATTGCACATGACAAAGCGCGGCCCGTGGAACTGACCCGTCCCAACGCGAAGACGATGGCCGCGATGGAGGAAGCAAGAGCCATCAAGGCTGGTTATGGCAACGTTTTCGACACCGCCGATGAACTGCTTCAATCGCTTGAAGGCGCAAGGATGCCAAATAAGGATATGCGGGACTGACACAGCGTTCCGTTGGCAGCGTAGAGGGACACGCGGCTGGAGCGATGACACCCTAATTCCCCGCTCTACGTCCGAAAGCCGTGATTTCCGGCCCCACAACGTGGCGGTGTTGCCCTAATCCCCCTTTTCTCCCGGCAAAACATTCTGCACACTGCTGAATCGGAGAGAATAGGGGAACTGAATGTATGAATACGCCATAGCGTGGGAGTGGCTGGCCTTTGCGGCCCGCTGGTTCCACGTCATCACCGCCGTTGCCTGGATCGGCTCTTCCTTTTATTTCATCGCGCTCGATCTCGGCCTGGTGAAGCGTCCGCATCTGCCCGTCGGCGCCTATGGCGAGGAGTGGCAGGTGCATGGCGGCGGGTTCTATCATATCCAGAAATATCTGGTGGCGCCGGCGCAAATGCCCGAGCACCTGACCTGGTTCAAATACGAGAGCTATTTCACCTGGCTCTCCGGCTTCCTCATGCTCTGTATCGTCTATTACGGCGGCGCCGATCTGTTCCTGATCGATCGCCACGTGCTCGATGTCAGCGCACCGGTCGCGATCGCCATCTCGCTCGCCTCGCTTGCCGTCGGCTGGATCGTCTACGACCTGCTCTGCAAGTCGCCGATCGGGCGGAACACCTGGGGCCTCATGGTGGTGCTCTACGCGGTGCTGGTCTTCATGGCCTGGGGCTATACGCAGCTCTTCACCGGCCGCGCCGCCTTCCTGCATCTCGGTGCCTTCACGGCCACGATCATGTCGGCCAACGTCTTCATGATCATCATCCCAAACCAGAAGATCGTTGTCGCCGATCTGATCGCCGGCCGCACGCCGGATGCGAAGTACGGGGCGATCGCCAAGCAGCGCTCGCTGCACAACAACTACCTGACGCTGCCCGTCATCTTCTTCATGCTGTCGAACCACTATCCGCTGGCCTTCGGCACGGCCTACAATTGGGTGATCGCGGCACTTGTCTTCCTGATGGGCGTCACCATCCGCCACTGGTTCAACACCACGCATGCCCGCAAGGGCCGCCCGACCTGGACGTGGCTGGCAACCGTGATCCTGTTCATCCTGATCATGTGGCTTTCCACCGTTCCCAAGGTGCTGACCGGCGAGAAGGACGCGGCCGCCGAAACCGTCGCCCCCGCCTTCCAGCAGTTCGCCGGCGATCCGCACTTTCCCGCCGTCAAGCAGCTCGTCGGCACGCGCTGTTCCATGTGCCATGCAGCCGAGCCTGTCTATGAAGGCCTGGCGCGGCCGCCGAAGAACGTGATCCTCGAAAACGACGCCGAGATCGCGGCACACGCCCGCGAAATCTACATACAGGCCGGCCGCAGCCACGCCATGCCGCCGGGCAACGTCACCGACATCACGCCGGATGAGCGCAAGCTGCTCGTCGCCTGGTTCGAAAGCGCGGTCGAGGGCAAACGCGAATGATCAAAGGCCTCCGCCCCCTGCTTCTGGCCAATCTTATCGCCCTCTTAGGGCTGGCATGGACGGAAGCGCGGGCCGAGGAGGCCATTGCCAAACAGGAAGACGTGAAGACGACAGGCACCGTGCCTCCAAACATCTCTGGCGACATCACCACCCCCACCGATCTCTGGGGCGAGGTCAACGTGCTGGGCACCGGCCCCTTCTGGGCGCTCAGCATCCGCGAGGGTCAGATCACCTTCAGCCGGGCGGGCAAGAACGACGTCATCACCATAAACCCCGGCCCGCTGGAGACGACCGAAGACAGCGCGACATGGACCATCAGCCACCCGCCGCAGCACTACACGCTGACGGTGACCAGGGAGACCTGCGTCGACGGCGCATCCACGAAGCGCTACGATCTTGCGGCAAAGCTGGTATTTCAGGGCAGGACATTATACGGCTGCGCCGCATCCGTGGCGGCCCTCCCCGCCAAGCCGGCGCCCTGAGCCCACTCTGACGACGACACGCAATCGACAAAGGCGAACGCCCATGACCCAAACCCTCCTCCGCGGCCGCCTGCTCTCCTTCGTCAGGGCACCTCAGAGCCTGACTGACAGCGAAAGCTACCGCTACGAAACCGATGGCGGCCTGTTGATGGATAGTGGCGTGATCGTCGAAAGCGGCCCCTACAGCGAGGTCAAGGCCAGCGCCGCAGCCGATGCGATCGAGATCGACCACCGCCCGCATCTGATCATACCCGGGTTCATCGACATGCACCTGCATTTCCCGCAGATGCAGGTGATCGCCTCCTACGCCGCCAATCTCCTGGAATGGCTGAACACCTACACCTTCCCCGAGGAATGCCGCTTCGTCGAAAGCGCCCATGCTCAGCGTATCGCCACGCATTTCTACGACGAACTGATCCGCCACGGCACGACGACGGCGGTCGCCTACTGCTCCGTGCACAAGACCTCCGTTGACGCCTTCTTCGCCGAGGCCATGAAGCGCAACATGCGCATGGTCGGCGGCAAGGTGATGATGGACCGCAACGCCCCGCAAGGCCTGCTCGACACACCCCAGATGGGCTACGACGAGACCCGAGAGATCATCGCCGACTGGCACGGCAAGGGCCGCAACCACGTCGCCATCACCCCGCGCTTCGCCATCACTTCGACGCCCGCCCAGATGGAAGCGACGCAGGCGCTCGCCCGCGAATTCCCCGACCTGCACATCCAGACGCATCTCTCCGAAAACCATGACGAGATCAAGTTCACCTGCGAGCTCTATCCTGAGGCGATCGACTACACCGATATCTATGCCCGCTACGGCCTGCTCGGTGACAAGACGCTCTTCGGCCACTGCATCCACCTGTCGGAGCGCGAGGCGGACGCCATGAGCGAGGCCGGCGCAATCGCCGTCCACTGCCCGACCTCCAACCTCTTCCTCGGCTCCGGCCTCTTCCCGCTGAAGGCACTGATGCGCCGCGACAAGCCGGTCCGCATCGGCGTCGCCACCGATATCGGCGGCGGCTCGAGCTATTCCATGCTGCGGACCATGGATGAGGCCTACAAGATCCAGCAGCTGCTCGGCGAACGCCTGAACCCGCTGGAAAGCTATTACCTGATGACGCTTGGCAACGCCCAGTCCCTCTCTCTCGCCGATCGCATCGGCACGCTCGACAAGGGCACCGATGCCGACGTTGTGGTGCTCGATGCCGGCGCGACGCCGGCCATGGCGCTGAAGATGGAAGTGGTGAAAACGCTGCCGGAAGAGCTCTTCCTGCTGCAGACCATGGGCGATGATCGCGCCATCGTCGAGACCTATGTCGCGGGCGTGGCGGCGAAGGCGGTGCTTTAGGCCCGCCGATAGACCTGCGCGATGGCGCCCTTGGGAAACACGCGCGTGCTCATCAGTTGCAATTGCCTCGGCTGCGCCAGATCGGAAAAGATCGGCTGGCCGCGACCGAGCGCGAGCGGATAGACCATCAGCATATACTGATCGACCAGATCATGGGCGATAAGGCTGCGCGCGAAGTTGGCGCCACCATGGGCGATGATCGGCTTGCCGTCTTCCGCCTTCAACCTGGCGATTTCCTCGGCGAGATCGCCGCTCGCCACATAGGCCTTGCTCCAGCTGTCGGCGCCGGGTTGCGGCTCGCCTGATGGCGCCGCGTCGATCGCCTTCGGCAGGATCGCCGCGCCCTTTTTCGAAAACACCGCCTTGGGAATCTGGTTCATCGCGGGTGCGAAGACGTTGGTCGATGTCGGCCAGAAGCGCGCCATCCCCTCGAAGGTACGGCTGCCCATGATGTGCAGGCTGGCATTCCAGGCGTTCTCGACCTTCCAGGCGATCGCTTCCTCGTCGCCGGTGAAAATCCACTCGGTCTGACCCTCGGGGCCGCTGACAAAACCATCGAGCGTCATCGCCATGGCCAGGATCAACTCTCGCATCGCTTCCTCCTCTTGTGTTCTCCCCAAGGACGCGGTGGCCCAACATATTCCGACAATCTGCCGAACCAAAATGCATCGTCAGCCAACGATCACCGTCAACGCTCGCGCAGCGCATCCATAACCGCCCGCACCAGCGGCACATCCTTGATGTCGCTATGGACGACAAGCCACAGATCGCGCGTGATATCGGCTCCATCCAGATCCAGCCACGCCAGCCCTTGGCCCTCTGCCATGAAATCGGGCAGCAGCGCCACGCCGCCGCCGGCCTTGACCGCCGCCAGCTGGAACTCCAGCGTCGAGGCGCGGATCGCGATCGGCCGGCCAGCGGCGATCTCGGCCAGCCGCTCCTCCTGCGGCGACGACGCCATCCCCTCGTCATAGCCGATGAATGTCCAGTCGCGCTCGTCGACCGTCTCGGCATAGCCTGAGGCCGCATAGGCATGAAAACCCACCTCGCCGATCTTCGAGACAGTCAGATCGCCACTCTCAGGCCGATTGAGCCTCACGGCGATATCCGCCTCCCGCCGCCCAAGCGAGGCATAGCGCGTTTCGCCGATGAGCGTGACCCTGATGCCGGGATGGCGCGCTCTCAGCCGCACCAGCGGCGGTGCCAGAACCGCGCCCGCATAGGCCGGCGGCGCACTGATGCGGACCTCGCCGACATGGCTTTGATCGGCACCGATACCGCCGCGCGCGATGGTCACGGCATCGGCGCTCATGCGCTCGGCGATCGCGGCAACACGCACGCCCTCCGCCGTCAAAAGGATCCGCCGCCCACGCCGGTCAACCAGCCTGGCGCCGATCTCGCGCTCCAGATGCGCCACCCGCCGCGATACCGTCGCATGCTCGACCCCAAGCGCCCGCGCAGCGCCCGACAAGGTTCCGAGTTGCGACAGCGCCAGCAGATGGCGCAAATCTTCCCAATCCAGCATTGATCATTTTTTCCCAAGCGATGTGAGATCATAGGGAATTTTCAATCACGCAACCATCCCCCATCTTCAGCGCCAGACAGGCACAGGAAATCGGAATATGGATATCGCAATCACCCTCACCACCCCGGGCGGCATCGAGCAGCTGACAGTGACCCCGCAAGAACCGCAGGCGCCGGGACCAAACGAGATCCGCATCCGCCACGACGCCATCGGCGTCAACTTCCTGGATATCTATCATCGCAAGGGTCTCTATCCGCTGCCCGCCTACCCCGCCGTCATCGGCGCCGAAGGTGCCGGCGTGGTCGAAGCGGTTGGCTCCGAGGTGACGACGGTCTCTCCCGGCGACCGCGTCGTCTATGTGGGCGCCCCCGTCGGCGCCTATGCCTCGACCCGCCTGCTACCGGCGCATCGCGCCATCCGCCTGGCCGACGATGTCGGCTCGAAACAGGCCGCCGCCATGATGCTCAAGGGCATGACGGCCTATATGCTGCTCCACCGCATCCACACGGTGACGCCTGAAAGCACCATCCTCGTGCACGCCGCCGCCGGCGGCCTCGGCACGCTTCTGGTGCGCTGGGCCAAGCACCTCGGCGCCACTGTCATCGGCACCGTCAGCAGCGCGGAAAAAGCGGCACTCGCGACCGCGAACGGCGCCGACCATCTGGTGATCGGCCGCGATGCCGATCTGGTCGCAGACGTCATGGCGCTGACATCAGGGCGTGGCGTCGATGTCGGCTATGATGGGATCGGCGGCGCGATGCTGGCGAAGACTATCCAGTGCATCCGCCCCTTCGGCATGGCCGCGAGCTTTGGCCAGGCGGCGGGGCCGATACCGCCGGTGGCGATCGAGGCGCTGCGCCCGAACAAGTCATTGTCGCATCCGAGCATCATGGCGGCGAGCGCCGATCCGGCCTTCTACCTGGAGGCGGCGACGGCGGCGATCGAGGCCATCCGGCTCGGCATTCTCACGCTTCCCACCCGCGAATTCGCCCTTTCCGATGCCGCCGCGGCCCACACCGAACTGGAGGCCGGACTGAGCAGCGGCAGCCTGTTGCTCATCCCGTAAGAGGCTTCGGCGCGGGCGAGAAAGATACCGTTTCGGATGTAAATTATATGTGATATGGCCGGTTGCATTATTCAGATGTGAAAGTCTTATCCATGACCAAACCTCTCACCATTGCCGATCTGAAATCGCTTGCCCAGCGACGCGTCCCCAAGATGTTCTTCGACTACGCCGATTCCGGCGCATGGACGGAGCAGACCTACCGCGCCAACGAGAGCGATTTTGCCAAGATCGGCCTGCGTCAGCGCGTGCTCGTCGACATGACGAACCGCACGCTGGAGACGACGATGGTGGGCCAGAAAGTGGCGATGCCCGTCGCTCTCGCCCCAACGGGCATGACCGGCATGCAGCACGCCGATGGCGAGATGCTGGCGGCGCAGGCGGCCGAGGAGGCCGGCGTTCCCTTCACCCTGTCGACCATGAGCATCTGCTCGATCGAGGATGTCGCCTCGGTCACCACCAAACCCTTCTGGTTCCAGCTTTATGTCATGAAGGACAAGGACTTCGTGCTGAACCTGATCAACCGCGCCAAGGCCGCCAAGTGCTCGGCGCTGGTCTTGACCGCCGACCTGCAGATCCTCGGCCAGCGCCACAAGGACCTGCGCAACGGCCTCTCCGCGCCGCCGAAATTCACGCCCAAGCACATCTGGCAGATGGCGACACGGCCCTTCTGGTGCCTCGACATGCTGCAGACCAAGCGCCGCTCCTTCGGCAACATCGTCGGCCATGCCAAGAACGTCTCCGACCTCTCGTCGCTGTCTTCATGGACGGCGGAGCAGTTCGACCCGCAGCTCTCCTGGGCCGATGTCGCCTGGATCAAGGAACAGTGGGGCGGCCCGCTGATCATCAAGGGCATCTGCGACGTCGAGGACGCGAAGGCGGCAGCCGACACCGGCGCCGACGCCATCATCGTCTCCAACCACGGCGGCCGCCAGCTCGACGGCGCCCCCTCCTCGATCAGCATGCTGCCCGGAATTGTCGACGCCGTCGGCGACAGGATCGAAGTGCATCTCGACGGCGGCATCCGCTCCGGCCAGGACGTGCTGAAGGCCGTCGCGCTCGGCGCCAAGGGCACCTACATCGGCCGCCCCTTCCTCTACGGCCTCGGCGCCATGGGCAAGGAAGGCGTTTCGCTGGCGCTCAGCATCCTGCGCAAGGAGATGGACGTGACCATGGCGCTTTGCGGCAAGCGCGACATCAAGGACGTGAACTCGTCGATCATCGCCGGACGGCAGTAGGCGCGGTTTGTGAGCAGCCCGTTCACAGAAGGCACGAATCCCGACTTTCCTGACATTCTTGCACGCTTTGAAAAGTCACGGTTGAAAAATACCGTGGCGTCAGCGGCTTAGCAGCCAAGGATCACCTTCCGGTCGTAGGCGCCTGATTGCGACCGTTTCGGCCTCCACAAATGGGTCTAAGGGCGCCTTCCGTGCGAAACGAAGGCCTTGGATATTGGCTCGATAGCACCACCCGAATACCGCTCCCCTGGCGGCCGCCGTTGAGACTTGCATCCTCCCAATCCAGGCTTGGACCTGCATCTAGGAGGACATCATGGGTATCTACGACTGGCGCGACGCGCGGCCGAAGAAGAGTTCATCTCGCTATTCGGCGGACGAGTATCGATACATCGCGGTCGAGAACGCTACATACTCGCCCTGCATGGAGGGCCATGTCTGGCTACCGCCGGCCAACTTCGCCGACTTCCTGGCGGACGATGCTCATCGACTGGTGGTCTTCGCCGAGGAGAGTTTCGATGACGACTACTCGGTCTACGACACCCGCAATTGGGACGCCTACGGGACGACGTCCCGTGAGTTCGAGACGGTAGCCAAGCGCCTCTATGAAATCGCTGCGGCCGCATTCAAACAGGCACTGGCGACCGATTTGGATCTCGACCTTGATGGCGCCACGATGCGGCACTGGGGCGACCGACTTGTAGTCAAGTGGGGCGATATCAGCCTCAAGTTCGAGAAGCCATCGTCCTGGGAGCTCTACGAAGGCTTCGAGAAAATCGGAGCCGCGACGAGCCTTGACGATCTGCGGGATCTGCCCGCTGCGACTGGCAAGCTCCCTCGCGGCAAAAACGATCTGGTCTCCGAGGAGCTCCGCGGGCTTCTGGATGGGCGCCCCCTGCCAAGGAACCGGGTGGTGTCGGAGATCTTCCGCGGGGATCGCGAACATGCCTCCAGCGACGATCGCTATGAATTCGACAACTTCGGGAATTTTCGCGACTGGAATTCCGAACGGATGCTGCTCGGATACACTTGGATTGCTCCAACCAGCTGGAGCGATTTCGAGTCCGGGCAGGCCGAGAGGCTCATCGTGGTGCAGAAGGGCAATTCCGAATACGAGGTCCATTCACCGCGAACCAGCGAGGTCATTGCCGGAACGGACTACGGGAAGACCATAGAGCGACTGTTCAACGAAGCGTACGAGAACTTCCGTCGCAACCTAGAGGTCGATCTCGGATTGGATCTGAGCTGCGCGAAGTTGGCGTACCGTGGAAACAGCCTCTCCATCGGTATCGACGACGCCGATGTCAGTCTCTGGTACAACGATGATGAATGGCACCTCGGGAACGAGTGGGGTGACTGGGACAATATCAAGGAGGAGATCCGGCGGATCGCGCCGCAGCTTCTCAAAGACGTCCATCAACCGACGACCGCCGCACCCTGAGAAATCCTCTGGCAACACAATCGAGCCAAGAGCTGGGCGCCGATAAGGTGGCAGCTCGGCCCCTAGCCTGCCACCCTCCTATGGAACACACGTCTCCGAGGTGTCAGATAGTCGCTCAGGAGCATTGCCGGACCACATAGATCAAAGTGCTCCAAAGTCTCGATAGCTTCATCCGGTTGCTCGTTGATGAAGGCTATCGCCTTCTCGCGCAACGCCGGGGCGAGACCAAAACCAGTGTCCACGAGCTGGTTGACGGAACTCTGCTTCATCTGCCTCGAGAACGCGCATAGTGCCGCAATGAGGTCGAATCCTTCTTGGCCCGACAGATGCCCCGCCAGCACGCTATCGACATCCGGGAGAGCTTCAGCAACTCGGAGCGCGCTATGGCCATCCTCCCAGGAATCCCAGACCGGGCCCAGCGCGCGATCTCTCATTAGATCAGCTTCCTTCAGGGTCCCGAACAAAACCGCACGCACCCCAGACACTTCGATCGCAGCGCGTATCGCATCTGGAAAATTGACTACGAGAGATTTGCGATCTGGTGAGGCCGCAACCGCCTGGATGAAAC
Source organism: Rhizobium sp. FG113 (assembly GCF_057809895.1). NCBI lineage: Bacteria > Pseudomonadati > Pseudomonadota > Alphaproteobacteria > Hyphomicrobiales > Rhizobiaceae > Rhizobium > Rhizobium sp. FG113. The sequence goes on along the minus strand of NZ_JBMDKV010000029.1, from coordinate 29,367 downwards.
CTTCGGAGACCGCGAGCAGACGATCCCGATCGCACTCTGCATCGCTGAAAGTGGCGGCAAGCTGTTCGTCCAGTAGACGTCGCGGGCTACCGTCCAGCGTTGTGAGAAGCGCAATGTCGGCGTTGATGATCATCGCGAGCCACAGATGATCTTCCCACGAGGTTCCGGATGTCTTCTTCTTGGAGGACCCCAGTTTCTTTCCGATTGATCCCCGGTGTCCCTCGTCGTGCTTGCTTGCCAAAGCGACCAGGAACCGCAGTGCATTCGACCGGAAGGCATCGTCCGTAGGACTTTTCAGCTCAGACCAAAGATCCCCAATGAGCTTCGGGTACGCCAATGCGTGTATCTGGAGCAACTTCTCATCGACAACGACAACATCGTCGCCGCTTTTCGGGAAGATTGACCCAGCTTTCATCTCCGAGATTAGTCTTCTGCTCCCTTCCTCGGCGGTCAGCCATCTGGGTTTAAGAAACACGTCGACGGACGTCATGAAAATCTTCTGGGCATCTTCCTCGGTGGCATGGATACCAGACGGATGAGCCGCCTTGTTTCTGCCCTCTCTGATGTTTGAAAGCTCGAACTTCTGCGCGTCTGTTACGAATTTTGACTTGTGCAGTTCTTCGATCATGTGCGCCTCGAAGGACCTCTGAGACTTGAGGTCGCCATCAATTCGGCCCCTCAGATCTTCGGCAGCTTTGTCATACTGCGCGAAATCCTCGACCCTCGCTATCAGATGATCGAAAACCGCATTCGCGGTCATCACGATGCAGGCGCGAAAAGCCCTGACGCTGTAACAGGCAAGAGCTTCCTGCAGATATTCACGAACATCGGTGTCCGTGACCTCGTCCAGGCGTTCCTTCATCTTGAGTAGTTCGTACACGTGTTTTCTCCTGCGGATTTCGCAGTGCTACCGGAGGTCCGTAAACGACGGGTTAGGATGACCGGCAGCTTTCTCAGCATCCCGCGCCGTCCTTTGAAAAGGACTAGCGATCTCTTCCGAAGAGAACCACCCCTTTGTCGAATGCCGCCGGCGCCGTGATCCTTTCCTCAATTGATGAGGAGACTACGATGAAGGCGATAAGGCCAATCGATGTCCGCGCTTGGCTGTTGACCCACGGCTTTGAAGACAAACGACGGAGACTGATGTCGAAGTACGAAGGCCACCGGGTTTATCTCGATCTCGGCACTACAGGAGGAAGTTCTTGGATTGCCCTGGATGGCTCGGAGCATCTACTGCGCAGGTTCAATTATGTCGACCTCCGGATCACCGGCAGCGGCATGCTTCTCGGTGCGGGTCTTCGAAACTTCTTTCTCGAGCGAATGCAAATGGGCGCTACGGCACCGACTTGGTTCCCAGATGGGCACCTCGGCTCGGCGCCCGATTCTATGCCGAAGCCAGACAATGACGGCGGAAGCAGTTCATTGACGTTCCGGTGATAGGCGGCAAGGCCTCTACGTTCACACCGTCACTTCTTGTTAGCAAACGTGCAAGGCTTTGGTCGTATCCCTTCCAGCACCGGGGGATGTGATGAACAGCAAGATTCGGATAAAAATGCTCGGATACGGCGTCGAAACTAGATGCCGTGTTTCGGAATCGGACGTGGACTGGTGGATAAGTCAGTTTGGCAGCTCTACCGACCGATTTCCTGCAGGACTCTGTCGGCAGCTTTCAACCGGTACCGACTATGAACACGATTTCGGCCTGGAAAAGATCGACACCTTGTCGAACGAAGCGTCCGTCTCGCTTAAAGCCCATTTCGACAATGCGCTCGTTTATGAAGCTGGCCGATCGGTTATGTTTCCTGATGCGCAAATCAATATGGATTTTTTGAAAGTTGAGGAAGACTTTCGCAGGCAAGGCATCAGCAGATCGTTGCTGAGAAATGCATACCGGTTGGCGCGCGAGCTAAATCTGGAACGCCTTGGCATAACTGCGGTTGACGACGGCTCCTTCCTTTGGGCTCGTGCGGGTTTTTTACCGAGCGAGAAAAGTTGGAAGGACCCAAAATGTCGCGATCTGATATTGATGACGATTGGTAAGGTCAGGGAGCTGAACTGGGAAGACAAGCAAACCTGGCACAATATCATCATGGATGACAACCCCGCTGGAATCTGGATGATTGCCGACTCTCAGAGAATAGTAACATCGACCACAGACGAGAGTGTGCGCAAACCGCTGGGTGAGGTCCTGCTCATCGAGAGCAAAGCCTCGTGGCGCGGCAGGTTGGAGTTCTCACGCGACGATGATGAAACTGACGGCCCCCATCTCGAGCGGCTGAGGAACTATCTCGGCTTTCGACTGTAACCGTCCAACACCATTTCCACATCGCCGAGATCAACAGCCATCTGCTCTGCAATCCAGTCACTCGGCAGTCCGCGCTCTGCAAACCGCAAGATCGAACTGCGCAACATCGGGGTGATCGTCCCGCGGTTGCGTTCATCTATCAGCCGGAAGTCGTCTAGCAAGTCTTCGGCCCCATCGATCCAATTCGGCTTTGCCATAGGTACGCCACTCCGTTGTTCAAGATTTCCGACAATCGCACTCAGCAGATCACCTAGGGCGAGCATCCGCCTATTTGCAGATGCCTCAATATTGGATAGCACAATGAAAGCGACAAATCACTGAAATCCCGGCATCGCTTCCTACCTTAGCAGCAAATCATTGATCGGCCTGCATTCCCAGCTAATGCTTAGGCGTCACCCGCGTTCCCAACCGGAAGAGCGCGACAGCGGCGAGAGATTAGCAATGACAATCGAACTACCAGATGGCCTTTACCCTTTCATTGACGAGCAGCTTCCGCTGCGCGAGCTTGTGATGGCGGAGGCGCCAGAACCTTTAGAGCAACTTATCCGCTCTCAGGCGGCTGCGAACGGGATCGAAATCGTCCGCGGCACTCCGGTCGAGCTTAAATGCGAGTCAGAAGGATTTCCGAACGCCACGTTCCTCGTGTATTGGCCGCTCGAAGACGATCGGCTGCACATGCTAATGCCGAAGCACTTCGTGACGGGACGCGGCTAGTACTCTCGGAGAAGTGTCAGGTGGGAGGACGCCCTTCCCTTTGCGAACCCGAACTCGTTGACAACTCTGTTTTTAACCCTACAGCGCTGGTCGAATCGTATGTCTACGTGCATAAGTTTCGGTGTTTGTTCTACCAATCGTAAGTGTGGTCCCGATATCGATGGCAAAGCCGAAGACGGTTAAAAAGATTGCGGATGATGTTGTTCAAGCTGCCGAGCAGGCGGTCATCGCCGTCTCTCGGCAAGTCAAGTTCAATGTCGCGGAATATCCGGTATCGATGTACGTGAGCCGTTTCAAGGACGACACATCCGATCGATACTTCGTGCCAGAGTACCAACGAAACCTTGCTTGGAACGACGAACAGAAGTCGCAGTTCATCGAATCCTTGATCGTTGGACTGCCGATACCTTTCATGTTTTTCTATCAGACGTCCGATGGAAGGATGGAGATCGTGGACGGCTCGCAGCGAATGCGCGCCATGAGGTCATTCCTGAAGGAAGGAATGCGGCTTCGTGATCTCGTCCTGATTCCGGAGTTGAACGGGTTTTCTTTCAGTGATCTGCCGGGAGACCGCCAGAACAAGCTGGAAGACATCACCATCCGCACGATCCTCCTCGATACGGAAACCGATCCTGCAACGCGGGCCGAGATGTTTGCGCGCATTAATCGCATGGGCACGACCGCGAACGAAGCCGAGATCCGTCGCGGCTCTCTGCCGGGCCCGGTCACAACCCTGATCCAGGAACTCGCGGAGTCCAAAGAATTCTGCGACATGACTCCTTTGACCGATAAGGCGATTAAACAGCGTGAGCGAGAAGAACTCGTCACTCGATTCTTCGCCTATCTGAACAGGAACGACACCGGCGATGGGCGCTTTCCGGGTTATCGGGACAGACCGAAAAAGTTCCTTTACGACTACCTCAAGGACGCGAACCAAGCTGCGGATGCCGACGGTAGCGTTGTCCCCGATATGAGAACCGAGTTCCTTCGGATGCTGAAGTTCGTGGCGGCGAGCTTCCCGCTTGGGTTTCGAAAAAACAAGACCGCGAATACTGTGCCGAGGGTTCGCTTCGAGGCGATTGCCGTTGGCTCCGCGTTGGCGCTGCGTGAAAATCCCAACCTGACTGTCGCGTCGGCCGACGTCGCAAAGCGCATGGATGCTGCGAAGTTCGACAGCGTGGTGGTTTCGGACGGCGCCAACGTTCGTTCGAAACTGGAAGGACGTATCGACCTTGGAAAAGCGATCGTGTTGAACCAATGATCAACCTTCAGAATTCACTTACGGAGCGGCGCCAAGAATTCGATGGACATCTCGCGTTCGCTAGGGCTCTGGACCGACGCCTTATGGAGGGCGACACCTCTCTCGGCGAAATGGCGCTGAGCGCGCGGCACCTGCTGACAATAAAATCCGGCCTCATCGTCCACCTCTACAATATCGTGGAAGCGACGATGACGACTGCGATAGAAGAGCTTGGCAAAGAGGTGCTTTCGGTACACCCGTCCCAATGGTCCAATGTGACATTGAAGGAATGGCTGCGAAGCTACGCCAGGACTGGAGTAGATGGCAACGAAGACACACGGCTCGATGTCGTGCATGGCGCTGCCCGGAAGCTCCTTCGGCAAGATCCGATGAACGACCTTCACTTCAAGAAGCCCTCCGGTACCTGGTCCGACGACGTGATTCTAAAATTCTGCCGACGACTTGGGGTTTCGTTTCCTTTGAATGCAGACATCGCGCCGAGGATTCAGGCCTCGCCTATGTACAGAGATATGACACCCATGAAGTTCCTCGCGGACAGGCGAAATGCGATCGCGCATGGGACGCGAACCTTCGAGGACGGCGCCAAGGACTTAAGCCTCTCGAACATCTCCGACCTTGCGTCAGTGACGTTGGACTATCTCGACCTCGCGGTCGCCGCATTCGTGAATTTCGCCTCGCAGAAAAAGTATATGGTTGCCGATGCCTGAACTCGACCGTCCGGAAATTGTCGCAGTCGACCTGTTCTGTGGAGTGGGTGGCCTCACCTATGGATTGCAGTCCGCGGGCATTTCTGTCGAGCTTGGGGTAGATATCGATCCCGGATGTGCCCACCCGATCGAACGCAATTCGAATGCCAGGTTCCTTCAAGCCGATGTCGCTTCGCTCGATCCGAAGATCGTTGCAGGTGTATTCGAAGGAAGCTCGGTGAGCCTTCTCGCTGGTTGCGCTCCCTGTCAGCCTTTCTCGACATATTCGCGCGCGGCAAAGCAGAAGCATGGCGTGCAAGCAGGCGACAATCGCAGCGAAGACTGGAGACTTGTCGAGCACTTCGGGAACATCGTTGAGAAGGTTCAGCCAGATCTGGTCACCATGGAGAATGTTCCTCCATTGGCACAACAACCGATCTTCAGACGGTTTTTGGAGAAGCTGGCGGGCTATTGGGTAGATTGGCGCGTCGTTGAATGCCAGACGATCGGCCTTCCCCAAACCCGCAAGAGACTGGTCCTTGTTGCCTCGCGTCTGGGCCCCATAACGATCCCTGAGTTCGAGCGCCCGATCGTGACAGTCCGGGAGACGATTCAAGACCTCCCAAAGCTTTCAGCCGGCGAAAACGATCCAGCGGACGCGCTCCATCGCGCGAGCCGCCTCAGCAGTGTGAACATGCAAAGGATTCGACACTCGAGGCCGGGCGGTACGTGGCGGGATTGGCCGAAAGAGCTTCGGGCTTCGTGTCACACGAAGGACACCGGTGCGACTTATCCCTCGGTATACGGCCGAATGGAATGGGACGCGCCAGCTCCGACGATCACCACTCAGTGTTTTGGATACGGCAACGGCCGATTTGGCCACCCTGAGCAGGATCGAGCGATCAGTCTGCGGGAAGCATCGATGCTACAGGGGTTCCCGAAGGAATATTCATTTCTGCCAGACGAGCGAAATGCGAGTTTCGATAAGCTTGGGCGCCTGATCGGAAACGCAGTCCCCGTAAAGCTTGGAGAGGTGATCGGAGAACTGTTCGCCGCTCATGTCGCCAAGTATCCCAAGGACTCGACCCAGCACTAAACCCATTCGCCACGCTGCAAACGCAATCGCCCTCTAGGTGTCTGTGACCGGGAAAGGTTCACAGACAATGATCGATCCGAAGCGTTCTGCACTGATGGCGAAGGTGAAGAGCAAGAACACCACGCCCGAACTCAAGGTTCGGAGGGCGCTGCATGCATGCGGCGGCCGTTTTCGCCTCCATCGCAAGGATCTTCCCGGTCGCCCGGACATAGTGCTGCCTGCACGAAGGATTGCCGTGTTCGTTCATGGCTGCTTCTGGCATCGGCACGAGAACTGCCGCATGGCATCAATGCCAAAGACGCGAACCGAATTCTGGAACGCGAAGTTCGACGCCAATATCGCGCGCGATCAACGAAACACAACAGATCTCGAAAAGATGGGGTGGATTGTCCATGTCATCTGGGAATGCGAGACGAAGCGAGCGGAAGATCTCTCGACGGCCGTGAGCACGGTCATGCGCGACCCAAACTAAGATCGCCGTCTAGTATTGCAGTGGCAGGCTATGCCCAACTATCCTCGCCGAAACCAAGGCGGGGGAGACATGCGCGTACTATTGCTCACGGGTTCGGTGGCGCTCGCCATCGCAGCATTCTTCCTGGGCTTCCAGCTGGGCGCCCTGCACGCGACAGCCATCTGCGTGCCTGACGAATCCTGCGTGAGGGAGTGGCTGGCGGCAACAAGCGGGTGGGCCGCGGCCATCGTTGCGGCGCCGACGATCCTCTATCTTTCGAAACAGATCCGGGAAGCTGATCAGCACCAGAAAACTGCTTTCGCGATCCAGCTGCGCCAGCAAAGGATTCTTGCGACCCGGACATCTCACATCGCCCAAATCGCTCTTGGCGAGATGAACAAGCAGGAGAGCGAGCACGCCGGTGCCGACATTCGTTCCTGGGATAGGGAAACTGTCGAAGGCATCATCCATCACCTTCGCGACACCACGATATCGTCATTTCAGAACGAGATTGCACATCCTTACTCGCTCGGCGCCTGGGTGACTGCTCTCGCCATCGAACGAGCTTACGCTGGGATCGAACCTGCCGTTCAGACGGCTCCCGGACTCGCCCGCAAGTTCTTCGAAAACCTAGCGAAGCAAGCGGACGAATACCTGATCGAGACTGAAGCCATGACCGGCATCAAATCCAGCTAGGCTCGATCACCGGCAGCCACATCGATAAAGACAAGCGCTCAGCTGCTGCCATCTCGTTCGTTTTTGCGACCGAATTGGGGGAACCAGTATTTCAGGTCTTCAGGACCCTTAAGAGCCTCGAAGCCCACGAGGTCTTCTGCGGCTTCGAACGGGTCGATCCGACGCTTGTAGGTCGGGATCCGAGGTGCTGCATCGGCAGCCGAAATGATCTGCGCCTCGAGCTCCGGCTCTATGCGGGGGCCCAAGAATACTCGCGTTATCGCGCTTCGTTCAAAGTGTACGATACGGTCCTTCGGTGCTTGTTCCTCAACGGCGATCATGATCAGCCGCCACTCCTTTTCCCCCACCCAGTCGATATGTTTGAAGTACAGCAGCGTTGAAAGGAGATGGGAGTCGTAGCGCATATCGCCGTCCATGAAGTTGGACGGACAGAACCCGGGATTCCTGTCGATATATCGCACTTGCCCGAAATGCCCTCCGAGACGGGACAACGCGGGATCCGTAGAGAATTCGATAACGACGCCGGCATGGTTATCGCCGTAGGTTCCCCACATACGCTGGTTGTTTCGTTCGGACGAGAAACAGGTCACTCCCGAGTGCTGCATGATGAGGTCGAGGTTGATGTTGAGCACCTCGATCGCATTCTTCTCGGTCTCCCGCGCCTCCTCGAAATCCAAGTCCTTTGAGGCGTCGAACGCCTCTTGGAAGTCTGAGAACACGCCCGTCGCTACCAATCCCTTCGCATAGATTCGGTGTTTGGTATCGTCGTCCAACCTGAAGAGGGATCTCGCGCGGAACTCATACAAGTCATTCTGACCGGCAGCAGGTGCCAGGAACAGCGTCGAGTCCCGGATGATCTGCAATGCCCTGGCGGCACTGGTGTACTTATAGAGAAACGGCGGCGGCTCATCGTGGTCTTGAGTCATCTGAGACACTCGTTGATAGGGCGGAAACTTTAGCTAAAGTAACGGTTGTTCGCCGTCCAGATGGGATGCTCCGGCGACAGGCTGACAACCAGTGCGTCAAGGTTGTAACTCAACTCGACGTGCCTTGGCGATAGCAGCGTATCCTTGACCCCCGGGGCAATGCGCGATCCGATCATCGAAGTCGCGTGCCGGGCCTGCGGTCGAGCTGCCAGCCATGCCCGCGCCGAACTCGCAGAGAAGCAGGTCGCCAGTGTCACCTTCAGCAGCCTACACACGAGATCATCGCTGGGATGTGGTCGAGTGGTGAATGCGTCACAAGGTCTGCCGCTCGGCGTTCAAAAGCAGCTGTAAGATGTTGGGGCCCGACTACGGCAAGTACAGCTCTTAGCGCCGTGTACGCGATCGGTCCCACGCCAAAGGCTTCAGCTCTTGAGCCGCTCTGGAAAAACCAAATTGCTGCCGCGTCAACCCAATCACTTCAAGCCTCTGCGATTCTCCAGTAGCGGAGAGCGTGCCGGACTTCGTCCCGCGGGTAATAGTCCCCGGCCTCGACAAGATCCCGCCGGATCGCCGTCAGTCTCCGGTCGGCATCGGCCTTGATCGCATCAGTTATCGCGACAGTACCGAGCGGAAGCTTCGACTCTCCCTTTCGCGGCCAGCTCTTTGGCCACGCTGACCAATCGTTCCAGTCGTCGAGAGCTTTATTGGTCGCTTCCATTGTCTCGTGGTCGCATTGCCAGCGATAAAGGTTGCGAGCACAAAGCCGGAGCATCGCCTTTATTTCCGGCATGGTGTCCGTGAACGCCTTCAACGGCGTCGGCAAAAGCACCATGTTACCGATGCAAGAGTAGAAGCGATGGTCCGACACAACATCGTTTGACTTCTGGAATGTCGCATCATCGACGCCCCAAAGGTGACAACAAGACCAGTTCGGGCGGTTCTTCTTGCGGAGCCCGAGCGCCTTCGTCAGCGCTTCGTTGGCATTCAAGTTCCCCTCGAATTTATGAGTCTTTGACCTGCTCACACGGTTCGTGTTCATCCGCGGCTCCGACCAGTTGGCATTGTAGAAGTACTTCCGGCGTGCGTGCTCCGGATACCAAACCGGAAGATAGTGAAACGTTTCGGGGGCGACCCATCTGGCCGTCCTCTCCACAAGCGAGGCTATCTCCGCGAGACCGATTTGCGCTCTGAGCGCCTCGAGCCCGTCATCAATCACGTACGTATCTCCTGCATTTCTTGAAACATTGAGCCGACACCCGCTTCAATCATCATATTCGGTAAAATCTTGTAGCAATGGCCCGTGCATCGGTTTCGATCATCGCGTCGTGGATAAATTTGGCTTTCGCCACCCGATAGACGACGTCGAGACCATCAGTGCCGTATCGGGTGAGCTGGAAAAGCCATTCGTCACCGAAGTCGATGTAAACCGGGCATTGCGCATCCAACCATGTTTTCCGCGGCCTGACCCAGTGATATTGTTGGTGACCGCGATAGGTCGCCATGAGATGTTCCACATCCCTTGCTGCATGGAGCAGCACCAAACCACCGGGCTCGTGGCCGGGGTTCTCTGATCGTCTCCAGAACATTCCCCTGTTTGCGCCGTGCAGGCCACGAGCTGCTTTGAACCAGACGAGATCTTTTGCTTCCTCGTTCTCTGGATCGGGCAGAAAATGATAGAGATCGAACTGCTTTCGGAACCCTCTGCCGTCCACGATCCACACTAGATTTTGATAGAATTCCTCTCGCGATTGTCGCTCTTTGTCGGTCATCGCCGAGTGCTGGACCTCAATGACAATTCCCGTGCGTGTAATGATGTCGGCGCGATGGATCTCTCCATCCGGGGCCACTTTGACCTGCTCCCGACAATCGATTGGGAAGTGGCCCTTCCATTGACGGTGCCAATCTGTTTCGTTCTCCCACCAAGGATCACAGTCTTTCCTATGGGCATGCGCCCAATGATGCATGACGCGCGGGCCACATTTAGCAAGCATGGGTGCCCCGCAACTTGGGCACAAACCCTTCAAATGCGAGCGCGCCTCGCATCGCTCGTTTTCAACCAGTGCGTATTGCAACTACTTGCTTCCCCAGGCTCAATGAAGTCTCAGCTCAAATCGACGGCAGCCACAGCTATCTCATCTCGTCCAATCGATTGGTGGGACGGATTTCCAAGGTCGTTAGGTCGATTTCTTGCATTCCAGGGGAGAGCCTTCTGTCCGGATCGCCTGTGGACACGAAGAGACCCGTCGTTGTCGACTTGAATTGGTTGTCCCCAACCAACCCACGGTATCGGACGGCCACCATGAGGACGTACGTAACGCTGTCGCCCCTTTGCTCTTGCCTCTCCTCTTCGCTGTACCAATAGACGCCAACAGTCTGTGCTTCAGACTCAGTGTCTGGAGCAATGTTGAGTGGGCGGCTGTATGCAGACGGTGGCGCCTTAAGCTCTTCCGCAAAACTCGTCAAAGACTCATCGATTTCGCTGAACGGATATAGATTGCAGATAATCTCGACACCCACCGCAGGTGTGCGTCCGGAGTGCGTAATTTTAAGGGTCGCGCTCACCCTCAGTCTGTCATTCCGCGCACGAACCTTGGTGACATTGACTTCGGTGATCCTAAGCCAAGGACGGTTCTCGAGTTCGAAAGCGTGGCGGGAGAGTTCAAGCGCATCAATGCTCGCTTTGACGGCAACTGCGCCTTGCGCGAAAGTCCGTGCGATCCAGACCAAGCCGAGCAGCCCGAACACCGCCTGGGCCGCCGAGATAAACACTATCCACGCAGTCCAGTCAGCCACGGTCTGCTGAGCCACGAGATCCAACCTGTCGTGGCGAACCGCTTCTGTTCCGGAGATGACTTCAACGACGCAGCGGATCTGGTCATTACCGGAAAGAATCCCGCATTTTTCCGCCGCCGCATCATGTTGGTCCTTTACGGCGAAGGACTCCTGGGCTTCGAGCAAACCCTTCTTGTTGGAGTTGGTCGCACCCAAATCGTATAGCCAGAAGGCGGTCAGTATTGCGATTGCGGCTAGCAACCCGCCTTTGATCACATAACCTATTTTCGTCATTAAATATTCGCCACTACGTTGTCGTGCGCCTTGGATACAATTACTCCGTACGATTCGCTATCGAGGGCCTCTCGTTCGTCCAGGCCGAGAAAGGCGTCTGGCTCGTTGACAAGGATCCGCCTCGATATCTTGATTTCGGGCATAGTGGCGAACAATAAATTCACGACCGGAGACAACGATGGACAGAGACATAGAAGACAGGTTGCTTTGCGAGGGCTGCGTTCAGGAACCCTACCTGAGCGCGTTGATCTCCAAAGAGGGAACTGATGCCCAATGCGACTATTGCGGCAATCAGGACATGTGCTTTCAGATGTCGAGGATCTGTGATGAGGTGCATGGTGCATTCGAACGCCACTTCTCACGCGCCCGAATGGAGATGAACAGTTACGAATGGGCCATGCACAGGGACCCCGATAGTTCGTTTGAATTCGAGCCAGACGGAGAGCAGGCCATCTACGCCATCATGGGCGTGGCCGATGTATCCGAGGCGGTTGCCTCTGACATTCAGGAGGTTCTGGCGGAGCGGTTCAGGGACTTCGATGCCGATCAGATAGGCGAGACAACCGAATATGACAGCGAACTGCATTATGAAGAGGTGAAACCTAACGACCGCGAGTGGCATCGGGCATGGCTTTCTTTCGAACGATCCCTCAAGACCGAGGCCAGATTTTTTAGCGGCCATGCACTGCAGGTCCTCAACAGCGTGTTCGAGGGCATCGGAACGATGACGACCAAGCGCGGCGGCCCTCTCGTCGTGGAAGGTGGGCCAGGAACCGTTTACGAACACTTGTTCCGAGCGCGCGCTTTTCAGTCTGGAGAGAAGCTGGAGGCAGCCTTGCTGCGACCAGACAAGGAAATTGGTCCTCCTCCGTCGGCCTTCGCGGCATCCGGGCGCATGAACGCTCGAGGCATTTCCGCATTCTATGGCGCAACTGATCCCGAAACCGCAATTGCGGAGGTTCGTCCGCCTGTAGGCAGCAAAGTCGCGATCGGCAAATTCAGGCTAATCAGATCAATCAGGCTTCTTGATCTCACGGCGCTTCGTGGGGCCACCGCCCCAAAGGGAAGTTTCTTCGATCCGAGTTACGCAGACACGATCAGTCGCATGTCGTTCCTTAGAGACTTGAGCAGACGAATGTCGCGACCTGTCATGCCGGATGACCAAGAATTTGAATATCTTCCCACCCAGGCTGTGGCGGATTTTCTGGCAACGGATATGGTGGGACCGCTTGACGGGATTATCTTCCCGTCGGTGCAGGCGGGCGGCGAGGCACAAAATGTCGTGTTATTTCATAAAGCCTCTCTCGTGCAGAAGATCGTTATCCCAACAGACACAGAGACCGCCGTTTATCAGGAGCGAACCGACGAGGACGGGTTTTATCCTGAGTATTCAGTTACCTGGCGCCTCCCTCCGGATAAGAAGCCGGAACCTCCGCGGAGTCACGCCTTCGGGGACCCGTTGATGGGCATGTGGACCGTTCCGACTGCTGCCGAAGACGATATGGATTTCGGCAGCGCGAGGTTGGAGACCTTGACGATATCCTCGAAAGACCTGGAAGTCAGGCACATTGACGCTGTCCGGTTCGACACTGAAGATTTCGAGGTTGGCTTCTCCCAGTACAAGCGGCAGGCAGTATCCGACTACTAGCGCGAACTGTCGTCCCCGATCAGCCCCTTTCGAAGCGACGTCCAGCCGGTGACAGGTAAGCACGATGCGGAGGCACTCGAAATGCCGCCTCTGCTTGCTTAAAATTCGAGCCTTGCCCTTCACGCGTTTTCAGGATGTGCCTTGTAGATCCGAGACAAATGCAACCTGAAGGGCACTCATCCATGCTGGCCAAGCCGACCGCCGTAACCGTTCCCGAAATCAAAAAACACCTCGTCGAATTCACCGAATGGTTCGACGCTGCATTGGCCAATGCAGATCTCGGGATTTCCCTGGATGCAACATTTCACCTTCGCCATCTCGACACTGTCGTTGGCTTCGAACTCGACGAAATAACCGACGCCTTCCGGCTCGGACGCGTCACCTCCAACGAGGTGGAGACTGCCGTTTCCGCAATTTCGGAAAAGCTTTCGGACTCCGGGCGCCCCGCCCTACTCGTCGAGAGCGCCTCGGAGGCGCCCGCAATTGGGACGGCCCTTATCACGATATTTGCCTCCGCGATCCATTTCCTTCGTTCGGGAGAGAGATACGCGCCTCTTCTCCTGGCGGCGAACTACAAGGAATGGGAGCGGGCGCGGCACGCGATGCGGCAGTTCCTGGTGCTTTACGGGGATCTCTGCATCCGGCTGACAGGCGAGCAGCTTCAGTCAGCGCCGAGCGTTTCAGAGGACTTCTGCCTGCAGGATTACCTGTACGATCTCTTCCAGGACGACCATTATCCTGGCGGCCTTTCGCACACGGAACAGATGACGCTGTCGGCGACGGCGATCCGTTCCCGGGGCGGAATGGCGGAAACAATTGTCAGTCACCGCGAGAATGCGTTGGAGCGCGGGCGCGAGCTGATGCTGCTGCTCGACAACTCTCTCATGTCCCCGCGAGCCGGACTGGGCAAGACGAGCTCTAGCAAGCCGTCCCTGGTCAGCCGAATGCTGAACGATCTCAATAACGAAATCCGGATGAATGAGGTCTCTGCGATGGCGTTTGGGTTCTCGCCCAGCACTCGCCCGCGCGCCCCGAAATGACGAGCTAGGCGAAGGCAGCTTGTGGCACGAGGGCGAGCGAGCGGTGACGCAGGAGGCGTCCTGTGCTAGATTGCTGTGAACCCTCAAAACGCAGGGATCTGGGTTGCATTCGATGATCGGCGTCCTTGTTCAGTCATGGCGGTTTGAACGTGCGGGCCTCCGGTTTTCGGAACGTCGTTACGATGGACCTTCCCCCGGTAGGCTTATTCACGATGGCCCTTTCGACCAGCGACCGATCGAGGATCGGCATACATTCGTACTTCATCAGTGAAGTGGGTCTTTCAAAAGAAGGGTCCGAGAGAGTGCAACAAGTATTGGGGCGTTTGTATGCCCTTGGTGATTGGGCTGCGGGCGAGATCATTGAGCAGCAACGCCGCGAGTTGGATCGGCTGGAAAGTGGCTATTTCGATCTCAAGCCAAGATTGATGGTCCGGCACCTTCACTCTGCAATCATGCCTGCGCTCGCCACAGGTGTAAATTCTTTCTAAAACACCCCCTTCAAGACCCTAACAAATTTGTCGAAAATTTTAACTATTGGGTGCGACCATCTGATTCCGGAAAAGAAACTGGAGAAAGATGGAATGAGGCAGTTCATCAAGCAGCTGTTCTTCGCTATCATAATTGCCGTCGCGAGCGCCGTAGTGGCGGAGGCAACAAAGGCGTTCTTTGGCCCAGCCAGGTCCCCCACACTGATTGAACGGCCGTCCGCCCGGCCGATACCTGTGGCTTCCAACGACATCAGCTTGCTGTGAAGGCGCAGCTGGTTGAAAGCGTTTATGGACGTTCAACCAGTACCGTGCATAATGCGGCCTCTGGTTGGGGGTATCTATGCTCACAAAATATTTGGCGTTAACGCTTACCCTGCTTCCCTGTCATGCGTTTGCTCAAAGTGCCGAGGAAACCGTCGCCTATATTATGGTTGGGGCGGACGATGGCGTCTCCGCAAAGGCTTACACCGGCTCCAAGTGGAAGCAGACCGCGAAAATGCAGGACGTGGTGCAATATTCGATCCGGAATGAAGGAAGTGTTCAGGATGTCGAGGTGGAGCGCGTTTCCGATTGCCGTTACAAATTCCTGACCTCTATCACCTACCTCATTCCTGCCACTAGGGTCATCAAGTCCAGTGAATGGGAGCTGGATTTCACAAACGCCCGCGATTTCACGATCAACACGATGTCGGACGGGACCGGCTTCTTATTTGACATCAACGGACTTGAGACAGAATGCCGCCCACATCCCGACAAACCTTCGGAGGGAAGCTGCATGAACACCGTAGGATTTTTCAGCATGGCTGATCCTGTCCGCGCCACCAACGCCCTAAAATATCTCAAAGACAAATACTGCGCTGGGAAAGCGTTCTAACCGAGGCTCTCTATGAACATCAAGCGCGGCCTGTTTCGGCTCTGGCTCGTTCTAACTGTCATCTGGATTGTCGTGTGCGGCCTCATAGGCTGGCCAGAAATCAAACGCGACCGATGGATCGCTGGAACGCCGTGGTACGAGGCGGACCCTTTGGCCGATCTCCCCGTACGCTGCGAAGATGCTCGTGGCACCTACAACATTGATTACGCCATGCGCCCCGCAGTTGAGCCTTGGAACCGTTATCGGAGGCCGCCGCAGGCGTGTTGGTATAGTCGCGATCGGTTCCTCGCGCTTTGGCCAGAGTTTAACGGTCTTGATGCAGTCACCCTTTCGGATCAGCTCTACGCTAAGCTCGGCTGGTCGCGTGGCTTTGATGGTGACCCTTACGAGCGAACAAAGCCAGTCGTTGCGATGATCATGCTCCCGCCGATTGTATCTCTGGTGATCGGATGGATGCTGGTGTGGGCCTTCTCCGGCTTTTCCAGACCTAAGATCCTCTGATGAACGAAGGTGAGTCCCGCTTACCCATGTCGGTCATCTGGCTTCCGTCCAGGCCATAGATAAACTTTTTGGCCTGCCCGATGGCGGCATCATTCGCAGCTCGCACCAGCCCGCCAAGCGGCTTAACGGCGGTTTCGTCCAAGCACTGCTTTGTAGTAAAAGCCACAAACAACTTCGTCGGGCTGATCGGGATGGCGAAATGCCCGTCATAGCGTCCGAGCCCGTTGGTCATCATCACCGGTCGGTCGGAGGTCACCAGCCTACGGGACATGCGACTGGTATCGAACACCTGCCAGTACATGCCCTTAATGAGCCGGAGCACACTACGATTCTCCATAAGCCGCGTCATCGTGAGCACGGCCGACCGCTCCGCATGCGTTGGGTCTAGCTGCTCAATCCAGTCTTCGAAAAGCTCGGGATCGCCATCCCTTCTCTCCGCTTCGTACCGCCGCTGGAATTCGGCATCGGGTGCCAGCAACGTTTCCCGAAAATGCCGCTTGAATTTCGCAACCTCCTCGGGATTGCGGAAGACCAGCGAGAGCAGGAACCGAGCCCACGAATGCCGGACGTCAGCATCGGTAGGTATCTTTCCGGCAATTAGCATGTCGCGCGCCTTCACGGCAGAATCATCCACAAAGCTCATGAAGAACTTTTCGACGTTCTGTTTCGTCTCCTCTGTGACACCAGGCAGGGTGTAGAGGTCGATGGCGTAGCAGGTCTGCTTGGTAAAGACCCGCTTGGTTGTGATCCGATCGCGATAGCCTCGCTTAAACTCTTGAAGCTGTCCATCCTCGCCCAGCCAAGGCCGGAGGTAGAATTGCGGGATATAGTGGTGTTTCACGCAAGATCACTTCTTAGATGCAGCTCCGCCCTTATACCATTTGTTCCAGTTGATGCCCTTTCCCCTGTCGCGTGGGTCGAACCACTCTCCACCGAATTCTTCCATAAAAGCTTCAGCTCCGGCTCTCGTGGCAAAGCAGTGCACGTTGTAGCCCTTGTCCTCAAACATCACCGAATGCCCGCGGCTACAGCGCATGAGGGGTTTGCAGAACTCGTACTGCGCCTCCCCGAGCTTGCCATACGATAGCTCGGCAGGGAGTGCGATTTGATGGGGCCAGCCACGGTCGATGCCTGCTGGCGTCAATTCACCTTTTCTTCGGCTCATGGTCGGATGTTCCGTATATGTTCCTTATAAGCCTCCGTAGTTACGGCTTGAGTAGCGCCGTGTCCACCCCGATCTGCAAAGATGGCTATTACCCAAAAGGAACCGACAATGCCAAAACCCAGCAACCACTTCGAAGGAAGCGACCTCCTCACGAAGTTCATCAGGGAGTTCGACCTAAGGCCAGGCTACGTCCTGCCCCAGAAGAGCTTCTCCGGGTTCGCCCAGAGGAGCGGCTTAGAGTACGACCAGCTTGCAGCGATCTTTGACGCTGCTGCGGCTCAAGGTAAGCTCGATAAGCGCAAGGACCACTCATACTTCGTAGTGTGATGGGGCTTGGCTGCACGGTCGGTGGATAGCCCCTGTGCAGCCATTTCCTTCCGGCAGAGGCTCAGCTCCATGGCTGCGTGCCGCTCCAGCTCCGCATCCCGCAATACTCGGCAATCAGTCGCTTTTCGTGGACGGGTCGCACATCAGGCTTTCCGATAAATCGCTTTACCACACTGAACCACTGGTCCGTTGCCACAAAGGCAGTTCAGCTGCGCTCAATCCCGTTGAGACAGATCACCTGCGAGCGAAAATGAAAGTCTGCGGCGGACCCGATCTCCGGTAACACACCTTTCGCTTCATCGCTTGCCAGCGCTTTTTATCAATGGCCATGATGACAACGTATTCACGGATTCTGCGCCTTGTGACACGCAGGGTGGCACCACTTCACCGTGAAGGACCCTGCACTAATTTCTGCGCCATATGCCCCGGGTGAGCTTTATCACGGCACGGTGGCGAATTACCGTCAAGGTTTGCCTCTGCAGCAGGATCAGCGCTACATTGAGCATTTCTGAGCTCGTGCGTACTGCCACCGAAGTGCACCGCTTGTTGCACCTAACGTGCTCAGATTGTTGCAAATTCGCAGCACCACCGACAATCTGTCTGTTTGTCGATCTATCTGCTTTAAAGAATCGATTTGGCTGTTACCAATCCTCTAAGATGATTCGCGAGGGACTAAAGGCAGTGGCATCGAACATAATGGAATTGACTGGCCGCGCGACTCTAATGGCGGCAGGACTGGCCAGCATCTTCGTTACCTCCGTGGCAGCTTATGCGGATGAAAAGATCTTTGATGAATTGCGCTTTGGCGCTTCTGCATCCGTTCAGGGTGGGCACAGCC
This sequence comes from Rhizobium sp. FG113, assembly GCF_057809895.1. Classification (NCBI taxonomy): domain Bacteria; kingdom Pseudomonadati; phylum Pseudomonadota; class Alphaproteobacteria; order Hyphomicrobiales; family Rhizobiaceae; genus Rhizobium; species Rhizobium sp. FG113. The sequence continues at coordinate 11,285 of NZ_JBMDKV010000029.1, read as the reverse complement.
ACGAAGATGGCGTCTTCCCCGAAGTCACGGTCTTCTTCGATCCATTTGGTCAGAATACGGCAACCAACTGGAAGCAGACGCTCGCCCGCCCGCGCATTAACCTCGGCACCTCGATCGGCACCTCGGGTGAAGCCACCCAAGTCTTTGGCGGCCTATCATGGACCGTCAATTTCAACGAGAAGGTCTTTGCCGAGGCAGGTTTCGGCGGCGTCTGGCACAATGGTAACCTTGACTATGCCAAGGACGGCCCGGAGCTCGGCTGTCACTTCATGTTCCATGAGTATGTCGGTGCGGGCTATCGCTTTGACGCGCACTGGAACGTCATCGCACAGGTCGCTCACTCCTCGCACGCCAACCTGTGCGATGGTCCCAATAGCGGCATGACACGCGCCGGGATCCAGGTGGGCTACAAGTTTTGAACCTTCAGAGCTTGCTCAAGTGGTAGTTAGCCGTCGCTTTCGGCGTGATCGACATGTGCCTTTTGCACTACGTATGTGAACGCTAATTGCCTGAAGTCTCGGGCGTTTTTGCGGCATCTGCGTCTTGCTGTCGGTCGAAGTTGAGTTAGCATAGGCGGTCGCTTGGGAGTTTCTGGATACACTCGAGCGACAGGCGAAGGGCGTGTCTCCCCAAAGCTGACCCTTCGCCACCTCCCTATCATTCAGTGTAGCGTCGGCTCAGCTAGCAAATGCGTATGCCTGGCATGGAACGTCATAATCAGGCTCATCGCGCGGACAGCCACATCCTCGGCAAGAGCAGTGTCGGAAGCAGCAAGGTCGTCTGCCACCTCCCGTAACGCCAATCCAACCGAACGCATCACCATCTCTAGTGCGTCCTCGCCCTCGGAAGCCGCCAACGCTGCCGTGTCCGCAAGCGTGGTGGCCAGTCCTTCTAGGACAGCGCGCCGTTCGATTGGCGGAAGTCTGCGAAAGTCATTGACGGCTTTCATTTTTTATAGAGTTCTGCTTCGGCCTTCTTGGCCTCATACTTCACCTCTTGATCCTCCCCTGCGGCGACGCGAGCGCGATCCTGTGCGCGGCCTCTCGATGTCGTTGCCATCTTTGTCTTCTCCCGTTTCGATTACCGGATCAACTTGCAGGGATTCAATCTGTTCCGGAAGCAAGGTAAGACGTGCATAGTGGTGCGCCCGAGGGCTAATGCGTGCTGTCCGACGACGGCGCATTCACACGCGTCCCCGCGATCCCGACGTATGTCGAAATCAAGGTGGCGGCCATCATCTCGGCCGAGCGGCATCCGTTGTCGTAGAGTTCAATCGCCGCATCGCAAAGGAAGGATGAAGCGCGGTCATCCCACACTACCCCGTAATGTCGGTACCAAGCGCTGACCGCTTTTCACATCAAAAGATGGTCTTCCTGAGCCTTTGACATGGGCGCCTCGACAGAGCTGATGAATTGGTAGTCGAGCAACGTGCGACAGATTCCGTGGTTCCTCCTTGGAGCCTTCCCAAGGCGGAAAATCGGGTCGACGTAAATTTTGCAATCGCAAAGCAAGCGTCTGAATCAATCTCTTAGCGCGATTCCGTAACCCATTGAAAAATGATTCGCTTTGAGTCGGAACGAATCACCGCCGCACGTCTTGAGTCGCAGGCTAGTGATTCGGAGTAAAGCGTATGGCATCGGGACATCGCGCCCAATGGAAGGGCTTCCTCAAATTCGGCGAAGTGAGCTGTGGCGTGGCGCTTTATACGGCGGCCAGCACCTCTGAACGCATCACCTTCACTACGATCAACAAAGCATCGGGGAACCGGGTCAACCGCGTCTTCATAGACAGCGAGACCGAGGATGCCGTTCCGAAGGAGAAGCAGACCAAGGGCTTCGAGATCGAAAACGGCCGGTACATCATCATCGATCCGGAAGAGGTCGCGGCGACGATCCCAGAGAGCAACAAGACATTGGAGATCGAAGCGTTCATCCCCTGCTCGGAAGTTGACGACGTCTATTTCGACAAGCCCTATTATTTGACCCCGGACAAGATGGGCGGCGACGCCTTCGTGGCACTGCGAGACAGTATGAGGAAGTCGAAGGTTGCGGCAATCGCCCGCGCCGTCCTCTTTCGGAGGATGCGGACGGTTCTCATACGTCCACACGGCAAGGGTTTGATCGCCACCACGATCAATTACGACTACGAAGTCCGCTCGTCGAAGAAGGCTTTCGAGGAAATGCCGAAGCTGAAGATCGAGGGCGAGATGCTCGATCTCGCAAAGCATATCATCGGCACGAAGAAGGGCGAGTTCGACCCGGCCACCTTTGACGATCGGTACGAAGCGGCCCTCGCCGAGCTGGTGAAGGCGAAGATCGAAGGCAAGTCGCTTCCGAAGCCGAAGAAGGTCGAGGTCTCCAAGCCGAACGATCTGCTGGCGGCTCTCCGCGAAAGCGCTGGCCTGCTGAAGGCTGGCGCCCACGTCGAGCCCAAAACGAAACGCACCGCCGCCAATGCCAATCAGGGCACTGGTCGGCAGCGCGCCGCGCGCGGGGTGGCGTCGAAGGCCGCCTCCTCCGGAGCCGCTCCGCGTCGCAAGGCAAGCTGAGGGAGATAGTCATGGCGCCCAAGTACTACTGGAAAGGCTATCTGAAACTGTCCCTCGTCACCTGCCCTGTCGCTATGACCCCGGCGACTAGCGAGAGCGAGAAAGTTCGCTTCCACACGCTGAATAAGGATACCGGAAACCGCGTCGTCTCCCAGTACGTCGACAGCGTCACCGGGAAGCCCGTCAAGGATGAGAACGAAGCCAAAGGATACGCGCGCGGCGAGAACGATTATATCATCCTCACCGAGGATGATTTGGATCGCGTCGCATTGGACACCGTTAAGACCATCGACATCGAGAAGTTTGTCCCGGCTGACAGCATCGAATGGATCTACCTTGAGAAGCCGCATTACCTCATGCCGGATGATGCCGTTGGAAACGAGGCCTTTGCAGTCATCCGAGACGCCATGAAGTCCGATGGCGTCGTCGGCGTTTCGAAGCTGGTCATGGGCCGCCGCGAGCGTGCCGTCATTCTGGAGCCGCGTGACGAGGGCATCGTTCTCTGGTCGCTCCGGTTCGGCGACGAGGTGCGGCCGGAAGAGAGCTATTTCGAAGACATCGAGGACGAAGCCGATCCCGACTTAGTGCCGCTCGTGCAGAAGCTGATCAAGCAGAAGTCTGCTCACTGGTCGCCGGAGATGGTCAGCGACCCGATCCAGATCAGCCTGCTGAAGCTCATCGAGGAGAAGAAGAAGGCGCTCAAGCCCAAGAAGGTAGCCAAGGGCAGCAAGGCGGAAGCCCCAGCGAGAAGCAACGTCGTCAACATCATGGATGCGCTGCGGAAGTCGGTGGAGGCAGATCTCAAGGGCAAAAAGGCTGGATGACATGCATTTGCTGGAAACCAAGGTCCCACACGAAACGACAGGCTGGCGCGTCGACTTCCTCGGCGACGACGGCGAGGAAGTCTCGATCAAGGTATCGGATGGCCATGCTGCCAACGAGGACGAAGCCGTCGACCGCGCAAAGGAGGTCATGGTGCAGCTGACGGCATTCGGCACCCGTGTGGCGGTCGGAGCGTCAACGCGTACGACGCCATGAGCAACGGTAACTTTGACGATGAGCCGCTCCTCGACACCTGGCACTGACAGTCAGCAGACACTCAAGATTGTCGAAATCTACGATAGCCCGCGCAGCCTATGTAGGCAATGACTGCATTAAGAAGGGCCGCACGGCAGCGTGGCTGATAGCGGGCATGAGCCCCGTCACGGGAAAGGTCGCCGTTTTCGTCGGTAGTCATCGCTATCTCGCTCAGGAATTAAACGTCACACTTCCGAAGTTTGCCATTGTCCTGAGTAGGTTGGCGACAAGTTTCTACGACTTGCGACTGTCGCTCAGCACGCCGCCCCTTGGCGGCCGATCTGTCGGCACCATCTCTTGTGCCATGATCTACTTTGCGAACGACACGCACTTCGGCGACATTCGTATTCTGCTTCTTGCCCGCCGCCCGTCCCGGATATGGCCGCCCACGATGCCGCGTTAACCGAAATTGGGATAGGATCGTCAGCGATGACGACAATTCGCAGGCTCGCCTTGCCTGCCCCGACGTCCGTTGGGGCAGCTGCACTATAGGTTGGCTAGCCGTTACTCAACACGCCAACAATATCTTGCACTACGCGGACCATCTAGTAGCTCACCAAGACGCCAGCATGAGCATGCTGGCGTCCTAATGCTCAGTCAAAAATTCCCTCGCCGCAGCGACCATAGACATCAGCTGGTGCGGCTCGCGAACCCCCTGTCTGTAGAGATCGACGACGATCTTCGCCACTCTGTCAGCTTCCTCCGACCCCTTCGAGATCTTCCCCTCCTCAAGGATCCAGTCGAAGACAGGCTGACAGACTTTAAGATCGTGCTGGTCGAAGCCGACGGGCTTCTGAACGTTGATGTGACGCATACTCGATACCTACGGTGGAGTGCGCGCAGCCCTCCACCGTCCTCCCTACCATGATATCAGGCGACTTTTTTCTTGGCTTCGATCTGCAGCGGAGCCTGCGTCTCCGGGCTGTTGCCGACTGCAATCTTCCGCGGCTTCATCGCTTCAGGGATCTCGCGGCGCAGTTCAACATTGAGCAAGCCATTCTTAAGTGACGCCTGTTCGACACGGACGTGGTCGGCGAGCTCGAACTTGCGCTCGAAGGACCGTCCAGCAATGCCGCGATGAAGGTACTCGCCTTCCGATGCGTCGTCTTTCCTGCCCTTCACCACAAGCACATTGCGTTCCTGCGTGATCTCGAGGTCGGCCTCAGAGAAGCCTGCGACCGCCATTGTTATGAGATAGTCGCTGTCGCCGGACTTGACGATGTCGTACGGCGGCCATGCATCAACCGCCTGAGGCCGCTGCGAATTGTTGAGTAGGTTCAATACCCGGTCGAAACCGATGCTGGATCGATAGAATGGGGCGAAGTCGAATTCGTTTCTCATAGCCAAATCCTCCGTAAAGCGAGATGGATTGGGGATGCCACGTGGGACCTCCCGGTATCACCAGTCCCTCTGTGGCGACTGGCGGGCAAAAATCTGGTTTCGGCGTTTTTGCGATTCAAGAGCCTTCGTGAAATTTTTTGGATCTCAGAAGCGGGGGAGCGAGACCATATCCGGCAGGCGACGCTGATCCGAAAGCTGGCGGATTGGTGGAAGGTTCTCTACAAACCAAGGGCGCTCAACCCGTTATGGGAGCGCCCTTGTTCACCCGGATGTCCAGCGCTCGCGAAATCATTTCGCGGCGAAGCCGACAATCTTTGGTTTGGGTGTTGCCCGTAAATGATGTGTCGGCGACCGTTCTTCGAGATCAGAGCGTCTTCGCGGTCGTTTCCATCCAAGCGCGATGCTTCTCCTCATCCTGATGGGCCTTCATAAAAAAGGCCTTCGACGCCGGAATCGCATCCTCGTGGCGGGCGGCTCGCTCGTATGCGGTGACCGTGTCGTCCTCGTTGGTCTTCATCACCTTGAGGATGGCAGCGTCGCCCATCATGTCGGCGAGCGCAATCTTGCCTGTCGTCAGCATCTGCTTCATGTCGCCTTCCGTCGGCGCCTCAATACCCAGCTCGCGGGCCATCTCCGTGAGGACCCGGACATGCTCGAGATGGTCCTCCTTGAAGACCGCAATCTGGCTGGCCAGTTCCCGACTGTCCAAACGCTCGATGCAGGAATCGTAGGCGGCGATTGCATCATATTCCAGATAGAGAAGATTCTTGACCAGATCCTTGATGTCGGACTCGTTACCCACCATAGTCACCATGTATGTTTGTCTCCTATGTTGTTGGAGCGTGGCAAACCTGCAGATGCTTAAGTTGTTCCAATGGATTAGGGTGTCTGATGGACGCGAGTGGTTTAACAGGCGCGCCGATCCTTGGAAGGATGTCGGGTCAGAACTCAACTCGGGCGGAAGCTATGATTGGCACCATCAATCAAACATGGAGCTTCGAGAAGCTGGTGAAGCTTTCCGGCTGGCGAAATGTCGTCACCACGAATGATCCGCCTACCGCTCTTGTTCATGATGGATGTGCGAATGAGAAAATCGTCACAAATGGCGTGGCCGCATACTACCTATCCGAAAAAGACCTTCCCGTTGAAGAGGTCGAGCGTGCGCGTCGGCTGCTTGAGTGGCTCCATGAACTTGGCGACTGGGCAGCGGGTGAAATCGTTGAGCGACATCGGCGCGACGGTGAGAGGATTTCCAGCGGCTACTATGAACTGAAGCCGAGGTTGAGCGTGCATCAGATGTTCGTGCGGCGATATGTCAAAAGGCATCCCGGCTCATCGACTGAGGAGATTTCAATGGGTGTAGCCCTTCCGTTCTCTGAGGTGCGAGCGCTGATCAATGAGCTTTGTGATCGCGGGATTCTCGTGGTCAGAGATCAGGGTGGATCCCGATATGAGCTGAGTGCCAGCGAGGAAGGCCGTTATCGCGATTTCGACGACCCGGCAGCCCCGGCTTCGACGTCGTAGCTTGCCATCCCCTTGGCATGCCTGGTGACGGCGGCCAGCAGATTGGTGCTTCACGGTAATTTACGGTGCAACCCGGCATCAGCCTCCTCCACTTGGAGGAGAGGAAGTGCCCGACACGGCACAAAGCCTCAACAATTTCAGTACTGGCGGCCACTCGCGCATAGTGCGAGAACTCACCTTTCACCATGCACCGGGGAATTGCATGCAGGCAGCGGAGACGACATCGCATCTGACAGACATGATCTATGGAAGCCTGTTCGGCGAATGCGACTGGCAGTCGTTTCTCGATGCGGTTGCCAAAACTTCACCGGATGGCAAGGCGGCTTTGCACTACCATGATCTGGCATCTCCGGTCGCGCACGTTCCGTTCATTTCTGGCTTCACTGATGCTGAGGTCGCGGATTTCAGCAGTCACTACGCGGCGGTGAACCCTTGGATTCCGCGGATGAACCGAGTGCCCGTCGGTCAGGGTCTCTGTGGCGACGAGATCTTCGCGCGTCGGGACCTGGTAAAGTCGGAGTTCTACAATGACTGGCTCAAGCGGCAGGCCGGATGCGAAACGAGTGTGGGCGTCTCCATTATCCGAGAGGAGACTCGGACGTTCATCCTGTCGCCAGCGACCTCGTCATCAAATCCTGAAACCAATCGGACTGCGGCCGAGCGTTACACTTTGCTCTCCCCTCACCTGAAGCGAGCATTCGACTTCATCCGCAAGCGCGACGTCGTTGCGCCGGAAGCTATTGGCGCAAAAGGCCTGTTCGACAGCATCGGGGCAGGTTTGCTCTATGTCTCCGAAAGACGTCGGCTCCGTTGGTCGAACCAAGCGGCGCAGCCAATGCTCGGCTCTGGCTTTCCGGTGTGTGTAGCACCGGACGGGAGAGTCTCGATCAGATGTGAGCGGTCGGCGGCAGCGCTGGAGTTGCTCCTTGTCCGCGGTGGCCAATATGCCCTGCCCAAGACATCGTTCGTTCGAGACGATAGCGGTCAAACCACTTACCGCATCACGGTCGTTAGACTGCAGTCCAGCAGGTTCACCGAATTTCTCGAGGGGCCAACCGTAGCCGTCATCGTGGAACCTACCTTCGCGACGCTGAAGGATCGCCAAAGATCGTTCTTGGAAAACTCCAAGCTAACCGCCACCGAGATCAAGGTGGCTCTTAGTGTCGCGTCCGGCAACACCCCAAGACAGACAGCCACGGCGTTTCAGATCGGATACGAAACCGTGCGGACGCATCTCAGGAGCGTCTACTTGAAACTGGGCGTGAACTCTCAGGTCGCTCTGGCTACCCTTTTGCTCGGCAGCTAGGCCGTTCTCTTTTCGTCACCGCCTCCTCCAGTTGGAGCATGTGCAGCCATTTTCTCCGAGGCAAAGTCGGCCGCCAGCCATACGCCAACGGAGATCGAAGTGAACGCCAACGATGCAGCTGACCAACTTGAAGACGTCATTCTCGCCGGAGGGCCAACTGCAGAGCAATATGGCGTCGTCGCCCGCGCGCTGGACGTCCTTCATGCTGAAGAGTTCGCCGTTCAAAGCGGGCTGGCCGTAAGGAAGGCGCACAACGACCGCTTCCAAGCCCTGCTCAATGCACACTGGGACGTTTTCGGCACGACGGCAAGCATGCAAGGGTTCGCCCGGTTGAAACCCCACGGCTATTCCGGCGACTTCGAGATCATCGAGCGCATCTACAACCGCACCACATCTGCTGATCCGACCCTCTCCCGGTGGGACGCGTTCTTCCACACAGCACCTGCCACCGACGCCGTGAGAAATCGCGCAGCGATGCTTGGAACGCTCTGCGACGAACACCGTCCCGCGTCGTTGCTGTCGGTTGGTTGCGGCCCCGGTCTCGATGTGAGGCCCATTCTCCAGTCGTCGTCGGGTCCGAGCACCGTAGTCCTGCTCGACAACGACATGAACGCAATCTCGCGCGCAGCCGCCAACCTGTCGGCATATCGCCGAGAAGCTACTCATTCCCTCGAATTCGTATGCCACAATGCTCTTAGATGGCGTCCGAACAACAGTTTCGATCTCATCTGGTCGTCCGGCCTCTTCGATTACCTAAATGACAAGACGGCGACCTTCCTCCTAAAGCGCTTCCTGTCGATGCTGGAGCCTGGCGGTCATGCGGTAGTTGGAAATTTCAGCCACATGCATTCTTCGCGATCTTATGTCGAGGCTGTAGGTAACTGGTTCCTCATCCATCGCTCCGAGGACGACATGATCCGGATGGCGGTATCTGCAGGATTCAATCCGGAAAAAGTCGAAGTCCGAGCAGATGCCACGGGGGTTAACCTCTTTCTCGTGGCGTCAGCGTAGGCGACGCGGGAGCGCTTTGCCCAGGTTCGGCTTCCAAGGGAGTCATCACGAAATGTCGCTCGCATGGCCTGTCACGTTCGATGAAGGTGGCGCTCGGGCACGTCGGGGAGGCTGTCGCAAGATGGCCTCCCATCGTGATATCGCTATGCTCGCTTTCCGCCCGGCGCCAATTCGAAGGTGGAGGGAGATCAATGCGAATTCATCAAACCCCGTGGACAGACTTCAAGGAATAAGAGATCGGTCAAATGCAGTCTTTGCTAAGTATTGCGCGAGGCAAACACGGGCTTCGAGAACTTGCTCAAGACGACAGTTTTCCTGACAAACCGTGATGATTCTCCGGAATTTGCGGAGGTCCGGAAGGCTCATCTCGGGTGCCAAAAGCCTGCCTCAACGCTTGTAATAGCGTCCGGCCTGGTCCACCCCGATCTCGTTGTCGAAGTCGAAGCAATTGCGGTCGCGCACGGGACCGAGGATGCCTCGCCCCGTGGATCCTGAGCAACGCTTCGCCGCCCTACTCAAGGGGCGCAACCAGGTACATGTTTTTTCCGGACGCTTTGGCTTGATAAAGAAGCCCATCAGCTCGAGCCAATATCCTCTCGATTGAGCGAGGCTTCGGCTGGGTCCACGTTCCGCCAACGCTTCCACAGACTTGAACGACGCCTTCGGTGAGTTCCACCGGCAGCTCCAATTCAAGCACCACGCGTTCGGCTATCTCCATCACGACATTCTCGCCGCCTTCGACCAGGATCGCAAACTCGTCGCCACCCGTTCGGACAACGGTGTGTTCAGTCCGAACCGCGCTCCTCAACCGCGTCGCCACTTCAACCAGCACGGCATCTCCGGCAGCGTGGCCGAAACGGTCGTTTGCTTCCTTGAAATCGTCGAGATCGATGGCGAGGAGCCCACATGCGGCGGAAGCCTCAAGCCGATTGAAAGCCCGATGGAGGCCGCGACGATTTGCTAACCCGGTCAAGGAGCCGGTTTCCGCTTGGAGTTCAGTCTGCTCCAAGCGCGCGTGTTCCGCAGTGAAGTCGATGACTACTCCGACGATCCGAAATGGTCGTCCATCTCTATCCCGAAGAAGTCTCCGGTCGCAGCGCATCCAGCGCAGACCTTCAAATGTGTCGAGGCGATATTCTGCGATAGACTTATCGACGGCTCCTTCCAGAAGCGGCGTAAGGTCGGCTGCAACGCGATCTTCTGTGTAGATCTTCGCCATGAGACTTCGAGGTCCATTTGAGCAGCTTGGGGACCGCCGATAAAGCAAGCCAGCCTTTCCGAGGTGATGAAGGCGTTTGTCCCAACGTCCATGTGCCAGAAGCCTCCGCGAACCGCCTCCATCGCAAGCTCAAGCTGCGCGTTCCGCTCGGCTATTTCGCGCTCGACGCGACGATCATCGCCGACATCCTCAACCTGCGCCAGAAGCCGGACAAGTTCGCCGTCCTTTCGACGCATGGCCGTCATCGTCAAGCATGCTTCTAGTTTGGTGCCGTCAGCGCGGAGGTAGTGCTTTTCGACCTTGTAGCTGCCCCGCCTGCCTTCCAGGATTTCAGACAGCATGTCGGTCTCTCGATCCTCCGAGCACGAGGCCGTCAACGACGACAATTCGATGGCAGCCAAGGACGAGGCGCTATAGCCAAGCATCGCCGCCAGAGCGCGGTTGGCCTTAATGACGATACCAGCACGATCCAGTAGTGCGAGGCCGATCAGAGTGGCCTCGAATGCGTTGTCGAACAGCTCTACGCGATCCTGTGGAGAGAGGTCCGGTCGAGGGAGCCGGGTTATATTGCTAACGGGCATCATGATAATCCAAGAAAGGGCGTATGCAGTTCAATGCTTGTCTCCCGGTAGAGTTCCGGGAGGACGCCTGGAGTTGACTTCGCGACCTTGCCGATACGTTAACGCATCCGGCTCGGTACGCGACCGGACAGTCGTCGGTCACGACCTCGAACTGGATCTAGGGATCGGAGCGATTGGCCGTCACTTCCGCCAGATACCGTCGTAGTACATGACAAGTGTCGGGGATGCCGCAGTTGCAGACAACCGATAGATGCCAAGCTTATAGAAGACACGCTTCGCAATCGTCGTACGACCCTTGAAGTCGTAGGCGAGATTCCCGTCTGCGTATACCTTAAAGTAGCCATCGTCTCGATTTCGCCAGTAGGCTTCAACCCGGATGTCGTGCCATCTGCCGCGAAGATCCTTTTCCGGTATGATTGTCCGGACGTCCTTGCCGAAAGTTCCGTTGTTCGTGTCGACCCGGCTCTTAACCTGTAGCCCACCGCCGTGGCTTTGATAGAAGAACTGGAAGGCCGGGTTGAACTGATTTTCCTGGTGGAACTGTCCCATGACGATCTCGCAGAGATCGGTTGGGTTCCAGTCCGACGGCAGATAGAAGCTCCAGCCGTAGGAACCCTTCGTATTGAATAGCCCCGAGATTTGTAGACACCTTCTTTCCTAATTTTGAGGCAAGAAGAG
>NZ_JBMDKV010000028.1:0-50565 GCF_057809895.1 Rhizobium sp. FG113 | reverse complement strand
TCACGGATCAACTGATTTGGAAATCCCGAATCTGGTTTGGCGCGACACGCTTTAGGCATCAACGTCGCGACAGGGCAATGGTCGGAGGCCGTTCGACATCTCATGCCGATCATCGCCTTCTTTTTCGGCGTGCTAGCAGCATTCTGGGTACGAAACCTAGCTTCACCAAAGGGCGAAGAATGGATCGGCTTGATCAGCCTTGGGCTTGAAATTGCCGTCCTGCTCGCCGTTGCCTTTCTGCCGCGAGGCTTTCCGGATACACCGATCATCCTGGCGGTCTCGTTCGTGGCTTCGGTTCAGAGCTCAATCTTCACCAAGCTAGAGCAATGGTCCTATAACTCAGTGATCGCAACCGGGAATCTTCGTCGAGCCACAGAGTCGCTGTTCAACGGCTTCAGTCAGCACGGCGACAAAGCACATCTTGAGCAGTCAAGGAAATTTGCCGCCGTCTCGTTCAGCTTTTGTTGCGGCGCCGGCGGCGGCGCATTGGCGACTGCTTTTGCTGCAAACGGTGCGGCAATCGGAGCGGCCACCCTGCTGGCAATAGCGTTTGTAATGTGTGCTTACTCCTTCAACCTTCTCAGAAAGTAATTTCGAGCCTGCGGGCTTCGCGAACTGTGCCAATCCAATCTGTCGATATTATTAGGCTGTCTCTATTAATAGATTGCGCAATATGTATTTCACCTATTAATTGGCGTCTGGCATAAATCTCCCAACAGACAAGGGAGTTTAAAGATGCCAGCTGTTCAAGAGACCGTCGACCGCGTACGCGAGATCGACATAGACCAGTACAAATATGGGTTCGAGACCGTAATCGAGATGGACAAGGCTCCGCTCGGCCTCTCGGAAGACATTATCCGCTTCATATCGGCAAAGAAGAACGAGCCGGACTGGATGCTGGCAAACCGCCTGGAAGCGTACCGCCGCTGGCGTACAATGGACGAGCCCGACTGGGCGCGCATCGATTACCCCAAGGTCAACTTCGACGAAATCTACTACTACGCCGCGCCGAAGAGCACGCCTGGTCCGAAATCCATCGACGACGTCGATCCCGAACTGCTGAAGGTCTACGAGAAGCTGGGCATCCCGCTCCGGGAACAGGAAATACTTGCTGGCGTTCAGAGCTCGAAGATCGCCGTCGATGCGGTTTTCGATAGCGTTTCCGTGGTCACGACGTTCAAGGAAGAGCTGAAGAAAGCCGGCGTTATCTTCATGTCGATCTCGGAGGCAATTCGCGAACATCCGGAGCTGGTCAAAAAGTACATGGGTTCCGTCGTTCCCATGACTGACAACTACTATGCGACGCTCAACTCCGCGGTCTTCACCGACGGATCGTTCGTATTCGTACCAGAGGGCGTTCGCTGCCCTATGGAGCTGTCCACCTACTTTCGTATCAACGAGAAGGGAACGGGCCAGTTCGAGCGAACCCTGATCATCGCCGAGAAGGGGGCCTACGTTTCGTATCTGGAAGGCTGCACGGCACCGCAGCGCGACGAGAACCAGCTGCATGCGGCTGTTGTCGAGCTGGTCGCGATGGAAGACGCGGAAATCAAGTATTCAACCGTCCAGAACTGGTATCCGGGCGACTCGGAAGGAAATGGCGGCGTCTTCAATTTCGTGACGAAGCGTGGCGACTGCCGCGGGGACCGATCCAAGATCTCGTGGACCCAGGTGGAGACGGGTTCGGCCGTCACATGGAAGTATCCGTCCTGCATTCTGCGCGGCGATGAAAGCAGAGGCGAGTTCTATTCCATCGCCGTGTCGAACGGGCATCAGCAGATCGACAGCGGCACGAAGATGATCCATCTCGGCAGGAACACGTCGAGCCGTATTGTCTCGAAGGGCATCGCCGCCGGCGTCTCGCAGAATACCTACCGCGGAAAGGTCTCCGCACATCGAAAGGCCGTCAATGCGAGAAACTTCACCCAGTGTGACTCGCTTCTGATCGGTGATCGATGCGGCGCGCACACCGTGCCCTACATCGAAGCGAACAATTCCTCCGCGCAGTTCGAACACGAAGCGACGACTTCGAAGATATCGGAGGACCAGCTGTTCTACTGCCTTCAGCGCGGCATCCCCACGGAAGCTGCAATCGCTTTGATCGTCAATGGCTTCGTGAAGGAAGTCCTACAAGAGCTTCCGATGGAATTCGCCATCGAGGCCCAGAAACTTATCAGCATATCGCTCGAAGGCAGCGTCGGCTGAAGCCCGCGTCGTCGATGGCCAGCGCCGTCCCAAATAGTCAAGGAACACGAAAATGTTGGAAATCAGAAATCTGCACGCACGCATTGCCGAAGACGGCACCGAGATCATCCGCGGTCTGAACCTGACGGTCAAGGCTGGCGAGGTGGCCGCAATCATGGGGCCTAATGGCTCCGGTAAGTCGACGCTCTCCTATATCCTCTCGGGACGGGACGACTACGAAGTCACGGAAGGCGACATCCTCTATAACGGCGAAAGCATCCTGGAATTCGACGCCGCAGAGCGTGCGGCAAAGGGTGTTTTCCTTGCCTTCCAGTATCCGGTGGAAATCCCGGGCGTCGCCACGATGCAGTTCCTGAAGGTCGCAATGAACGAGCAGCGCAAGTCGCGCGGCGAGGAGGAGCTGTCCACGCCGGAATTCATGCGCCGAGTGAAGCAGGCGGCCGAGAAATTGCAGATCAACACGGACATGTTGAAGAGGCCCCTGAACGTTGGCTTCTCCGGCGGCGAAAAGAAGCGGGCTGAAATCCTGCAGATGGCGCTCCTGCAGCCGAAGCTCTGCATCCTCGACGAGACCGACTCCGGCCTGGACATCGACGCACTGAAAATCGTCTCCAATGGTGTCAACGCCCTGCGCTCGCCGGATCGCGCGACGATCGTCATCACGCACTACCAGCGCCTGCTGGACTATATCGTGCCCGACACGGTCCATGTTCTCTACAAGGGACAGGTCATCAAGACGGGCAACAAGAACCTCGCACATGAGCTGGAAGCCCATGGCTATGCCGATGTCATCGGCGCCGCTGCTTAAGGAGCGATAACATGAATATGCAGATCAGACCGCAGGTCACCGGAGCCGAAAGGGCTCTGGTGGACGCATTCAATCACCAAGCCGTCATGACCGTCGAGAGTGCCGATGTTTCCCAGGCCCGACGGACTTTGTTCGGCGAAATTGTCCAAAATGGCTTTCCCACCCGCAGGAGCGAATCCTGGCACTATACGGACTTGAAGAGGTTGCTGACGGTCATTCCGCCTGTCGCCGTCGAGGCCGTGCCAATCCTGGCTCCGCTGGTCGAAGGGTCGAGCTCATTTTCCATCTTCGGCGACCGGACCTTCGAGATCGGTATCAGCAACGAGATGGAGAGCGAGCCGCTCCAGACCGAGCTTCTCGATGGTTCTGCAAGCGGTTCCCTGTTCGCGATCGGCGACGACGACTTCATCGGGCAGGTCAACGGCAGCTTCGCAGGCAGCGGACAGACCATCTGGATCGAGGACTACACCAGGCTGACGGCCCCCATCGAGCTCCAGCATCAGCATGGAGGCGGGAGCTTTCACGCACGGACCCGTGTCGAGGTCGGCCGCGGCGCGCATGCCACCATTCTCGAACGCCACGCCAACGTTTCGGACGCCGATGCTTTCGTCACTACTGTGAGCGAGCTCAGGGTTCAGGAAGAGGCGGAAGTCGTCTGGGTCGTTCTCCAGCAACAGGGCGATAGGGATAGCCATCTGGCGCAGCTGCGCGTCGACCTTGGCAAGAATGCCAAGTTGACGATCTATGTGGTCAACGCCGGCGGAAAGCTTGTCAGACAGGAACTGCGGGTTCGAGTCGGCGGGCAGGGCGCAGATCTGCAGGTACGCGGTATCAATCTGTTGGCGGGCGACTCGCATTGCGATACCACGCTGATGCTCGACCACGCGGTTCCCAATACCACATCGATCGAGATCAACCGAAGCGTTGTCCTGGACAAGGCTCACGGGGTTTTCCAGGGTATGGTCCGCGTCGCCCCGGACGCGCAGAAGACAAACGCAAAGATGTCCTGCAATACACTTCTGTTGTCGGACGACGCCCAGTTCTCGGCCAAACCCGAGCTTGAAATCTTTGCTGACGACGTGCAATGCGGCCATGGAGCTACCGTGTCAGACATCGATGCAAACCACCTCTACTACCTTATGGCCCGCGGAATTCCGGAACGGAAGGCTAGGGCGCTTCTCGTACACGGCTTCGTCGCTGAAATGCTTGACGAACTGAAGGGCGAGGAGATTGGCGAGCGGCTGTCAGAGGTGGTTGAAAACTGGCTCTCGCGCCATGCATAGGGTATCCCTGCCTCGGCCTTCGGTCCTTCGGCCGATGCAGGGACTTCAAGGAGTATACAGGATGGCGCCGAATTCCATGAGCACTGGGAGTCTTTCGCTGAGAGACTTGGAGTACGTTGTCGCCATCGCCGACGAAGGGAGCTTCGTCAAGGCCGCAGACCGGTGCAACGTCTCTCAGCCATCGCTGTCGACGCAAGTCCGGAAGCTGGAAGACTTACTGGGTGTGTCCCTGTTCGAACGAACAACTCGCCGGGTACTGATCACTAAGCGAGGGCAGGCTTTCATCGAGCAGGCCAGGCGCGTGCTGGCGGAGGCCCGCACGATGTTGAACCTCACCAAGCAGACGTCCGAGCCTTTCACGGGCCCACTGCATCTTTCGGCCATCGCCACACTCGGCCCCTACTTGTTTCCTCGCGTTCTGCCTGATCTACGAAGAACGTATCCTGGTCTGTCGCTCGTTCTGGGCGAGGGGCTGACAGCCGATCTTCTGGCAAAGCTCGAGGACGGAGAGGTGGACGCGATACTGGTGTCGTTGCCACAAAACGAAAGCTGGATGGATTCCCGAGCACTTTTCCAGGAGCCATTTCTCATGGCGTCGCCTGCAGACAGGCCCGCGATTCGTAACGGTGGACAGACTTGGGAGACGATGCCCGCCAGCGAGCGCTTGCTGATGGAGGAGGGGCATTGCTTGCGTCAACAGGCCCTGGAGGCATGTGCGTTTACCGAACGCTCGAACCGCCATGGCACCAGTCTCGAAACGCTGAAATACATGGTGGCGGCTGGTGAGGGCTCGACGCTTGTGCCCAAGCTAGCCACTGCGAAAGCCGATCCGATTTCGTATTCGCCGCTCCCCGTCGACGTCTATTCGAGGACGATCGGGCTCGCCTGGCGGCGTAGCGACCCGAGGGGCGACCAATTCGAGGCGATCGCACAGACGCTATCCGGGATCGCCATGGATCTGAATCTTGGTCTCATAGCCGTTTAGGCGGGTCGCGAACGCAGCCCGCCTAAACGATATCATGCCTGGGACATTTCGAAGAGGAACCAGAGGCGTTCTTCGCCCTCGTCGATCCAGCCCTCAAGGATGCCGACGCTGGCGACGTCGCCATGATCGTCGCAAACCGAACGGGCGTCGCGAAGGGCCTGAACCAAGGCTTTGTTGTCTTCGAGAAGTTCGGTGAGCATCGCCTGCGGCGACATATGGTTCTCGTCGTTATCCGCAATGCGGGTCAGGCTTGCGATGTGGCCGATGGAGCGTAGGGTTGTGCCACCCACCTTCCTCACCCGCTCCGCAAGTTGATCCGTAGTCGCGAAGATCTCGGCACCCTGCGCGTCAAGCATCAGGTGATAGTCACGGAAGTGGGGGCCGCTGATATGCCAATGGAAGTTCTTCGTCTTCACATAGAGGGCGAACATGTCGGAAAGGAGCTGCGTCAAAGCTCCGGAGATCTGGCGAACCGCTTCGTCCGGGAAGCTCGAGTAGGTGCGGGCGCGGGCGGCAGGCCTTGCGGCGACTGCGGTGTCGGTCATAGCGATCTCCAATCGTCTGTCTGAAATTTCCGGTTTTACGATAGGCGGCCGGAAGCTCGCGACTAAGCGCCAGACACAAGGTGCCTTAACGGCATCCGACCGCCGTTTGCCTCTCGACGCTATGATCCTGGCTCTGATGCCGATTGTACGAAGCTGCGGTCCTTATAACATGATCACCGCAATCCGATTTTGATCGATGGAATAAGCTATGATGTGCGCGCACGCAGTCGCCGCTATGCATGGGTTCTCAGGCTTGCCGGACCGACACCACCGAGTTTCGCGCCAGATTCGTCATACATCCCGGCGATATCACCGAGAACCCGTCGACTTGATTTGTCGACCGTTTCCGAAGCCCCAGCCTTAGCTCGCGCTGCCGCGCGAAGGTGAAATCCTTTGTCGCGCTGACGGGCCTGCGGTCGCTTGAGAGCATCTCGTATTCGTCGATGTACTGGATCGGCAGCGCCGCGTACTGCCAAGTCGGGTGACTTCGCTGAATTGCTGTCGCCAGCCGCTCGTCGAACTCCTCCGGGTTCCAGATAACGATACATGTATCGACGCCAGTTCCGCCTTCCGCGAATTCTCCGATGAGGCGAAGGTCCAATTCCGTGGACCATGAGGACAGCCAGTACGGCATAGAAGTCCGAGTGTAGCGGAGGTCGCTTAAGGGGGTGATCGCCTCGCTCGTGGGACCAACCACGCTGACGGTCTGCCCCGGAGAGGACTTGTGGCGCCGAAGCTCGTCGTCCTTTCTGGCCCCGTTGAGGGCGGCATTATCGAATCCTTGCGCCGTTCCGAACCAGATCTCACCCTCGGAAAGAGTTCTCGCGAGATAGCGACGCTCGCCGACCCGGGCCCAATGATTGGATCTCGTCGCGCTGGCGTTGGTCAGCTCCGGAATAAGAGGGATGGGATCAGGAACGTCGGGCAGCTCGATCCCGGCTATCTCCCGCCGCCCAAGTTCCTGCTCGGTCTGGAAAAGCATCCTGAGCCACCACCACGAGCAGTTATGCCCCGCCTTTGTCGATTCCCCATCGCGGGTGGGGTTGACGAGCCAGACGATCGACGACGCGATCTCGCGGTAGCGTTTGACGAGTGCACCAGCATCGAGGTTCCTCAACTTCAAGGTCTGAGCATCGATGAGCGTCCACAGTTCGGTATCAAATGCCTTGTTGCCTCGTCTCTCTTCGACAAGGGCCGTCAATTTTTTCCTGGTGTCCAATTTCAGCCTCTTTACGCGCGCGCGATGTCGTCGCTGGAGCTACCACTTCGGACCCCACGCCCTCTGTTTGATGTCGTACCAAGCTACGAGGAAAAAAGCTCCCACCAGGCCGATATGCTCGAAAAATGCACTTGTCTCCGCGAGGCGCCCGCTTCCTGATGGCAGCTCCCAGTAGCGGAACGCGAGGAACGTCACCATGAGTGTGTACGTCGACAGAATCGCCGCCCCGACCCAACGCAGCCAGCCAAACACCACCATCGCCGACGCCACCAGCTGGAAGCCAATAATGACAGCAGCCATAACTGGCGCTGGCGACAGGCCAAAGCGGGTCATTTCGATGACCGCACCTTCGAAATCGAAGAGCCTAGCGATCGCAGCATGCAGATAGGCGGCGCATAGCGCGGACAGTGCGACCGTCAGGAAGGAGCGGCTTATGACCTTCTCGTCCGTCAATGTCTTTGGTCGATTGATGTAGGTGATCTGAGTCATGCGGCTCTCCTTTGTGCAGAGCACCCTCGTGATGGCGTTTCAGGCGACTTTTCGTGCCAAGGCACAGCGTGACCAGAGCGATCCAAGCGCGCGGCCGAGATGCTCGATATCCACGTCACAATGCACGGGGGTCGGCGTTATGCGCAGTCTCTCGGTGCCTTTGGGAACGGTGGGGTGATTTATCGGCTGCACATAGACGCCGAAGCTGTCGAGTAAGACGTCAGAGATCCACTTGCACTTCGAAGCGTCCCCGACCATGACGGGAACGATATGGCTCTGGTTCCTCAAATGCGGGATGCCAGACGCATCCAACATCGTCCGCGTCCTTCTGACCCTGTCTTGGTGACGATGGCGCTCGAAGGTGCTCCCCTTCAAATGTCGAATGGCGGCCGTTGCTCCCGCAGCGACAGCGGGCGGCAGAGCCGTCGAGAATATGAACCCCGATGCAAACGATCGCACGAAATCGCACAGGGCAGCCGACGCTGCGATATATCCGCCCATAACACCGAACGCCTTCCCAAGAGTGCCTTCGATGATTGTCAGGCGTTCCATGAGCCCGTCTCGTTCGGCAATGCCGCCGCCTCTTGGGCCGTACATGCCGACAGCATGGACCTCGTCGAGGTATGTCATCGCTCCGTATCTATCGGCCAGATCGCAGATCTCCTTGATCGGCGCGATGTCTCCGTCCATCGAATACACGGACTCGAAGGCTATAAGTTTCGGCGCATTGGGATCGGCTGCTGCCAGCTTCGCTTCGAGGTCGCCAAGGTCGTTGTGACGCCAGACCACCTTCGGACACTTCGCATAGCGGATGCCTTCGATCATCGAAGCGTGGTTCAATTCGTCAGAGAAGATGATCAGGTTGGGTATCCGGGCACCAAGTGTGCCAAGTGTCGCCCAATTGGAGATATACCCAGACGTGAATACGAGCGCGGCCTCCTTTGCGTGTAGGTCGGCCAGTTCCCGCTCGAGGAGGACATGATAGTGCGTCGTGCCGGATATATTCCGCGTCCCGCCGGCTCCTCCGCCGCAATGGTCGATGGCGTCTTTCATTGCTTCCACGACGACCGGGTGTTGACCCATCCCAAGGTAGTCGTTCGAACACCACACGGTAACCTGCTGCGGGCCATCGGGGCCATAGCGTGTCGCTCGGGGAAAGCTTCCGCGCTGACGTTCGAGGTCGGCGAATACCCGGTAGTTTCCAGCATTCCGGAGCTTGTCGAGCTCGTTGTTGAAAAATCGTTCGAAGTCCATGGCAGGCGTCCGTTGACTGGGCCTCGTGGCCGATTGTGTATGTCGGGGTGGACCTCGCCATTGAAGAGCCGATGGACCACCAGGATTAGGTCGGATACGTGCGAGTGCTTGCTGACAGTGGTGCTTTGCTTGGATTTAGAGCGGCAAAACCTTCTCCGGTCTTGTTACAAACCGGAGAATTTTTGTACGCTGTTTCCGCCACACACCACTGTCAGAGCCATCCGGCCAGTTCGCGCCGCACTACCGCGTCGATCACCGCCATCCCTGCTGCGGTATCGTTCAGGCAATCGATCCGCACGAACTGCTCGCCGCCGCCATCGAGGAAGTACTGGCAGTTCTCAATGCCGATCTCCTCGATCGTCTCGAGACAATCCGCGGAGAAGCCCGGAGTAATGACCGCCAAGCGCTTGACGCCCTTGGCCGCGAGACTTTTTATCGTGGCATCGGTGTATGGCTGTAGCCATTCGGCAGGACCGAACCTGGATTGGAATGTTACGAGCAGCTGGTGGTTGCGCAGGTTCAAGCGCCTCCTCAGCAGATTTCCGGTTTGGATGCATTGGTCATAGTACGGATCGCCCTTGCTGTGCGTGTCCTTCGGCATTCCATGGAAGGACGCAATGATGACTTCTGGATCGATCTGAGCCTGCGCTAGGCGGGTCTCGATCGACTGCGCGAGAGCTTCGATGTAGTCGTCATCGTCGTAGTACGCAGGCGCGACCCGCAGGACAGGCTGATGTCTCAACTTCGCCAG
Organism: Rhizobium sp. FG113; assembly: GCF_057809895.1. Classification (NCBI taxonomy): domain Bacteria; kingdom Pseudomonadati; phylum Pseudomonadota; class Alphaproteobacteria; order Hyphomicrobiales; family Rhizobiaceae; genus Rhizobium; species Rhizobium sp. FG113. The sequence goes on along the minus strand of NZ_JBMDKV010000028.1, from coordinate 41,026 downwards.
GGTCTCGAAAGCCTTGTCACAGGCAGTCGCGGAAGTGGCGGCTGAATACTGGGGATACAGAGGCACCAGCAAAATTCGGTCGCAGCCGGCATCGACGAGGTTCCGGATCGCGAATTCCAGCGAAGGATTGCCGTAACGCATGCCCCACTCGACCATAACCTCCATTTGTCCGGGTTCGTAGCTATCGAGGAGGGACTTGCGGAGCTGTGATGCCTGGTTACGGGTTGTGGTCTTCAGCGGGCTCTCGTTTTGCTCGAAGTTCCAGATCGTTTCATAGTCGCGCCCCTTCCTTTTTGGGCGGGTCGTCAGTACCACCCCATGTAGAATAAGCATCCAGAGCCACCGGGGTGTCTCGATAACACGTCTATCGGACAGGAATTCGCGCAGGTAACGGCGCATCGACCAGTAATCGGTGGCGTCGGGCGTCCCAAGATTGCTCAGGACGATGCCGATCTTGCCCTGCGGCATCTGCCGCTGTCTCGGCTGTATACGGCTGATGGGAAAATTGACCACGTTCAGGGTTTCCATCGTTTCTCTCCGTGTGCTGTGCACACCTGGTGTCGGCCGAGCATGTCGCAGCGGAGCCGCCGCGCGAGGCGCCGTGGTACGGTAGGCGTTCGAACTCTGCCGAAATGAATTCCGTGACCGCCCTGGGGTTGGCGTCTGGGAGGGGTACAGATTGCCAGCGGGGTAGGGCGGTCACGGTTGGTAAAGCCCCCGCCGGATGGCGAAGGCAATCACTCGCTGGCGCTATTCGCTGGCTTCCGAGTATTCAAATGTCTCAAGGCCGCGGATCTTGGCCACAGCGTTGGCGACGCCCCTGCCATAGGCCTCATCGGCCTTCGAGCAGTTGTCGATGTGTCGCTGGATAGTGCGATCCGTCGCCCCGTTGATGGCGCGTGCGGTATTATCGAACAGAACCTGCTGCTGTGCCGGGCTCATCATCCTGAAGAGGTTTCCGGGCTGGGAATAGTAGTCGGTGTCGAGACGGTGGTCGTAACGGGCGGCATTGCCGTCGATTTTCATCGGCGGTTCGGAGAAGTCGGGCTGAGCCTGCCATTCGCCGTAGCCGTTGGGTTCATACGACCTACGGCGCCCGCCGTTGCCGTCCACACGCATCGCGCCATCGCGGTGGTAGCTGTGATACGGGCACTTGGGCGCGTTGACCGGAATCTGCGAGTAATTCACTCCGAGACGATATCGCTGGGTGTCTCCGTATGAAAACAGGCGGCCTTGGAGCAGCTTGTCCGGGGAGAAGCCGATTCCGGGCACCACCGAGCTTGGTGCGAAAGCGGCCTGCTCGATTTCCGCGAAAAAGTTCTCGGGGTTCCGGTTCAGCTCGAACTCGCCTACCTCGATGAGAGGGTAGTCCTTCTTCGGCCAGACCTTGGTGATGTCGAACGGGTTCAAGTGATAGGTATCAGCCTCGATTTCCGGCATGATCTGGACAAACAGGGTCCATTTCGGGAAGTTCCCCGCCTCAATGTTGTCGAACAGGTCGCGCTGGCTGCTCTCGCGGTCGGTGCCGATCAGGGCCGTCGACTCTGCATCGGTCATTGTCTCGATGCCTTGCTGGGTCCTGAAGTGGAACTTGACCCAGAAGCGTTCGTTCGAGGCGCTGATGAAGCTGAACGTGTGGCTGCCGAACCCGTGCATGTGACGCCAGCTCTTTGGGATGCCGCGATCGCTCATGATGATCGTTACCTGGTGCAGCGCCTCAGGGAGGTGTGTCCAGTAATCCCAGTTGTTCTCGGCAGAGCGCATACCCGTACGGGGGTCACGCTTGACGGCATGGTTCAGATCCGGGAACTTGAGGGGATCGCGGATAAAGAACACAGGAGTGTTGTTCCCGACGATGTCCCAGTTGCCTTCCTCGGTGTAGAACTTCATCGCGAAGCCGCGGATGTCGCGTTCGGCGTCTGCTGCTCCGCGTTCTCCAGCAACCGTCGAGAAACGCACCATCATTTCGGTCTTCTTGCCGACCTCGGAAAATATCTTCGCGCGAGTGAAGCGGGTGATATCGTGCGTGACGGTGAAAGTCCCAAATGCGCCAGCACCCTTGGCATGCATCCGGCGCTCGGGAATGACTTCACGGTCGAAATGGGCAAGCTTCTCCAGCAGCCACACGTCCTGAAGAAGGGCGGGACCACGCGGGCCAGCGGTAATGATATTGTTGTCGTCGACGACCGGAGCGCCGAATGCTGTCGTGAGTTTGTTGCTCATCTCATCCTCCAATGGGGGTGACGGTCCTGCGACCGACCAGGCCTCGTGGGCTGGCGATGATTGATCTACGCTTTTCGCGTTCGGGTTAGAAAGACATATACCAAATCGAATTAATAGGATGGAACTAATAATTTCCGGAATCTATTTTTATTGATGAATAAATGCGACGCCTTTTGGTGATGCTTCCCGATGTTGGGGCAGCCGCCAACCAGAAGATCGCGTGCAATTGCAGGTGTCGGAGCCGTGAACTGTCGACACGCTGGCATTGGTGATTTTAACGGCGCGTCTAATTTTTAAACACTCAGCGCGCCGTTTTAACAGTTTTTAACACCTGGTAACTTGGCCAACCGACCCCTTTTTCGCAGGCTACCCCTCAATTAATGGGGATGGCGAAGATGGGAATGGCATTGCGTGCCAGCACTGATGGAATGGGTCGCCTCAAGGCGGCTCCACATGGCCCGTCATCCTTCCGGGACGTTTCGGGCATATCGCACCGTCGCGAGGAAAAGTTCAAGATTGTCGAGGGCGGACGACTGGTCCAGCAGCATCGGCGAAACTGGACCAACGCAAACGCCACCGTCTACGATATCGAGTGCGAAAATGCCCTCAACATCGATTTCAATCCAGTTCGGCCCATGATCCTCTGGGCCGCCGAAGAAATCGGTGGCAGGTTGGAAGTCGTATCCGCCCCACAGATTGCGCTTGCCGATAGGGGAAGATCGAAGACAGAACCGATGAGCGTCATACCGGGTGGGTTCAAGGCAAGAGCCCGGAGCCACTCAATGCGCTACTGCAGACTTTTCTCGCTGGATCTGGAGGAGAAACACCTTGGCGCGTTCGTAAGGGCTGGCGTAGCGAGCAATGAAAAAGTGTCGCCACGCCTGATGTTCCTCGACACACGCATGGCAAAAATATGCCAGCTCCTGATCCAGGAATGCGTCGAAAGTCAATCCAACGGGATTGGCTATTCCGACAATCTAGTCAATGCTTTACTTCTAGCTCTTGCCAATCTGACAGAAGTCGAAGACGCTCCGGCCAATCTCGGCGGTCTCGCGCCCTGGCAACTTCGTCGTGTTCAACGCTATATGCTCGAAAACATGACGCGGCGCGTGGGCAGCGGCGAGCTGGCGGAACTCGCCCAGCTGTCGGTCACGCACTTCCATCGGGCTTTCAAGACCTCGGTGGGATGCGCGCCGCACCAATGGCTGATCAGCGCTAGGATCGAGGAGGCCAAGAAGCTTCTGGTATCCGGCGAATCTGCCATAGCCGAAATCGCGCTTTCGTTGGGATTTTGCGACCAGGCCCATTTCACACGGCTATTCACCAAGGGGGTCGGGGCGACGCCTTTGGCTTGGAAGAACTCCCTTTGACCGCTACGGTCAACACATCTCCAAGAGCGATGTCGCCCGCCTGTAGTCTACGCTGCCAAACCCTTCAGTCAGATCCGGAAGGACTGCTTCGATCGCCGCCCTGGCTTGCTGATGCTGTCCGGTGTTCAGGTGGAGCCGAGCAAAGCTGATCGCCGTCCGCAGCTGCCATGCCTTCGCTCCTTGAACGAGAGCGAGTTCCCGGCTCTGTCCAAATAGTTTTAGAGCGCTGTCGAAGTTTCCCTTCCGAGCTTCGATCTCTCCCGTAGCCCTGATCAATTCGGGCTTGCTCCAGCTAAGTTCCGACCTGCGTGGCCTTCTGATCATCCACTCTTCGGTGAAGCCGTCACCAAGGACCGACATGAAGTCGAGTTGGACACCGCGGACCCAGTGCGTTTGATCGTCTGCGCGCAAGTTGATGCTATCGATCACTTCTGCGCTCATTGGCTGCATTTTAAGCTTGTAGTATTTCGCGTAACTCCCCCAAGCAGCTAGGGAATGACGTTCCGTCAACATAAGCAGTTCGTCTACCAGAGGCATTGCGGCTGAACTGCCGTATGTCATGAAAATCAGCGGACAGGCGTATGCGGCGAGTAATTGGCAATAGGATACTGCATTGTTCATGACACGGGCATCAGCGACACACTCGCCGATTTCGGACATTGCCCGATCGGTCTTGCCCATCAGCCATTCGCATAGGCAGTGCGCCGCTCTCAACACGACTTGGTGTTGATCGTAGCTTGAGCCCGCATTGCGAACATCCTGACGCGCGTCGAAATTTCCCATAGCCGCCCTGAAATGCATGTCGCACTGTTCCAGTTCGCCTGCGAAGAGAGAGCTGTGGGCGAGGGTCCTGTGTTCTACGAAGCTGCCGGGCCCACCGGGAATGTGTTTGAAGCGCTCACCTAACCGAAGGGCGAGATCATACTCACCTTCACTGAAATGCGCAGGTCCCAGCGCCGATGTGGCCCTCATCTCCAACGCCGAGTCGCCGACCCTTCGTGCAATGTCGGCCGCCTTCAAGAGAGCTTGTCGCGCCCCGCTTTCCGGAACGTTGCCGCGCATGTGCCACAGTACCAATCCGAGCGAGCAATAGAGGCTTGCATCAAGGCGCTCGTCCTCGACGTTGCGATTCAGTTCGATGGCGAAATCAAGCAGATCACGGTATTCCGATATCAGCCCGACGGTCAGGAAGAGTATTGCACCTGAAACTATGAGTCTGATCGCGAGGTGTGCGTCGCCTTGGGGCGATCCGGCCCAGCGAATAGCTCGTCGAACGTCCGCGATTTTATGCCCGTACATCTCTCGCCAGCTGGGCCCGGCTCCATACGGCCAGTTGACCTCGGCTTCCTGCAAGACTGCAATGCAATCCAACGCATGTCGACGTGAGACCTCGTTCGTCAACTCTGTCTCATCGAGCCTTCCCTTTGCGAATTCGCGCGTCATCTCCAGCATTCGAAAATGCTGCTCGTCGCCGATAATGAGAGTCGATAGAACCGATTTCGACGCGAGGCCTGCGATGTGTCGTGCTATCGTGGTGCCATCGTCCCCGTCGCGGCTTGCCACTCGAACGGCTGAGGTCAGTGTGAAGCTATCGGAAAATACGGATAGCGACTCCAGAATTGTGCGCTCGTGAGCTTCCATGAGGGCATAGCTCCACTCGATCGTGGCCCTCAGGGTCTGATGCTTCGGTAGTGCCGTCCGCCGCCCGTTCGTCAAAAGCGAGAAGCTATCGCCCATCTTGGCCGCCAGATCGACGAGCCCGAACTCATGTACGCGCGACGCGGCGAACTCGATCGCCAATGGTATGCCGTCGAGCCTGCGACAGAGTTCGGCGACTATCGACGCGTTGTCTTCCTCGAGAGCGAACCCGGAGACATTCGTCCTAACTTTATGGATGAAGAGCTCGACAGCGGGATTCTGCGAGACGGTAGCGAGTGATACCTCATCCAGGGCGGAGGGTGTCGGCAAGGGTTCCAGCGCATGGACAGTTTGACCACGGACCTGGAGCAGCTCTCTGCTGGTGGCCAGCACGGTGGTTTGCTGAGTGGATGCGAGAACCGAGCCGATCGCATGGGATGCCTCGCTGAGCAGATGCTCGCAATTGTCCAATATTAGTAGGCTCTGGGTGCCCTGAAGGTGCGAAATCACTTTGGAAAGCGGGTCAGCGGCGCGTACGCCGATGTCCAGAGCAATCGCGATGTTGGTGGCAATAAGGTCAGGACGATCGATGGCCGCGAGGTCGACCCAGTACACGCCATCGGGAAAATCAGCTGCGGCCTCCGCCGCAGCGGCTTTCGAGACCGTTGTCTTCCCGACGCCCGCGAAACCGATGACGGTTACAAAACGGTTCTCACGAATTTTCTGAGCGAGCGAGGCGATCTCCTGATCCCGTCCGATTATCTTCGCTATGGGAGCTGGCGCAGAGTGTCTGGGGCGCAAGACGCTACCAGCCGGCCGAATTACGCTTTCGGTCTCGGTTCGGCTCATCTCGCCTTCGAACAGATATCCTTCACCGGGCACAGTCGCTATGAATTCGGTATCAGGGAATGCTTGCCGCAGGGCCTTCCTGAGGCCTGACACGTGAATTCGCAGGGAACTCTCGTAGACGTGCCGTCCTTGCCAAACGACTTCAGAGAGCTTTGCCTGTGCGACGACCTCTCCAGCGCGCTCGATCAGCGCGACCAGGATGTCGAACTCGCGCGTCCCGAGGACGATCAGCTTCCCCGAAGTCTCGAGCCGCCGCCTTAAGGGAAGAAGGCGGAAGGGACCGAATTCGAAAATGACTTCCTTCATTGCCATCCGTTTTGCGGTCGCAAGTTAAAAACTGCCGCGTACTCGCTGATAGGTCTGCCTTGATTCTTATTGGCTCAGAAACTGTCAAGCTTATTGGCAGCCTTCTTGGTCTGCTGCGATGACAATTTCGTCGCCCGGCCGCAGTCTCGTTCGATTGCATAAAGATGTAAATCGGCTGCTTTAACAGAACTTAACTTTGCGGACTCGCTGCGCTGCAATAACCGGATGAGATCGCTAAGCGGGTCGAAGTCACGGCAGGGTCCTCGAATGAATTTCACTCAAACTGAGGCCGAAGACGCCCGCGAACCGTTGGAGCAGCTTGATCGGTTGCCGCTCACAAAACTGCATGCCTTCATCCTGGTCGGCTGTTGCGTGGGATTTTCATTCGACCTCGCCGAAATCGCTTTCGGCAACATTCTTTCGGCAGTGTTCTCGGCGACATCCCACTCGGACTGGGAATTATCGCTGCTTCTTTCGTCGGTTTACGCGGGAGCAGCGGTAGGGGCGCCGCTGCTAGGATTTTTTGCCGACAGGTTTGGACGTCGGGTCATTCTCTTTTTGGCTATGGCGTTGTTATCCGTCGTCTCCCTCACGGCGGCACTGTCCTCCGGTATAGCAGGCTTGATCGTGTCCCGTCTTGTCGCGGGGATCTCCCTTGGCGCGTACCCTCCACTGATGTTCGCCTATCTGACCGACATACTTCCCCCTGGTCGACGAGGGCCATTGGTGGTGTCGGCCACCGCTATTGGCTACCTTGGCCCTCCGGCTCTGATCTTTCTCGTACGGGGGCTCTCGTCCTCGCCTCCGCTCGGAATCGAGGCGTGGAGGTGGGGTTTCCTCGTAGCGATGGTCGGGGCGGCGGGATGCGCCTTAGGCTTCCTGGCGATGCCGGAGTCACCAAGATGGCTGATCGCGAGAGGTAGGATCGCCGAGGCGCGTGCCGTTATCTCTCGCTTCAGAAAGTCGGCAACGGTTCTTGCGACTTTTTCGCCAATGCCAACGTTCCAACCGGACGCGGCTGGCGACCGATCTGTATCCAGATCGCGAAGCCTGTGGCGTGAAGCAATTTTCCTCTTGGCTATCTACGTCCTGACGCCTTGGGCAACCGTCGGCTTCCCCCTGCTAGCTGGTGCCGTGCTGGTTCAGAAGGGAGTAAACGTACAAGATTCGCTGCTATTCATTGGGATATCGACTTTCGGCCCAATTCTCTGCACCTTGGCTGGCGGTCTCTGGGTGGACCGGATCGAGCGTCGAACATTTCTGATCGTGAATGCGGTGGGGATGGGCGCTATGGGGCTTGCCTTCGGTGCGACAGACGCTTCGATCGGTCTCGTCGGTACGTCCCTGCTGTTCAACATCATCTTGGCATTCTTCATGCCCATACTGATCCTGTACGCCGCCGAGGCGATTACGACCCGCAACCGAGCGAAACTCACGTCGTGGGCGTGGGCGGCAAACCGGGTGGGTTCTGCTCTCGTCCCGATAGCTCTGCTGCCGGTCCTCCACAATTACGGCCCTCTGCCGATGTTTGCGATTGTGGCCGCGACCTTGGCACTTTTTGTAATCGTGCTGCTCCTCTTCGGTGATCGAGGGTCGGCCGGGCGTGTCGTTGGCTAGTGTCGTATGGCGCCAGCCCACAGTCACGTCGCAGTATGCTTCTAAAAAGGTTCCGAACAAAAACCGCCGTTTTTGAACGCCATTACCATAATCGATCATTGAACATGATCCGAGGCCGTCTCGTCGAACCAGCGCACTTGCGAATCCGATTGCAAAAATCGATACGGTATTCGTATTATAAGCCTCCTACATTTTTTTATGGCGCATCAATGCCAGTCTGTAAGATGGATGAGTTCATTGAGCGAGACTGCAGAAAACATATTTGCCAGCCCCATAGAATTGAGGGGGGCACAGGTCGCCTCCGCTTCGACTGGGAGCGGCTATGAGTTCGGACGTTTCGTCTTCTTCCCTGAACGCAAGGTCCTCATCGGCGATGGCCAGGAAACACGTCTCGGCAGCCGCGCAGCGATAATACTCACGCTACTTGTGGAGCGTGCGCACGAAATCGTCACGAAAGAAGAGATATTGGCAGCCGCTTGGCCGTCGACGCGGGTTGAGGAGGGCAACCTCCGGGTTCAGATCGCAACACTGCGAAAGATGCTTGGCGATAGTTCCGATAGGCCGGAATACATTACGAATGTGGCTGGCCGAGGCTACCTTTTTCTAAGCCCTGTCGCCCAGAGGAAAGACTCGCGATCCGCGACCATTCCTCGCCTTCAGAGGGCCAATTCAGGACAAAACTCCCTTCCAGCGCCTATGGGCAAGGTTATCGGACGTAGAGATGCGGTCGAGGACATAACAAAGCTCGTGGGAGAGAACAGGCTCGTGACAGTGGTCGGTCCGGGCGGTATCGGAAAGACGACTGTTGCTCTGGCAACAGCACAACAGCTTGCCATGGCATTCGAACACGGAATGTTCTTCGTCGACCTTGCCGCGGTCACGGATGCGGCAGAGATGCCCTATGCCGTTGCAACCGCTCTCGATGTCTCGGTGGAGGCCGATGATCCGTTGGGCAGCCTTGTCGCCTATCTTCGAGATCGGCAGGTCTTCATGCTTCTCGACAACTGCGAGCACCTCATAGACGAGGTCGCGCTTATGACCGAAACGCTGCTCAAGTCCGTCCCGGATCTCCGCGTCATGGCGACGAGCCATGAGCCCCTTCGAGTGGAAGCCGAGTGGCTGTTTCGCTTGCCGCCCCTCATGCTGCCAACAGACGAAGAGATCGGTTTGAAGGATGCCCTTCGGTATCCTTCCGTGCAGTTGTTCGTGGAGCGGGCGACAGCAAACAATCAGGATATCATGCTCGATGATAGCGATGCGCCGTTCATCGTCGAAATTTGCCAAAAGCTGGATGGCATCCCGCTTGCCATCGAAATTGCCGCGTCCCGTGTAGGTGTGTTCGGGATAGAGGGTCTGGCGGGACGATTGGATGACAGCCTTGATGCGCCAAATGTCGGGCGCCGGAACGCTGCGCAACGTCACCAGACAATCCGGTCGATGCTCGACTGGAGCCACGAGAATTTGACGCAAGTCGAACGAAATCTCCTGAGGCGCCTCGGCGTGTTTGCAGGCTCGTTCTCGCTCGAGGCGGCTACCATGATCGTTGGAGATGAATACCTCAGTGAAGCGGCCGTGACCGAAGGTGTCTCAAGTCTCGTGCGGAAGTCGCTGCTTCACCCCAATCTGACATCCAAATCGGTGACATATCGACTGCTTGAGAGCACGAGGCTATATGCTCTCGAGCGCCTAACCGAGGCGGGCGAAGTTGTTCGCCTACGCCGTCTTCATCTCCAATACGTTGTTGATATGCTGGAGCGAGCGGAGATCGACTGGATCAGTTCGCGCCGGCAGCCGTGGATCGCGAAATACAGGATCCTCCTTGATGACGTTCGCCAAGCTCTTTCCTGGGCCTTCTCCGCTGATGGCGACGCTGCCGCAGGCGTTCGACTGACGGCGCTCTCGGTGCCGCTTGGGATACAAATCGGCCTGATCGACGAGTTTCGAGAACGTAACGATGTGGCGATCGCCCGCGCGGAGGAGTTGCCCGAGCCCGAGCTTGTAGCGGAGATGCGCCTGAACATCTTCACGGCGTTTCTCAATACAAATCAGAGCCAGCCTGTCAAAGGTACAATGTCCGGGGTGCGGAGAGCCGTGGAACTTGCGGATCGGACTGGGGAAGACCGATATCGGATTCAGCCGCTTTTTCAGTTGGCGGGTTTCAGCATGGGGATGGGCGCGTATCGAGCGGCGCTCGATTACGCTGAGGACCTTCTCGAACTCAGCCAGGTGATCGGCGACCCACACGCAGAACTCGGCGCAAGGAGAATGTTGGCTCAGACCTCGCATTTCAACGGGCTTCACGACAGGTCGTCGGAATTGGCAAGAGAGGTTCTGGCCAGTCCAGTCTTGAACATTCCGATCGCCTTCGGCAGCGTGCAGGTCGATCGCCGGGTTTCGATGCGGATCGTCCTATCCCGCTCCCTCTGGCTGCAGGGCCGCCCCGATCAGGCCCTCGCGGTGATGGAGGAAGCCCTCGCAATCGCGCCGGAGGATGGCCCACATGCCATCTGTCATGCTCTGTCGCAGTCGGCCTGTCCGATCCTGTTCTGGCGTGGTGAATGGCGGGCGGCGGAGGAGCATGTCGAGAGGCTGCTCTCGGTGTCTTCGCGTTATACCCTGCGTCACTGGAATTCCTGGGGTCGAATGTATTCGAAGGTCATAGAGAACTTCGTCGGTTCTGGCGCCGCCCCCGAAATTGCAACGGAGGGTGATCTTCAAGCCCATACACTCGCCACGATCACTGGGCAGCTTGCCGGAATTGATCCGGCCGACGGCTCTTTCGAAGAGACAGGCGGGTGGGCGTCTCCCGAGATACTCCGAAGACACGGATTGCATCTCCTAGACGTCGATACCGATGCGGCCGAAGGGTTTCTGTTGCAATCGCTGGAGATAGCGCATCGTCAAGGGGCCGAGGCTTGGAAGCTCAGGACGATGACCAGCCTCGCCAAACTTTGGCAACGAACGGGTCAATTCCAGCAGGCGGCCGACAGGCTCTCGGCCGTATACGCTAGCTTTCACGAGGGAGCCGGGACGGCGGACATCGAGGCTGCGGCTGACATGATAAGGCTGCTCGAAGCCCCTGAAGCCTAGCATGTGTCTTCACCGATCATCTGTACCCAAATCCGCAACTAAAACGCTTATTGCTGGATCACCCTCGTAGTCATAAGATTTTGCCTGTTGAGAAGGATGGACTTAGATCACATGCTTGCCGAACGCGTTTCAAGAGCAATTGGCCAAAGCTTCAAGCTACCGTCAGTGCCCACAATTTCGGCAAAGCTGCCCGGCTCCCGGGAGATCGCCTTCTCGCATTTCAAGAACCTCGAGTCGAAGCCGGGGCTGTCGACTCCGTCTCCCCACGACGAAGCGTTCGTTTTTAACGTTCCGCTCATCTCAGCCCGATTTTCGACCGTGTCAGTTGACGGGCGCAGTCAGTCGGTGGTCCAGTCGCCGGGCAAGGCTTACCTTTTCGACCTGACTTCTAAGAACGAGGTCAGTCTCGACGCGAAATACGACAGCATCCGCTTTCATATTCCGCAATCTGCCATCGAGTATCTCGCCTATGAGATGGGCGCCGGACAAATCCGCGGCCTTCACATGAAGCTGATGGGTGAAGACGATCCCGTCCTTCACGGCTTAGCGATGACATTGCTACCCATCGTCTCCAAAGGCGTCCCGGTGACAACCGCCTTCATGGAATGCATGGCGGTAGCTTTTCATGACCACGTGGTTCATACGTACGGCAATGCTCGCCGCCGGCAGCAGACCCAAGGCGGCTTGGCTCCCTGGCAAATCCGCAGAGCCTGTGAATTTATCGAAGCGTTCCTGGCGGAAGACCCATCGATAGCGGCGATCAGCCAGGAGTGCGGGCTTTCCATCAGTTACTTCCCACGGGCATTTCGGACGTCGATGGGGATGAGCCCGCATCAGTGGATAATGAAACGCCGGGTAGAGCGGGCGAAGGCGCTCATGGCGACCTCGCAGCATAGCCTCGCCGAGATATCGCTGATCTGCGGTTTTGTGGATCAAAGCCACCTCGGTCGGCAGTTCCTCAAGCAGGAAGGGGTCAGTCCCGCCCAGTGGCGACGTCGGCACTGGAGCCACTAGGCTAGGAGCCTCTTGGCCGGATCGGTCACCTCTTCGTTCCTTGTGTAAGGTATCGTACCAAATAGCACATATGTCTCGCTTCAGCATGAATATCCCAACAAAGACGGTTTCCTACCAGACCGGTCGGTAGTTACTCGCTACATCAAGCCGAGTATTTTCCCGCGTGGAAAGATGGGGCTTACAGCGGGAAACGGGGCCTCCGGCCTCACAGATAATCGCCTCACGTCGAGTCTCGCTGGAGCGCGGTATCACTATGAGTATCGTTCAAAAAATTCGTAGCGGTTTCGACATTGACGTTGATCGCCTGGTTAGCTGGCTGTCCGAAGTTGACGACACCAGAAGCTGTGGTCAGACAGCGCAGAGCGCGGGTACTGCGAAAATCTCAGAGCTTGTCACAGAATGGCTGGTAGACGCTGGCTTTCAAATGCGTGGCGACGGATCGAACGGCATTTTCGGGGTTTTACGCGGTTCTGATGATGCCCAAGACCCGATCGTTGTTGGTGCTCGGATTGGACAAGGCAGTGACGACAAGATCTTGAACGGCTGGCTAGGTGTCTTCGCGGCCCTGGAAGTGGCCGAGAAGCTGAAAGGGCGAACTCCTGAGCGAACCATCGTTGTCGGCTGTTTTGAAGGTGAGTCGAGAAGGCTCACCAAAGTTACCGCAACAACTGGGACGGAGTTTGCTGATGCGAGTGCCATTCCGCTCAAGGCTCCGTTAAGTGGTGCGGGTATGTATTTCGCGAACGCAGTTCGAGACCAGCTTTCCACGAGCAGCGCCATCATGGCGAACTTAGCCTCTCCGAAGGTGGATTTCCGGGCACTGCGCATGCAAGTAGTATTTGAGACCGACATCCCAATTGGGCATGTTACGGGAATACAGGGCTGCCGACAGCTCAAAATCTCGGTTCGAGGCGACACGGGCCACGCTGGTCTAGTACGCATGGACGATCGGCACGACTCCTTGATTGCTGCTGCTGAGTTGACGCTCGGCCTCACAAACAGGTCCAAAGCCCATGGCCTACCCGCTTTGGCGACAGTCGGGAGGTTCGAGGTCCTGAACGGCGATGTTGACCGGGTTGCTGGTCACGTGGAATTCACGGCCGACATCAGGGATACGGATGAAAGAATATTGGATCGGGTCGAGATGGATTTTCGACAAGCCGCCACGCATATTGAGCAGAAGCACGGAGTCTCTGTCGACATCCGGGTAGACTACGTGTCTGAGGCTGGCGGAAACAGCGCTCCTCTTGTCGATGAGGCCAACCTACTTGCGAACAGTGTCGGCATGCCCACAATGACGCAGATATTTGAAGAGACTGCTGTCTCGATGTTCGTCCGCCCTACAACTGTGATCCAATCCTGTTACTCAATGAGCGTGGCTAATTTCATTGACGATGAAGCGGCGCTCTCAGAAGTCGGTTCCGCAATAGGGCTGGTCGCAGGCATCATCGCCGATCAGGCCTTCAACCACGCACCCACCAGTTAGCACGGCGAAGGCCGATCAGTAGCTGAGGCGCCGGCCATGATTGACGGAAGTCTGCCCATGAGCCGATAAAACCAGGTCAGTGAAAAGCTTGGTTTGAGCAGCCATCGCACGTTTGCTATCTCGGGCGAGGAAAAAGTCGATCTCATAGCTCAAGTCGCTAGCGCCACTAACCTCCACTAGAGGGTACAAACCTTTTAGGCTGCCTGCATAATGTGTGGGCAGAAAGCCCGCATAGCGACCGCTCGAGATCAAAGTTGCGACGGCCTCGAGACCCTCCGCCTTCGCTACGTTGGTGATGCCTAAGCGGCTGGCGACGCGGTGGCTGCGAGACTCGAATTCGCGCACGACCATTCCGTAGCGCATCCGCACTAGATCGCCGATGGACAGAGAAGATGTCGTGGAACCTGCGCTCACATAGAGTTTGAACTGCTCTTTGAATATCCGATCTGATGCGATCCGTTCGCTATACTGGGGTAGTATGCAGGCTCCGGTGATACAAAGTTGCAGTTTCCTGCTGATGACATCCTCGAGAAGCGAGGCCGGGGAGCCGATCGATAGATTCAGAGTGACCTCCGGGGCGATCTCACGCAATTGCGCGATTGCTTCTGTTATGCGGAGCTGAGGATTGGTGAAGCAGTTGTCCGCGATGCCGACATGCAAATCCCCGGACACAACCCCGTTTGCGAGATTTAGGACCTCCTTGACCTGATTGAGTGCCTCAGAGGCTACGACAGCTGCTCGAAGAACGTGACGACCGAGATCCGTCAGCTCGAACCCGGAGGGTCCTCTCACGCATACAGGTCCGCCCAGCCTCACTTCGAGAGCTTGGATATGTCGGCTTATGGTAGATCGCTCCATGTTTAGCTTGAGCTCCGCCGCGGTGAGTCCTTTCGATTCCGCGACTGCACGGAATATCCTGATGAGGCGCAGGTCGTTCTCATCGACGTTGCGGACTAAGGCATTGCCCGGCTTTCCGGGGAGGGCGGTCTTCAAAAGCTCGTAGGCTTCGGGCTCGAGTTCTTCGTCGTCAGATGGATTGTTGGCTCGGGTCTGAAACTGAGACGATTCCGACATATGAATTTCCTACCCATCGATTAGATCAAGTGCCGAAGCAAGAGACATACCAATGTCGAAACTACAGCTTCGCCCTGTCAGCGTTTAGCAACGTTGTTCCAATTTTCGGCTGAAGCTTGGACATCTGTTCGGTCAGCGTCAGACCAAGGGGCGAGAGCGCTTTGTAAGGTTGCGTCTCCTGCAAGCGTGCGTGGTGAAAATGACTCTGGCGCTGCTCAGCTGGCCAAATAGGCTTGCCTTACCGAGGAGAGATTGAGGCGGCGGCACCTCCTCCATGCAACCATCGCCGATGCAGGATCGACAATGACCCTTCCTTTGACAATTCCACCCAAGGTATCCACGGATACATTTTTCGGCGCGCCGCTGGTTACCGACCTGGATGCCATCGACGCTGATATCGTCATCATCGGCATGCCTTTTGGGAACGCCTACGAACCCCAAGCCGTGTCGAACGACCAGATTTACGCACCTGACGCTGTACGTCGCGTAAGCAAGCGCGTCGTCCGGATGCCGGAGCGGTATGATTTCGACGTCGGCGGCCCCATCTACGACAACCGTGACATAAAGCTGGTAGATGCGGGGAACATTCCATTCGACATCGACGATCATCGCAGTCATTTCGGCCGGGCTGAGCTAGCCATCCGCAAAATTCTCAAAGCAGGCGCGATGCCGATTACCATCGGCGGAGATCACGGCATCCCGATACCGATCTTCAAGGCTCTCGATGAACATGGACCGGTCACCCTTATCCAGATCGATGCCCATATCGACTGGCGCAACGAAGTGAATGGTGTTCGTGACGGCCTCTCAAGCCCCATCCGTCGGGCTTCGGAAATGGCGCACATTGATCAGATCTTCCAGATCGGCATCCGATCTCAGGGTAGCGCCCGAACAGAAGAGGTCGAGGCGGCGCTGGCCTACGGATCCAACATCATCCCGGCCTTCGAGATTCACGACAACGGGATAGACTCGGTCCTTGATCGGATTCCCGCAGGAGGGAACTACTATATTACGATTGATGCCGATGGTCTCGATCCGACCGTGATGCCTGCAGTCGAGGGACCTGCGCCCGGTGGACTGACTTTCCACCAAGTAAGACGCCTAATCCATGGGATTGTTGCCAAGGGGCGCGTCTTGGGCCTCGATATCGTGGAGATAACTCCGGCGATCGATCTGAACGACATCACAAGCATCACGGCCGGACGCCTGATAACGAACCTTATCGGAGCAGCCGTACGAGCCAACTATTTCGACGCCCCCACCAAGTGAACCTAAAGCGGAGACAACATGATGATTGAGATCACACGCAGAGGGTTCGGCAGTCTGATTGCAGGAGCAAGCATCGCGGCCTCCAGCACGAAGGTATTCGCAGGCGAAACGACGCTTGAGAAGATCCGCAGAACTGGAAAAGTGACGGTGGCGACGGAGGCCGCATTCCAACCGTTCGAGTTCATACAGGACGGAAAGATAGTAGGTTTCGGGAAAGATCTGTTGACGGAAGTCGTCGCCGAGCTGGGGAACCCCGAGCTCACGCAACTCGACCTCCCATGGCAGGGTATCCTACCTGGTCTGCTTGCAGGTAAGTTCGACTTCGTGGCGACCACCGTGGGCATCAACGCAGATCGGGCAAAGCGCTACGCCTATACTCTACCATATGCCGACGGACAGGACTTTGTCTTGATAAGGAAGGGCGATGCAATCGCCGGCGTCGGAGACCTCAATGGCAAGGTCGTCGCTACGCAATTGGCATCGGCAAACGAGCCGCTCGCACGCGCCCTCGACCAGAAGCTTAAGGCGGATGGAGGGAGCGGTTTCAAGGAGCTGAAGCTTTATCCGGCCTTTCCAGACACCTATGTCGCGCTCGCCAACGGCGAGGTCGACGGTGTGATACAGGGCAAGACCAGTCTGTCGCTGTTGATCCGCTCCCGGCCAGGCATCTTCGATCTCGGCCCCCCGGTGGAGATACCCGGTCAATATACGTATCTGAGCTGGGTAACGCGTCCCGATGACACCGATCTCAGGGACTTCATTTCTGGCGTCATCCGCAAGATGCGCGATGATGGACGCCTTGGGTCCCTTCAGGAGAAATGGCTAGGGTCCAAGATGGACATACCCGACACGGGCTATCTCCCTCCGGGCGCGATCTGAGACCGCAAAGCCGTGGGGTTCGATGCTGGCTACTTTGTTTCCATTCTGCCGACCTTGGCGAAGGCCGCGGGCGTCAACTTGATGCTCTCGGTCCTGATCCTCGGCTTGTCGCTCATATTTGGTGTCCTGCTGACGATAGTTCGCGCGATGAAGATCCGCACGGTCAACGCCATCGTCAGAGCGGTCATAAGCTTCGTCCGCGGAACACCGGTCCTGATCCACATCTTCATATTCTATTATGTGCTTCCGGCGGCAGGCTTAGACCTGTCTCCGACCGAGGCGGGTGTGGGAGCCCTGTCGTTCAACAGCGGCATATTCGTCACGGAGATACTGCGAGGCGGTCTGTCCGCCATCCATCCCGGTCAGGTAGAGGCCTCGACTGCGCTCGGGCTAAGCCGAATGGTAATCTGGCTTCGGATCATCCTCCCTCAGCTGGCACGCATCGTTCTCCCTGCGCTGATCAACGAGGGCACGATCATCGTCAAGGCCACTGCTTTGCTGTCGGTAATCACGGTCGTAGACGTGTTCAGGAGCGCTCAGCAGCTATCCGCCATTAGCTTCCGACCGTTCGAAACACTGTTTGCCGCTGCCATTGTGTTCGTCGCCCTCAATGCGCTGCTGGTCACAGCGGGCAGATATATCGAGCGGGCAACGAGATTGAAGGTGGCCTGAAAATGAACTTCGATTTCTCGGTCATCACCGGAAACTTGCCCCTCTTGCTCGAGGGTGCGTTCCTAACGCTTGTCGTTACTGCGGTAAGCACAGTATCGGGGCTACTGATCGGTGGGCTTTTCACAGGCCTAGCGCTCTCGTCGTCGAAGGTCGCCCGATCCATAAGCACCGCGATTGTGGCTCTGTTGCGTGGTTTCCCCTTCATTGTGTTGCTTTTTCTAGTGCACTATGGTCTGCCGTTCGCAGGCGTTAGGACGAGCGCTCTGGTGGTAGGAGCCGTGGCACTGTCCGTCTACTCGGGAGCATATTATTCGGAGGTCATTCGCGGAGGCCTGCTCGCCGTACCACCTGGTCAGTATGAAGCTGCTCGGGTTCTAGGGTTGTCGGCGTCCAAGACAATGCTTCTGGTCGTTGGCCCGCAGGCCGCCCGCGCTGCGCTACCGCCAGCGACGAATGTTACTCTGAGTCTTCTTAAGGACAGCGCGATCCTCAGCTCGATAACTGTTCCTGAGCTAACTTATCAAGGGCTTATCGTCCAAGGCAACACGTTTGCGCCATTCGAAGTCTTCGCTGCTCTCACGGTAATCTATTGGGTGATGAGCTTCCTGATAGCTTCGATCGGCCAGTTCGGAGAGCGACGGCTCGGCCGCTCCGAAAGAGGGAGCGCACGACAAAGCAAACTTGTGTCAAGCTATCTGGTGTTGGATTGATTTTAACGGCCCATGAATGTTGACACACCATCTCTAACTGGCAAACAGCGAGTAAGAAGCTCCACGCATTATTTCTTCTCCAGATTGCGTTTCTGTTGCCACAGTCGCGTGTTTCTGCGATGCCGTGCTATCAGGTGGTGATGTCGGAAGCCGGGGCGCGACGTGGTGGAATACGAGAATATTGAAGACCTTGATGCGGTGTCCCAAGGCGATGTTATCGAATGGACAGGCGACAGTCGAAGTTCGCCTTGGAGCACGTTCGGAGTGGTCGTAACCGCCGACTGCGATCTCTTTCGCGATAAGCATGGTGGTTTCATTTCGTATGTCCCGGCTTGGCTGGCGGAAGATTTCCTTTGGTACCATTGGAGGCCGAACACGTTCGAAAATGCCCGAAACCAGGCCATGGGCACGGTTGCAACGCGCATGTCGAAATGGCGGGAAAGTCGTGGCGGCGGTGAGATCTCGGCCGACGCGGTCCGTGCCTGGCTGCGCCGCGCCGGCGAAGATAAAATGCTTGATGAACTTGGCGTCACGGACAAAGGCCAGCGAAACACCCTCTCCGGCGTGATCAAGCCAGCATACGAGCTAGACTGTATTTTAGAGGCTACGGAGGTCGACCACGAAGCGTTACTGAAATGCTATGCTCGTTTGAGAGGAAAGTCGGAGGACTTTGGCTGGTTTGCAAAAGAGCTGCAGAAGCAATGGGATACTCTACCCGGAGATATATTCCACCTGCCTTCAATGCCGGGTGACGTCCCGGGAGACCTGTTCCTCCGTCTTCGGCACATTCGACAAATCCCAGCTGAGGATTTGACCGCGAGACCTGACGACATAAGGACGGGTAAGGCAAAGGCCAAGCGCATCGCGAGAGTCACGGCGCCATACCGGTATGCGATAACTCAGAACCTTGCGAAGGTGTTTTCCGATATCGGCCTGCCTGAGGCATACGAAGCCCGCCGAGGCGGCACCGCTGCACGCCTGTTCGAATCGAGGATGAAATAATGAAATCGATCGTCATCACTGAAGACGCTTTCGTGTCAGTCTGCCATCCGGAGTTTCCACTTGCCGCACTGATTGCTGGCTCTCCGCCGGAGGTGTTCCAAAACGCATTCATATTGCCGGGCAGGGACTCTATTGTGATTGCGACAGAGCGCGCAGTGGAAGACAGCAAATTGCTCGTTATCGGGCCTGGAACATCGGGCTTCTTCGAAAAGCTCCCAGATGAAGAACGCTTGACGGCATTTGAGAGATGCGTCCGCATCGCACTCCGTAGCCTTGATAAGAAAATCGCCCTCAATCCAAAGTGGATGCCTTACAGGCATGCTAACCGTACGTCGATTTTTGCTTCCAGTAACACTGATCTGCGTATCCTGGTCGAGGTCAACTTCGAGTCTTCCAGTAACACCTATGTTTACGACGTGCTTCAATCGTCTCTAGTGCAAGACCTCTCCAAAGCGCATCCACTCGCTGAACCGTATCACGCTGCAATTAGAGAGCTGCCGGAGTTGTTGGCCAATCGGGCCGCCACCAAGATCGACGAGCACGCGCCGATCGTGTTGGATCGGCTCGTGGAGCGATCCGTTGGGAAGGGATTTTCGTTCGACGAGTGGTTGCCTCTCCTTTCCGCCGAGCAACGAAACTTCGTCGACCGTCCGATCAACGGCCCGCTGCGTGTCAGGGGGGATGCTGGTACTGGCAAGACCCTGGCGATGGTGATGAAGGCGATAAAAATCGCCAAAGATGCCGGGGACGATCCAAAAAAGATCCTGTTCCTGACCCACAGCTGGGCAATGGCAAGCCAAATCGACGAGATGGTACGCAGTATCGGTCGGGACATCCCGGGTGCGTTGCTGATCGAGACATATCCCCTTCTGGAGATATCAAGCCAACGAGACTACAGCGCTATCGGGCGAAGCCCCCTTGGCTTGGATAGCGACAGCGGCAAACGTCTCAGTCTCAAGATGGTGGAAGACCTAATCGAGGAATTTGCGGGCAGCGATTGGGTCGCTTATCGCGGCGGGTGCTCGGAAGATTTCGTCGCGACATTCGAGGCCCAGCGCTCCTCGCCAAGGCGCCGCAATTTATCGTGGGACATCCTTATTGAGTTTGGCTGTGTACTAGCGGCACAAGGCATGCTAGGCCGAAATACGGACCGAGAGAGATATATGCGGGTTCGGCGTGTCGGGTACATGATGCCCCTTAGCACGGCCTCTGAGAAGGAGGTCGTATTTCGTCTTTGGGGAATGTTTTTGGACCGATTGAACAAAGAAGGCCGCATCTCTACTGACCAAATCATAAGCGACCATCTAAACGATCTGCAGACCTTTTATTGGGAAGCAAAGCGAGCACGTGACGGTTACGACTATATTTTTGTTGACGAGATGCATCTGTTCAACGCGCAAGAGCGGCTGATCTTCCATAACCTGCTTGCGGATGGCGACAGCGTGCCTCGCGTGATCATGGCCTTGGACCCCAAGCAGTCGCCGCGAGAAGTCTTTACCGAGATCGCCGACGACCGTGATACGAGAAACAGAAGCATCTACGAGAGGGCTAGATTGCCCAATCCAGAGAAAGTGGATTTCGTTAAGGTCTACCGTTACACCAGTGAGATTGCGGCACTTGCCAGAGCCGTCTTGGACGCCGTTCCTGCCCTGGATATGGATGACGATTGGAATCTGCCAGGAGGCGGCAGTGTAATTGGGAGCGGAGAGGTCCCCACTTACTACGTTGAGAGCGATAATAAGGCTGTTTTTAGAAAGGGCGTAGATCTCGCCCTGAAAATGCAAGTCCAAGCCCGGCGAGATGGCGGGCAGGTTGCAGTCCTTTGCATGGATTTCGAGAATTTTGCCACTTACAGCAGGGCTGCCGCTGGCCAGCATCCGGCAGACGTGTTCGTGTTGCAGTCCCGTGATGACGTTGATCAACTCCGGTATATGACCAAAAGAGTGATATTCAGCACTCCCGAGTACGTCGCGGGTTTGCAGTTCGACTCGGTGGTACTGCTGGACGTCAACGCAAATCTCGTACCACTCAACACCTACAAGGGCCATCTGGAAAGAAGATTTCTCTCCGAACTTTACCTGGGGATCAGCAGGGCGCAGCGAAACGTTGTTATATTCGCTTCGCGTGAAGGCGACGGCATTTCGCCATATCTTCAGGTTGCCGAAGATCAAGGCAAGATTGTAAAGGCTCGATAGCATAGGCGTGGCTGCCGCGACGCTTCACGATTGACCTCAGCGCTGCACAGTTTCAGCGGCGTTGGTAGACGCCGCCTAGTGATTATTCGACAGCAGTGGATGCTCGTCGGTTAGTCCAGGCTGGCAACAATCATAAAAAATTTCGGTTCCAGCCTGCGTCTTGACCGGGGGGACCCGTCTTCAGCACGCAATGCGCGACAGTGGTAAGATCGTCTATCGGGCGCTAGTCCGGTACAATACCACCGAGTTTCGTGCCTTTAGGGAGTAAGAGCGACGCCGGACGGACATACCCTTCCGACGTCTTTCAACCCTTTGGAAGGAATTTCTTATGTCGATTTTGCAGACTGCTTACGGTCTGGCCGCACTTACTATGGCGGCCGCCACATTTGTCCCAACCATATCGGATGCGGCTCCCGTGAAGTCCGTAGTGCTTGTGCATGGTGCGTTTGTGGATGGATCGGGTTGGCGTAAGGTTTACGACATCCTGAAGAAAGAGGGATATGAGGTTTCCGTCGTCCAAAATAACACGGCCACTCTTGACGGCGACGTCGCGGCCACAAAGCAAGCAATCGAAGCGGCTTCCGGCTCGGTCGTGCTCGTCGGCCATTCATATGGCGGCGCTGTAATCTCCGAAGCTGGCAACGACCCAAAGGTGGCGGCTCTCGTCTATGTGGCGGCCTTTGCTCCGGACACGGGTGAGTCGGTGGGCACGCTGATCGCAAATCCTCCTCCTGGTGTCGTTGGACCTCCGATCCTTCCGCCTAAGGATGGCGCGCTTACCCTCGATAAGGAGAAGTTCGCGGCCGCGTTTGCGGGCGATGTTGGCCCGCATGAGGCAGCGTTCATGGCGAACTCCCAGGTTCCTTGGGGTCTGGCCGCGGTGAACGGGAAAGTCACTCATGCCGCTTGGCACGACAAACCGAGCTGGTACCTGCTGACCAAAGAAGACAAGATGATCCCGCCGCCGGCACAGAAGCAGATGGCCGAACGCGGTAAGATGCGGATCGAGGAAGTCGCCGCCAGCCACGCTGTTTTCTTGTCTCACCCGAAGGCCGTTGCAGACCTGATCGAGGCGGCGTCGAAGAAGACTTCGACCCACTAAAGGCGGACGCGGAAAGCCCGGACTGCAAAAGCTGTCCGGGCAGATGACGCGGCGGTAAATGGCTCAGCGACCCTGCGTCCGCGACTTGGCGCGCTGCAACCTGCGCTCAATCTGCTCTCTCTTGCTTTCCAGCCATTCGGGGAGGTCGATCGATTTGTCGTCTGGATCACGTTTTCTTGGTGGAAAACCGGGATGGGCGACAGCGGCTCCAAAACATATGCCCTCAGGTCCCTCGAAATAGACAGCGGTGAAGTATCCCCGGTCGATCGCAAGTGTGGTGTCGTATCCCGCTGCAACCAAACGCTTGCGGAGAGAGTCCAGGGCGGCCAAATCCTCGACCCGTAAAATCACACTGGCGGCCAACGCGGTGCCCCTCTCGATCTTCCGTCTCATGGGCACTGACAGAACGTCGATCTTGAAAGGGTCGGAGGCGACGTCGGTCGAGAACCTGACGATCTGTCGGTCTCTTCCTTCCTCCACGAGACCGAGGACGTCGCCGAGAAGGTTGGAGGTGTATTCGAAGTTTTGAAGGTGGAGTTCGACAGAGGCAATCCTGCCCACAGCGAGCGGGGCGCCGTTGACGGCGGTGCCGTGGTCGCCCTCCGAAGGATGCTCTTCCACCAGCGCCAGCGGCAGCCCGTCGGGGTCCTGAAGGCAGATATACTCGCGCCCGAAATTCCATCCGGTGCCGTCGATCTTGATCCCATTGGCCAAGAGCTTATCGCGCCACGCATCCATCGACCCTCGAGCTATCAGGAAGACGATGCTGCCGATGGCTCCAGCGCCCGAGTGCGCCTGGATGAGCTCGGGATATTCCAATAGCGATATGATCGTGCCGGGCGTCCCGTCAGCATCACCGCAATACAGTTGGAGAACCGAAGTCTCGTCTGGGTTGATCGTTCGCGAGACGATAGTCAGCCCCAGGTCACGACAATAGAAGTCTGCCGAACGCTCAGCGTTCGACACGAGACAAGTCATGTGGTGCAACCCCAAGACGGCGGACATCTGTTACCTCGGCTAATTATCGAGATGGCGAAATGAGCGTTAGCACGAGGGCCAACGTGTCGCGACATGGCGCGAAGCGCTCGTATCCGATCTCGGTATTATTGTTCAATTCCCGCAGGATAGCACAAGCGAACCCCCTGCATTTCTTTGGCTATTGCACATCGGTGCCGCGTTGCGGCCCTCGTGCAAATGCTTGATCGTCTTTGCCGTGAGCAGCTACGTCGGGGCTCTTCTTCCCGACAGCGCGGTCATGACGGCAGGCCTGCTGCCCGACCTATGATTGGCCGTCCCGAACTGAAGCGCCTCGATCACGCCATTCCTTGGATACCCGGCCTCAATGACATCAAGTGTCGAGGCGGCAACCCTGCGTCGTCCGGCACCGAAAAGATCGCACACGGCCCCGCGAGAAAGCAGATGTGCTTCTGCACCATGCAGGCGCTTCGCGACCCATCCGTTTAAATGCAGCGCGATGTCGTTGCCCACCTTGGACGCGACGCGATCCGGGTGGCCCTTGCTCCGCAGGAAGCTTTCTACGCGCCGCCCTCCGCTGAGAGCGAAGCAGCATCTGCAAAGGTTCGGCTCGTGCCCGGCAGTGAGGCCGATGTCGTGAAGGATTGCCGCCGCGAAGAAGAGGGGACGGTGATATGGGATTTTCTCATGAGCGGCGAAAATCGACCCGTAGAGATATGTCCTCCAGCTATGCAGCAACAGAGCGGATTCATGCGTCTCTTCCGCCAACGCAAGGCAGTCGTCTACCAATGCCGACCTGCGTGGCATGAGCTCATCGAGCCCGATCTCGATCGGCTTTCGTATCCCGAAACCGTATATGGCACTGTCTGTCACCTCTCGAATACGGACGTGCACCAGATTGCTCAATAGTCGAATTTTCTCGAGCGCAGCGAGTTCGCCGTCCCCTTCTTGCCCCCAGGCGATCGTGCCCATCGCCTTCGCTGGCCAACGCCGCGCAACCATCTTCCAATTACCCGAATAGTTTTGTACCATTCCGCATAAAATAAACGGTGGGGAATTTTTTTGCAAGTGAGTACAAAATGACAATTCGACGCGGGCGTCCGCCCGCTTACGATCGGGAACAAGCACTCCAGTCCATCGTGAATGCGTTTCTCGATGGCGGCTACTCCGGGACATCGCTGGACGACTTGTCCAAAGTGACGGGGATGAATCGTCCGAGCCTGTTCGCGGCATTCGGAAACAAGCATGCCATGTATCTAGCTGCGCTCGACGCATATCGCGAAACCATAGTCCGCACGGTCATGTCGACGCTGGATGCGTCTCAGGATCTGGTCGAGAGCCTGGAGGGTTTTTTCGAGGCCGCCATTCGGTTCTACGGCGACGGCCCGGCGCGCGGATGCCTGATCCTATGCACGGCAACCGTCGAAGCGCCTGCAGATGAGACCATCGCTGCGATATTGGCGAACGCGGTGACAGAGATCGAGGGCCATTTCGCCAGACGACTCCAATGGTCCCAAACCGAAGCCGATCCGGAGAAACTGGAAGGGCGCGCCAAGCTGCTTACGGCCCTCTTGATCAGCGTCGCCGTGCAATCAAGGACGAAGGCTTCGCCGCAGGTCCTCATGAAGCAGGTGAGGTCAGCCATCAGCGTCCTCGTTTGACGCTGCGACCCATCGCGCAGACCAACAGCACGTCAGAGCGAGGCTCTGCCGAACTTCTCTTCCAGAATGTCGACAAAGCAACGTATCTTGGCTCC
The DNA here is from genome assembly GCF_057809895.1 of Rhizobium sp. FG113. Classification (NCBI taxonomy): domain Bacteria; kingdom Pseudomonadati; phylum Pseudomonadota; class Alphaproteobacteria; order Hyphomicrobiales; family Rhizobiaceae; genus Rhizobium; species Rhizobium sp. FG113. The sequence goes on along the minus strand of NZ_JBMDKV010000028.1, from coordinate 15,799 downwards.
CAGCATCCGCGAGCTTGGATAGAGGGCGTGGATACCAAGGCTCTCAGTGGTGTAGTCCGGTAGAACCTGCTCCAACGCGCCGCTGGCGATATGTGCGCCGAGCACGAATGTCGGACCATAGACTATGCCGCCACCGTCCAGGGCCGCAGCTAGCAACATCTGCATGTTGTCGGCCTTGAGCCTTATGGGACCGGTCACCGTGAAGGTCTTTCTCCCGCGATCCGTGAAGCTCCAATCTCCGCTCGATGTTGCGCGGCTGAACGCCAAACGGTCGTAACGGCGCAGATCACCGGGTTTGGTTGGACGGCCGTGCTTGTCGAGATAGGACGGTGCCGCGCATGCCGCCATCCGGCTTTCTCCGAAGCGCCGAGAGATCAGGCTCGAATCCGGCAAGGTGCCGATTCGGATAGCCATGTCGAAGCCTTCCTCAATCAGGTCGACATACTTGTCCTCCAGGCTCATCTCGACGGAAACGTTCGGGTATCTCCTCGTATACTCTGCAACGGGCTGGCCGAGATGCAGAGCGCCGAATGTTGTCGGCGCCGAAACCCTCAGAACGCCCTGCGGTTGTTCCTGTTGTTGAGAGGCGCTTCGGTCAGCTTCATCAAGAGCGTCGAGGATCGAGCTGCTGCGTTGGTAGTAATCCTTGCCGATGTCGGTGAGGTGCAGCTTTCGCGTTGTGCGTTGGAGGAGCCGAACCCCCAGAGCCGTTTCGATTGCCGCAACGTGCTTGCCTGCCATCGCAGGCGTGATGCCATGCACCCTGGCAGCCGCGGCCAGACTTCCGTTGTCGACGGCGGCAACAAAGACAGAAAGTCCGACAAATCGGTCCACTTATTCGATCCTCTGATTATCGAGTGTGCCAACGAAATAGCGGATTATCTACCCAAAGGGAAAACCTTATTTTCGGTTTCATCGATATGAAGACCGAAAGGACAGGACGATGGACATCAACACTAACGGCATCAATATCCACATCGAGGATCACGGCGAGGGCGACCAGGCGCTGGTCTTCCTTCATTATTGGGGCGGCACCTCGCGGACGTGGGAGAGCGTTGTCAAGGCACTCAGGTCCGATGTCCGCTCGCTGGCGTTGGACGCGCGTGGCTGGGGGAAATCCGACCGACCTGAAAGCGGTTACGATATCGTATCCATGGCCAACGACGTCGAGGCTGCCATCGCAACACTGGAATTGAAGAAGTACGTTCTGGTCGGGCATTCGATGGGCGGCAAGGTGGCACAGCTCTTGGCATCCAGACGGCCAACCGGATTGACAGGGCTGATACTCGTCGCGCCGTCGCCCGCACAAGGCAAGTCGCTCCCCGATGACGTCCGGGAAGGAATGAAGGGTGCCTACGCTGTGCCGGAATCGACATCGTGGACGATCGATAACGTCCTTGCGGAGCTTCCGCTGCCGCAGGCAGTTCGAGATCAAATCATTGAGGACAGTGTCGGCGGCGCAATCGCGGCCAAGCAGTACTGGCCAGCAGGCGCGATTTCGGAAGACGTCAGCGCGGACTTGGATCGCATCGAGGTTCCGGTTCTCGTCATCGGTGGCGAAAAGGACAAGGTCGACAGTGTGGACCTGCTTCAGTCGGTGGTGGTCCCCTCCTTGCCCGACGCAACACTGACCATCATCCATGGTGTCGGCCACTTATCTCCTTTGGAAGCTCCGCAGGAGGTCGCTTCCCGGATCGACGCCTTCTTGGCTGAAGGGGCAGGGCGCACGCCACGACCGGAAGACGTCGCCACCGTCTTCGATGCGGCCTTGAACAGTGCGGACGTTGATGGGGTCATGGCGTTGTTCCATCCCAAAGCTGTGATGCGGATGACTGATGGTTCTGTGATCGAGGGTGGTCCGGATGCCATCCGGGGCGACAACGAAAAGCTAGTCTCGTTGCAGCCGATCCTGAAGAACACAGTCCGCCGGGTAATGAGGAGCGGGGACATCGCGCTTCTTCTGCTTGATTGGACGATCAGCGTCGCCCTGGATGGGCATTCCAGCGTCCAGCGCGGGATCGCGACGCAGATCGTGGAGCGGTCAGCGCAGGGGAACTGGCAGCTTCGCGTCTCCAACCCGCTCGGGATCGCCTGATGTTCGATAGCGAAGCCATCTAATTGTTGATGTTTCGGCGGGGCGTCTTGTGCAGGTATGAGGCGCCCCGCCGACATCGAATGCTTCTTTTGGCACGATCGGTCAGCGAACCTAGCAAGTCAAAAGCACATAAATGGTCGGACACCGATGCTGTAAGGGTCGCGGTTTGGTGGGCGCCTCTCCGAGGGATGCTTAAGTTCGAGGTCCGGGCGCGCCACCTGAGATTTCATATCTGCTTTGCAGAATAGTTGGTATGCGTGTGCCCTGGATCGGCTCATAAAGCGCGCAGCTTCATCAAAATGATGGTCTTGTTATGGATTGGGTCCCGATAGTTTTCATCATATTCAAGGTTCTCGCCTTAGGCGCGGGAATGTTTTTTGCCATCAAGTGGCACTACGACCAGGATCCGCAGACAAGGAGCGCAATGTTGCGCGCGGGCGGGAAAATGGCCGCAGTCTTCGTGCTGGTGCTTGGATGCGTCGTGCTCCTGGCCTTTCTGCTCAGCAGGGCGCTCGGGTTGGACTTGGTCATCGGGTGACCCTTCGCTGATGATCATGGTCCTCGAAATCGACGTCTTCTTGGCTCTACTCGCACCTCCATTGGCTCAAATCGAACCCTCCGAACATTTGATCGAACGTGTCTGAAGAGCGATTATCGCTCTCGTTCAGACGGCATTCCGGCGAGTGTTCGTGGCAAGTTCTCCCCTCGGTCAGAGAACGTTTGCCGCATGCTGTCTGACGCGTTTGCAACAGCCAGCGGATAGGAGCGGCCAATGACCACTAAACAAGAAATTATCGCAGGCATCGCGATCCCGGACAGCAAGATGGCTCAGGCCGCTACGGAACTCGTCCGAGATACCGAGACCGATTTGCTCTATCATCACTCTCGCCGCGTGTTCCTGTTCGGAGCCCTGACGGGGGAACGCAAGGGTCTCAAGTACGACCCTGAGCTCCTCTATATCGGCGCGATGTTCCACGACATGGGCCTCATGGACAGCTACGCCAGCGACACTGAACGTTTCGAAGTGGACGGTGCAAACGCAGCGAAGAGTTTCCTGGAATCCTATGACGTCTCCGAACGTGATGTAGACGATGTCTGGGATTCGATCGCTCTCCACACGACGCCCGGCATTCCGCAGCATAAGCGGTCTACGGTCTCGCTGGTGACTGCCGGCGTGGAAATGGACGTACTCGGTATTGCATACGACGATTTCACCGCCGAGCAGCGCCACGAGGTTTGCAACTGCCATCCGCGTGGTCTCAAGTTCAAGCACGGTATCGTGACGTCTTTCTGCATGGGCACGATCCAGAAGCCCCAGACCACTTTCGGCAACGTCAAGGCCGACGTGTTGGGCTACATGGACCCGACCTACAAGCGTGAAAACTTCGTGGACCTGATCCTTGGATCGAAGTGGGAAAGCTGAGCCAGATAGGCGGGGCCCCGAAAGGGGTCCCGCCTTGTCTCGACGCCTTGCCATCGGAGTGAAAATCGAGGTTGCTGACGATCGGGCGTCAGGACTGCCTCAACGCCAACAGACCCATCAAGGTCGCATCTCGCTCCGCAGCAAGGTCGTCGATCGACCGAGACCCGGCGAGCTGCTTTACACCGTCGATTATCCTGTGCCTTACCTCGGAGCTAAGCTCCGGATCTCCCATGACCTTCCACAAGGCGGCCAAAGGCCCGGTGAGCTGATCGAAGAAATGCTCTATGCCGTTCTGCCCGCCGCCGAGGTGATACAGGAGATTAGGGCCCATGATGCCCCACCGGAGGCCCGGTCCCCAGCTGACGGCAGCATCGGCATCAGCAACACTCACGACCCCGTCTGCAATGAGATGGACTACCTCCCGATAGAGGGCCGCCTGTAGTCGATTTGCGACGTGACCGGGCACCTCCTTGAAGAGCCGTATCGTCTTCTTCCCCAGTCCGTCATAAAAGGACTGGGCTCTGACGATCGTTTCCTCCGAGGTCTGCGCGCCACCAACGATCTCGACGAGCGGGATGAGGTGGGGAGGATTGAATGGATGGGCGATCACGCAACGATCGGGAAATCTGGTACAGGCCGTCTGTATGGAGCCCATCGTGAGACCGGACGAGCTCGAAGCAATGACCGTTTGCTGAGGTAGCATGTCGTCGAGGCGCTTATAGAGGTCTCGCTTGAACTCCACCCGTTCCGGGCCGTTTTCCTGGATGAGATCGCTTTCCTCGACAGCCGCAGTCAGATCGGCCGTGAATTTCAGTTTTGAAGGATCGGCCCCAGGAGCGAGCCCGCTTTTTTCCATCGCGGGCCATGCGCTGGCGACAAAGTCCGCCAGCCTCCTTCCCGCGTCCGGGGCTATGTCCGTCGCGGTCACATCGAGCCCTTTAGCCAGGAAGAACTTGGCCCAACTCGCGCCTATCGTACCTGTCCCGATTACCGTCACGCGTTCGATCGGCTTGTTCATTGCAAGGCTCTCCAATACGCAGGATTAAGTTATGATCGTCCTGTCTGCGTCGCGCGGTGAGCTGATCTGCAGGCCATGCGAGATCAAACAAAAACACGCCGCCGGGATTGGATGGTGAATCGTCGCGTTGTATCGCATTGCCGTTAAATGACCCCGTCCAGTTAGGCTGAGACAGCAGGTCGAGAGGCTTGAGTTTGGGCAGGTTATCCGCAACTTCCGGGGCTTACGGTCTCTTGAACGATGCCCTGTATTGCCCCGGGGTTACTCCCAAACGCTTCGTGAAGACCTGACGCATCCGATGGGGTGTCTTGAAGCCGCATTCAAAGGCGATCTCTTTTAGCGCAAGAGGACTGCCTTCAAGCATGTTGCGAGCGGCGTCCACCCTGGCTTGTTCCACGAATTCGGCGGGCGTAGTCTTCGCTTCCTGCTGAAAGAACCTCGCGAAATTCCGCTTGCTCATGCCAAGCTCGTCGGCCAGATCGTTGACGGCCAGCCTCTCCCGCAGGTTCGACATTACAAACCTGTAGATGTCGGCGAGCGGCGAACGGTCGTCGGAGGGGGCGGCGATGTAGGGGCTGAACTGGGATTGGCCGCCCTGACGCTGCGCGACGACGACGAGGCGTTTCGCCACAGCAAGCGAGACTGCACTGCCGTGATCCTCGTTGACGATCGCGAGCGTAAGATCGATCCCCGCGGTCACACCCGCTGACGTGAACAGGCGCCCGTCCCGTATGTAAATTCGATCCGGATCGACCTCAGCTGCCGGGAACTGGTCGGCAAGCTTCGCGGCGTTCTGCCAGTGTGTTGTAACCTTCCTGCCATCCAGCAGGCCCGCATGGCCCAGGATGAAGGCACCCGTGCAAATGGAGCCGTAACGAGACGCATTCGTCGACAGTCTCCGCACGCAGTCAAGCAGCGCGTCATCGGGGCGCGACGTCGGGAGGAGGGGGCCTCCGGCGACGAGGACGAGGTCGAAATTGTCCCCGACGCTTTCATAATCTTGATGACCAGCCATCGGCATGCCGTTCGATGCCCGGAAAAGTCCCATCGACGGCCCGACTACGGTCATTTCATAACGGTCTTCGGGAGGAAGAAAGCCGTTGGCCTCCTCTAGGACGTCCATAGGTCCCGATACGTCGAGCGACTGCACATTTGCGAAGACGATGATCGCGACTGAACGCATGAGCTGAAACCTTGCCGGATCCTGTTGTCAGAACGGTGCGATCATTTAGGTCACAGTGGTCGGCGACGCAAGTTGGACCTGTTTGTGTAGACTAGCCATGCTTCCGGAGAAGCCTGCTGCGACAAGCGCTATCGACGCTCTCGCTGTGTCGATAGCCGAGAGCGCTTAGTCCGTAATCCAAGGGGCATCGCGTGATCCCTCGAGCCTGTCCCAGGCGGACTCTGATTTCCGGGTATTGCTTAGCAGGTGATTTCAAACCATACGGCGGGGCAGTGCGTACAGAGTTCTTTACGGGCGAGGTTGGCGCCAGCGCGGTATTTCATGAGACGTGAAATCCGCGGATACGTTTGGCCCTCAAGGCTGTTGAAGGAGCGCTTGCGGGCGGTTCTAGTGCTGTCCGGGCGATACTTTCGTCGCGCGTTTCGGTCGAGCCCAATCTCGACCAGTATGTCCGCGAGATACAGTTGCTGTCTGACCGCTTGGGACGGGTCACCGTGCTGGAAAAGCGTCCCGCACTAGCAAAAGGGCCTTCTCGTCGATTGGCAAGGCGTGGGAGCGGCCGAAGACCATCTCGATTACGGCGATCCATTATAACGCAGACATATCGTCCATTTCTGAGTCTCGCGCGCCGCTCAGGTATCGATCCGCCAGCTCGTGTTTTCGCGTTTCCATATTTGACGCACAACGAAAACGCCGACGATACTGAGCGTCAGGTAAACAGCAAGCACCCCTAAAGAAAATCCATTGACCTTCCCCTGCTCATTGGTGAGCAAAAAACCTCCGAGAAGATTGCCGGCGAGGGAGGCCGGAAGACCATAAATGGCGAGATTGTTGAGAATGGTATTGGCGCGGACTTCGCTCGTCGTAAGGACCATGTCCTCCAGTTCGTTGATTTCTGTGAGGGCGTTTTCGAACTTGGCCTTTGCCTGCCAGCGCTTTTCGCAGATTTCCCGGAAGCGCCTAACGAGATCATTGGTCTCAAGGCGCGTTGCGTTTTCCCATGCTTCCCTGACGCGTAATTTCGAGCTGTAGATTGCCTTCAGGGCATCCCGCTTGTTTTCATTCTCTCCTTCGTTGAGGGCGTTGATAACGAGGCGTCGGATGTCTTTTCTGATTTTCTCTTCCAGGTCGTTAGCCACGGCTACCGTCTGGGCAATCTCGCTGGCAGCCTTCTTCAGTTGGTCTGCCGGAAATTCCCCTGTGGTTGACATTTCTATCAGCGCAAGGCCGCTTTCCGTGACGATCAGCACGCCGCCGCGCGCTTCGATCACGTCGAATGTATCCTGCGATGGAAGGTCATCTATGTGGGAGCCGCCGGTCGCAAGAATTGAAGCGATGATCGCCGAGAGGGTAGGCGACCACAAGACGACGTCGTCTGCTTCGCTGTTGGTTCGGATCATATCTGCGATGTATATGCCGCTCCCGACAATCAACGGCTTGCGTAACGCAGCGACGGCCACGGTGTTGTCCGAGAGCTTCAGCGCCTCCCTGGAATTGCTGTCTCTCGAACGGACCCGCAACCCCATGGTTGGTGCGTAACAACGCCATATTGCCTCCTTCACATCGGACCATGTGAGAAGCGTACCCGGATGCCACGCGTCATTGAAGGGAACACTGCGGGGAGCGGCAAGCAGCGTGCGCAAACCGCCTTCATCCCACCAAGGCTGATGCGATGCCGACCCGGTGAAGCCCGGCAGGCCGTGGCTTGTAAGTTTGCGATCCTTTTCGCCTCCCCGTGGGCGGGGAAAGCCTTCAGCAGACTGTTCAAATCTCAACCATTTTTCGTCCTCCATCCGTTCGAGTTCCAGCCACAGGGCGCTCATGTCGAGGCCGGCCGACGGCTTGGTCGAGATGGTGATGTCGTTTCCTGTCCCCGAGAGAGCTGGACGATATAGACCCATGAATGAAAAGCCCTGGCCCGTGAAAGTATTCGCTTCCGATCTTGCAAAGCTTTTCAGTGTCCCGGTCAGCAATGTCTCGCTGAAGAGAATAGCGTCGAGGAGAGCCTTGCGACGGCTTCCCGCCAGATGGATCGCAAGTTGGAGCCGGGGCGCGGCCTCGGCTAGCCGCTGGTAGGTCAATTTCTCGTAGTTGAGCCTTGAGCGAGCCTGCTGGTGCAGGAGTTGGATATCCGACCGCCCGCTCAGCAGAGCATCGGGAATATTGAAAGGCGACACGCCCAGTACAAGCAGACCTTTGGCATAGGCCGCGCCCTTTGTCACTGCGCGGAAATATGCCTCCGCGCCGTCTCCGCAAATCGCGCCGGCGCCGTCTTGCAGTTCGACGTGAACCAGAGACGAAAGAAGCGCTCCAAACGACTGCTCGGGCAGGCCCGTGATCTCGGTGTAGCCTTTTTCCCAAAGGCTTGCATAAGCGACCCATTCGTCCGGCAGCTTTTCTCCGTTCAGGCGCATTGAGAGCGCGACCATGGCAAGGCACGTATCGACCGAAGCATCTTCAACAACGATCGTCTGCCCGCGGAACGGCGACTCGCCCGGCGCCACCAAATCCAGGGTCGTGCGCCAAAGATCAATCGCTTCATCCGCTTGCGAGCAGACATATTCGGTCGCTGACGAGACCGTCGAATCTACTCCCTTGTGATTGAGAGACAGCCTGCCGTCTTCCAGTCTCGGCGTATCTTCAATGCCGACGAGAATAGTCCCAGATGTTGCTCGTTCGTCCCGCCTGCCGACAATTGTCGCCCCTGAAAACAACATACTGAAATTCCCTCGAGTTGCATGAAGACGATTTTTAATACTTGGCAGAGCGTTTTCAAGTGGCGAAGTCCGCTGTGAAAGAAGCGGTCACTTTGAACCTACTTCGCCCATTCCGGGCCATTTGTTGGTTCAGTCCGCTGTGAAAGAAGCGGTCATTCTGAACATCGAATTGCGAACAAAGGAAAAAACGCGGGTTCAGTCCGCTGTGAAAGAAGCGGTCATGCTGAACATCTTCACAGTTTCGCGCCCGTTTTGGGGCGAACGGTTCAGTCCGCTGTGAAAGAAGCGGTCATGCTGAACTTACTCGTGGTAACCCAATGTGAATGCTGGAGCAATACAGGCTCCGATCTGCAGACGATGGCGAAGTTCCAAAATATTGGATTGTCTTTTTGATCGATGGCGCCGGAGATATACCTTTATTCAATGTTTTCGTTGCATTACCTGCGATCCGAAGCTGATTTTAAACCTAGAGAAGCCAGAATTTGGCATCATCGAAACCATGCTTGCGCCAGGTTTCGATCCGTTCCACCGCCTGCACGACGTCGCGGTTCGGCCGATAGGCGAAAGAACTGTCCTCGAACAGGGCCTCGAAGATGGGCGTGAGAGCGGTCGCTATGCTTGTGTGCAAAACGCGGTCCCGGATGCTTGGGATCGTCAGGATGCGGTAGCCCGGTTTCTTTTTGGGTATGCTGACCTTGCGGAACGCGCCGGAGCGATAGGTTCCGCCGAGTAGCTCGGCCCGAAGCTGCGTCAGATTTGCGAAGAGATTCTCACTGAAATCCCGGATGGTCACCAGATCGCCGCCGGGCGAGCCCTCATTGTCGGCGACGCGATACCACGCCGCGCGCAACGCCTCCAGATCGGTCACCTTTTCCCATAGGTTTTGTGGTTCTTCCGTGATCATTCGATCCCTTCGGCTCTCATGTTTTAAGTGTCAATGGACCGCACGATGTGCGTTAGCCGCTGTGAAAGAAGCGGTCATACTGAACTTACCTTTGGTAACTGATTGTATTTGCGGGGGCAATACGCGCTCTTTCTGAAGCCAAACAATAAGATACCGGATTTGAGCGACCTGTTATTTGCAAGTCGCGTCAATATTTGGATTTTGATCATAATGTTCAAGGAAGTAGGCTACTTCTGAAGCAAATTTCGGTACTCCAGAAACATCTCTTGGGGCACAGTTTCGCGGTGGCGGCCGGTAAACGGCGCCGGGTATCGCAGTTCACCCTTCGCTTTTTTCTTTCCGTCGACATCGTCAACGATCGCCCGATAACCGCCAGGGTCGAACTCGAAAAGCGCCTTGACCATCGATGTGAAGCGAACCGAATTCTGCGGCAGTTCGAACGACGGATCGAATTCTTCCGTCGCCCTCACCATGGCAAGATGTGTTTCGACGCGCGGCATGATCAATGGCTTTCTCAACCGATCCTCGTCGAAACGCCAGTCGATGTAAAAACCCTCGTCATTCAGAATCTCTATGACGGCCTGGCTGACGGCGTTTTTCATTTTCCTGTCGTAGCTCAGAAGCGATCTTACCGCATTGACGAGATATGAAAGTTTGAGTGGTTTCCGGATAACATTGAAATGGGCGAAATCATTGCGGATTTGTGCCTTGCCTTTGAAAGCTTGGGACTTTCTTGCAAGTTTGTCCTCCGCCTTCTGCCTTCGCGCGGCAATGACATCCTTGAGATTTTCCGTCTCGACAGTGCCGAAATAGCGGTTGAACATAGCGCCTTCCGCTTCAGGCAATAGCGCGAGCTGCAGCCTTCTGTCATCAAGCATGAATCCGTTGCCGGGATGCCATAGAGGCAGAAGCCCGGCTTTAAGGTCTTCCAGATCAAGCTTCAGCTTATCCAGCTTTATATCCGGTCGGCTGGCCAATCTCGAGATGACGGCTTCCGTGGGTCGCCAGTAAATCGCGGGACTTCCTTCACGTAGTGCGACGATGAATTTCTCTCCTCGTTTCTGCATGTCCGCGAACAGAATGCCAAGAAAGAGGTACTGTCGGTCTCGCTCCCACATAAGCGTGAAATCGGTCAATCGGCCGAGTATGCGCATCATCAGGTGATGCAGGCGGGCGTGTTCGCTAAGTCGGGCGGCGTTGATGCGGAAATTATACAGGGAGGTGTCGGTGGCTGCGCGCCGATAGTCATCACATATGCCCTTTAGCCGAGACTGATCCGCCTTCCGGTCCCGTGAGAGCGTGATGATCTGTTCGCGCAGATGGTTTTTCTTCTCGAAAAGCGTTTTCGTTTCCTGCGAGTTCAGCGCGGTAAATGCGGCCACCTCTTCGCTGGTGACGCGATGTCTCTCGAATATTCCCTGAAGCGCTGCGTAGTGGCCGAAGCGCAAAATCTGCCGGAGGCCGCGACGGGTGCCGGGCAAGGACATATGATGGGTCTCGTTTTCGTCCGAATAGACAAGGTTGAACAGCTTCTCGTCTTCGTAAAACAGGGCGCCCAGATTGCGTTTTTCCAGATGTTCGCGGCCGCTGAATCCAGTGGCCTGCACCGCCGTATATAATCCCATCAATCTGTCGATCTCACCAAGATCGGACAGCAGTTTGGGGTCGGCTTTGTCATTTCCCTTCGTTTCGAGCGCGGAGGTTTTCTTGAACTGATGGCGCAGCAGAGCGACATCGTCATTCGGGATCAGATATAGCCAGGCATAGAACTGCGAGTGCCACGGCTTGATATCCCATCCCGCAACCTTGACCGCGTCGATGGAAACGGGCGCCGGAGTCTCATCCGCTCCCAAGAGGTCGCGGACCGCCCAGAGCCAGGAAAGATCAACTTCCCGAATGTACAACCCGAAGAGATGTGCAAATAGATCCTGTTTGAGTTCGTCGATTCGACCGGAAGCGCGACGCTGTTTCATAGCATTTGCTTTATAGCTCTGCCTGATACGCTGCTCGGCGGAAGATTGTGCAAGAAGTTCGGCGAGCAGATCGTTGAGACCTGCGAAATCGGACACGTCCAGATCGTCGGAAAGGGAACGGGCCCTGGCGTAAAAGCGGCCGGTATCCTTATTAAATTTCTCGGCTCGCTGCTGCTTCTCGGATATGATCTGCCGCAAGCTGTCCCGCAGCAGTCTCTCATCGCTTTGTCGCCGGCCGAGCCAAGTCACAAAGCCGCTTGCATAGAGTTGTCGAAGGACACCGACCTGGAAATTGTTCACGCCCCGTTGAGTCATCGAAAGGTTGTCCAAAGACAGTTTCTCGAAGTCCTCCATGGCTCTGTTGCGGAGATCGGGTTCCCCTGCCGCCACATTTTTGATCCGGCGCATGACCGACATGAACTTAGGTAGCGTAAATTCCAGTGCGGATTTGTCGGATGCGAGCTCGTCAAGCAGATGCGGAAGCCGCTCCGGCGAAACATAGCGGGTGATCTCGAGGCGATTAACGTCATCGGCGATGGTCCGGCTCTGTAGCGCGATATCGCAGGCGAGCAACTTGTCGAACAGTGCAAACATGTCCGGATGGATGCTGGCTCCCTTCCGGTGATCAAACTGGACTTTCTTGGGGTCGGCTTCCGGGGAGAGGATTCCGCTTGTGACAACCGCCACCAGGCGCTGCTTCGTGTTGTAGTGATTTGTGCGATTGCGAACTTCCCCGGCCAGCCGGAGGAAAGCCCATTGAATTTCCTTCCACAACTGGCGGTTTTCAGGGAGGAATATTGAGGATCGGCTGACGGCGCCGTCCTGCTTGATCTGCTTGCTGCCGAATATAAGTGGCAGGTGCTTGGAAAAATGGTCGAAGTCAAAATTTCTGATCAGCTCTTTTGCATAAACGACTGATGCGACATCCAGATTCTTGTTCCCAGCCGTTTTGTTCATTGTCTCCTGTTCGGGAGACGAGGCCCATGTCTTCAACGTCTGCAAGGACAAGCCCACGGAGTTGCGCCATACTCTCGTGAAGGACTCGTTGCGTTTGATCTCATGTTGGCCGGCGCTGGTGACGAGATATTCCATGCGCTCATCGAAGACTGTCTGAACGTTTTCCGTTCCCGGAGGAAGGTCGCTGGCATGCGCGACAAGTTTGCCAAGGCGGATCAATTCATTGATGTCGGCGTTCCGATCCTTCGCCGCAAGGATCGAGACAAGATGCGTCTTGTCTCGGGGCAGCATGGATTGAAGCTTTTCTGTCTCCTTCTCGCGGTCCCATTTGTTCGTAGACAGTTTGGAGGTTTTCAACGCTCTGAGGAAATGTTCCGACTTCGTAAGCTTCTGATAGAATTGTCGGATGACGTTGTGTAGCGCCCAAACGCCTTTGCGATTATCGGGACCATCGAAGCTTCCGAGAACCTTGCCGAAATGCGCATAGAGCACTTCACCCACCTGAGTTGCGATCAGCTTTCCGTCCGGCTGTTCCGTTGCGGTAATGCTGGAGAAGATCTGAGCCGCGATATCGTTCTCAAAATATGTCTGTTCGTCCGACGTGGACCACTGATTCTGTCTTTCACGCCTTCTGTCTCTCGGATCGTTTGCGCTGCTGGCGATACGGATCCCTCTGGCCTTCATCAATCCGACGCCGGTAGCCTCTCGATCCCGCCCCTTGTCTTTTCTCGGAGCGCCGTCGATTTGTAATTCTTGATCAAAGAGGTGCGCCATAATACGCGCGGCAACAACTTTATAGTCAGACTTTCCGGATTGATCTGTTACCCAGAGCGCCTTATGCCAGCGTCCAAAATGGCTCTCCCGCGTTGCGGTCTTATCCGCATATTCGCGTATGAACTTGGCATTTTCGTCTGTCTCGGGCCTTCGTGAATCGACTTCCCTTTTCGCATAGGGGTGCGCTTTCCATTTCCAATCCTCTTCAAAGCGCCTGAAGGCTGCTGCGCCTTCTGGAAGAGCCAGGATCGCAGCCTTGTACCGACGGCTAAGCTCATCCCAGAGAGCTTCGGCCAAGTGGACCCGGTCGACGTAGGCGGATAGCTCAAATTGCCGTAATCCACGTTTGCGGATGACTTTGTCTAAGACTGAAATTGTCTGCCTGAGAATTAGCGCATAATCCTCTTCGACAAATGCTCCCATTCGTGATGGGTCTATAGTCTGGTTGCGGTAGCTTGCTGGGGTGAGCATTTTTTCAGCTTTCGGAGCAAGTCCCCGCGAAAGCTGCAATTTTTCTTCCGAAGAAATAATTGAAACTGTAGTGAAACTCCGACCCTTGGAGCGTAGAATCTTCATGTATAACTCCCAGAAATAAACAATTTCACATGACCAAGTTCATTTTTCTATCTCATGTTTTTTGAATTCGCCACCTCAAGTCGTTGGAGGCTGTGGGAACACCGTGTTAATGATTTCGCGTCAAGTCTGCGGCTCTCGTTCAGGTGGTGGAGTTCCCTTGTTAGACGTTGTTGCCGAGATCCTTAAGACGCGTGTTGCCCATAACCAACCCAGCGACGAAGGGGCTATCGCGGCCTTCATCGACACGCTCGCGGGCCTCGAGGAAGGGCGCAAGGCAGTCAGCCTCGCCGTCGAAACGTCTATCCGCGAACTCATGTGGACATCCGGTGCCCACAATCTCGACGAGGAACATCAGACAGCAAGCCTAATGGGTCATCTGACCAGCAATCTCACCTGGCACTATCTCCTTGCTGGAGCGAGAGATGGGGTGAGCAATTTCCCACAGATCTCTTGGGGTCATCTGACAAGGACGCGCGAAGCAAAAGTGGGTGCTGATTTTGGCATCCTAGCCCGGCCACAAGAGGGAGGAAATACTAGGCTGATGCTCTTCCAGGCGAAACGAATGAGGGGAGTGACAAGCCAGACCATTGATGTCGGTCACGTGATCAACGATGGTCGCGAAGAAACACTTCTTCCAGCTTTCCGCGCCTGCCGGACCCTCTCGCCGCAATCGACGATGGCGGACATCCTCGGAACGTCGAAAGTAAAGACAGCGGCTACCGTTGATCAGAAATTCCAGCTGGAGGCATTCTTTAAGACGTGGTTGCAGGGTTGGGAAAACTGCCGCAAAATGAACCCATGGTGTTTCTACGCAGTATGGCGTGACGGCCCGAGCGGCAAGCCCGCATTGGAGCCAGTCACGATCCCCGTTCGTGACGTCTGGGAGAAGGTCACTTCGCTTGAGAAAGGCAACCCAGGTACGTTTCATGTTCCAAGCACAGCGGAATCACTTTCCTCGATCATTCGACAATCGCTCAATTTTTCTGAAGAGAGCGCGGTCTATTTGACGATTAAGGATCATGAGCTGCCGAGCCTGCTTAGTGCGATTACATCAATGACGCCTGGTCTCCATTTGCTCGGAATCGATGAAGAGGGCGAGGGTACAGTAATAAATGCGCTGGAAACCGCGCAGTTTGCTGTTACGGTCCAGCACCCCGGCGGGGTGCAAAGATACGAGCCAGCTCTTAAAGCAAAAGGCTATGGCATGTAGGGCTGCTACTTAAAAGTTGCCCCATTGGGCAGCAGATACCACCAAACCGCTACCACTAATCTGGTTCAGAGATCAACGCGGGTTTTGACCGTTGACCCTTTCAATCAAGCGCAAGCGCGGGCGGTTTCGAGGCATTAGCGTGTCATAAATTTCGGACAGCTCGAGAGAAGCGCCGATTTCTGACATGTCGATAACGCTAGCGGGGGCATGGTTCTCCGAGGACACTGCTCAGCTCGACGAACATGATGAGTCGGACCGCCGGATGTTCCCGGTGAGATGCGGCCTTCCCGGCTCGCATCTCCCAGCCGAACTTCCAAGCATCGCGCCGAGCGAGCCAGTCTCCTAGCGCCTATGTGTCTTCGGTCGGCATGCGACCCGGCGCAAGGTACGGATTTCGTGCGGCGCCATACCAAGCCCCCGCGCTCGTGCCCCAGCGGGACGGCAAAGGACCGCTTCAATGGCAAGAGCGGCAGACGTGAACCTATCTTAGTCACAATTGAGAAGTTGACCAGGACCGCAGACGCGCGCTTCCTTTTTGAACTCACAATTGTTGGAGGATGCCGTGATGCGCAAAGCCATGTCGGTAGTGGTCCTGGCTGGAAGCTTGTTGCTATGCGGCAATGCTTTGGCGGCTTCTGACCCAACATCAATCAAGATAGGCGAGGGCGAGCGGATCAAATCGGCGGACATCGCGACTGGCTGGCATCTTCGCCGCCAGTACCACTACAAGGCTCCGCCATACGGCGTGCAGTTGGTGACAGCTCCCGAACCAGTCAATGGTGGGAAGTATTCGTTGCGTATGGAACTCCGCCGGGGCGACTGCGATGTCGTCACTAATGGCTGGAGCGACTGCCAACACCTAAACGAACGCAACGAGATCATAACCTCTGGCGATGACTTCATGTCTGTCAATATGAATAGCCCCGAGTTTCGTAGACACCCTCGGGTTACGTTTTCTGCTGCCTTTCG
>NZ_JBMDKV010000027.1:0-57752 GCF_057809895.1 Rhizobium sp. FG113 | reverse complement strand
GTCACCTGCAAAATGCCCTTAGCGTGTATTAATGTAGAAATGACCACAGAGCCCCTAACAGCATCGCATTCACGGCAAAACAGTCTGGCGAGGCCGGCAGGCGTAGACCGAAACTGAAACAGCCCGCTGCGGAAACATCCGCCGCAGTTGATCTCGAGCCCAGTCTTGTGCCGGGGGCAGACCACGGCCTCGACACATGCCCAGGACCGTCGGCAATAGTGGTCCCTCCCCTCCTCGGCATCCTCGTCAAGGCATGTCGGACAAACGCCTCGGTGCGCGGGTTCGCTGACAAATGACGCCCTGCTGCGCCGGGTATTCTGCAGAGACAGTCGCTCTACATCTGCTTGCTTCAGGCGACAGGCTAACGCCCATAAACGGGCCGCCGATGGTTCGGTCGGGATGTCATCGCTGAGGAGATGCGGCTTGGAGACGTCCCAAGCACCACGTATCCAGTTCTCGATCTGCCGGGGCGAGCTGGAGTAATGGCTCGCTACACGCCAACGCCAACAGCTGAGAAGTTCATCCTCATAGGGCCGTGGGGCGATCGCCAGCAGCCGCACCGGTCTCACGGGATTGCACGGCGCTGCAGGCGCGTTTCACTGCGCCGCGCCATCGCGACCAAAGGTAGGACAAGGTTGTCGGCGTCGAAGCTCTCCAAGATAATCCTCTCGTTCCCATTCCGGACCGCTTCGACCGCAACAGTCTCGATGAGGCGAAAAATTCGCACCGTAACGCCGTCGGTCATATCGAGCACCTTGCGGCGCACTGCTGCGGTCCCGAGCTGTGATGGCTCACGCAGAGGCAGTATGCTCCCGAGACTTGCGAGCAATTGGGCAAGCTGCTGCGTATTGGACCAGCGCTTCAGGTGAAGGGCTTCAAACCTTTCGGCAAGCTGCGGATCCGTCAACAGCGCCTGTCGGGCAAGATCGGTCCCGGCGCAGATCAACGGGACTTTCAGATCATTCGCCAGAAAGCGAATGACGTTGAGGAAGACTCGTTGCTGCCGATATGTCCCCGTCAACATGGCATGGATCTCATCGATGATCAGCATCCGTACACCCATCCTCCGCATCAGGGTTCGGCACGTAGTCTTCAGTCGGTAAGTTGCGTCTCCACTTGGGCCCGGTACACTCAGTGCATTGAGGAGCTCACCGTAGACATCGCGTTCGACGGGTTCGGCTGGCATCTGCATTGCCACGACCGGCATGTTCGTCACCCCGGTTCCACGATCGAAGACGGGCTGATGATTGCGAAGAAACTTTCTGATGATTTTTGTCTTTCCCATGCCGGTATCGCCGTAGAGAAGCAGACAGGGCATTCGGTCCCGCGGCGGATAGGAGAGCAGATCCTCAAGCCGCGTCAGCGCAGCTTTTGCATCGGCTGTCTCCAACCAGCGATCGGCACGGATCCAGGCGACCCGTTCTTCGATCCCCATCTCGGCATACTGGCGATAGGCTGGTAGGATATGGGGGTACTCCGTCACGACCATTCCTCCACCGACAACGGTGCCAGATCGGAGAAATTGTCCTCGTCGGCATCATCTATTGTCTCCACATGCTGCCGGTCGGTCGCCGCCAGCGCTCGCGACCGTCTCTCGGCTCCCCGGCGGATGCTCCGTGTTTGGCGGCCTGCCACCTCGACAATTTGTCGCTGGGCTTCGATGGTCTCGAAGATTAGATGCTCATCGACCGATTGCAGACCACGAGCCCTCAAAGCGGCGACGGCCTGCCGGTGCTCGCCGAGCGTGATCCGCGGCCGGCTGAGGTCTGCAAACCGAACCGGCCAGCTTTCGCCGTTTGGCCCGTCGACGAACACGCAGGAAATGTCGCGAGGATCGTAACGGACCCGCATCTTGTCCGGCGCACCGGTCAACGGGCTCAGGACATCATCCCAATATCTGAGGCCGAACAGGTGCAGTCCGTCGCGACGTATGATGCGTTCCTCGAACGGCAGGAAATCCAGAACGAAACGGTGTTCGTCATAGGGAAGCCGCAGAGGCTCCCGACGCGAGAGGACGGCATCTTCCCAGGCCAACCGAGGCGGAATTTTTAGCGCCCGGTGGATATCAGCGTGATGGCGGCCGATGATCTCAAGGGTGAGCCACCGCTCCAGCTCGTCAAAAGTCATGACTGCATGCTTTTGGGGATTGTAATCGCCACAAGAGCCAATATCGCTCGACGTTGAACCGGGCAGAAAGTGAACGGCGCCCATCATGGTGCCGATAAGCCGCTCGATGTGACCGCCGTAATGTGGGCGAGCAACTGGTCGATGGATGAGATTGATGCCGTGCTCGGCCGCTCCCCACGCCAGCGCTTTTCCCCGAAACTCCCGAGCATTATCGAGATGGATGGCGGTGGGCAGACCGTGGACGGGCCAGTCGCCAGCCGCGTTTCGCTCCGCGAGCCACGATGTCTTCGGCAAAACCATGTGCCGGATGGCCAAGGCGACCGACGTTGACGATGGATGTTCAAGGCTCAGGTAGAAGCCGGCCACCATTCGGCTGGCGACATCGATCGCCAACGTCAGCCAGGGACGCTGCAATGGTTGGCGGTTTACAGCGTCGACAACGAAGAGATCGACCAAGGTATGATCGATCTGAACGACCTCCATCGCGGCTCCGGCTGAGTACTC
The DNA here is from genome assembly GCF_057809895.1 of Rhizobium sp. FG113. Classification (NCBI taxonomy): domain Bacteria; kingdom Pseudomonadati; phylum Pseudomonadota; class Alphaproteobacteria; order Hyphomicrobiales; family Rhizobiaceae; genus Rhizobium; species Rhizobium sp. FG113. The sequence goes on along the minus strand of NZ_JBMDKV010000027.1, from coordinate 55,121 downwards.
ATCGGTAACGGGTTTGTATTGCTGACGGGCGACGCTGGCCCCCTCTCGGGCCTTGGCCAGCTTCTTCTGGTCGGAGCGATCGATGCGAACCTTCACGGCTTTCCAGGAAGGTGCAGGTATGTCTCGCTGACGGCAAATGACGCGGACATGATCATGAACGGCGGTGATCGTCGGCCGCTCACGACGGCAATAGGTTTCCTGGATGGCGCAGGTGACGGCATCTTCCTGTTCCGATGACAAGAGCCGCCTCCCCTTCTCTGGCCCGGGCGTTTCATCCAGCAATGAGGAGGTGACCGGTTTTCGCCGGAATTGGGCGAGCAGCTGATAGAACCTTGTTGGCTTGAGGCCCAACTCCCTGCACGCGGCAAGTCTGTCCGGAGCGGTCAACTTCTTTTCGAAAGCGATGGGCCGGATGACGGCTTCGCGATTAACCGCCTTTTGCCAAGCGGCCTCTCTGACAAGCATCCTGTCGGGTGTCTGCGCCATTGGAACCTCCTAGCCGAGCTATCAGCTCGGCCACGATCAATCGCTGCACCTAGCAGAATGCCCCGCAACGATGACAGTCAGAAGACACATCGAGTTTGCCATGCACCACTTCTGCGATGAGAAACGGCAGATCACGGCATGGCACTGGCCAGCCACCACGCAGCACGTGATTTTTGCGCCTCATCGAGAGATTGGCGACGTGGCTGCCGTGCCAATGTGCGGATTGGGCGGCTCATCACCAAGTACATGGCCGTACAGCAAACAGACAGGAAACCGCCGCTATCCATCGGTCGTCGCCCGACCGGGTGTAACCAAAGGATCGAAACATGCTGAAACTCATCGCCACAGTCGCAGTCATCGCAGCAACGCCGGCACTGGCCTTCGCTAGCCCGAGCTGCACCAAGGAACCCAAGTCCAAGTGGATGACCGAAGACGCCATGAAGGCCAAGATCGACGCGCTCGGCTACAAGGTCAAGACGTTCGAGGTCACGGGCAACTGCTACGAAATCTACGGCAAGGACAAGGATGGCAAGCGCGCCGAGGTCTATTTCAACCCTGTCTCCGGCGACATTGTCCAGAAGGGTGATTGATCGATGACCGCCATCCGTTCAAGACCGGGGGGCGGCTCGCCCTCCAACAGTGGCCAGCAGGACATAAAGGTCTGGGACCCGGTGGTCAGGATTTTTCACTGGACCATCGTGACTGCCTGCATGCTCAACCTCTTCATCCTTGAAGAAGGAAAATACTGGCATCGCATGACGGGCTATGTTGTCGCGGCCGCCATTGCCGTGCGGATGATCTGGGGCTTCGTCGGCACCCGACATGCAAGGTTCTCCGACTTCTTCCCGACCCCCCGCAGGTTGAAAAATCAGCTTCGGGCTATCGTCAGCAGAAACGAGAAGCGCTATCTCGGCCACAATCCCTTGGCCTCGGTCATGATGCTCCTCCTGATGGCGCTTCTGGCGACGACCGCTCTGACTGGATGGATGACGACGCTCGATGCTTTCTGGGGAGAGAAGTGGCTTGAGCAATTGCACGGCACGATTGCCAACAGCATTATGGTGCTCGCCTTCATCCACGCCGGCGCAGCCATCGTGGAGAGCTGGAGGCATCGGGAAAACCTGGTGTGGTCTATGGTAACAGGTCGAAAGAAGGCATGAGAATTCTGCTGATCGAGGATAGCGCCCGGCTTCGCGAACTCGTTTGCGAGCTCGTGCGCAAGGAGGGTTGGAAGATCGACGCCTTCGGAACCGCCGAAGAAGGACGCTTCGCTCTTCGGGAGAATGGGTATGACCTTCTTCTCCTCGATCTCGGCCTGCCTGACGAAGATGGCATTCCCGTCCTTAAATCCTTGAGGTCTGCCGGCATACAAACGCCGGTCCTCGTGCTGACGGCCAGGGCTGCGATCGACGAGCGAATATCCGGTCTCGATGCGGGCGCGGACGATTACCTGACGAAACCGTTTCACAATGGGGAGCTCACCGCCCGCATACGGGCCCTGATCCGTCGATCGCCCAGCACCGCGATGCCCGTCCTGGAATTCGCCGCGCTGACGCTCGATGTCGCGTCGCGACAAGTCTTCTGCGCGGGCAACGAGATCGCGCTCACTCCGTCGGAGAAAGGACTGCTCGAACTCCTGATGCGTAATGGCGGGAAGGTCGTTTCCAAGTCCAAGATAGAGCACGCCTTCTCCGAGTTCGGCGACGAGAGGAGCAGCAACGCCGTCGAGCTGGCGGCATCCCGTCTGCGCAAGAAACTCGAAAGCCACCCGACGCGCGCGTCGATCGAAACGATACGGGGCGTTGGCTACCTGATGCGCGAGGTTCGGGATTGAGCCGCCTGCGTCCGACACTTGGAGCCATTCTGGCACGTCGCATCGCCTTCTTCGCGGTGCTGGCCATGCTCCTGCAACTCGCCAACGTCTTTGCGGACTACTACTGGAATGTCGGCGAGCTCTCACGGCTTTTCGTGGAACAAGAGACCGAGCGCCTCGCATCCGGAATCACGATCGACAACGGCTTGGTCAACTACAGTTTGCCTGACAGCGTGAAGGATCGCTATCGAAACGAGAGCACGGGCTATGTCGCCCGGATACGCGACGCTGACGGAACGCTGGTCTTCGAATCCTGTGACAGGGCATGTCAGGATCATTTCCTCCCGCGCGACGTTAACCCGCCGGACTTCTGGCTGCGATCGATCAAACCGGGCAAACCGCTTTCGCTCGTCGGTGGACGGGCGTTCATGATTGGCGAACGGCGCTTCCTGGTCGACATCGCGACGATCGACGATACCGCCGACGTCATGTCCGATGTCCTCTGGAACGAAGTGCTGGAGCACATGATCGTGCCGATGAGCATTCTGCTGCTATTGGTGTTCGGCGGAACCTTGTTTGCAATACGACAGGCCCTGCGGCCGGTGCGCGCGGCCGCCGACGCCGCCGACCGCATCGATCCCCTGGATTCGCGGTCGCATCTGGACCCCTCGGATATGCCGCGAGAGATTGCCCATCTCGCCACTGCGGTCAATCAGGCGTTCGAACGCGTGGGCGAACTGATGACCTCACAGAAGGTGCTGACGTCGGGGATTGCCCACGAAATCCGGACGCCGCTCGCTGCGCTGAAGCTCGAACTCGGCCAGATCGATCATCCACGCGCGAGGAAAGCGGAGGCTGACCTCGATGATCTCGTGCGTTTCGTCGCGCAGATCACGGCACTCGCACGACTGGACAGCGTCGACCACGGCATGTTCGAGGATATCGACCTGGTCGCGTTGTCATCGTCCGTGGTCGAACAGCTGGCTCCGTGGGTGTACGATAACGAACACACGCTGGAACTCTTACCAGATGTCACAAGCAGTCATGTGAGGGGAGCGCCATCTCTCTTGAGAGATGCTCTGCGCAATCTGATCGAGAATGCGGTTCGGCACACCCCGGATCACTCGGTGATCTCCTTGAAGGTCGGTGAAAGAAGCATCACGATCGAGGATCGTTATCCACCGTCAACGACGCGGGCTCCCGGTATAACGCGCTCGCACGACGGGCTTGGCATAGGGCTGAGGATTGTTGGCCGCATCGCCGAACTTCATGGAGCTTCTCTGATCAGGTCGGAAGCGTCTTCGGGCCAAACCTTCGAGATCAGATTTTCGTAGCGGCACACGACAGTATGTCACAATTAGAATGCTTCTAAAATAACGCGAACATTCGCGGTTCTCCCTCGTCGCAAGGAAGGCTGGTAGCAATGACCCACAGTGAACGACATTCGATAGATCGCATTGGCTGGTTGCGCGCCGCCGTCTTGGGCGCAAACGACGGGATCATCTCCACCGCCAGCCTTATGGTCGGGATCGCCTCCGCTTCGCCGACAGCAAATGAGGTTATCGTCGCGGGATTCGCCGGGCTTGCAGCCGGCGCGATGGCCATGGCAGCTGGTGAATATGTCTCCGTCAGCTCACAGTCGGATACCGAGGCCGCAGACCTCGCGCGCGAGAAACGTGAACTCGAAGACGCCCCCGAACTCGAACTTCAGGAGCTGGCAAGCATCTATCAAGCCCGTGGTGTGTCGCCGGAATTGTCGCTTGAGGTGGCGCGGCAGTTGACCGCCCATGACGCGCTGGGCGCACATGCCCGCGATGAACTCGGTATCACCGACACATCCACCGCCCGTCCGGTACAAGCTGCGTTGACGTCAGCCGCAACATTCGCGACCGGCGCGGCCATTCCACTGCTCACCGCCATTCTGGCACCTGGCGGTTCAATACATCTGGCCATTCCGGCAGTGTCGCTTGTCGCCTTGGCTCTACTTGGTGCTCTCAGCGCAAGCGCCGGGGGTGCCAACGTTCCGAAGCCGGCATTCCGAGTGGCTTTCTGGGGAGCGCTTGCGATGGTGACCACGGGCATCGTCGGCGCGCTGATCGGCAAGGCAATCTAAAAAACAACGTGATCGCCATACGCATCTTCAGCAAGGATGTCTGTTCAGACAATAGGCGTCCTTGTGTGGCGTCTTACGCCGTATGGTTAACGGTTGAATGATGAACATGTCCACACGTCGCGCATTCCGGCGAATCCGGAAGATTCCAATGATCCTGGCAGGGAATAAGCTGTAACATTCCAACGGAATTGATTCTGCTCAATCAAGCGGATCGACACCACCGAATCTGTGTCAATCCACGCTCTGCAAGGCCTTTTTCCATGGAAGATCGCGTCCGTTTCGCACTCGGAAAGCTGCTCAATGTTGCCAATAGCGATACCGGCCAGAGTCGGCGCGCCGCCAATTTCCTGCTCGCCTGGTGGAATGCCGCCGACAATGGCGGCTTCGACCTGACCGACCTGTCCAATGTCGACCTCGACATCGCCGAAGACATGGTGACGATTTTTACCTGGCTGGCGCGTGAGGAGGAACTTTTCTATCCAACCGAATACCGCGGCGAAATCGAACAGATCATCGCCCGCTGGCGCCCCGAAAACATCCCGGCGTGATGGCAACCGCGAAGAAGCCGCGAGCAAGTCTGGCCGGCGTCGAACGTCGTGCAGTCGAGCTCGACACGATCGCCTCGGTCCTGCCGATCGACCGGCGCGATGAGCTTGCCGAGCTGCTGACGGACGCCGACATTGAAACGCTGCGCCATCTCGTCAACGAGGGAATGGGCGCCAACACGCTGCGCGCCATCACCTCCGATCTTGCCTATATCGAAGCCTGGGCTCTCGCCGCGACGAAACGATCGCTGCCCTGGCCGGCGCCCGAAGCGCTGCTTTTGAAATTTGTCGCGCAGCATCTGTGGGATCCGCACAAGCGTGCGACCGATCCCGATCACGGCATGCCTGGCGATGTCGACGACAATCTACGCGCCCAAGGGTTTCTGAAATCGACCGGGCCGCATGCGCCGGCCACGGTACGGCGGCGGTTGGCGAACTGGTCGACCCTGACAAAGTGGCGCGGCCTTGATGGCGCCTTCGCCTCCCCTCCCCTCAAATCCGCCATTCGGCTCGCTGTGCGCGCCGTTCCCAGAAAGCGTCAGCGGAAGAGCGCCAAGGCGGTCACCGGCGACGTGCTCGCCAAGCTGCTGGCGACTTGTGCAACTGGCACTCTGCGCGATGTGCGAGATCGAGCGATCCTGATGGTGGCCTTTGCCTCCGGCGGCCGCCGGCGCAGCGAGATCGCCGGGCTTCGGATTGAACAGCTGAGCGTCGAGGCGCCGATAGAGGTTTCCGATAGCCCTCCCCTCCCCTCTTTGGCGATCCATCTCGGCCGCACCAAGACTACCAGTGGCGAGCAGGATGATGTCGTCTATCTGACTGGCCGGCCGGTCGACGCACTCAATGCCTGGATCGCGGCAGCCAGGATCGAGAGCGGCAGTGTGTTTCGGGGGATCGGGCGCTGGGGCACCGTCTCGAAGCGATCGCTTGATCCGCAATCGGTGAATGCGATCCTCAAGCAGCGGGCGGAGATGGCTGGGTTGGAGGCTGGGGAGTTTTCAGCGCACGGCCTAAGGTCGGGATATCTGACCGAGGCCGCCAACCGCGGCATTCCTCTTCCCGAGGCCATGGAGCAATCGCGTCACCGTTCGGTTCAGCAGGCATCCAGCTATTACAACAGTGCGAGCCGACGAACAGGGCGCGCCGCCCGCATGTTGTAAGCACTTCAGACAGGGCAGTCAGAGCTCATCATCTAAGTCAATCTCAGGGAACGAGTAGGTCTCATCATAGAATTGGTGAAGCTGGACTCGTCCTAATATCTCCCGATGTGCGTTCGCAAACTGTAGCTTCTCGACGGTGTCAAATCCTCGACGAATGGTGCCAGAAAGACTTTGCAGAAGTTCGACATCTAGCGTTGCCTGGGAGTCGGGGGCACCCATCTCCTCAGCCATTCTACCAACGACGCCGAGCGCAAACGAGAGGCCTCGTGGGATGAACGAAGAAGTCAGTTCCCTCGCCCGCATACAAATTCGAGCGTTCTTCTGCTCCCCATTCGGGTCCCCGCCTAAGGCAAGTTCAATTATGTTGAGAGGCTTACCCTCGATCCAAGCTAGAGTTCCCGAGCAAAGGCGGTCCAGAACACTTGTATCAATCGGGTGGTCTGACGCCTTGCCAGCTGCTGCCAGAGCGGCACGTTCGACGTCACGCAGCAAATACTCCCGCGCACGAGCATCGCTCTTTAACCACAGAAATGCCCACTCTACCCATGCCCTGACGGTGGTCGGCAACTCCCCTATGGACTTTGCGATCCGCGCCCGCAATGTTTCCAACAGGTCAACCGGAAGCCCACTTTGTGTTGCAAGTAGGATCACAACGGGCCTGTCGCAAGTTCTATCCGAGGTCAGAAATTCCCCGGATGCGGCTTGGTTTTCATGCTTTGTTAACCTTTTGAAGTCCGAAGAGGCGTGCAAGTAGGTCGTTCTGGTCGTTGACAGTCCAACCACCGGAAAAGCCGAAGCCCTTCCTCAACCATAGCATGGCTTCGAAACCGGCGATGGTTCGCCGCGCCGTGTTGAATGACTGGAAACCACCGACCTTCGGCATGTTCTTCTTCACCCGGAAGTGGTCGCTCTCGATGCCTTGTTGGAGATGCTTGGTGACATAGTGCACGGGATTGGGACGCAAAAGCCCATCATCGACGGCCATCTTGATCGTCGACGGGAAGGTGTTGGCACCATCCGTGCCGACCTTTTCCGGTGAGAATAACGGCTCCTCCTTGAGCATCTTACGGAAGAAGCGCTTCGCGGCATCGAGGTCGCGACGCGCAGCGAGCAAGAAATCTGAACCGCACCGGGTTTGCCGGAGGCCATTTCGTTTAAGTTATGCGGCCACGGCCGGTGCGTCCAGCATGGCGTAATATCGTTCTTCGGCTTCGGCTGGCGGTATGTTGCCGATGGGCTCCAGAAGGCGACGGTTGTTGAACCAATCTACCCATTCCAGCGTGGCGAACTCCACGGCTTCGAAGTTTCGCCACGGTCCTCGCCGATGGATGACCTCGGCCTTGTAAAGACCATTGACCGTTTCAGCGAGAGCGTTGTCATAGGAATCTCCAACACTCCCGACCGACGGCTCGATGCCCGCTTCCGCCAGCCGTTCGGAATAGCGAATGGACACATATTGCGATCCGCGGTCGGAATGGTGAATCAGTCCTCCACGGTGGACGGGTCGCCGATCATGAAGTGCCTGGTCGAGGGCATCGAGCACAAAGCCCGCGTGGGCAGTCCGGCTTGCCCGCCAACCGACGATCCGGCGGGCGAAGGCATCAATGACGAAGGCCACGTAAACGAAGCCCTGCCAAGTCGCGACATAGGTGAAATCGGATAACCACAGCATGTTCGGCGCGGGAGCGTAGAACTGCCGGTTCACCCGATCGAGTGGACATGGCGCGGTCTTGTCACTGACCGTCGTGCGGATCGGTTTGCCGCGAATTATGCCCTGCAGCCCCATTGCCCTCATAAGCCGAGCGACTGTGCAGCGAGCGATGTCGAAGCCCTCCCGCTGCAATTGCCGCCAGACCTTGCGCACGCCATAGACCTGGAAGTTCTCGTTGAACACCCGGCGTATCTCGACCTTCATGGCAATGTCGCGTCGAGCGCGGGCCGACAGACGGTCTACGTCCGTGCGCTTGGCGATGACCTCATAATAGGTGGACGGGGCAATCGGCAAAAGCCTGCAGATCGGCTCGACCCCGAACACGCCACGGTGTTCGTCAATGAACGAGATCATCGTTTGAAGGGGCGGTCGAGCTCCGCCATCGCGAAATAAGCAGACGCCTTGCGCAAAATCTCGTTGGCCTGACGAAGCTCGCGGTTCTCCCGCTCAAGAGCCTTCATCTTCTCGGCCGCGTCGCTCGGCAAGCCTGCTCGTTTGCCGCTGTCGACCTCGGTCTTCTTCACCCATTCATGCAGCGTGGCTGGCGAGCAACCGATCTTGCCCGCAATAGATGAAACGGCAGCCCACCGCGACGGGTGGTCAGCCTCGTGATCAAGCACCATACGGATGGCGCGTTGGCGGACTTCAGGTGAAAACTTGTTCGTTGTCTTGCTCATATCGGCTCCACTCTCTCAGAAGTTGGAGCCTCCGGCAAACCCGGTGCGGTTCAGTTCGCTGCCGGCGGATATCCCTACGGCGGCCATGTTACAGAGGCCTATTACGCCTACCGCGAGCCCGGGCGTGGGAGCCCTCACCGCCGACAGTTTGAAGAGCAGGTGGAGGCCTCACCCCGAACCCCACCCATGATGATGCTGAAGCACACCAAGTTTTTCGCCACCCCTTGCCTGGGTTTTGCAGGTGAGATCGTCAATCGAGCGACACTCGTCCGCTATGTCGCCAACAAATGCGGTGGTACTCACCACCATAGTTCCCGCACCAAGTTTGACGCGATCGAGAATCGGTTGACCGATATAGGGCACGGATTGCGGGTCCGCGGTGAAGATATGTCTGTTGTGTTCATGGAGACCTTAGGGACGGCGTGGTTTCTGTTGAAGAGCCCAGGCATCACCGCGCTACGGAAAGCTCTAGCTAGCCTGTGATCTCGCAGGAGCGAAATACTTTCACCAGTCGATGTGACGACCTAGACAGATGCCTGTTGCGCGGCGGGCTTGATGAATAACGATGAACAGGAGATAAAGTGCGATGCCGTTCAATGCCCATGGATTCGGGAATGTCGACTATTCATCGTATCACCAGCAATTCGCAGCGCCATTTCTGATCGAGGGAAACGAGGAGAATAACACCCACTTTCTCAAGGAAGCGCAGCAGAACCATATCTACGGCGTCAACAACGCACTCGATGAGCTCATCGTGAATGCCGCACTGTTGGTATCGATTGAATTGAAGCCTGACGCTGAGATGCACCTGCGCTACGGAGTATTACGCCGCTTGCGGATGATATCGACGTCATTTCGACGTTTCCAGGCTCTGATTCCACCAGAGCGAATCGTTCCTCTTACCCTACCCCAATCTGACGATGTCGCCCGTTATCTGAACTCAATCTACATCGACATCCTCGGCCTCATGGATAATTACGCTTGGACACTTGCACATCAGCTCGGTAGCTCGGACACGCTTGCTGCGAACAAAATGGACATCGGCTTGTTCAAGAGAGTCTTGGCGCGGGACCCTGCTACAGGACCGGTCATCAAGGAAATCGGCATGTTTGTCGATTGGGAGAAAGAAGTCAAAGAGAGACGTAATCCTGCCGCGCACCGTATGCCGCTTTATGTCCCGTCCGCGGCACTCACGCCTGAGGATGTCTCGACTTATAACCGCTTGGGGAGCGAAGCCTCTGCGGCTCTACATGACAACAAATTCGAGCGCTACCAAGAACTGCAAAACGCGCAGCAGCGCGTTGGAACGTTCATAGCAAAATTCCTTCATGACCCGGCAGGGCCGGTACACGAAATCTACCCCACCATGCCTACCGATATTGGATGTGCGGTCCTTATCGGTCGAATGGTTCAGACATCTCTGCGCGCAACCGAGAACCCGCCTCCGAAATTGGTGGAACGCACAATAGTGGCCGCGACAGATGAAAATTCAATCACTTAGTATGTAGTCAGCTGACTACGGGGTCGCAGTCTCGCCTTCGTCACATAACCGAAATTCGATCGCCGCATTCATGCTCGCTTCGCCTCATGTCCGTTTGCCCGTAACAATGCCATCAGCACCGGCCCAAGCGAGAACTCACCACGTCGCGCCCTCCCCGTCAGATCTCTCAAATAGCCGCCAGCCGATGAAATATGGCCGGTGCGTTCGAGGATCGCCGCCATCGTGGCGGCGGCATTTTCAGGCCCCATGACCTCGCAAGCGTCCTGATAGGCTGACGGGCTCACCCCGAGCATAGATCGCACCACAACGGCGGCGGCCATCAGATCGCGCCAGTTCTGGATATTGCCTCCGGGGCCATACATCGCGATCTCCGGGCAGGCACGAAGCACCATGCCCAATGGGAAAGCTTTTATCGGCTCGATGTTACGTCCAATATCCGGATTCGGCTTTCCGCCCTGCTCATCTTCAGAGCGAGGTTCAAGTTCATTGATAAATTCGGTATTTGAATTCTGTATGTGCTGCCGGATATCGGCATCATTGGTGTCGGATTTTTGCTTAATATCCTGAACTTCCAATCGGTTGATGACCTCTTCGCGCAGAAGTTCCAACTCTTCAAGCAAGCGCTCGTAATCCTCGGCGGTCTTGGTGATGCGAAGTCGGTCCATCAAGGCAATGTGGACGGCTTCCATTTTCCCCCAGTCGCCAAAGACGCCGTCTTCAACAGCAGCCGTAATCAACTTGCGGACGTCGCGCCGGGCGATCGTAATGCGTTCTTTGACTATCTTCAGATGCCGCTGAGCCGCCACGACCCGCTGAGCCAGCAGAGCGAGTTCTTCAGAGCGTGCAAGAAGTGGCGAAAGGCTAAAGCCATAGGCTGTCTCTATAGCTCCATCAGTGCCCTTACGGGCGTAACGCTTGCCATTGGGGCTGTCACAGCGTTGGATAAGGCCTGCGTCGATGAGATGTGCGAGGTTCTCTCGGAGCGTTGATCCCGCGATCCCGTTCGCCCTAGCCGTCAGCTGGGCATTCGACGGAAAGACAATCAGATTTCTTCCTTCGCTCAAAGCCGCCTCTGGATAGAATGTTAGGAGAGCGTTAAGGACTGCAAGGGCGCGGTCACGCAGGCCCAGCAGTGAGCGCGCATCGCAAGCGTCCCTGAAGACTTTCCACTTATCGATTGACTTGCCCGGTTTGACCTGGGCGGCCCGCATCTGCGATTTCACCAGGGCGAGCGTCATCGGCCGCCGCCCAAAGGGCGTCGTCACATTTCCAACCTGCATGTTCCTTCACCTTTCAAAAGGCAAAAGAAATCCGCTCACCAAAACGGTGCCAAAGACTATTGACTGCGATTCATTGAAATGCGATTCTCAGGCTGCTTAGACCTATGAGAGAGGCTTCCATGACGGCAACGTTTGGGGGCCTTTTTCTTTTGCGCCTGCCTTCCGATTTAGTCCTCTGTTGACGGAGCATTGCTCCTGAAATTGGCATAGAGTTCAGGAAGCCTTTCCATCAAATAGGATGCAAAGGCTTCGTCCTGTTCTCGATTGATCTGAATTTTGCAAAGCTTCCCCGTCAACGACAAGGTCGCGATCTGTTTGCCATCGGATGACCGAGCAACGGCCGGAGCTTCTGGCGTTGCCAAGCTTCCAAGTTCGCCTGTCTTCGCAGCTCTCAGTACGACCGAAAAGCGATCATCGGTATCCTTGTGGGCGAAAGCTTTGTCTTCCGTTGCCTTGCGCGCTTTCTTCTCGGCGCCGGCTACCTTGAGGCTCTCGACCAAATCGAGCCACCTCGGCCGTCCGATCTTTGGTGCGCGCCCGATTGCATCAATCAGCGAGCGAGGCACACCGCGAGCGACACTCAGAAGCTTCTGGGCTTCCTGGCGGTCGACAGAGAGTGCTGTCTGGATCAGCGAGCGCTGGATGCCGCTGTCCTCAAGCTTCAAGGCGAACATTGCCCGCTCGATAAACGTCAGGTCTTCGCGCGCCGAATTCTCCACCCCCTGGGCAACGACGAGACGATCGTCATCCAGCTCGCGGACATAGGCTTTCACCGCAATGCCGAGTTCTGACGCAGCGCGCGCCCGGCGATGGCCATAGGCAATCTGATAACGCCCGGGTGCAGTGGGGTGAACTCGTACAAGGATAGGGATTTCCTGCCCGTGTTCTGTCAGAGAAATCTTCAGCGCCTCGACTGCCGTCAGATCCTGATCGACAAAGCGGTCAGCAAAGGGGGAGGGGTCTAATAAGCCAGGATCGAGTTCAACGGGCAGGGCGCCATTCGCGACCTGCTGCTTCAGTTCCTCGTAATCGCGTTCGACTTCAGAAAATGTGTCCTTGAGCGACCGGACCGCACCTGAAGCAACACGCTGAATGGGCTGTCGAGCTTCGTCGGCAGACGCATCTTCGGTGCCACCTGCAAAAAGAGATCGGATTGACTGTGTTCGCTTGCTCATGCATGGACCTCCCCATCACGGCCGGCCTTATGATCCGGGATGTAGTCAGCTGACGACATGTTAAGTGTCTGATCTTTTTGGATAGCCATGGAGATCATCGCTGCCAGACCTCGTTCAGGAGCTCGACAACCTCGTGGTTGACGGCATTGATCGATTCCATTGCACGATCGTAAGTAGAGCGTCCAACGGCGCCTCTCGTCAGCTCGTAAAGTGATTGTTTGGTCAACCCAGCATTCGCTATCGCGGTCGATTTCCACGCGGTTGCCGCCATGACGTCCGATGCGAACACATCGCGCATCAGTCCAACGATCTCTTGCTCCGGAACGTCGCGTGGATCGTGACGGGTCACGAGAAACCGCAGGAAATCATATTCAAGGCGCCCGCCGGCCTCCTCAATGACGGACACGAGGTCCGAGGTCATCAGCAGGAACTGGCTCATCGATGCGACATCGACCATCTGTGGGTGGACGGTGACGATCATGCCCGTTGCAGCGTTCAGAGCGCCCATGGTCAGAAACCCCAACTGAGGCGGGCAATCGACGACGACGACATCAAAATCGTCTTCAACTTGGGCTATTGCGCCGGCGACCCGTCTAAAGAACAAATCCTCTGGCCGACCGCGATTTTGCAGCATAAAGCGCGGGGTTTGATGCTCGAATTCCATGAGTTCGAGATTGCCAGGAACGATGCTGATCCCTGTAAAATATGTTGGGCGGATGACATCCTTCATCGTGACGCGCTGATCGTCATAACGAAGCGCGCCATAGAGGGTCGTGTTCTCAGCGACATCAAACTCAGGCTGGTAACCGAACATGGCCGAGAGTGAAGCCTGCGGATCGAGGTCGATCGCCAAGACGCGATAACCCTGCAGCGCGAGCCCTTGAGCCAAATAAAGCGAAGTGGTGGTCTTTGCGGACCCGCCTTTGAAATTGGCAACCGTAATGACCTGCAGCTTTTCACCATCGCGCCGACGTGGAAAAAACCTTGTCGCTTCTTTAGGGCGAGCGATTGCGAGATACTGCCGCAGCTCATTGATCTGCTCGAGCGAGTAAGACCGCCGTCCGCCATTTCCAAGATCCGGCGTTGGACCTAGACCGTCGATCGATAGCTGACGCAGGTAGCCGTCCGAAACGCCGACGATCTCCGCGACTTCGCCTGATGAAAATGACCGAAGAGTTTTCTGCGCCGTCGGCGGGAATGCGCGTTCTCCAACTGCACGCAAGCGGGCAGACAGCGCTTCCGCCCGCTGTGTGATATGGGCAGAAGTTGATGCCTTTAGGATGTGCCGGTCGATCACGTTCACATTAGCCTCTGTTCTCAGACGGTTTATCGGCGTCAGACGCGCTATTACCGTCTCAAGCTAAGCCACGATTCTAACCCTGCCGCAAGAGAAATAGGGTTAACAAGACCTTAACATGCACAAGCGGGGAATTCGGCCGGCACTTCAAATCGCCACTTTATCAAACCATTTCAGGATTTTGCCTGTCGTTTCGCAGTGTCGGCCCAATTGGCCAACTAACACTTTTGCTAGTGAATTCGATGGCCGGAGCGCGGTCCGATGCACAAAAACTCATGCCTCGGCGAGAATCACTCGCTAACACTTTTGGCAGTAGATCGAACTTCTCGGCCCCGGCAAACCTCCATGCGTCACCAACGCAAGGGAGATTTGCTCGATGCGCGTCGTCGCCATCAAGAACCCAAAAAGCGAAGCTGAGCACCGCCTCATCCACGAAATGCACCGGCTCCGCGCCCGCATTTTCCGCGGGCGTCTGGCTTGGAAAGTCCGTTGCACATCAGGTCTCGAAATGGACCCGTTCGACAAGCTGAACCCTACTTACATCCTTTGCCTTGACCGTTTCGACGCGGTGATCGGATGCGCGCGGCTTCTGCCGGCCGCCGGTGGGACAATGCTGGAAGAGGTCTTTCCCCAGCTCCTGGAGATGGCACATCTCCCATCGCACCATCGGATGATCGAAAGTTCTCGTTTTTGTGTGGATACGAACGCGGCTGCCGAACGGGAGCAGGCGGGCCTCCATTCAGCGACACTCGCCATGTTCGCCGGCATCATCGAGTGGGGCATCCTCAATGGCTATCGAGAAATCGTAACCGCCACGGATGTCAGACTCGAGCGCATCCTCCGTCGAGCCGGCTGGCCTCTAAGCCGCCTCGGCCCACCTGCCCAGATCAACGAAACGAAGAGCGTCGCTGGCCTTCTCCCTGCGGACTGGGTGAGCTTCGATCGACTTCGCCCCAGCATTTATTCGTCGAGTTTCTCTCACCTTCAGAAGGAAGCGGCCTGATCATGCTCAGCACCCAAAACCGCTCACTCCCTCGTCTCGTCAGCAAGCTCCAAAACGCACTGGGAGATCATCTGTGCCTCGCACTTGAAGACCCAAGCGTCGTGGAAATCATGCTCAATCCGGATGGTCGTCTGTTCATCGAACGGCTGGGTCATGGCATGGCCGCAGTTGGCGAGATGACACGCTCTGCGGCCGAGACCGTCATCGGGAGCGTCGCCCATGTCCTGAACTCAGAGGTTGATGATGATCGTCCGATCGTTTCGGGAGAACTGCCGATCGGCGGGCATCGATTTGAAGGTTTGCTGCCGCCGGTGGTTTCCGGGCCATCGTTCACGATCCGGCGTCGCGCGTCACGCCTCATCCCTCTGGATGACTATGTGGCAAGCAAAGTGATGACCGCAAAGCACGCCGAGGTCGTTCGAAGCGCAATAGCATCGAAGCTCAACATCCTGGTGGCTGGTGGCACGGGCTCGGGCAAGACGACCCTCACCAACGCGATCCTTGCCGAGATTGTATCGAGCTCTCCCGACGATCGGCTCGTCATTCTGGAAGACACAGCCGAGATCCAGTGCGCTGCGGACAATGCAGTCAGCCTTCACACAAGTGATTCCGTAGACATGTCGCGTCTCCTGAAAAGCACGATGCGCCTTCGGCCGGATCGGATCATCGTCGGCGAGGTCCGCGACGGCGCGGCACTGACGATGCTGAAGGCCTGGAACACCGGGCACCCGGGAGGGGTCGCAACGATCCACTCCAACAGCGCGCGCTCCGCACTCCAGCGTCTCGAGCAACTGACCGCCGAAGCCAGCCATCAGCCGATGCAGGCTGTCATCGGAGACGCCGTCGATCTGATCATCTCGATCGAGCGAACGGCAAAGGGCCGTCGGATCAGCGAAATCCTTCACGTCACCCGCTTTACAGGCGGCCAGTACCAAACGGAACCCTACGCAGAGGAAAGCCGCGATGCAGCATAAGAGATCATTCCTGACACTTGCCGTTATCGCCGTCGCAGCGATCGTCGCTGCTTCGCCTGCTTTCGCCAGTTCCGGCGGAAGCCTTCCGTGGGAAGGGCCGCTCGAGCAAATCCAGGAATCCATTACTGGTCCGGTCGCTGGCTATATTGCCCTGGCCGCTGTCGCGATCGCCGGCGGCATGCTGATCTTCGGCGGCGAGCTCAACGATTTCGCTCGTAGGCTGATGTACGTGGTCCTGGTCGCAGGCATTCTGCTAGGTGCCACCACGATCGTCGGTCTGTTCGGTGCCACAGGTGCTTCGATCGGCCTGCCATCGGAGCAGGTCGCACGCTTAAATTCGAGCGGCGAAGGGGAGGGGGCCTTATGAGCCTCCACCGCAATCGCATCCATCGCGCCTTGTCTAGACCAAACCTGCTGATGGGCGCCGACCGCGAGCTGGTGCTGATCACCGGGCTTGCGGCCGTGATCCTGATCTTCGTCGTGCTGACGGTCTATTCTGCTCTTTTTGGCGTTGCGGTCTGGATCGTCATCGTCGGTGTACTCCGCATGATGGCCAAGTCCGACCCGCTGATGCGGCAGGTCTATGCCCGTCACATTTCCTACAAATCCCACTACCGGCCTACGGCCGCGCCGTGGCGCAAATACTAGAGGTTTTCCAATGGCTGCCCTCAAAGGTTTCCGCGCGACCGGTCCCTCGTTCGCTGATCTCGTTCCCTATGCCGGCCTGGTCGGCAACGGCGTCCTGCTCCTGAAGGATGGCAGCCTCATGGCCGGTTGGTACTTTGCGGGTCCGGACTCCGAAAGCGCAACCGACCTCGAGCGCAATGAGCTATCCCGGCAGATCAATGCGATCTTGTCGAGGCTCGGGACGGGTTGGATGATTCAGGTCGAAGCGATCCGGGTGCCGACGGTTGATTATCCGTCCCCAGACCAGTGCCATTTTCCCGACCCTGTCACTCGCGCGATTGATGCCGAGCGCAGGACGCACTTCCGGCGCGAGCAGGGGCATTTCGAGAGCAAGCACGCGATCATTCTCACCTACCGGCCGCTCGAGTCGAAGAAGACGGCGCTCAGCAAATACATTTATTCGGACGAGGAGAGCCGGAAGAAATCCTATGCGGACACGGTCCTGTTCGTGTTCCGCAACGCGATCCGAGAAATCGAACAGTACCTGGCCAACACCCTGTCGATCGCCCGCATGCAGACCCGCGAGGTCCGCGAAAGGGGAGGGGAGCGGATTGCGCGCTATGACGACCTCCTGCAGTTCGTTCGGTTTTGCATCACCGGTGAAAGCCATCCGGTCCGGCTACCGGAAGTCCCCATGTATCTCGACTGGCTGGCGACGGCGGAGCTGGAGCATGGCCTGACGCCAAAGGTAGAGAACCGCTTCCTTGCTGTCGTCGCCATCGACGGTCTGCCGGCGGAAAGCTGGCCTGGCATCCTCAATAATCTTGATCTCATGCCGCTGACATACCGCTGGTCGTCACGCTTCATCTTCCTTGATGCGGAAGAGGCGCGCCAGAAGCTCGAACGGACCCGGAAGAAATGGCAGCAGAAAGTTCGTCCTTTCTTCGACCAGCTTTTCCAGACGCAAAGCAGATCGGTCGATCAGGATGCCATGACGATGGTCGCGGAGACCGAAGACGCTATTGCTCAGGCCTCCTCCCAGCTTGTCGCCTACGGCTATTACACCCCTGTGGTCATCCTGTTCGATGAGGACCGTGACGCCCTACAGGAAAAGGCCGAAGCTATCCGCAGGCTGGTCCAGGCAGAAGGCTTCGGGGCTCGCGTCGAGACTCTAAACGCGACAGATGCGTTTCTCGGAAGCCTGCCCGGCAACTGGTATGCCAACATCCGTGAGCCGCTGATCAACACAAGCAATCTGGCGGACCTCGTTCCGTTGAACTCGGTATGGTCGGGCAATCCAGTGGCGCCGTGCCCGTTCTATCCGCCAAACTCACCGCCGCTGATGCAGGTTGCCTCGGGCTCAACGCCGTTTCGCCTCAACCTGCATGTCGACGATGTCGGCCACACCCTGATTTTTGGACCGACGGGCTCGGGCAAATCGACCCTTCTCGCTCTGATGGCCGCGCAGTTCCGCAGGTACGAGTTCGCCCAGATTTTCGCCTTCGACAAGGGCAACTCGCTCCTCTCCCTGACGCTTGCTGCCGGTGGCGATCACTACGAGATCGGCAACGACCAAAACGGGGAGGGGAGAGCACTGGCGTTCTGCCCTTTGTTCGATCTTTCGACCGATGGCGACCGGGCCTGGGCGACCGAGTGGATTGAAATGCTCGTCGCGCTTCAGGGCGTCACCATCACGCCTGATCACCGTAATGCGATCTCCCGCCAAATTGGGCTGATGGCGACAGCGCCTGGAAAGTCGCTATCGGACTTTGTCAGCGGCGTGCAGCTGCGCGAGATCAAGGATGCGCTCCATCACTATACCGTCGATGGCCCGATGGGTCAGCTTCTCGACGCGGAAGAGGACGGTTTGACGCTTCGAGCGTTTCAGTGCTTCGAGATCGAGCAGCTCATGAACATGGGTGAGCGTAATCTGGTGCCCGTCCTCACCTATCTCTTCCACCGGATCGAAAAGCGGCTGGACGGTTCGCCTAGCCTCATTCTCCTCGACGAAGCCTGGCTGATGCTCGGGCATCCCGTGTTTCGCGACAAGATCAGGGAATGGCTGAAGGTGCTCCGCAAGGCCAATTGCGCCGTTGTTCTGGCGACGCAATCGATCTCCGACGCAGAGCGCTCCGGCATTATCGACGTGCTGAAAGAATCCTGCCCGACCAAGATCTGCTTGCCGAATGGCGCTGCACGCGAGCCGGGCACGCGCGAGTTTTATGAGCGGATCGGGTTCAACGAGCGTCAGATCGAGATCGTCTCGGGTGCCATCCCCAAGCGCGAATATTACGTCGCCACGCCAGACGGACGGCGGCTCTTCGATATGTCGCTCGGGCCGGTGGCTCTAAGCTTTGTGGGCGCATCCGGAAAGGAAGACCTGAAGCGGATACGCGCGCTGAAGGCGGAACACGGCCAGGACTGGCCTACCCATTGGCTTGAATTGAGAGGAGTTCACGATGCCACGTCGCACCTCAACGTCCAATAACTGGATCGTCGCAACGATGACCGCGGCAATCGCGCTGTCGCCGATTACTTCCGCCCACGCTGGATCTGCAACGGGCGCTGCCACCGAATGGACGCAGCTTGCCAACAATGCTCAGCTCATTGACCTTCTGAAAAGCTCCGGCCTGCAGGTCGATAACCAGCTGACCCAGATCACTCAACTGGCAGAGCAAATCCAGAACCAGCTGAAGATCTACGAGAACATGCTGCAGAACACGGCGCAACTCCCTGATCATATCTGGGGCCAGGTCGAGAGCGATCTCAACCGACTGCGCAGCATTGTCGACCAGGGACAAAGCATCTCGTTTTCGATGGGGAATGCAGATGACGTCCTTCAGCAGCGGTTCAAGAGCTATGCGGATCTGAAAACCAATCTGCCCAATGCTGAATCCTTCTCGAGCACGTACCAATCCTGGTCGGACACGAACCGGGACACGATCGGCAGCACGCTGAAGGCAGCAAGCCTGACAGCAGATCAGTTCGATACCGAGGAGGGCACGATGAGTTCGCTGCGATCGATGTCGGAGTCAGCCGACGGTCAGATGAAGGCGCTTCAGGTCGGACACCAGATCGCGGCCCAGCAGGTTTCCCAGATGCAAAAGCTGCGCGGCCTGGTTTCGCAGCAAATGACGATGATGGGTACGTGGCTTCAGACCGAGCAGACGGACAAGGACCTCGCGCAGGCGCGGCGAGAGAAATTCTTCAATGCCGACGTTTCCACAATCCCGAGCGGCCAGAAAATGGAGCCACGCTGGTGAGCCGCCCGGTCCTGATCGTTGTCGTGCTGGTCATGGTGGCTGCAGCGGCATCCGGCGTCACCTTCTATATCGTTCAGATGAACGCCCCGGCGGCACCCGAGATGAGTGAAGAGCAGCGCATCACCCGTGAGAAATTCTTCGGCACAGCCAAGGAGCTGCCGCCGATCGAGAAAGGCCAGGAGATGCGGCCGCGATGGTGAAGCGAAATTTTGAGCGGGCCTTCGTCCTCGGGGCTATTGCCTGCGTGATCCTTGCCACCCCCGCATTTGCACAGCAGGGACAGGTTCTGACAGAACTCGAGAACCAGGTTTCTGCTGCCGCGAAGGGATGGGAAACAACCATCATGGATGCGGCGAGGTCGCTGTTCTGGATCCTCGCCGCGATTGAGGTTGGCATCGCCGCGGTCTGGCTTGCGCTACAGGCCGCGTCGCTCGACAGCTGGTTTGCCGAACTCGTCCGGCGCATCATGTTCATCGGCTTTTTCGCGTTCGTTCTCACCCAGGGGCCGACGCTTGCGAGGGACGTCGTCAATAGTCTCTACCAGATCGGTGCGGGCGGTGGATCCGCCTCACCGGCCGAAGTGTTCGACGCTGGTATTCGGGTGGCATCTCAGATGTCCAAACAGGCCAAGTTCGGGGTGTTCGAGGACAATGCGCTAGCGATCGCCGCCGTCCTTGCGATGGGCGTCGTCGTGATTTGCTTCTCGCTCGTTGCAGCGATCTTCGTCGCGGTGATGGTGGAGATGTATGTGGGGCTGCTGGCCGGCATGATCATGCTCGGCCTGGGGGGATCATCCTTTACGAAGGATTTTGCCGTCCGCTATCTGGTCTATGCTTTCGGCGTCGGCATGAAGCTCATGGCACTCGTCATGATCGCGAAGATCGGCTCGGAAGTCCTCCTCGGACTGGCGCAGGCACCGACCGCGGAAACCGATCACTTCATCACCACACTGGCCATCGCCGGCATATCTGTCGTCGTATTCATCATCGCCATGTACGTCCCCAACATCATCCAAGGTGTCGTCCAGGGTGCATCTGTTTCCGGTGGCATGGAAGCCATCCGCCACGGTGGGCAGGCTGCTTCTTTCGCGCTTGGCACAGCTTCTCTAGCTGCCGGCGCCGTCGGAGCAGGCGCCGCGGCGGCTCAATCGGCGCGCGCCGCAGGATCCTCGGTCGCGGGGGCTGCGCTGCGAGGCATGGGTGCCGGGATCGGATCAGCCGGAAAAGCAGCAGGCTCAGCTGCCAAGGAAAAGGCGATCGGTTCGCCTGGCGCTTACGCCGGCTCGATCATGGGGCTCGCCAATGCCAAGCTCGATCAGAGCCGAACCGGACAAAGCGGCCTGAAGACGCCACCGGAACGAAACGACAAGTAATCAACAGGAAGGCAAAAAGCGATGGCAGCAAACCGGCCACCCGACAGCCCTTACCTTGCCGCGCGGCAGGAATGGACCGAACGATATGGATCCTATGTCCAGGCGGCGCGCGCGTGGCGCATCGTCGGCATTCTTGGACTATCAATGGCCGTCATCGGATTTACCTACGCCATGTATCTCAGCACGCAGGTCAAACTCGTGCCGTACATTGTCGAGGTCGACAAGCTCGGCACTTCGGTGACGGCAGGCTTCCCCCAGCAGATCGAGTACGCTGATGCCCGCGTCGTCCGCGCGACACTCGGCAACTTCATCACCAGCTTGAAGTCGATCACCCCCGACGCGGTGGTACAGAAGCAATATATCGATCGGACCTATGCGCTGCTCAGGACGTCCGATCCCTCGACCCAGAAAATCAATGCCTGGTTTCGCGGCAACTCGCCGTTCGAAAAGGCCAAGACATCGACCGTCGCCATCGAGGTCAACAACATCGTGGCGCTGTCTAACCAGACCTACCAGATCGACTGGACCGAATACGAACGCGACCGCAAGGGCAAGGAAACCGGCACGCGCCGGTTTCGCGGCATCGCCACGGTCGCGCTCACCGCGCCACAAGATGAGGCGATCATCCGCCTCAACCCGATCGGTCTTTATGTCCAGGACTTCGACTGGACCGCACAGCTTTAAGGGCAGGGGTATTCACATGCACAAAACAGGATTGATCGCGGCCGTCGGCTGCATGGCCGGGCTCGTCCTTGCGGATTACGCTGTTGCGCAAAACATGACGTCGAACGAGGTGAAGGGGACCAACATCTCGCGGAAGTGGCGGGGAACGCCCGGCCTGGTGACGACCGGGCCAGATGGAAAAGTGATCTTTCTGTTCGGCGAAACCCAGCCTTCGGTTATTTGCGCGCCGCTTCAGGTTTGCGATATCGAATTGCAGGGCGGCGAAATCGTCCGCGACGTGCTTGTCGGTGACACGGTCCGTTGGAAAGTCGAACCGGCGACGTCGGGGGCAACCGGCGGGCAGGCGATCCACCTGATCGTCAAGCCGTCGGAGGCAGGCCTCGTCACGTCGATGGTCGTGACGACCTCGCGGCGAACCTATCATATCCAACTCAAATCCCATCCCAGCCAGTACATGGCCCGCATCGGGTTTGAATATCCGGAGGATGCGTCGACCAAACTGGCCGATATCAATGCCCGGCTTGAGACTGGCGGCATTCCGGGAACCGCTCCGGACAAGCTGAACTTCTCCTATTCGGTCAGCGGTAGCGCCTCTTGGCGGCCGAAGCGCGTCTATTCCGACGGCACCAAGACCTACATCCAGTTCCCGCGATCGATCTCCGGCCAGGACGCGCCGGTGCTGTTCGTCGTCAGCGGCAGCCAGAACCGCATCGTCAATTATCGCATGAAGAACGACATGATGATCGTCGACTACGCCGTCGACAAGGCTGTCCTCGTCTCGGGGGTGGGCTGGCGCCAGCAGAAGATCACGATCCGGCGGGGAGGCTGACCGATGAAGAAAACCATCGCCGCCATCATATTCACTGCCCTCCTTTCCGGTTGCCAGACTGCGGATGAAACGCTGACCACAAGCTCCACGCCGATTGCCGTCACCGGCGCCACCGCAGGCGCAATCGCCGACGACATGGCAAGCCGGCTTGCCGAACAGGTTGGACCTGCCGGCACCACAACGCTCAAAATGGAAAAGGATACCTCCGAATACGCCGCCGCGCTCGAGGCCGCGCTGAAGGGATGGGGATATAAGGTCATCATCGACGGAAAGGCTGACAAGGATCAGAAGCCGGTCGAGATCGCCTGGTCGATCGACAGCTTCGACGGACAGGTCCTGGCGCGCATCAGCACACCAACCATCGCGCTCGGACGCTCCTATACCGCGACGTCTGCCGGTGCGACGCCGGCCAGTCCGCTTTCGATCATGCAACGTAACTGAGGGGAGGGGAAACCATGGTTCAATCGCTCCAGCTCGGCACGGCGGGCAATGCCGACGATCAACAGAATATGCGACGCCTCAATCGCCTGCCGATCATCATAGCGATCGTCATCACCGTTCTGTTCTTCGGCGTCGTCATCGTCGGCTTGTCGTGGCGCGGTCTGTCCTTCAACCGTGGGAACGAGCTCGACACCACCTCCGCCTCGCCGGCGACAACGTTTGGCGATCAGCTGAAAAGAGGCGTGTCGGACGGGATCATAGGCGAACCGGAGCAGCGCGAAGTGTTTCAGCCGACCCCCGTGGTTGTCGAACGCGAGCCGGTGAGAGAGGCCGTCGTAGAGCGGCAGAATGAAGTCCGGACGGAACGGCGCTCGCAACTCGAACCGGAAGCCGAGTGGAAGACCCGGCTGAAGCGGGAACAGGACGAGCAGATTCTCCGCGAAGCGCAGCGTCAGAGGATGGCAAGCCTCCAGGCACGGGCAACAGCGCTCGATTCACCGCTTAAGGTTGACGTTTCCGAGGTCCAGAAAAGCACCTCCGAAACCAAAACCGACGCGCGCCAACCGCTCAATGCCACGACGAACAGTGCATCCGATCTCTACAGCGCTGCGATGAAGTCAGGTTTGCTCGGACAGAACGTCGATCAAAATGGCCAGACATCGAAGGAGGATTTTTTCAACCAAGACATCAAGGATCTTGGCTATCTGCCAAACCAAGTGGTCCCGCAGTTTTCGCCCTACGAGTTGAAGCGTGGGTCTGTTATTCCCGCGACGATGATCACCGGCTTGAACTCGGATCTTCCAGGCAGGATTTCGGCACAAGTCAGCCAGAATGTCTATGATAGCGCGACAGGCTACCGGCTGCTTATCCCTCAGGGGGCGAAGCTGTTTGGTCGCTACGATTCCAAGGTGTCGTTCGGGCAGGAGCGCGTGCTGGTCGTGTGGACCGACATAATCTTTCCCAACGGCTCGACACTTCAGATCGGCGGCATGTCCGGCACGGATGCCGAGGGCTATGGTGGTTTCAAGGACAAGGTCGATCGGCATCTCTGGCGAACGTTCGGCTCTGCGGCACTTGTCGCCATCATCGGCACGGGGATCGATATGTCGATGCCGGAGAGCTCGACACTGGCCATACAGGATACCGCTTCAGATGCAGCGCGGCGGAATTTTGCCGAATCTTTCGGCCGTGTTGCGGAGCAGACAATCTCCAAGAACCTAAATGTGCAGCCAACGATCAGGATTCGGCCCGGTTACAAATTCAACGTGCTGGTCGATCAGGATATAATTTTTCCGAATTCGTATCGGCAATAGAATAGAGTTCGGCGCAAACCGGTCATCGTCTATGTAATTGAATCGCGATGACATACTACAATCTTGCGTGGGTAAATTCTTTCCCATAATACTCAACTTTAGGCAGGCGCAATGGGTGTGCTTCGCCTTCGTTTCGGAGCGACCGACCCTCGACAAAGGGTACTGCCACTTATGACTGCAACCTTGTTGCGTTCATACCCTCACTCAAAGGAGGCCATGAATTGAACCAATGGTTTGAGCGTTTGACCGAACAGGTCGCCCTGGCGCATGACGAAGCCACGGTGAAGGCGACACTGGAGAAGCTAAGTCGGGAAGCAGGTTTTCGGGCATACGCCTATCTCAATCTGCAAGCGGAAACGCAAACGGCGATCTCAAACTATGACGTCGAATGGCAGCAGCGGTATTTCGAGAAGTCCTACGCGTTGATCGATCCCGTCGTGAGAAATGCGCGCGATCAGCTGGAAGCGTTCGCTTGGTCCAACGAAGCCTCGCTCCGGATGAGCAAGGAGCGCCGGAATTTCTACGGAGAGGCCGGTGAGTTCGGAATACGCTCCGGTATCACGATCCCGATCAAGACGGGATTTGGCCGGATGGCAATGCTCACGCTTGCTTCGGAAGAGGCCGATTTCGCGATGGGACAATCTTTGAACCCGGTGCTTGCCGCTTCCGCGGTCGCGCAATTGCATTCGAGGCTCGAAGGTCTTGGCGCCAAGCCGACGCATCACACCCCAATCCGCATGAAATCTGATGAACTGACCTGCCTACGCTGGTCTGCGGAAGGCAAGTCCATGAAGGCCATCGCCATCATCGAGAACACGACGTACGCCAATGTCGCGTTCTTCCTCCGCAATGCCAAATCGGCCTTGGGCGCGACAAGTTTGCCGCAGGCAACCGCAATGGCCAAGGAATTCGGCCTGATCTAGGTCAGTGGCTCTTTGATTTCGGCATGTCCGGTATGTAGCCCAAGATATCAAGAAGCGTCGATACGACCGTCTGCTGCGCGTGGACGGCGATCATGGCAGCGATATAATCTTGGCTGGCCTCACGAGCCGTCTCCGGGTCAGCTGCTGCATCGACCTTCGCTTCGAGCATCACGGCGTTGTCGCGCAGGCGACGGTGCTTTTCGATCTCGCGCACGACGTGGCGCTCGATCTCTTCGGGCGGCTGATCACTCATCAAACCGATAAGTGGGCGCAATATGAGTTTGGTATCAGACACAGGCCCGTCTGCACTTGCTTTGAACATTATCGGTCCAATTACCGTCCATATACCACTGATGTAAACCTTCTTCGAACCGAGGTATCCGCGGAGGCAAATCGGTTTAAATCTCAATTACATACTATAGTTGATAAACTTAAAGTATGTAAACGTTGATCTTCCGCGCATGGATATGCGCAAGCTGGTCGGCCGGAATTTTGCCCGCCTCCGTCGGGAAAAAGGCCTGACACAGGAGGATGTGGAGGCGCGCTCCGGCTTCAGCCAACAGTATTTAAGCGGACTCGAAAGAGGGAAGCGAAACCCCTCCATCGTCACACTCTATGAGATCGCCCAGGCCCTCGGCGTCAGCCATATAGAGCTGGTCACACCAGACCAGTCAGACTGAGTAGGCGAGATTCTCGACCGGTCAGTATGACTGGAATTCTCTCTGAGCCTACCGAGAACCGAGGTCCCACTTCACAACGCGCAGCGAAAGCGCTATATATTCTCCACAAGGAGAATAATTATGGCTCAGATGTCGCGTGCCTATACGCCTGCAGAGGCAGCTGCCGTCAGCGAAATAGCCGTGAAGTCGGTGCATAATGCAATCGACAAACGGATCATCGCACGTCGTCTTTCGGAAGACGAAGGGCGGGCACTGTCGGACGACGACCTGCTGCGCCTCAAGCTCTGGTATGGGGTCGGCTCGATTCTGTCGGCCGAGCGCCGCCAGCGGCTGTTCGATACGATTGACCAAAATCCGGACGCCGATACCGTACGAGCGGACGATTACCTAATCGTCGATGTTGCCCGAGCGCGCGAGCAGCTTGCTGCGCGAGCGGAGGCGCTTCGGGAAGCGGAACGGGTAGTCGGATCCGTGAAGGGTGTCCTCGGCGGCGAGCCGGTCTTTAACAAGACCCGCGTTCCAGTCAGGGCCGTCGCCGCCATGAAGGCGCAGGGCGCGACTACCGAGGAGATTGTCCAGGGATATCCTTCGCTCACCATGCGTATGGTCGAACTCGCGGAGATCTGGACGGCCGCTCACCCGGCACGGGGTCGACCTCGCAAGCTTTCCGACCTTGGCGCGACCGTGAAATCGTCAAAACGGCTCGCCCTTTCGAAGGCCGCCAACAGGCAGTCCGGCAGCTGATATCGTGAAGTTCCTGATTGATGAATGCCTGCACACCTCGCTCGTGGCCGTTGCCAACGATAACGGCCACGACGGCTTCCACGTAAACTGGCTTGGCCTGAGCGGCGAGAAAGACTGGGACCTGATGCCTCGCATCGTTGCGGAGGACTACACCTTCGTGACGAACAACGCGCGCGATTTCAGGAAGCTCTATAGTAGCGAGGAAATCCACGCCGGCTTGATCATAATCGTGCCTCAAGTCGTTCCGGCACTGCAGCGAGACCTGTTCACACTCATCCTCGAGGAAATTGCCGAGGGCGTGGAACTGCTGAACGAAGTGATTGAGGTCAGCATCGAGGGCGATGAGGCTGTTCTCACACGCTATTCTCTCCCGCCGAACTGAGAGCGGCAAGAATGCGCTCATGCCGCGGGACGCGCAGCGTGCTGTCCGCTATCTCTGCCCTCCGATCCTTGTCAGATCGATCCGGATACCGGCGTCATCGGGTGTGATTGGAGCTTCATCCGGCATCTCAGCAGTTTCTTCGTCTGCAACCTGGGCAGCGCCGTCACTCTCAACCGCCGACCGCTGCACGACCGCGCCACCGGGATCCTCCGCCTGGAACACGCTCTCTCCCTCGAACTTTCCGGTCTGCCAGGCGTGGACGGCATCATCGAAGAGCTGGGGAAAGACCTCATCGCTCGTCGGGTTTCCATACCATTTCGCGACGATGCGAAGGATCTTGGCAAACATCGCAGTGCCCATCCGCAGATTTGTGCAGCGGTCAACCATATCAACCTTCAGTTCCGACGCGTCCTTCAGACCGATACCCGCCGGAATCTGGGTCAAGCCCACCCGCACGATGGAACCACCGATGTTCTCGCGAATGATCTCGACAGCCTCCTCAGGTGTTTTCGGCTTCGGGACGAGGATCAGGCGGCCGCCGGACCTCACCGTTATGGCCAGCGGGTCTTCCGAGCCAACGGTCTGCACGAACTGTTCGACGATCACCGGCTTCAACGATGGGTCGGCACATTCCTTGATCAAGGCAGCATCCAGCATGCGAGCTCCAAACCTTAAATGTTGAACGAGATGACGAGAGGCAGGTTGAACAGGCGGGCCCAAGCCTCGCTGCTTGCCCGCTGAATGTCGATGATCGATGTCCCTGCAGTCCACCAGCCGTTCCCGACTGCGACGATGGCGTCGGGTCGGTGGAGCGCTGATTGCAGGATCGGCCAGACCAGAAGCTGCTCGTAGCAGATCAGTGGCGCAAAGTTCTGGTCGCCGACATGGACGACGGGATTGGCAAAGTAATGTGCCCGGGCACCGCCATGCTCGCCGATCCAGGCTCTCCATGGCTGCCACATCGAGCCCGGGACCGGCATCCTCTCCCTATAGAGAATATCGGTTCCATCAGCCGACAGTTTGACAAGCACATTGTCATAGCCCTGGTTGTCGATGACGGCCGCTCCCCCGATGACAGTGACGACCGTTCCGGCGAGAGATCGCTGCCAGACGCGGCCAACCGTCGGCGTCCAGAAACCGAGAGCGCTTTCCGGCAGCACGACCGTGGTGCCCGGCGGTTGGGCGCGCACAACGTCGATCACCTCGTGTTGCCGCTTGAGGCCAGCTTCGCGTCCGAGCGACGCGCCCATTTCAAGGTCGACACCGATCCACGACGTAGGTAGAATCGGCGGCGTCCACTCAGCGGCGGACCAGAGCCATAGGCCTGTCATGGCCATGGCTGCAGCCGACCGATACCACGTCGTCATGGCAATCAGGCCTGCTGCCATCGCACCCAGACCCCACCATCCCCAGCCGGGAAACAGAACGCCTGCCGCGGTGATGGGATGCGCCCATCCGAGAATGCCGAAAGGTGGGATCGCCATTACGACGCAAGCAGCCAGATAGCTGAGTGGCTTTTGCCATCCCTTGCGATCCGTCCAGAGCACGGAATGCACTGCTACGAAGGCGGAGGATGCGACCAGCCATAGGAGAAGACCGGGCCAGATATCCGAAGAATAAAAGTTCGCCACGCCCTGCGGAAGTCCTCGCGATGCAGCGAGGAAGTAGGCAGCAGAGATCGCCGTTGCCTGCAGACGCGTCCGTGCCAGGGACCAAAGCATGGGGAAGGTGGCTGCGACGGGCAAGAGAAGCACATCACCGCTCCAACCGATCCATCCGGCGATCGTGGATAGTGCGACGAGGACAGCCGTCCGGAAGAGGTCATGGCGCATAGGTCCAGACCTCCTGCGCCAGTCCCAGGATGCCATCCATCGGAAGAGGTCCGAAGTACCGGCTGTCGAATGACCCCGGAAACTCTGAATGCAGGAAGACCGTTCCTGACGGAACGACGCCCCCGCCATATCGCACCATCTCCCGCCCTCGGCCGTCCAGCCTTGCAACACGGGAGTGAGGAAGCGGACGGCCATCGACGCGAACACTGTCATGGATCTCGATCACCTGCCCGGACGTCGCAACGACTGTTTTGATCAGCGGCGCCACGCGGCCGGCGCAGAGGCCGAAGCGCAGATATCCACGCGCACGCGCATCGCGCATCGCGTCTGTGTTCGGTGGGCAAATAAAGACCAGATCGCCGACCAGGATCGGACGATCGGGTTTGACGATCCGCCAAAGGCCCAAGGGCTCGCTTGGTGTGAGATTGACCCTAAAACCCTGACCTCCGAGCAGCACAATGAGGCCAAGCGTGAACAGGCTGACGCTGCTGATCCGATAGAACCAGACGAGCCGCTTCATGCGCCGGAGCACTCTGTGTCGATGACGCATCTTCATTTGAGGGTGAGCCCCTGGGACTTCGTCTGACGCAGCGTCTCAGCCTGTTTGAGTGCCGTCATACTGCGCTCGTGTGCCGACAATTGCTGCACCGTCCGCATCGTGTTCCAGGCCTGCTGCACCTCGCTCTTCTGGACAGCATTCATGCCTGACGTGACGCGCTGGAATACCTCGCCACTGGTGTCCTTCGCAGCAAGTGGCAGGAAGATCCTCTCACCAAAACGTTCGGTAACCGCCTTGGCGAAACCTTCGAGCTCGGCCTTCACCATCTTGTCAGCAAGAGCATATTCGAGGCCAGAGGGCAGGTCGTTTCGGTCGATCGCATCACGCACGCGCTCGAGAACGTTCTTCGCATTGGCAGAAAGGGCGGGAATCTCCAGAGCGACTTGTCTCCGAACGGCAAGTTCCTGTGCATGGTTGTGGCACTCGGCCTCGCCACGCTGACGCAGATAATCGCTGATGCTGTCGGCAAGCGGCGTAACATTCCTCAGCGCACGCTCGCGATCCGCCTTGTCGCTGCGGCTCGCGAGTAGGCCCGTTTTCCCTTTCAGGCCGCCGAAGGCTTCGGGCTCTGCAGTGATCCTGGAGATTGTCTTTGCCGCGGCTGCCTGATCGTGCAGCATCGCGTCGACGTTCACCGCCTTGAACGCAGCTTCAGGGTTAGCAAAAACATGGTGGAAGCGCATGGACACTTCGTCCCACTGCTTCTTCAAGGCAGGGTCGGCGGCGATCCTGTCTTCGACTGCCTGGTTGACAGACCTGGGGAAGGTAGTGATGCCTGATACCATCGGCTTTTCATCCTTGGCTGCTTTCGGGATGGAGATGTTGCTGCTGCCGCGTGCTAAGCCGAGCTTCGCGCCGAGCGCCGTGAGCTTTGTGGCGAGATCAATCAGCCGGTGCTTTTGACGGACAGTCCAAGCGAACCGGTCCCTCGAGATCGTTCGTGCGACATTCATCAGATCCAGGCCACGCGCCTCTGCAAATCGCAGCGCGGCGCGATAGGTCGAAGCGCCCTCATAATCGAGGGTCGTTTCCTTCGATCCATCGCGGGCCAGCCGCTCCTTAAGCCGCTCCATCGCCAATTCCTTGATGGGCGTGACCTTCCAGGTATTCCGCTCGGCTGTCGTGCCGTCCGGCAATGTGACCGTCTCCGATCCATCGTGCTTCAGACCGATGCGATCACCGATGTCGGGCTGAGCGACCTCGATGGCACGTTTGAGATCGACGCCCCAGATGGTGCGCTGCTGTCCGTCCCGATGCTCGAGCGTCACGAAGTAGCTGTCGCGGTTTCCGGGCTTGTTTTCGTAGGGCGCGACACCATGCTCGACGAGTATTCCGCCGCGGTGGTTAGTGAACTCTTCCATGCTGACGTGGAGCTCGGCTGCCTCTCGATGGCGCGTCATCGCAACATAGGTCAGGTGACGGTCGAGCGTGCTGGAGGCTAGGACTTTGACACGGTCGACGGTTGCGCCCTGGGATTTGTGGATCGTCGTCGCATAGCCATGATCAACATTGGCGTAGAACCGCTGTTCGATGATGACCTGCGTGCGGCTCTCCCCGTCGCCGATCTCGGCCACGATGCGACCTAGTGCTGCTTCAACCACTTTGGCCAGCATGCCGTTCTTGACGCCAAGACTGCCTTCGTTCTTCAGAAAGACGATCTGGTCGCCGGGGGCAAAGTGGCGCTGACCATCCTCGGTCTTGAACGCGAAACCTTCGCCGACAATGCCGCGCTCCACGAGCCTGGTACGCGCAAGCTCGTTCAGTTCACGAACGTCACGGCGACGGTGAGCAAGTATGAGCGTGGTCTTGTCCGGATCGAAATCCTGGTTCCAGCTTTCGATCAAGCCTTCTATCGCGCCCTGTCGTGTCCAGTGGGCTTGCACCAGCCCAGCCTGCTCATAGGCATTGAGTGCAGTCGCCACGTTTCCGCGCGCCAGATCGAGAGATGCATCACGCATCCACTGATCCTTCTGGCGATAGATCGTCTCCAGCTCAGCGTAACCGACGCGGTCCGCAATGGCCCTGAAAGCCGCACCAGCCTCGATCGGCTGCAGCTGATCGGGATCTCCGATAAGGACAAGCTTGGCGCCCGCCTTCGTTACCCCACCAACGAACAACGCAAGCTGGCGCGACGACACCATGCCGGCCTCGTCCAGCACGAACACCGTCTTCTCGTCGAGCTGCCCGCGACCCTGGTTCCAGCGGAGTTCCCAGGACGACAGCGTGCGCGAGACGATACCCGCCTCCGTCTCCAGGCCCTCGGCCGCCTTGCCGGCGAGTGCCCCGCCGACGACACGATAGCCGGCCGCCTCCCACACCTCGCGGGCGGCTTTCATCATCGTCGTCTTGCCAGCGCCTGCACGGCCTATTACCGCAGCGATCCGCTCAGAACCAGCGACATGTTCGATCGCCGTCTTCTGCTCGTCGGACAGCCGTTCATGGCGTGCGAATGTCGCCTCGAGCACCGCCTCGCGAACACTGTGCGAGGAGCGGTGCGAGAGCCAAATCGCACGCTTGGCCATCTCTGCTTCGAGCCTGATCAGCTCGCGCGTCGTGTACTTTGCCGATGTCCGGGCCCCTGTCGCGAAGTCCACCCGCTCGCGATCCAGACGGAGGCTCTCCGGGCTCTGCAGGATACGCGCCATCAGGCTCTGGAAGAGGCCCGCATCGTCGATATAGCGATGGAGGATCTTCGCGATATCGCGTTCGTCGAACACGCTTTTTTCCCGCGTGATCAGGTCGAGCACCAGCTCCGGATTGCGCTGGATCCGACGAGCATTCTCTGCCCGCCGCTCTTCCTGCAGCTCCAGCCGTTCGAGTGCGGTGTTCTCCTCCCCACCCTCAGCTTTCCTCTCGATCGCCTTCGTGCCGACGCCGAGATGGATGGTCGGCGTCAGTTCGATACCCTGCTTCTCGAAGGACCGGCCATCGACCCGGATATCGAGGCCCGCTAACGCCAGATGCCGGTTCTGGCAGGCGAACCACCCGTCGCGAAACGCATTGAATTTTTCGAGGCCACCTGCCCAGAGTTCGTAGACAAACTTGCCGCTATCGTTGCGCAGCGCTTTGCCGTCCGGCCCAGTGACCGCCACCTTCTTCGGCCCAAACCCGTCCACGGTCAGCGGCCGCAACGTTGTCATCAGATGGATATGCGGATTGCCCGGTGCGTCGTGGAAGACCCAGTCTGCCACCATGCCCTGAGCGGTAATGTGGCGCGTCACAAAGTCCCTGACGAGTTCGATGTTCTGCTCAGCTGACAGCTCTAACGGCAAGGCGATAGTGATATCCTTGGCGAGCTGTGCATCCGATCGCTTCTCGAATTCTTCGACCTTGTTCCAGAAGGCTTCAGAGGCTCCCGAGACAGACCGATCGGCAATCATCGATTGCAGCCATTCCGGGGCATCGGCCGGGATAACAAACTCTTCGTGCAGCAGCCCTTGCTTGCGGGTGTAGTCGATCGTCCTGGCTTCCCGCTCATAGTCCATCTTGGCGCAATGCCGGTAGGCCGCCGACAGCACAGCGCTGCGGCCGGAACCACGAGCAACGATGCTGACTGAGAAATGCGGGATGGCCATTGCCAGATAGGTTCCTTCGATCGAACAAAATCAACGTGTTCGCTAGGAGCGGAGGGTCCCGCCAGGGCCAGAAAGCAAAGCGTCGCTTCAGCGACGTATAATTGCGCCCTTCGGATCCGTCCTTGCGAACGGACGGGATGATGCTCAAAAGCGTAGGCTCCGCCTACTCGCATTTCTGTTAGTAGATCGGCACGCCGATCTGGAAGACTCTGGCTGTGTGAACAAGGTCATGCAGCAACAGAGGACAATCCAAAGATGAAGAAGCCATCCTCCAAGATTCGCGAAGAAATCGCCAAACTTCAGGAGCAGCTAAAGCACGCGGAAACGAGAGAGGCCGAGCGTATCGGTCGCGTCGCACTGCGGGCAGGCCTTGGAGATATCGAGATCGAGGAGACCGAACTTCAGGCGGCGTTCGAGGAATTGGCGAAACGCTTTCGCGGAGGCAAGTCGGGCACGAGCGGAAGGAAAGGGGCAGGCGACAGCGGTACGGGCAGCGGGCAGTCCGAGACGGTCGCGTCTGGCGCGGCTTCGGGCAGCGCTGGTGAGGATTGAGCGGATGAGCAGGAACGCGACATCCGACGCCCGCAAGAAAGACACGCGCGAAAAGATCGAGCTCGGCGGCCTCATCGTCAAAGCGGGCCTTCGCTTCGAAAAGCGCGCGCTTTTGCTCGGCGCACTGATGGATCTGCAGCATCGGCTTAAGTCCGACGACAGTGAGCGATCGCGCTTGACCGCGATTGGGACGGAGGCGTTCGGCAATGAAGGCGAATAGAATTGCACTCGTACTTCTGCCTGTGATCATCATGGCCGCGACCGTGCTCACGATAGCTGGGATCGAGACCTGGCTTGCCGGGTTCGGGAAGACCGAAGCGGCAAAGCTCACCCTGGGACGGGCAGGGGTAGCGGCGCCATACGTGGCGGCTGCCGCGCTCGGCCTGATTTTCCTGTTCGCAACAGCCGGTTCAGCCAGCATTCGTGCCGCGGGCCTCGGAGCTACAGTAGGAAACGCCGCAGTTCTCCTGACAGCTTGCGTGCGGGAGGGCGCGCGGCTTGTGTCACTTTCCTCGCAGGTCCCGGCGGACAAATCCGCACTGTCCTATCTCGATCCGTCGACGATGATCGGCGCGGCTGCAGCACTCATGTCGGGCTGCTTCGCTATGCGCGTCGCGATAATCGGCAACGCCGCTTTCGCGCGGGCTGCGCCGAAACGTATCACTGGCAAACGCGCCCTACATGGCGAGGCCGACTGGATGTCACTTGCCGAAGCAAACAAGCTGTTCCCGACAACCGGCGGCATTGTCGTCGGTGAGCGGTATCGCGTCGACCGCGACAGTGTTGCCGGCATCTCTTTCCGTGCCGATACCACCGAGACCTGGGGGGCAGGTGGCAAGTCTGCGCTGCTTTGTTTTGACGGGTTGTTCGGCTCCTCCCATGGTATCGTCTTCGCTGGATCAGGTGGTTTCAAAACGACCTCCGTCACGATCCCGACCGCTCTTAAATGGGGCGGATCGCTCATCGTGCTCGATCCGTCGAACGAGGTCGCGCCCATGGTTTCGAGGCATCGCGAAGGGGCGGGGCGGCGTGTGCGGATCCTCGATCCGCGCAAACCCGCTACCGGCTTCAACGCCCTCGACTGGGTCGGTCAGTATGGCGGCACCAAGGAGGAGGACATTGCCTCGGTCGCGTCATGGATCATGAGCGATAGCGGCCGCGCAAGCGGAGTCCGAGACGACTTCTTCCGTGCCTCAGGCCTGCAGCTCCTGACGGCGATCATCGCGGATGTCTGCCTGTCCGGGCACACTCCCAAAGAGCAGCAGACGCTGCGCCAGGTACGCAGCAATCTGTCCGAACCTGAGCCGAAACTTCGACAGCGCTTGCAGGATATCTACGACAATTCGGCATCGGAGTTCGTGAAGGAGAACGTCGCCGCCTTCGTCAACATGACGCCGGAAACATTCTCCGGGGTCTATGCGAATGCCATCAAGGAAACGCATTGGCTGTCGTACCAGAACTATGCGGCGCTGGTCTCGGGTTCGACTTTCCGGACCGAAGATATCGCATCGGGAAAGACGGACGTGTTCATCAACATCGACTTGAAGACGCTGGAAACCCATAGCGGATTGGCGCGTGTTGTGATCGGCTCGTTTCTGAACGCGATCTACAATCGAGATGGCGCGATGGACGGCCGCGCCCTCTTCCTCCTCGATGAGGTCGCCCGCCTTGGCTACATGCGCATACTGGAGACCGCGCGCGACGCTGGCCGCAAATACGGTATCACGCTGACGATGATCTATCAGTCGATCGGCCAGCTGCGCGAAACCTATGGCGGGCGCGACGCCTCCAGTAAATGGTTTGAGAGCGCGAGCTGGATAAGCTTTGCCGCCATCAACGATCCCGAAACCGCCGATTACATTTCTCGCCGGTGCGGCATGACGACGGTCGAAATCGATCAGGTCAGCCGAAGCTTCCAGTCGCGCGGCTCGTCGCGGACGCGGTCAAAGCAACTGGCCGCTCGGCCACTCATTCAGCCACATGAGGTGCTGCGCATGAGGGCGGACGAGCAGATCGTGTTCACGGCGGGCAACCCGCCGATGAGGTGCGGTCGCGCCATCTGGTTCCGGCGGGAAGATATGAAAGCTTGCGTTGATCAGGGTCGGTTCCAACCCGCTGCTGCTCAGAAATCTGCTGAACAGAATTTAGGCTCGTGACGTTTTCTCCCAGAAATACCGGGCACCTCGTCCCATATAGTCTTTGAACTCGGCCTCGCCCATTTTCTCGTGGCGGGCGTCGTAGGTCGCACTATTCTGATTATAGGGCGAGCTGGTGCTGAAGAATACCATCGTGCCCTTCAGGTACCTTACGACGCTTCTGGAACCCTCCGGCAGTTCTTCCTCGCGATCAAAGCGGTCGTCGTAAACGTTGGGATGATCATACTCACCTGGACGAAGCTCGGATAGATATTCGATGTAGTCTTCTGGCTTCACAGGATAGTGGCCGGTCGGCGCCACCGGCTCCGCTTCGAGACGCAGGTAGTCCCAGTTCGGGTCGAGGCCGAACGACACATAGGTAAGCTTCGCGGGTTTCAGCAGAACCGCGAAATCAGTGTCGAGATCGATGAACCCAGGCTCCGAAGCGCGTCGAATGGCCCTCAAGGTCATGCCGCCGCCATCGGGGAAAAACAGATGGTTCAGACCGGGTACTTTGGCGATTTCGGACAGCACGGTTATGATCGCATCCTGGTCGGTCCAGGTTGCTTCCTCCGGCGGCTGAAGGGGGAAGAATTTTTCGGCGAATTCTCTCCACTCATAGGCGTTTTGCAGCTGGAAGTCGTCGACGACTTTAAGCCATTCATTGAGGCGCTTCACAACTTCGGTGATCGCGGGGCGTGCGAGCGGATCGTGCTGGGTACAATCCGTGAGCAGCTTGTCCAGGACCGTCGTGTATTCCTTTCCCAGGAAGTTCTTCAGGCCCACGCTCGACCCGGCAATATACGGTCCGTCAAAGCCGAGCGACTGGCCGGCAAGAAGGATCCAGAGTGTTTTTGCGAATGAGAAGACGTCGGCAGGTAGGCCATCGGCACCAGCCGCCTCTCGTCGCATCTCCGGCGCCATCGTGAACTTCGCGCCTACATCGCGCCGTTCAGGCGTGATCGGTGCGAGATCCGGATATTTGACGAGACCGAAGTCGGAAAAGCAAAGGCGGCCGTTTAGGCCGAGAAGGTTTTCAGGCTTGATGTCTCGGTGAGCGATCTTAAGAGCGTGCAGCTTTTCGAGCGTCTGGCCAAGACGCACGAATTCGGTGACGATCGCCTTGGGGTCGGCGTTACGAAGGAAATGCCGACAGGATTGAGCGACCGGCATCGCGTACCAGGGTCTTGCGCCTTTGCCTTCTGGAAAATCGGACTCGAGCATCGGAATGATCCCGTCCATGTCACCGAGCTTTTGAAGCGCCGCGATCTCCCTGCGGAACCGCGCATAGGTCTCGTCTTTGAGATTGCGGAGAATCTTGACGGCACCCATCTGGCGATCGCTACGCCGTGCCAGCCAAACGTCGGCGTTACCGCCTGCGTCGATATTCTTGATGAGCGTCCAGGCTCCTAGACAGTCTCCGGGTTTCGGTTGGCCGCTCATGTAATCTCGTTTCGATGGAGTAAGGTCCGGACTGCAATATCGCCAGTTCGTCGAGTCGACAATTCAGACACTGCTCCACCCGGCGCAGGTCCGCGCCTAACGTCGGTGCAAAGAGGTACCCGAAACTTCTGAAAAAAATGCCGTTCGGGTACGGAAGGAGCGCGCCCGTTGTCGTAGCGTCATCTCGATACATTATCTCAGAGGATTGCCATGAACCGCCCGTCTGCTACCGAACTATGCGAAACCTTCCTCCGCTCCGAGATCAAGGACTGCGAGGAAAAAGGTATCCTTCGAAGCGAGGTGGTGGTTGCACGACGTCTGCTGAGCAGAAGTCTCGAGCTGAAGGAAGCGTACAGCGAGATCGATCAGCAGCTTAGCCATCGGCCACATGCCGTTGAAACGTGCCTGAAGGCCATCCTGTACACCACGGCACAGTGGAACCCACAAAAGCTGGCGACGGCCAGAGATGATCGCAAACAGCTAGACGCTGTGAATCGGTTGATAGCGGAGAAAGCGGCCGAACTATCCGAGCTGCTCGAGAAGCGTAGTCGCCTGAATAACTCATCGCGCTTCCACAGCGAAACGCACTTCGACATTTGTGAGGTCATAGATGCTGCTTCCCGCCACAACTATCTGTTTCAGTCTTACGTCCGTGAAGAGCTCATGGCCCTCAGCGGCCGCTTTGACATGAAATACTGGCCGAGCCTGGCGGATGTCGTCAAAGCGCTGAGCACAGATGCGGGCCAAGCTACGTCGGAGGCCTCGGACCCGATGACGATGGTCGGGACTGAAGCGCGCCGATCGTCTCAGGCTGACTATATCAAGGCGTTGTTCCGAGCTTTTAAGGACATTACGGTCGGTCTGAGCGGATTTCTCCCAGCGTCGTTTTCGCTCAGCGATGCGGCTTACGCAGCCATTGCGTCCTGTGCCCTTGATCTGGTCGATGACGACATCCTCGATGCCGACTACGTGAAGCGCTTGCGCCAGCGCGAGCGTGAAAACCCGTCCCGTTGATGTCGTCCGCCAAGCGATAAGGCATCTGTGCGCGGGAGGATCGTCACCCGGATGGGCGAAGACCGTTTGCGGGCTTCGTTCGCCGGAGGCGAATAGAGCCGTACACCGAAGGTGGACCGCCCGGTACTTCACCCAAATGAATCGATGATGACTGACCGATTCAAAACTGTCGTTGGACGCTCACGCCCGAAAACGCGATTCTCTCATCATGATCGCGCAACCCTATCAGTTTTACGTGGAACGAACGGACCGGACAAAAAATATGTCCCGCTTCTATGCGATGTCGATCGAGCCGAGCCTTTTCGGGGAAACCTGCCTGATGCGGCGTTGGGGTCGAATTGGCGCCAAGGGCAAGACAATGATCCACCATTTCGAGCGAGAACAGGATGCGGTAGAGCTATTCCTGGAACTCATGCGCCAGAAACGGAACCGCGGATACTGCATGCCTTCCGGCCGCAGTCGCTGACCTTCACGCAAATCACTTCTCAAGAGATCCGGGCCCTGAGAGAATCTGATACAGCATGCTTGGCCTATCCTATCGAAGGATTACATTTTGAAAGTCGTTACGCTATCCGCCCTCGTTGTCGTCATCTCTGTCGCAACAGGACTGGAGGCTCCCTTATCCCTCGCGGCTTCCGGGCACGTATCTCAGTTTCGAAAATGCGTTTTCGGATCACGAACGAACTGTGTGGTCGATGGTGACACGATCTGGATTGCCGGTGAGAAGATCAGGATCGCGGATATCGATACGCCCGAGATCAGCGAACCGAAATGCAAATCCGAGCTCGCGCTTGGCAACAAGGCGACCACCCGTTTGATCGAGCTGATCAACGCTGGCCCCTTCGAGCTCCATGCCTGGCCGGAGCGCGACGAAGACCGTTATGGACGAAAGCTTCGAGTCCTCGTCCGCGATGGTAAAAGTCTTGGCGACATGCTCGTCGCTGAAGGTTTGGCACGGACTTGGTCCGGACGGCGCGAACCATGGTGCTGAAGCACGGCTCGCAGCAGGGCGAGCCGGGCGCGGCGCCTATCGCCGTCTGGTCCAATCGGTCTCGAAGTGGACTTCAATGTCCACGAAGAACGGGATCTTGATCGCGATCTTCAAGCCGAGTTTGCCCTTGCGGGAGAAATGGCAGATCACCTTGGCGAGGGTGCGAAGCCGGCGGCCGGTTGCCGTCAAGAATTTGGCGAGTTGTTGCATATGGTTTCTCCTGTCGATTGCGTTTCGTCGCGGGGATGAAATGCGGATCGGGAAGGAGTGCTGCACCGGTCACGGCCGCAGCGCAGCGGAGGACCTGATGCCGGCTGAATTTTGATGCGCGAGGAGCCGCAGGCGGGGAAAATTCTGCCGGCATCAGGTTGCGGCAGGACGCACGATCCGCATCATTCCCAATGTCGATGAAATGGGATCGACAGGAGAATTGCGGCAGCTCGACTTCGAAGACAACCGACGAAGGAAACCGCCTCAGAAAGGCGGTTCGCTCTCTGCAAGGCCGTACAACTCGGCGCCCGCGACAATCAGCTCTGCCTGAGCGGTATCGAGTTCGGCCTGGATCTGACGGCGCTCCGCACCGTCGATGGCGTTACGCAGCTCTGCCCGCAGCTCTTCGATCTGGATTTCAAGTTCATAGGTCATCTTCGTCTCCTGACGCTTGTGAAAAATGACCGGCGGGTCCGAGAGGCGATGGTTGGGTCAAGGATCGCGTAAGCGACCGGCAGAGCCGGGGAGTGGGGGAGCCGATTTGCGGAGACTGCCCGACAGGGCGGGCGGAGCAAATTGATGATGTGGACGGCCCTCCGAACCCGTCGCGCGAAATGCTAAGATCACTCTGCGCAACTCAGAGAAGGAACCGTGTCATGACTTTCGATAAGATCACTGTCGTCGGCCTGGATCTGGCCAAGAACGTGTTTCAAGTTCATGCTATCGATGACGTCGGCAATGTTATTGTCCGGCGGCAGCTTCGCCGAAACCAGCTCCTGCATTTCTTCGAGCAGTTGCCACCCTGCCTCGTCGGCATGGAAGCTTGTTCGACTTCACATTACTGGGCGAGGGAACTCGGTGCCTTGGGCTTCGATGTGAAGCTTATGCCTCCGGTATATGTAAAGCCGTATGTGAAGCGCGGGAAAAACGATGCAGCAGATGCCGAAGCGATTTGCGAGGCAGTCACCCGTCCAACCATGCGCTTCGTACCGGTGAAAAATTGCGAGCGTCAGGCTCTTCTTATGCAGCACAAGACCCGAGATCTTTTCGTGCGGCAGAGAACAGCTCTGATCAACGCACTCCGAGGCCATTTGGCCGAATTCGGTATCATCACGCCTCAAGGAAAGTTCGGGCTGAAAGCTGCCCTCGAAGCCTTACACGTCGCGAAAGACCATCTTCCTGAACCGTCGTGGCAACCCTTCAAGCACATTCAGATGCAGCTAGAAGAGCTGAGCAATAATATCGCCGAGCTTGATCGCACCATAATGCAGTGGTGCCGGGACCAAGCTGCCGCTCGGAGGCTGATGACCATCCCAGGCGTCGGCTTTCTCACCGCGGCAGCAATCGCGGCTTCGGTTGGAAATGCCGAGGAGTTCAAATCAGCGCGACAGTTCGCGGCTTGGCTTGGCTTAACGCCCCGACAAAATAGTAGTGGCGGAAAGGAGAGGCTAGGGCGGATCAGCAAGCAGGGCGATCGGACAATCCGACGCTTGCTGGTAGTCGGCGCCACTGCCGTCATACGACGGGCGCGCATTGATGCCGCATCATTCCCATGGATCGCGAAGCTCTTGCAGCGCAAACCGGCACGCATGGTGTCGGTAGCGATCGCAAACAAGACCGCCCGCGTCGCGTGGGCTCTTCTGAGAAGAGAGGAGACTTACTGGCACGCAGCCGTTTGAAGGAATCCGGCTCGGCAATCGTCGACCGGAGGAATGAAGGACTGAGTAATGATGGCGAACCGGTTGGACCGGGGATGGAGCAAAGCCTAGGTTCCCCCAGAGCCTTGAGCTCGACAAATTGATTGGCTCTCCATCCGCGGACTTCATCAGGGCCAGTGGCTACAATGCCACGATAGAAGGCCGGACACATGACTGAACCTGACCGATCCCATCGATACAAAAGTCTTGCATTCCACGGGCCGTCCACACATGGGGGAACCGCTCATCCTCTGACGCAGGCAACTCCGATCGGTACCATAAGCATTCTGAGCAGCTTCCCCACCTCGCAATATGGCACCAAAAAAGCAGGACCGTGGCTCGACGCTAGGTCCGGCTTTCGCTTCTCGGTCGAGAAGAAGGCCCCGCCGGTGGCGGAGCCTCATGATGTCGATCAGTCCCGGTTCGGGCGGGACCAGATGAGCTGAAGGCCATCCTCGCCTTCAACCTCGGCGAGCGTTGCGTAGATCGGAGCCGGGAAGCTCGGATCGTCGAGCTTGACCGAGAGGTAGTCGCGGCCCTGCTCGGAGGTCTTCTGCCAGGCGGCGCCGAGTTCAACGCTGCCTGCGTAGACGCGGAACTGCGGTCCTTTGTCGGAGGGGTTCTCGACCCGCGCGATGCGCGCCTTGACGTTGAGTGCGAGAGTGCGAATGGAGCCGGTGAAGCCGTTTTCGGTGGAGGTGAAGGTGCCGATCGTTGCCATTGTTGTATTCCTTTTCGTTGTTCGGGCCGCGCCCATCGCGGCCTCGATGGCTGTCGCAAAGACCGGTGACGATCGGACCGCACCTGATAAGGCCGCAATGAAATGGAGGGCGGCAAGTCGCAGATTTGTTAGTGGGCGAGGAGGAGCCTGCAGGGCTCCGGGGTAAGAAATCGTAAGCCTTGTCGTTGCGGGAATACGATCGAGGCGCAGCCGGTCTCCGGTCAGACATGCCTCATCGAGCCCGCAGATGGGTTGCCGGAAACTCTGACGTGAAGGGATATGGCAATGGCGTGCCGCCGCATTTTCCCTGAGCACGAATGGCACCGTTCCATCGCCTCACTCGCACCGCCGTCACGGCATGATTGAGTTGGGGAAACGAGACCCCCGCAAACATTGGCCGGCTTGCTCGCTATGCCTCCTGCGATATCGTTGCACCCGCGAATCGCAACTGGAGGAACAATGCGGCAGCAGAGCAAGCCGTTCATCATCGAACGCAAACCATCCCGCAAACCAAAACCCGACGCTGCAAAACCGTCGATCTGGGGAAGGCTGGATGCTGATATTGCACAAGGTCTTCAAGACCAGCGCGACATGGATCACGCGGCCGCCACCGGTGGTGCCGACCGCGCCTGAGTGTCAGGCAGCAGCCTTCAAATCCGCGTCCGGCTGCAAGGAATGCAGGAAGCTCACCGCGCGCTGCGCATGCGCCGCAGCCTGGAAGATCGCCCGCTTGTCGTTGGCAAGGACCGATAGCCACGATTGCAGATAGGATGCGTGATCCGGCCGCGGCTCGAGCTCCGGCGCGATGCCAAGATCGGCGCAGAGGAAGCAGCTGCCGAGTTCGGCAATAAGTTCTTCGCGGGCCCGATCCGTCCGATCCTTGGCATATCGAGAAAGATCACGCCCGACCCGATGTTCAGCCGCTGTCCAGTGCGTCGCCTCATGGCTGAGGACGGCCGCGTATCCGGCCGCATCGCGAAACGCCTCAAAGGGCGGCATCTGGATGTAGTCCAGACCCGGTGAATAATAAGCCTGGCTACCGCCATGGCGGATGACGGCGCCGGTGTTACGAAAGAAGCGGTCGGCGCTCTCGATCCGCACAATCGGGTCGAGCACTTTTGCCGGCGGTGTATAATAGCTGTCCGGCAAACCCTCGATTTGCTCGACATTGAAAACTGAATAGGCCTTGAGGAACGGAATTTCTCGATCCACCTCGTTGCCGTTGGCATCGGCTTGCGCCTTGGTGTAACGGCTGGCGAAGACCACCGTCGAACCTGTTTCGCCTTTCCGCACGGCGCCGCCCAGTTCCAACGACTGCTTGAATGTCATCCACATCGAAGAGGCGAAGCCGCGCGACACCTGCTCCGACCACAGAAGAAGCACGTTCATGCCTGAATAGGGCATACCGTTGTGACGCAACGGTCTGGAGATACGACCATTCGTATGGGCGGCGCTCCAGGGTTTCATCCAGGGGCGAACGCCAGATTCCAGATCCTCGACGATCCGTTCGGTGATCCGCGTGTAGATGTCGGCACGATCAGTACCCGCTTTCTTGCCCATCACTTCTTTCTCCTTTTCAGGAACCGCGCCTGTCGCGGTCCGTCACGGAGGTCCGAGGTCAGGGGCCGATGGTGTGCTCATGCACCGGAACGGCCGCAACAGCGTGGAGGACGGCAAAGCCGTTGCATGGGCGCCCGGCTCCTGCAGGACCGCCGACCGGGACGGGCCGCGACAGGCGCATCTCCAGGCCTGCTCTTCGACAGGAAAAAAAGGCCGGCGCGCGCAAGCGCCGGCCAGTCAGGGAAGAACGTGTCAGCCGAATGCGGCCATCTGAGCCTCGGCCGCCTTGCGGTCGAGCGATGCGCCTGGGTTTTCAACCGGCCGGTCGAACGGCTTCCAGCTCTCGCCGACAACCTGTTCGTAGGCCGCCACGGCGCCCTCGGCTGCCATGCGCAGCGCATGGGACTGGACACCCATGTCGGCTGCGAATTCCCGTTTGCGCTGGGCGGCGCTATCGTAGCCGACCGGACCGTCGAGATCCTCGTCGCGGGCATCGTTCGATGCCTTGGCCGTTGCGTCGCGTGCCTCGGTGACGGCCCGGGAGTAGAACTGTCCGGCGCCATGCGCCGATCCGACGAAGGCCCCGACGATCCTTTGCAGATGGATCTGCATGGCCTTTTCGCCCAGGCC
This sequence comes from Rhizobium sp. FG113, assembly GCF_057809895.1. Classification (NCBI taxonomy): domain Bacteria; kingdom Pseudomonadati; phylum Pseudomonadota; class Alphaproteobacteria; order Hyphomicrobiales; family Rhizobiaceae; genus Rhizobium; species Rhizobium sp. FG113. Next base: position 11,209 of record NZ_JBMDKV010000027.1, on the reverse strand, counting down.
TTCGGAGAGGCTTTCGGCGGTCTCGACGATCAGCCGCTCATGCAGGCTGCGGATGCCATCGCTGTCGACGACCGTGGTGCCGAAGCTTTCGGCGATCTTGAGGGCCTGGGTGGCGTCGGGGCAGGAGAGGCGGACCATTTCGAGTGTGGTGCCGCGGCGCGATTGCTGCGACCTGGCGTTGGAGCGATTGGTGGTGGTGGGCTTGGCCATGTCTGGTCCTTCCGTTGCTGCCGAAGCGGTTCCGGCCCGTGCCGGTCTGCCCTTCGATGCGGACGACCAGAACCGGCAAAGGACGGGCGGCTTCACAGGTCCGATCCGACTGAGCCAGCAGGGTAGGTTTGCGGGCCAGCAGGTTTCGACCTGCTTGGGACCGCGGGCCTGCTCTCGCGCAGTGAGGTAGGGTCGGCCGCCCCGCGGCGCGCCAGCGGCCTTGAAACGGCCGGCCGCCGGTTCAGACCGCAACGAAAAGAAGGGCAGTCCGGCACGGGTCCGATATCAAATGCCGGCCGGCGGGGGACGACATGGCCAAGCCCGCCATCCTCGGGGCCGCATGGTGGTGACAAAGCACCCCGCAGCTCACTCGGTTTCTGAGTCGCCTATCCCCCGTGAGGCAAAACAGGCGCATCATCGCAATCCGCGAGCTCATCGATGAGCTGCTCCTGCACGACCAGCCTGCATGTGAGCGTGTCGAGTTCGCCCCAGCGTTCAAAGGCCAGACGATCGGCAAGCTCCTGATGATAGAGACGAGAGCCGGATCGGCGACGCGCCCTGCTCCGGACCTTCACAGTGACAGCCTGCCGCCCGGCGCGCGCCGCAATCTGCCGGGTCAGACAATCCAGATGCCGCAGGGTTTCGCGTTGGGCGCCGATTGCCTTCGCCAGCGATCTTGAAGCAAGGACGGCGGTCATGATCCATTCTCCCGGCCTCGCCCACCGATGAAGGAAGATGGCCCGTGATATTCGGCATGACGGGCGGGATCGATAACGAAGCCGAACCGGCCGCGCCTGGCGTACTCATCGCTTCGCACCAGGAAGCGACGCTCATCGTCGCCGGATCTCCGGTTACCGCCGACGGCCGCCACGACCTCGGTCATTCCGGGGTTCTGGTTGGAAAAGATCGCCGACATGACAATATAGTCCGCCGCATGACGTTGATCGAACGCTTGTCGGTCCTTGGCCCAGCTTTCACCCTCAGTCAGCGCGCAGCCGTGGATCGCCTCCCAGACATCCGGCCAGGTATTGCGGATGGTCTTTTCGGCCATCGACCGCTCATAACCGGTAAACAGCTCCGGAAAGCTGAGCGCCACGATCGCCCATTCGCAATCTTCCTCGTACCATGGGGTGTCCTTCCGCAGCAGCGGATGGATTTTAGCATTGCGAGCGGGAGAAAGATGGAAGCCGCCGTGGCCGGCTGTACTGTGGGCAACGACACCGTCGACATAGATAACAGCCATCTGCGATCCGCCCCAGGGCGTGCCTGCCGACATACGGATCTGGATGCGGTTCAACTTCGCCAGATCGCGTTTATGACCGGCGGTCTCGGCGACACGCGCCCGGAACTCGGCCTCGTCGGCAACCCGGCCGTCATGCCCGATAAAGTCGGCCCGCGTCAGCTCGGCGAGCGGCCGGCGGACAAAGACAGCACTCGCGAGATAGGCAAAGCCGCTCGGCGCCGTGACCATGGCCAGGACCAGGTCATCGATGCGGGCGATAGGCAGACCGTCCGCGCTGATGGCAAACTCCACCCCCGAAAGATCGGGGGTGGGTGCTGCCATGTTCGACTGGAGGGCGGCGGTCATGCTGCCGCCCTCTGGTCGAAATCCTGGTCATGCTCGTCTTCGGAGCCGACCTCGATGTCCTGCGGATCGTCGTGATCCCCTTCTTCGCCGGCGTGGCCTTCCTGCACCGCACCGAGGTCCTCACCATGACCGTCGTCATCCTCGCGTCTGCCCGAGGCGATGACGTCAGTGGCTGCACCTGCGCGGATCCACTCGAGCAGCTCGTCGGCCGGCGGCGCGAAGCGGCCGGCGGGATGGACGAAGTGCTGAGTTGCGAAATGCTCCACGAGCGCTGCGCGGGTTTCGCGCACCTTGGGCCGAGGCAGGACAGACGCCTCGGCGCAAGACGCCTCCAGCGCCTGGCGCGACAGGCACAAGAGAAAATCTTCCGAGCCCATGTTGGGCAGGAATTCGTCAGCGCCGATCACGTCGCCAGCGATGCGCGCGATCATGCCACTGTTCGACATGCCACGGCGGCACGAGAGGACATCGATCAGCACGGAGCGGACGGCGACCCGGAGCGTATCCTGATCGAAGGCCAGCTTGCCGTTCTCGTCGAACAGGCCCACTGCATGACGCGAGAAGCGCTTGCCACCATAGAAGCTCCCATCAGCACCGGAGTCGACTCGGACGTTCTGACCGGCAAAAGCCAGAACCATGAGTGCCATCAGCATATCGTCCTCGATCGGTGCGCGACCGAGTGCGTCATGCAGTGCATCCGTGCGGAAATCACCGATCATGTCGTGGCCCTTCTGGGTCACATCCGGCCGTGCCTTTGGCGCGACGATCGCATCGGCGTCGTCGCCGCCAGTGATCGGTCCGTCGCCAGCAACGCCCTTCGGCTTCGCCGCCTCCGGCATCCGGTAATGCACCGTCTGGACCTTGCCCTCGCGATCGAGATAGATCGCCGCGTGGTCGGACTTCGACGGCTTGCCGTAGACCTGGTTTGCCTTCTTCGGCAGTTCCGGTTGCCCCCAGCTGTTGACCTCGACAATCCCGCCGCGCTTCGGCAGGTTGCGCGTCATCCATTCATGCTGGGCGCCGAGAAAACCTTCGACGTTGGTGGTGTAGCGTCCGTCCTGGTCGGCCGGTGCGAAGAGATCCTCGACCCACTCGATGCCATAGGCCTGAGCGAGATCGTCGCCAAAGCTGGCATCCCTGGCATACATCCGCTTCTTCGTCAGGGCATTGGCGATCTGCCACCAGGGCGCCGTGTCGCCCTTCTTGGGCTTGTGCGCCTTCCACACTTCCTTCTGCTCCACCTGGCCGGCGGCCGCGATGATGCGCAGCTGCTGCTCGGACGGCATGTCGCCCAGCGCCATCTGCTCGAGCATAGCCGGCAGGACATTGGCGAGGAGCCGGAGCTTGCGGATCTGGCGGACGGGGAGGGCGAGGGCGACAGCAATCGCTTCCTCGGTCCAGCCAAGGGCAACGAGTCGTTCGATGCCACGCCACTGGTCAACGGGATTGAGCGGTTCGCGAACCGAGTTTTCGACCATCGAGCGCATCGCGCCGTTATCATTCGCAGCGTCTACCACCAGAATTTCGATCTCTTCGAGGCCGGCAGCAATCGCGAGCCGGACACGGCGATGTCCGGCGTCGATGATGTAGCCATTTCCGCCATCCGCTTCCGGCGCGACGACAGGCGGCTGAACAATGCCGACGGCCTTGATCGTGGCCAGCATCAACGCGTCAGCCTGCGGCGACGACTTCGACTGGCGCATCCGGTCGGGGTTCTCCTTCAGAGCGCGCGGGTCAACCTTCATGATCTGCATGGGATCTGTCCTTTCGGGGTTCGGACCAGCGCCTTGCCAGCCCTTCCTGTCTTCATTTTTCTCGAAGACACCCCCCGGACCGCCGAGCGGCCGGACTGACGCAACTGCGACCGAGCAGCCCTGCTGCGAAGGACAAGCGGGGCTCTTGAGCCCTGCGAAGGACGAGTGGCCGGGATGGCGCAGGTGGCGGTTGAGCGACAGCGACGGCAGGAGGACCGCTCGGCGACGGGTTCTTTTCCGCCTCCCTCTCCATTTCTTTTTTAGATCTGGCACGCAGACGCGGATGTCAGACGGCAAGCAGGACCTCGGCTGGAATAGAAACGCAAAAAGGGCGCTCGACCCGCGAGGGGAGCGCCCTTTTGCTGATCCCGGACGACATCGAAAGCCACCGCAATTGCGGCGGCAGGACATCATCTGAACGGGAAGTGATCCTTAAATATTATCGAGGCTGAGGGATTTCAAGTATCGGCTCCCGCCATCTGGCGAAGGCCATGGCGGGAGCAGGAACAAGCCGCAAGACCGGCCTGGTTTACGTTTATCATGCGGCGATCTGGTCTGCTTCAGCGATGGCCGAAGCAGCAAGTTCTTCCTCGATCTCGCGAAGCTGCTTTCTTTTCGCGCCAAGCTCCTCGCCGAACTGGAAGGCGCCACCGATGCGCGACTGATACGAATTCAGCCGGCGCTCGCCATCTTCAAGTCTCCGGCGATGTTGCCGCTGCTCTTCGTCGAAGCCATCAAGTCCATGCTCCAGCCGCGAGATCGCGCCAAGGGGCGTCACTGTAATAGCAAGGTCGATCTCGTAGTCCGCGCCGGTGCGCTGGAGCAGTGTCTCGAAGCGATAGCCATCGCCCTTGCCAAAACGCTCGCCTTCATAGACGAGATCGAAGCCGCCGATCGTCGCCAGATGGACCTCGCCCTCCTGTTGCAACTGTAGAAGCGTGAGGATCTCCCTCATCAGCGCGCGACCGGCCTCCTTGCGCTCGGTATAGTTCTCACCGAGCACCGTCATGGTGAACGCATCGCCCGTGGTCGGCCGGAGGCGCTTGATGTCCTGGCCGATCTCGCCGATGCGCCGGGTCGAGATCTCGACGTCGCGCTCCGCATCGCGCATCTGCCGACGGACGGCATATTGATCGTCCTCATGCGCGGCGCGCAGCCGTTCAAGCCGGGCAATATCGGCCTCCAGTCCCGCCTTCTGCATCAGCCGCTCGTCGCCCGATGCGATGGCCTTTGCCATAGCGAACTGGTTGGCAGCGCCTTCACCAACGTCTTCGAGCCGCCGGATCGAGGTGTCGCCCGAAAGTGCTGCGGCGATGAACCGGGCCTTGCGCTCGTTGTTCTGCCACATCGAGGCGTCGAGCGAGCCCTCCGTGGCATAGGCGAAGATATCGACCTCATCATGCTGATTGCCCTGCCGCACGATCCGGCCCTCACGCTGTTCGATCTGCGATGGCAGCCATGGCACATCGAGGTGATGGAGCGCCTTGAGCCTCAACTGAGCATTGACGCCAGTGCCCATGGTTTCGGAACTCCCGATCAGGAACCGCACTTTGCCGGCGCGGACGTCGCCGAAGAGCCGCTGCTTGGCATCGGTCTTTTTGTAATCCTGCATGAAGGCGATCTGGGCGGCCGGAACACCGAGCCGGATCAGCTCGTCGCGAATGAACCGATAGGCCGAGAATCCGCGGGTCTTCTCCACGTTAATTGTGCCGAGATCGGAAAAGATCATCTGGGCGGCGCCGGGCAAATCGAAATCCTTGCCGTCGGGGCGCCGATAGATCGCTTTGCCGGTTTCCTGCCAGATGCGGTGGGCATTGCGGACGAGCAGATTGAGCTTGTTGTCCGCCTCGTTCTCGGCAGCCGGCATGACGAAGCGCAGGTCGATCGCCGCATGGCGGCCATCAGTGATGACGGAGAGCAGAATGTCGTCGCCGGGTTTGGCCGGACCTTCGCGCTTCTCGATCGCCTTGATCCTGGTGTCGAGCATCTGCTGATAGGTCTTGAACAGCGCCGTCGGCTTAGCCGTGAGGATCTGCCGCCGGCCCGTCGAGATATTCGGCACCTTCACATATTGCCTGAGATCGTCGGGCATGACGACATCGGCGAAGGACCGGAACATGGCGATCAGTTCGGGCACGTTCACGAAGGAGGCGAAGCGGCTGACCGGCTTGTATTTGCCCGACGGCTGGATTTCGAGTTCGGTCGTCGTATCGCCGAAGCAGGACGCCCATGCATCGAATTCGTGCAGCCCACGCTCGGCAAGTGCTGCAAGGCCGAGCAAGCGCTGGATCGAAAACATCTCGCCGAGCGTATTCGTAATCGGCGTTCCCGAGGCGAGAACCAGCGCCCGGCCAGGGTTCTTCGTCTCGATATAGCGGGATTTGACATAGAGATCCCAGGCGCGCTGCGAGCCGTTCGGGTCGATACCCTTCAGCGTCGACATGTTGGTGGCGAAAGACAATTTTCGGAATTCCTGTGCCTCGTCGACGACGATCTGGTCGACGCCAATTTCGGAGATGGTGAGAAGATCATCCTTGCGGGTCGAGAGACCTTCCAGCCGCTCCTGCAAACCTTCTTTGAGCCGCTCGAGGCGCTTGCGCGAGACGCGGTCCTCGCTGTCGACCTTGGTCAGAAGATCCTCATAGAGCTGAAGCTCGTCCTGGATCATCTCCTGTTCGAAGGCTGAGGGAACGGCGATGAAGCGAAACGCGGAATGGGTGATGATGATCGCATCCCAGGTGGCGGTCGCCGCGCGCGACAGGAACCGGGCGCGCTTGTCCTTCGAAAAATTGGTCTCGTCGGCGACGAGGATGCGGGCATTCGGATAGAGCGCGAGGAATTCGCGGGCGGCCTGCGCCAGGCAATGGCCGGGCACGACGAGCATCGCCTTGGCGATCAGGCCAAGCCGGCGTTGCTCCATGATGGCAGCCGCCATCGTCATCGTCTTGCCGGCGCCGACGGCATGGGCCAGATAGGTGGAGCCATCGGAGATGATCCGCCATATGCCGCGTTTCTGGTGTCCATAAAGAACAAAGGCGCCAGAGGCGCCGGGAAGTTTGAGGTGGGAGCCGTCGAATTTGCGCGGCGCGATGTTGTTGAAGCGATCATTGTAGTCCCGCGCCAGCCGGTCAGTGCGATCTGGATCGGTCCAGACCCAGTCCTGGAAGGACTGCTTGATCCTCTGCAGCTTGTCGCGCGCGGCTTCGGTATCGACGACGTTTAGGACCCGGCGCTCGCCGTCGAGGTCCTTGAACACGTCGAAGATCTGCGGGACCCGGCTGTTGAGCGCATCGGCCAGCAGATCGCCGGCATGGCGGCGGCTGGTGCCCCATTCGGACGTCCCCGAGGCGCTATAGCCGAGTTGCCGAGCCTCCACCGTCCAGGAGCCGAGCTCCGGCATGTGATGAATGCGGATGTCGGCTTCCATCTTCTCTTTGACGAAGGCGACGACGTCGGCGGCCGGGATCCACGGCGCGCCGAGACGCGCGGTGATGTCGGAGGGGCGAAGATCGGCCGGCTGGACATCAGTCAAGGCGCGGACATTGCGCTCATAGGCCGGGTCGATCTCTGCTGTAGCCTGCGCCGCCGACAGCTTGGTGCGTACCGCGCCGGAGAGATATCCGTCAGCTGTCTTCCAGGATCCGTCGGCCGGATCGCGGAACACGGCGTCACCAAGCTTGTCGATCACGGCTGCGGGGTCAGCGTGCAACAGTTCGGCGATATGATCGATATCGACATGGCCGCGTTCATTCAGCACGACGGCGAGTGCATCTGCCGGCGACGTGATCGTCGGCGCCGCGGGGGGAGCTATTACCCGTTCGGAAAAGATCGGACCGGCCTTGGCCGTGTCGGTCTCGAGATCATAATCTTCGATCGAGGCGACCAGCCAGCAATCGGGATCGTCGCGGAAGGGTGCAAGGTTCGGCTGTCGATGGGTCTCCTTGACTTCGCCGGTCTCCGCGTCTTCCTGGATCGAGACCGTGGTGTGGTTGATCGGCCCGAAATCGCGCACGAAGCTCGACCAGGCGATGCGCAGCCGGACCTGCAGATCGCGCCAAGGCCGATCGGTCTCCTGCGCCTTCAGCACGTCGCGGACGGCATCCCGGATCGGGATCAGCTTCGAGATGATCCGGACGTGCTTTTCCGAGATACCATCCCCGGTCCGGCCCTTGCGGACGGTAACCGGCACGGCCGATCCGTCGAGCATCTGCATCAGGCCCTTGGAACGGTCGAGGAAGAAGCTGCCCTCGCGAACGGGCCCGCCCTTCGGCTGCAGGTCGACGATCTCGGCGAGTTCATCCTCCAGGTCGATGTCGATGGGCGTCGGCTCGCCGTCGTAGAGGTCGCCCGGCAGAAGCTCGATGGCGGCGGCAAGAGCGGCTTCAAGATTTTCGTCACCGCGCGGCCGGCATGTATAGGTCTCACCGAAGGGTCCGGAGGTCAGTGCGTGGGTGCCGAGCACAAAACCGGGATGCCGAGCGAACCACCTGTTGACGCGGATCGGTCCCTCGTCATCGGTAGCGGGCCTGACCTCGTCCACATCGAGCCACATCTGATCGCCTTCCGGCTCTCCTGTCTTGCGCTTGCGGAAGAAAAGGATGTCTACGACGACATCGGTCCCCGCATCCCGGCGAAAGCTGCCCTCAGGCAAGCGGATCGCCGCGATCAGGTTTGCGGATTTTGCGATATGTTCGCGCGCTGCCGTGTCGACCTTATCCATCGTGCCATGCGAGGTCACGAAAGCGGCGAGCGCGCCGGGCTTCAAGTGATCGATCGACCGTGCAATGAAATAATCGTGCAGCCGGAGACCGAGCGCCCGGTAGGCGCGGTCCGAGCGAACGGTACGGTCGGAGAAGGGCGGATTGCCGATGGCGAGATCGTAGATCGGCGACAGATCGGTGCGGGCAAAGTCGCCATTGATGGTGCGAGCCTTCGGCTGCAGCAGGTCGACGATACGGGCCGAGACCGGATCGAGCTCAATCCCGGTGACATAGGCGGCGTCACGAAAGCGCTCCGGCATCAGGGCTGGGAACAGACCTGTTCCGATACCGGGTTCAAGCACGCGGCCGCCGCGCCAGCCGAGTTTTGCGATCCCGGCCCAAATCGCGCGGATGATGAACTCCGGCGTGAAGTGGGCATATTGGGTGCAGCGCGTGAGCGACGCATAGTCAGCTTCAGAGACCGCAGTTTCGAGTGACGAGCCGAGATCATCCCAGCCCTGCCGGAAATCGACCTCGCCGGGCCGTCGAAACATACCGTTGGCCAGCTCGCCAGCGCCAAAGCCGGTGAAGCGGATCAGCTGCGCCTGCTCCGTGGGCGTTGCCGGCCGGTCCTGCTTGGCAATGCCATCGGCAACGAGGATCGCCGCAACGTTGGCGCGGGCGCGGTCCTTCCAGGATGCGCCCAGTTCGCGGTCGCCGTCGAGGTAGAAGTTCGCCCGATGTCCGGCACGCCGCACAGGCGTGGCAATGACTGGGAGGGCAGGTGCCGGCGCGGGCGGAGTGGGATCCGGGTCATCATCATTGGCAGCATCGGGAGAGAAACCGCCAAACGCGGTCACGCCAAGCCCGAGCCCGGAGGACAGGGCAGAGCTGCCGAACATGTCGAAGGTGAAGGGATCGTTGCTCATGGAAAACTCCTTTGGAAGGCGGACGTGCGCCATCGTCCGGTCGAGGGTTCGGCCGGCTGCAGCGCCCGGATTTTGGGAATTGGGTGCGGCTTAGGCCGCTAGGACCGTGGGCAGGTGGCGCAGATGCACCGGCAGCTTGGCGGCGATCTCCTCGTCGCTCAGTGTTTCGAGAAGCTTCAGAAAGGTGCCTTCCTTGCCACCATAGAGCATGACGGTGCGATGGCCCCGCATTGACTTGGGCCAGCGGGAGCCCGCATAACCGCGATAGTCGTCCGCGGTGGCGCTCCAGATGTGCTCGAGCCGCTCTTCCCGGCTCATCGCTCGAACGGGCCGGGTTTCGCGGTCAAGGATTGAGGAGCGCATCGCCTCCACCGAATCCGGATCGGAGAGGTCGCAGTAGGTGTGGAAATAGCGGACGGCGGCATCGATCCGGATCGCGTAGAAGACCGACGTCACAGAACCCGTCATGAACTCGCGCATCGCAAAGATCGGTCCACGCATCCACAGCGGCGGAAGGATGTCGAGCATGTAGGTGTAGGAGATCTCGTCGATCTCGAACCATTCGCCGGCATAGGTGGCAGACTGATCACCGCCAAAACGATCTGGGCGCTTGGCGTGCCGGTCGAACATGCGGAACATTTCGTTGCGCTTGGCCACACCCTGAAACACTTTGCGGGGGAGGGATATCGATGTCATCAGCTTGGTCCTTTCGGGGTTTGGACCGATGGCAGCAATGTCGTTTCGACCTCACCATCCTCTTCAGTCCTTCATGACCCCTCCCGAGCAGCCGGCCTCGTGTTCGGCCGGGTCAAGGGCCGGCCTTGGCCGGGCGAAGCCTCCCTTGATGCGGTCGGCGCGCATGCGGCAGGCCTCATCTTCTTTTCAATTTTCCTTTCCCGTCTCTCCTCTTCTCTGTTCTGCAAAACCTCGTTCCAGTCGTTTTCCGGCGGGCGTAACCTCTGCCAGTCGCAGCCGTACTCCTCGGCAAGAGCACGCAATCGCTCTGCGTAAATGTCTCCTGGGGAATTGGCATCCGTCGCAGCCACCAGTGTGAGATCCGGCCGCGCGACAAGTTCGCCGATCGCAGCATCGGTCGCCGGAGACCATCCGCCGCCGGTACTGAGATATAGCGTTCTCTCGCGCAAGCCCTCAAGCGCTGCGAGGCTCATCGCGTCGATCGCCGCCTCGGTCACGCAAAGGCGGTTCGCGTCACTCGGGCCTAGTCGGAACAGCACCTTTGAGCCCCCCGTAGAAAATCCGCGCCATTTTGGACCGCGCTCTTCCCAGCCGACGACCCGGCCGTGGCCATCGGCATGCGCCGCCCACATGCTGCCGAAAGGTCCCTCTCGCAGGATGTCTTCCCGAATGGCCTGCCGGACGACGGCAGGAGGGACCCTGCGCTCCCAGCACAGATATCGCCAGGTGTCGGAGTCGGTTGACGGCATACGCCGGCTTCTCCAACGTTCAGCGACGTTTCCCGTCGCTGCTGACGACCGCGGTGACGTCCATTCTGGTCGGGAAAGTCGAAATCCGACAAGCGTTGCAACCGCCTCTGCCGCGATTGGGAAAGCGACCTTTTCAAGAAACATGGCGAGGCCGAAGACGTCGCCTTTCTCATCGCTGAGTGGATCGAACCAGCCCCGTCCGTCATGGGTGACAATCACGATGCTGCCGCCACGCCGGTATTTGACGGCACGGCGCGTGCTTTCTCTCACATCGAGTTCGAATCCGGCCTGTTCCAACACGGCTTCGCAACTCACCTTTGCGCGTAGCGCCTCTAATTCTTCTCGTTTCACATGTTCATCGGCCGCGTAGCGGACGCCTCTTCTTAATTCCCGCAGTCTGCGGGCCACCCTTTTCCCGCCGCGAAGAGCGGAGGGCGCAAGGGCGCAGCGCGCAACTGACAAAAGTTGCAGCAAAGCGCTGCGGCGAAGCTTCCCTTGCGGCCGACGGGTCGCCAGCGGCAGGAACAAGCGGGTCTCAATGAGACCCGCGGGGGAAATATTCATGCACGATCTCAAGATCGTC
>NZ_JBMDKV010000026.1:0-59082 GCF_057809895.1 Rhizobium sp. FG113 | reverse complement strand
CCGCGGCAGCATTATGCCGCCGCTACCGTGGCCGACTTTTGCACCGCCGCTCTCACCTGGTACGGCAGAAGCCGGGCTCGGCCAAAGGGGTCATGTTCATCACCATTGAGGACGAGACCGGACCGGCGAATCTTGTCGTCTGGCCAACGCTGTTCGAAAAGCGCCGGCGGGTCGTGCTCGGATCCTCGATGATGGCGATCAATGGTCGGATTCAGCGGGAAGGTGAGGTCGTCCACCTTGTGGCCCAGCAGCTCTTCGACCTGTCAGGTGATCTCGTCGGCCTTGCCGATCGCGACGAGGAGTTCAAGCTGCCGACCGGCCGCGGCGATGAGTTTGCCCATGGCGGTGGGCCGGATCCGCGTGATACCCCTAAGCCGGTTGTCACCCCGCGTGATATGTTTGTGCGTGATCTTCATATCGATACGCTGAAGGTTAAGGCCCGGAATTTTCACTGACCTTGTCAGTTGGAGCGAGACGAGACGGCAAAGTAAATATTTGCACCGAGCCTTATGGTGTGAACGTTCCGCGCATTAAGAGTGCGCTTGTTCAGACGCGCTTCCGTGTAAGTATGCAAGCGCGTCATTGAGGTTCACGACGTCTCCATATTTGGCTTGAATATCGAATAAGCTCTGCTCATGAGCAGCTCTAGACCTGTCGCCGACTGCCTCCCGAACAAGCACTGGCCGAAAGCCATATTGTACAGCGTCGACGACAGACGCCCTTACACATCCACTTGTCGTGCAGCCTACGATGATGAGGGTGTCGCGTCGCATCGCCTGAAGCTGGGACGACAATGTTGTCCCAAAGAAACAGGACGCATATTTCTTGACAAACACTGAGTCACTTTCATGCCAGTGAAGTCTTGGATCGAGCTTCACGACGTCCGAGCCCGTCTGCAGGGAAGCCAACCCCTTCATTTTGAGCCTCCAGATTCCGGCATCGCGAGCGTCCTGCTCGTCATATGATACAACGGAATAGAATATCGGCGCTTGAACTTGACGCGCTGCGTCGATCACCTCATTGATCGCTGCGATCTCGTCGTCCATCTTCGCGCCAAGCGGCAGTGTTGGATCTGTAAACGCCGTCATTATATCGACTACAAGAACGGCTGGCGCGTTTCCGAATCCGATATTGATTCCGAACCCTCGCTCGCGGAACAGTGTCGCATCGCTTACCGTAGTGTCCATTGACTTCTTCCCTGCTTCAACCGATGAGAGCTTGCAATTTCGTCGCCATTTGACCGCTACGATCGTGGCCTTGTTCGATGGCACTCCCGACACCAAGATATCGTTCAGCAATATCCTTCGATGCCGCCAAATCACCCGCTGACCCAGACATCGTAATCGTCGACTGTTCAAGCACGTAACCTCGGTCGGCGATAGCCAACGCCTGTCTCGCATTTTGCTCAGCAAGAAGGATGGTAATGCCTTCGTCTTTCAGACTTTGGATAAGTCGGAAGATTTCTGCTACAAGCAGCGGAGCAACGCCCAGTGAAGGCTCGTCCAATACAAGAATGCGTGGCTTGGACATTAGGCCTCGGGCAATTGCCAGCATCTGTTGCTGCCCACCGGAAAAGTTTCCAGCAGTGTCGCCGAGTCGTTCCTTCAGGACGGGAAAGAGTCGACATACGAAAGCTAATTGTTGATCTGTCGCCGATTTGTCGGCCATCGAAGCGTAAGCGCCCAAGCCGAGGTTGTCAGCTACAGTCATGCCACCGAAAATCTGGCGGCCTTCAGGAACGTGCGCGATGCCAAGCCTCAAGCGATCTGAAGCTGTTAAGGAGCTAATCGGCTTCCCGTCGAGAAGAATTTCGCCTTTCGACGGCCGCAGGATGCCCGATATCAGCTTGGCGGTGGTGCTCTTCCCTGCACCGTTGGAGCCGACCAGCGTGACGATTTCGCCTGCCTCCAAGGTGATGTCGATATTTTTCAACACCGTCGTGTTGGAGTATCCGGCGGAGACTTGGCGAAGTTCAAGCAGCGGCATTTTCTTCACGTCCCAAATAAGCTTCGATGACCCTTGGGTCTGATTGGACTTGGGCTGGTGTACCAGCCGCGATGACCGCACCCGCGTCAACGACCACGACATGATCCGCGACGTTCATGACGAGCGACATGTTATGCTCGACGACCAGAACGGATATTCCGGCCGTGCGAATTGCACGCAGGAGAATTGCTAGTTCTTCCGTTTCTGTATCGTTGAGACCTGCAGCGGGTTCGTCCAGACACAGCAGTTTTGGCTGGCTCATAAGTGCGCGCACGACTTCAAGCAGCTTCTGGGCTCCCATCGGCAAATCGACCGCGTGTGCATCTCGAAACTTGGACAGCCCGACCAGTTCCAGCATTGCTACCGCCCTTTCACGCAATTCCCGTTCTTCGGTCCTGCTCTTGGGTGTCCAAAACATCTGACTCAAGCCAGAGCATTTGAACAATCGATGACGGCCGGCAAGTACGTTCTCAAGCACGGTCAATCCTGGAAAAACCCGAGCTGATTGGAACGTCCTTATAAGTCCCAAACCCGCGACATCCATGGGGGATGTCCCGCTGATGCTCTTGCCCAGAAAGGAGACGCTGCCACCGTCCGCGGGAAAGATATTGGTTATCAAGTTGAACAACGTCGTCTTGCCGGCTCCGTTTGGTCCGATTAGCGCTGTAATAGTGCCGTTCCCGACGGAGAAGGAGACGTTATCAGTCGCCTTAACGCCGCCGAATGTTTTCGACAGGCCGGATACTTCGAGGATTACCGGCGAGTTGTCGCGAGCGAGATTATTGACCATCACTGAGCATTCCTCTGTACGAGCTTGCTTGCGCTTTCGTTACTGCGAACTCCAGGTGAAAGTCGGCTAAGACCATCGGCAATCACGCCATAAATGCCGCGAGGCAAATATAGGAAGCAAAGTATCAGGAGAGCGCCGCTGAAAAACGTCTTGTACATCGCCAGCGGCTGGAAAATCGTGGGCAACAGTGTGATCAGAATGCTCCCAAACGCTGGACCGACCAGCGTTCCTTCGCCGCCGATTACTAGCATCGAAACAAGCTCTAGCGATCTGTTCGTTCCAACCATATCGGGTGAGAGGAAGTTGAACGAAAAAGCAAGCAGGCTTCCTGAAAGCGAGGCAAGGACGGCGCTAATTAAAAATGCGACGAGTTTATAGCGAACGATGTTCACCCCGAGGGCGGTCGCCGCCATCTGGTCCGTTCGGATCGCTTGAAGTGCCCGTCCAAAGCTCGACTTCATCGCACCGAAAAACAGCAACAGCAAAGCAACGTTGATCGCAATGACCAAGTAGTACATCGAAAGCGGAGTATCGAAGTAGATCGATCCTACGGAAAATGATGGAATACCAACCATTCCGGACGGCCCACCGGTAATGTCGATGAAACCGATCGCGCAGGAATCGATTAGCAATCCAAACGCGAGTGTCGCTAGGGCAAGGTAGAGGCCGCGTAATCGCAGCGTTACGAGCGACAAGATCAGGGCGCAGATCACCGACAGAAGCACGCCGGCTAAGATACCGAGCAGTGGCTCGACATCGTAATTGATCGCCAAATAGCCAGCCGTATAGCCGCCTATCGCCATAAAGCCGGCCTGGCCAAGACTAACTTGTCCGGTATAGCCCATGAAAATATCGAGCCCGAGCAAAGCGATGAAAATGATTGCTGCAATAGTGAGGCTCGATATGATCGTGCCATCAACGAGGAACGGGAGCATTACCACGATTGTCAGCGCTACTGCGGCTGCGCCCCAAGCGACAGTTGGACAGAGTCTCGTGATGTGGCCCCAAGAGCGAGGTTCCTCTCTAACATCCTGACGGCGAGTCACGCGAGATGGCATCAAGCCCGTCGGCGCAAATACGAGCACAAGCAACAGAATCACCAACGCGATGGCGCTGCTAAACAAAGAGGACACGTATGCAGTTGCGAGCTGTGTCGCGACGCCGAGCAGCAAACCACCTACGATCGCGCCTGGAAAGGAAGAGATCCCCCCAATTACGACCGCAATAAAGCCCGAGATCGTGAAGAGCTGTCCGGTATTGAATTGCAGCGTGGTCGTTGGTGCAACAACAATACCTGCGATGGCAGCGATCGTTGTTGCAAGACCGAAACTGAAAATTGTCATGCGCGTCACGTTGATGCCCATCAGCGTGGCCGCTCCCGGATTTTCAGCGCACGCGCGCAGAGCCTTGCCAAGTGTGGTCCTGGCGATGAGGTACCAAATCGCGACAATGATCACGACAGCCGTGCCGATGATCCAGAAGGTCTGCGTAGGAACGAGAATTCCACCGATATTGAGCGGCTGCTCGCCGGAGAATGGCGGGACGGAGTATGGTTGGCTTCCCCAAATCACGAGCGCCAATCCCTCGACGAGGGTAAGGATGCCGACGGTCAACATCAGTACGTTGGCGTTGGATAGTTTTTTCAATGCCGGGACGAATGTCACAGCGCCTAACAATGTACCCGCCGCTGTCGTGACAAGCACGGCAGCGACGAGTGCGATCGGAAGAGGGAGGCCAAGGCTTTGGCTGAAGGTGTAACCGACAAGTGCAGCCACGATCGCGAAACCGCCTTGGGCTAGATTGACAATCGCGGTTACGCGATAAATCAACGAAAACCCAAGAGCGATAAGCGCATAGATCGTGCCTACCAGTAGGCCGCCGATGCTGATCTGTATAAATTCTGCCATAACAATTTCCTCCACCCAGTCGGCAATTACTGCTTCAGCAGTGCGCCGCCGACGTCGCTGACAACCTTCCAGGTGCCCACGCCGCTATCCCACCGCGTGACCACGACGCTTGATTTGTCGAGACCGCGTTGCGGATCTTTCTTGAAATCGTAAATCCCATTTATCCCGCCGAACCCCTGCAGGTTCGCCAGATACTCTTTCAACTGTTCTGCCGTCGCACCTTCTGGAAGTTTTTGGAGTGCACTGACTACAAGCAGGCCCGGATCCCAGGCGAACGTCGACGGTCCATCGGGCTTCACCTTCGCAGCGTCGAAAGCCTTGTAGAAAGCATCCTTTGCAGCCTTGGCCTCTGGAAGCTCCTTGCCGTTCTCGGTCTTCAGCCATTGCGGTGCCGGGATGTAAAGCTCCTTCGGCAGGAAACTCGCATATTGCTCCATCTGAGCGTAGGTCATGTTGCCATCCGTCGTGCCTACCGGGACCTCCAAGGCGGCATCCCGAATGGCCTTGAATACGGTCCCTACCGGAGCTCCAGTTGACCAGACGATAACCGCGTCCGGCTGGGCACCTTTCAAGCGTTGCACCTGTGCAGATGCGCTTACGTCCGTGGGATTGAACTGTGCTTCTGCTACAAGCTGCAGGCCAGCGAATTCGTCTGAACCGACAAGCGGTTTGATCTGCTTGTAAGCATCCTGGCCAGATGCATCCGTTGAAGTGATGAGGCCGATCTTGTTCCAACCACGGTCCTTGAAATAACGAAGAAGACCTTCAGCGAGGCCTTTCGTCGATACGCTTGAACTGAAAGCATAGTCGCCGGGCTTTGCATAAAGAGAGGGCGACAGACAGTACATGACTGGCCCGTTTTTCATGAGCGGCGACATCGCGTTGCAGAGCCCGGCAACCGCCGAGCCGATGATGACCTGTGGTGATTTCGTCTTGATCTGGTTGACGATTTGCACAGCGGTCTGCGGATTGGACTGGTCGTCGTGGAAGACAAATTTCAGTTCTTTGCCATGGATCCCACCGGCTTCTTTCACGACCTGCTCGTAAAGGTTGAGCGCTTGTTGTTCGGCTTTGCCAAGGAACGCCGCGCCGCCGGTCAGCGGCAGGACGACGTCGATTTCGAACGTGTCGGCCGCCGCGGCCTGATGGGCTAGGAACCCTGTCAATGCGGTTACTGCTATGGCAGCCAAGCGTGCTTTCGCTGATGTCACTCTATTTCCTCCCTTAGTGGATACTGCGATGTCATCACCGATCGCGCTGGTGTCGCGGCGACAGCGGGTCTCTCTCGGTGAATTCCTCCTGAGCCTAAGAATGGAAATTACTTAGGTCTCTTATCAATTAACATAGACGTCGCTTTTTTCGCTGTCGAGAGTGAATCGACATAGGATGTATTTGAAATGAGATACTCCTATAAATTGTCAAATTGGGTTGTTTTTAAAGCGAAAAATTGTTGTTGCGTAAAATAGCTTTCACGGATTTTAGTAGATCGGGATATGTGGCGAAGCAGCTACTGGTAAAATTGCATCGCCTGCCAACGTGTCTATGCCTTGTATCAAACGCATTTCCTCTGTAGGTTTTGCATCTAATAATTAGGCTTCTAAATTGTTTGTCGGTAGGGAAGCAAAGCGCCAAGTTACGACGGAAATTTTGAAGGGTTTGGTTCGCTTTGCCCGAAGGTTGTTCAAAGCCTGCACATTGAGTAAAGTTGATGAGTACCCGAAAGTGATGGATGAATGAAAAGTGGAACGAGCTCGCCTAACCTATCCACAGCCTTCGATGAGGCGTTCGAAGACATCGCTCTCCCGTTCGCTGAAAGCGTTGGCTATCAAGTCCGATTAACAAACCGCCTGATTCAAAAACTGCTCCAGCAGACAATCGAGCCGTACGGCGTAACGCTTGGGATGTGGTATTTTCTGCGCGCTCTTTGGCATGAGGACGGTTTAACGCAGCGCGAGCTGTCGCACATTGTCGGCACGATGGAACCAACCACGCTATCTGCCATAAAGTCCATGGAACAAAGCGGCTTGGTCGAGCGAACGCGAAACGCGGAAGATCGGCGCAAAATTAACATTCACCTTACGGCAAAGGGACTTGCTTTGAAGGATGAACTCCTTCCAATGGCCAAGCAGGTCGTCCAAACTTCAGTGAAGGGTTTCTCCGACAGAGAATTCCGCACATTTCTGCAGCTCCTGAATGCCATCCAAGCCAATATCCGACCAGTTTTAGAAAACGATAAGCTCGATATACTTTGATGAGGGCAAGGAGACGGACCGCCCGGCAAGACGGTCCGTCTCCTAATTCTCATTCGGCTGCGATCTGCTTTTCGGCGTCGACGAGCGTGCGCCAGTCGACCGTCTTCGCGTAAACGCCTTCATGCGAAGCGATTCTTGCTTGAGGTAGGCGGGGCTCCTCTGTGCCGAGCGCGGTTCCTCCTGCTGCGACCTTACGCGCCGCATCGACCATGAGGCGACGGAATTCTACAATCGCAAGATCGGAGGCGCCCAGGACGTCATCAGATCGGTTGACGATCGGCCCCATTCCTACCCACATTGCGATATCCTGGTTCGGAATACCCTTGATACCGGTAAAATTGCCCAACTTCATCGCTTGGCGATCCTGAAGGAAATTGTTCTCCTTTGTTCGGAGGGATTCCCAGCGCTCATTCAGGTGAATGCCTTTTTGAGCATGGTTGAACTTGCGCCAATCTTCCGTGCTGGGGCAGTCGCTCCCGCCCCAAGCAATGAAATGGAACGCCGTCGTGACGTCATCTATAGGGACAATCACGCTCGCGACGTTGTAGGAGCTGTTGGGTGGGATCAACGAGTAATACGGCGCAACAAACTCGGTAATACGAAGATACTGGTGAGTGTCCGCGTTTTTGATCGGCTTGCGAATGGCCGCATAGTGGAAGCCGTAGCTCGTTGTTTGCGTCTGCATCCGGGGCGACTTATCTGTCGATGGCCGATACCAAGACTTTTCATCCGCGGCGGCCCCTTCCACGCGCGCCGGCACCATATCCGAGGAGTGAAGGCTCGAAGAATGGGCGCTGTCGATCTGTCCCTCATGGATTTGCGCCCAGTTACAGGGAATACGGATCTTGAGGATCGAGACCTGGGTGCTTTCCGTCGGTGCGAAAGCCGGAGGATCAAATGCGGGTATATTAGCCTGGTCGCCTAGCCATGCCCAAACAAAGCCGC
Organism: Rhizobium sp. FG113; assembly: GCF_057809895.1. Taxonomy (NCBI): domain Bacteria; kingdom Pseudomonadati; phylum Pseudomonadota; class Alphaproteobacteria; order Hyphomicrobiales; family Rhizobiaceae; genus Rhizobium; species Rhizobium sp. FG113. Next base: position 51,202 of record NZ_JBMDKV010000026.1, on the reverse strand, counting down.
CCCATTCCTTGGTAGCGTATGATCTATGCTTGACCTTGTTCATCAGCGGGCTGCCATCTGGCTCAGATGACATAGCGACAATATTGCCCTCTACGTCCATCTTCCATCCATGATAGAGGCAGCGCAGCCCGCACTCCTCGTTCCGACCGTACACGAGCGATGCTCTACGGTGTGGACATAGTTCGTCCAACAACCCAAGTCGGCCGTCGCTGTCGCGGAAGGCGACATAGCGCTCTCCCAGAACCTCGACGAGAAGAGGAGTACCGTCGCGTTCAGCTACTTCTTCAATCAGACATACCGGGGTCCAATGCTGGCGCATCAGCTTTCCCATGGGTGCGTCACGTGAGACGCGCGTCAAAACTTCATTTTCCTCGTGCGTGAGCATTGGATCCTCCTAAGTTAGGTCTCTAACTAAATTTACATAGCGCGCAGCCATCCGTCCAGCCGTTGACAAAAATTATTTAGAGACCTAAGTAAATTTCACCGGCCATGGAGGATTGGCCAATACCCTTTGAGAAGATGACGATATGACCGATGACACCGCGCCCTTGGAAATGAAGGTCGTTCAGCGCCGCGAGCTGACGCCATTCATTACTGAATTCACGCTTGAACCGACCGACGGCCGTAGCCTGCCCTCGTACGAAGCAGGGGCCCACATCACCGTTAAAACTCCATCAGGAGCGATGAGGCGATACTCGCTCGTTCGGGATGGACATGAGCCGCCACAGTATGTGATCGCGGTGAAGAAGGAGCAGCAATCGCGCGGCGGATCGTCTTCCATGCACGAGCAAGCGGTCGTTGGTTCGACGCTGTCGATCGAGCCGCCTGAAAATAGCTTTGCCTTGAAGAAGGCCAGTAAATATCTCCTGATCGCTGGCGGGATCGGCGTAACGCCGATTTACGCGATGGCGGCCTCTTTGGCAGCTGAAGAGAAAGATTTTCAGATCATCTACTGCACCCGCAGCGCCTCCGAAACGGCATACTTGGAAGAGCTGCGCCAAGTATTCGGGAGACGGGTACATATCCATCACGACGAGGGCGATCCAAGCAAAGCTTACGACTTTTGGGATCACTTCGTCGAAATCAAGAATATGCATGTCTATTGCTGTGGGCCAAAACCTCTCATGGACGCAATACAATCGATATCGGGTCACTGGCCCGAGGGTCGAGTAAACTTCGAAGACTTCAAACCTGTCGAGGTCGTTCGCGTCGACGACACGGCCTTTGAAGTCGAGTTGGCCAGGTCGGCAAAAACGATAGTCGTGCCTGCTGATAAATCTATTCTCGAAGCTGTGCGGGAAAGCGGTGTCAAGACCACGAGCTCGTGTGAAAGCGGAACCTGCGGTTCATGCAAGTGTCGGTTGATCTCTGGAGCGCCGGATCACCGGGACATGGTCCTGACGGACGATGAAAAAGACGACTTCATCATGATTTGCGTATCGCGAGCCAAGAGCGGAGGGCTTGTCCTTGACCTCTGACATCCCTCCGGGAGACCCTGTCAAAATAGGTGTGGTCGGACTTGGGCGGGCTTTCATGCTTACGTTGCCCGCATTTCGGTCCGACAACCGCGTCCAGCTTGTGGCCGCTAGCGAACCTCGTGAGCAATCAAGATTGGCGTTCGAGCGTGAATTCGGTGGTCGCGCATACGACAATGTCGAGGATCTATGCCGCGACCGCAATGTCGAGATTCTCTATATCGCCAGTCCTCATGAATTGCACGTTAAGCACGTTTTGGCTGCTGCTGCTGCCGGAAAACACGTTCTCGTCGAAAAGCCACTGGCGATTTCAATGGACGATGCGAAAGTCATGGTTGAGGCGTGCGCCGCTGCAGGCGTTCTGCTCCTTGTTGGCCCAAGCCACAGCTATGACCAACAAATCCAACTCGCAAGGTCAATTATCGACAGCGGCGAGGTAGGAGAGGTGCGGCTCGTTCATGCCTTCAACTATACCGACTTTTTGTACCGGCCACGCCGACCGGAAGAACTGCAGACTGAGCGGGGCGGCGGTGTCGTCTTCTCCCAAGGGATACATCAGATCGACATAGTTCGATTGTTGGCCGGTGGTCTAACCCGAGAAGTGGTCGCCTTGACTGGCAATTGGGATCCTAAGCGATCAACCGAGGGAGCCTACAGCGCACTGCTCTCATTTCCTGAATCGATGGCGTGTATCACATATTCCGGCTACGCCCATTTTGATAGCGACGAGTGGATGGACAACATCAGTGAACTCGGTACGCGCAAAGATCCGACAAACTACGGAAACGCACGCAAAGCATTGGAGCAAATCGCTGATGCTGAAGAAGAGGCGCGGCTGAAAACAGCTAGAACCTACGGTGTGAGCGAACAAAAAGGCGCCGATCCTGAAACCTATGAACACTTCGGTCCGCTACTCGTATCCTGTGATCGAGCGGACATGCGGATCACCCCTTACGGCATCCATCTTTACAATGACGCAGTCCGCTTTTTCCGCCCAACCCCTCGTTTCAGGTATCCAAGATCAGAAATCATAGAAGCGATCGTTGCTGCCGTACGGAATAACATTCAGCCGGCTCAAACAGGGGCCTGGGGGCTTGCCAGCCTTGAAGTCTGCCACGCGATTTTGCAGGCAGCCGCGACTAAAACACCCGTTCATCTGAAACATCAAATTGGATTGAGGTAAACTCCATGAGCAACCTTTCGCTGTCACTCGCAATGGGGGACTATGATCGTACTCGTCCGATCGTTGATGGTCGCGTGCAAATCGATGGAGTAGATCCAACTTGCATGCTGCTGTCGCCTGAGGAGATGTTCTTCAGAGCTTTCCGCCACGCCGCTTTCGACATCAGTGAATTGTCATTATCTTCGTATTCAATATCGGTCGCGCGCGGCGAACCTCATTATGTTGCTGTACCTGTCTTTCTTTCGCGCGCCTTCCGTCACACGTCTATATATGTCCGCAAGGATCGTGGGATAGATACCCCATCTGATCTCCGCGGACGGCGGATAGGGATCGCGGAATACCAGCTTTCGGCCAACGTTTGGTTTCGTGGGATCCTGGGTGACGAATATGGCGTCAAGCCCTCCGAGATAACCTGGGTGCGGGGTGGCATGGACACGCCCGGCAGGCCCGAAAAAATCAAGGTTACGCTACCGCCTGAAATTACGCTCATTGACGCCCCCGAAGGCGAGACACTTAACAACATGTTGCAACGGGGTGAGATTGACGGATTTGTAGGGCCACGCGCGCCGCGGTGTTTTGATGAAGGCGATCCCGCGATCCGACGGCTGTTCGCAGATACGGTCGGAGAGGCCGAAGCCTATTTTAATCGGACTAAGATTTTCCCTATCATGCACGTTCTCGGATTGCGACGCTCGTTGGCGGATGCAAATCCCTGGCTTCCAGGCGCGTTGCTGAAGGCATTCACGAAGTCCAAGCGACTTGCCGAGGAGGCCTTGGCTGACACATCGGCAACTAAAGTCACGATGCCATTTGTCGAGGACAACCTTAGTAGAGCCCGGTCGATCATGGGGCCGGATCTGTGGCCGTATGGCCTGCAGCCTAACCTCACGACGCTGGACACGTTCTTACGTTACCATTTCGAGCAGGGGCTCTCTCCTCGTCGAGTAAAGCCTGAAGAGTTGTTCCATCCGGCAACAATCGAAGCTTACAGCCTGTAACGGGCCGAATCAGGACATTAAACAATGCGATTGCAACCTGGCGATATTGTCGAAATCGAAACTCCCGAAGGATTTTTTTACGCTCAAATGACACATAGCCACTCGGCCTATCCGGAAGTCGTGCGTTTCTTTAGCGGCGTGCACACGGCGCCTCTAGACGATCTAGCTCGACTGTCGGCTGCGCCCACAGCGTTCGTCGCCATGTTTCCTTTGGGCGGTGCGCTGGACACGGGCACGCTCGTCGGACGAAATCGTGGCGCGCTGCCAATCCCAAATGATCTCAGGTCCTTCCCGACATTCAAAATGCCAATACGGGATAAGCAGGGCGAGGTTGTGTATTGGTGGCTGTGGGAGGGCGATGGCCTGTCTTATACCGTTCCTCAAGACGGGTCATATGATGCTTTGCCAATGCGAGAGGTGATGACGGTTTCGGATCTCGTCGACCGCTTGCGGCGCACGCCTAATCCTGCCGCCTGACAAGCCGAGCCTTGGCACTCCCGCGTTGTCGCCTGTTCGTCGCCAGCTGGGAGCGCCAGTTCCATAATAACGGATCCGATATGTACTGACATACTAACATAACATATCAACGGTGCGCGACGTGAAGGACCGGATGAAGCTTTCGTTACTCGATTCCCTTTCCGCCTTCATAGTCTCCGACGATCATGAGCGGCAGGAGCAGTTTGGGGCAATCAGAGGTGGTCCCGCTTGGTGAGACAGCTTGGCGGCTTGGCTAAGGTGGATCGGGTTTCGTTTTTACGCCGCCAGTTTCTCCGTCATTTCCGCCATAGCATAGACCTCGTCGGGCGTCTTGCCGCCGAAGGTCGAGTGCGGGCGTCGCCGGTTGTAATAGTCGATCCAGGAACCGATGCCGCTGCGGGCTTCGCTTCCCGTCTCGAATGCGTTGAGGAAGACGCACTCGTATTTGAGGCTGCGCCACAGCCGCTCGATGAAGACGTTGTCCATCCAGCGCCCGCGTCCATCCATGGAGATGCGAATGCCGGCGTCCTTCAGCGTCGTCGTGAAGGCGAAGCTGGTGAACTGGCTTCCCTGATCGGTATTGAAGATGTCGGGCTTGCCGTGGCAGGCGATCGCCTCTTCAAGAGCGGCGACGCAGAAGTCGGCATCCATCGTGTTCGATAGCCGCCAAGCCAGCACCTTGCGGCTGAACCAGTCCATGATGGCGACCAGGTAGAGGAAGCCGCGCCGCATCGGGATATAGGTCACATCCGCACACCAGACCTGATCCGGCCGCTCGACCGCCATGTGACGCAGCAGGTAAGGATAGATGCGATGCTGCGGATGCGGCTCACTGGTCTTGGGTGCCTGATAGATCGGCGACAGACCGATCTTGCGCATCAGCCGCCGGACCCGCTTGCGGCCGACGCACCAGCCTTGGCGGCGCAGATGCCGCGCCATCTGGCGCGAGCCATACCAGGGCATTTCCATAAAAGCCTCATCGATGATGCGCATCAGTTCGAGGTTCTCAGGGCTCTCACCGAGGGGCTGGCGATAGAACGAGGCCCGCGAAATCGAGACCAGTTCGCATTGGCGGCGGATCGAGAGCCGGTTGTGATCGGGATCAATCATCATTCTCCTCCGATCCAGGCTCAGCGATCGAAGGCTTTGGCCAAAAAATCCCGCTCAACGACGAGTTGGCCGATCTTGGCGTGAAGCTTCGTCACCTCGGCTTCCCGGCCGACCTGCGCACCCGCTGCCTTGTCGTCGAACGCCTTGGCCAGGTTTTCGATTGCTTGCCGTTTCCACTGCGTGATCTGGTTGGGGTGAAGCTGGTGCTTCGTCGCCAGTTCCGAAATCGTCCGCTCGCCGCGGATCGCCTCAAGCGCGACCTTGGCCTTGAAGTCGGCCGTAAACCGTCTGCGTGTCTTCATGCTGGACTGTCCTTCTCATCGGAAAATCCACCTTATGCCCCTGTCTCAGAAACCGGCACCACCTCTATCTGCCCCAATAGGATCGTCACGTCCACCGGATCAAGTCCCGCCCCGTCACCGACGAGGTTGCCATGACCGACACCCGCCGCCGACAAGTAGCCTTCGTTGGTTACCAACGACCTCCCAATTCGGCCGGTGTCTCGATTTTCTGCTGCCCGGGCCCCCCCGAATACGATTTTGATTTTGGGTGTGAGGCAATCGGAGAGCCAGCAGCGCGACCGATCTCCCGGTCCGATAGCAAAACATATCAATTCGCGTTTGCTGAACTCGCGATGGACGCTCGACAGAGTGCTGACGGCAATTCCAAGCCGACAATCGCTGCATTGACGCCAACCTCTGCACCGATGATCGCGATTTTCAGCTGACGAGCACCACAACTTCTTGCCGTCCTTACGAAATGTCATATTCTTCCCGGCGGTGCCCCGGACCACAAACTCATGCATAGCCAGATCGGAAGGCGATTTCCGCAAACCCTTGCGGTCGCGATAAGACGGCGCGGCAGTGACAAAGAGTGGCCAACGACCGACCAATCGAGCAAGCGCGCTACTGTCGGAAAGTTCGCCGAAACGGATAACTACGTCGACGCAGGAAAGCAGTAGGCGCTCGAGAAAGAACTTTCCATCAGATCAACCTCGGACGCACAACGGACCGACCCATTTCGCCAGTTTTGTCCTCCACGGAGAACGAAAGATTTCCGCGTTTCTTCCATAGAGAAATCTTTCTATTGACTCATCCCTCCTTTAATTTCTAAACTTTAGAAAATAAAGGAGGGATGAGTGGGTCTCCATCATGGCCACATCTTACGCATTTTGCGCGACGAAGGGCCGTTATCGAGAGCCATTCTCGCGCGTCGAAGCAAGTTGTCCGCAACCACGCTAACGCATGTAACGGCGCAGCTTCTTGCTGATGGTTGCGTTGTCGAAGCGGAGCCGGCGGAAACGAGTGGAGTTGGTCGACCGGGTATGGCGATCAAGCTTTTCCCTGATGCTCATCATGCCGCCGGCGTGCATATCGGCGCCGGGCTCGTGCAGCTTACCCTTGCAAACCTTGCGGGCACGCCCAAGGCATCCGCTTTCTTCGAATTCACGCTGAACGAAACGTCGCCGGAAGCTGTTATAGCCCGTGTCGCCGATGAGATCGAAAGGCTGAAAGCCGAAAGCAGCATTGAGCAATTGCTTGGTATAGGGGTCGGGGTACCTGGTCCGGTCAGCAGCGACCGGCGGGGGCTCCTGGCGTCGATCAATACCGGCTGGCGCAACCTCCCTGTCGCCGAAATGTTGGAACGGCGAGCGAGCATACCCGTGATCCTAGAGCACAACGTGACTGCGATGGCCGTAGCGGAGGCGCGTTTTGGCCTCGGGCAGGATGTTCCGGCCGTCCTGTTCATCTATCTTCGCTCCGGCCTAGGCGCCGGTCTGGTCGTCGATGATGTGCCGTTCCGGCCCGGCGGCCATGGGGCAGTCGAACTTGGCCACATCCAGATCTCGCAGGGCGGTCCGCTCTGTAGCTGTGGCAATCATGGCTGCCTCGAAAGCTATGTGAACGAGCGCGTCCTGACGCACGCCTTGGGGCTTGAAGGACCCGTGCCGTCCGATCTTCTGGCACGGTTGGAGAAAACCGAAACATGGGCGCCGACGCTTGCGTGCTTGACGGATTCACTGGCGATCGCGATCAATCTCCTCACCCCGGATCTCATCATTTTCGGCGGTCATTTCGGTGAAGCGCCGGAAAGCCTGTTCTCGCATCTAAGGCACCATCTGCCACCGCGGGTCATGCCGCACATGCGCGATATCCTGCGGCTCGAACGCACGAGTTTCGGCATGCAGTCCGGCGCCATCGGCGGCGCGACCGTCGCCTTGGACCACTTTTTTTATTCGGGAGATCGCCATTGAGCACCGTGTCGACCAAAAGCGACGACTTCAGCGAAAAGAGGCGTTCGCCGGCGGACCTGCCGCCGATCGCTATCAACTTCATCGCCTTCGCATTCGGCATGGCGGTCTGGTGGGCGATCACGTCAGCGAAGCTGGTGGTGCTGCCGGGACCGGGCGAGGTCGCCCAGCGCGCAGTCGAGCTGGCTGAAAACGGCCAGTTGCCGCTCGACATTCTCTCCAGCATCACCCGCGTGCTCAGCGGCTTCCTGCTGGGCGTGGCGCTGGCCATACCCGTCGGTTTCCTGATGGGCTGGTACCGCGTCGCCCGCGCCTTGATCGAGCCCTATATCCAGTTCTTCCGGATGATCCCGCCGCTCGCCATCATTCCGCTTGCCATCGTCACCATGGGCATTGATGAAGCGCCGAAGATCTTCGTGATCTTTCTCGCCTCGTTCCTATCGTGTGTCGTTGCCACTTATCAGGGCGTGATCAGCGTCGATCGCACATTGGTCAATGCGGCCCGCGTGCTCGGCGCGAAGGATGGCGTTATCTTCCTGCGCGTGATCATCCCGGCGTCAATCCCGTTCATCATGGTCGGCGTCAGGATCGGCCTCGGCTCATCCTGGGCAACGGTTGTCGCTGCCGAACTGATCGCTGCCCAATCCGGGCTCGGCTTTCGCATGCAGCAGGCGCAGCTTTATTACGATCTGGCGACCATCTTCGTCAGCCTGATCACCATCGGCATTCTCGGCCTCGTCATGGATCGCCTCGTCCAGGCGGCGGAAAAACGCCTTACCCGCTGGCAGGAGCGCGTATCATGAACCAGGCAAATTCCGAACCAAAGATCTCGTTTCAGAACGTCACCCGCCGCTTTGGATCGGATGACACGTCCTTCCTCGCGCTTGACAGATTGAGCCTCGATATCGGCGACGGCGAATTTGTTACCGTGGTCGGTCCCTCCGGTTGCGGCAAGTCGACGGCCATGAACATTGCGGCCGGTTTGACCGATGTGTCGGACGGGCGGGTGATGGTCGATGGCAAGCCGGTCCGCGGACCCGGTCCGGAACGTGGCGTGATCTTCCAGCAATATGCGCTCTTTCCCTGGCTGAGCGTTCGCCAGAATGTCGAATTCGGCCTGCGCATCAAAGGCATGCCGGCAGCCGAGCGCAGGCGCATCGCCGACCATTTTATCGATCTCGTCGGCTTGAAGGACTTTGCCGACGCCCTGCCCAAGACCCTGTCGGGCGGCATGAAGCAGCGCTGCGCCATCGCGCGCGCCTATGCCGTCAACCCCTCAGTCCTTCTGATGGACGAGCCGTTCGGCGCACTCGATGCCTTGACCCGCGTCACCATGCAGGACCAGCTGCTCGACACATGGAGCCGCGAACGGCGGACGGTCGTCTTCATCACCCATGATGTCGACGAGGCGGTCTATCTCGCCAACCGCGTTATCGTCATGGCGGCGCGGCCCGGCCGCCTGCACAAGATCATCCCCGTCGACCTGCCCTATCCGAGAACGGAAGAAATCCGGCTTTCGCCCGAATTTGCCGAAATCCGCAATCAGGTCTGGCATGCCGTCTATCACCAGAACCCACAGATCAGTTCAAACGCACGATGAGGAGGAATATCGTGACCCTGACCCGCCGCAATTTTCTAACCGTTGCCGCTGCCGGCGCGCTTGCAAGCCCGATGCTGGGCATCGCCGCGCGAGGCGCCTATGCGCAGGCCGTGCCTGTGCGCGTCGGCTATACAGCCGACTATTTCGGCACCAGCCTCACGGCGATCGCAAATGATCAGGATCTATGGTCCAAGCACGGCCTGAAGGCCGATGTGAAGGCGTTCACCAATGGGCCGATCCAGATCCAGGCGCTCGGCGCCGGCAGTCTCGATTTCGGCTATGTGGGCCCGGGGGCGCTCTGGCTTCCGGCAAGCGGCAAGGCCAAGCTCGTCGCCATGAACGCGCTCGGCCTGTCCGATCGTGTCATCGCCCAGAATGGCATCAATTCCATGGCCGATCTCAAGGGCAAGAAGGTCGGCGTGCCTGAAGGCACGTCCGGGGACATGCTTCTGCGTCTTGCGCTCGCCAAGGCCGGCATGACGATTTCCGACGTCCAGGTCATCAGAATGGACCCGCCGACCGTGGTCTCTGCCTTTGCCTCCAAGCAAATCGACGGCGCCGGCATCTGGTATCCGCTGGTCGGAACGATCAAGAAGAACGTGCCCGACATGGTGGAAGTCGCCAAGAGCGCCGACTTCTATCCGGCCAATTCCTTCCCGTCGGCTTTCGTCGCCCGCAACGAGGTGGTTGCCGACAATCCCGACATGGTGAAGAAGTTCATCGCCGTGCTGAAGGATGCCAACGACTATCGTGCTGCCGACGTGCCGCGCTCGGTCCAGATCACCGCCAAATTTCTCGGCGTGCCGGCCGAGCCGCTGAGCGTCGAAAGCCAGAACGGCCAGTTCCTCACCTCGAAGGAACTGGTTGCCGCCAGCAAAGACGGCACTGTGGCCGGCTGGCTGAAGGGTCTGAATGATCAGTTCGTCTCTTTCGGCAAGCTGCAGAACCCGCTTGATCCGAAGGATTATTATCTCGCCGACTTCTACGCCGGCAACGAGTAGCCAATCAGCCGGCGCGTAACCGTCGCGCCGGCATTTTGCCATCGGGATGCAAATGACCAAGAAGCCTAATATACTGTTTATCATGTCGGACGACCACGCGGCGCGAGCGATCTCCGCCTACGGCGCGGGCCTCAACAGCACGCCCAATCTCGACCGCCTCGCCAATGAGGGTATGCGCCTCGACCGGTGTTACGTCACCAATTCGATCTGCACACCGAGCCGCGCTGCTATTTTGACCGGCACTTATAACCATGTGAACATGGTCACCACGCTCGATACCCATATCGACAATCGCCTACCCAATGTCGCCAAGCACCTGCGCGCCGGCGGCTATCAGACGGCGATCTTCGGCAAATGGCATCTGGGCGAGGGCAGGGCGCACGAACCGACGGGCTTTGACGAATGGTCCGTGGTGCCTGGACAAGGCGAGTATTTCGATCCCGTCATGATTGGCCGCGACGGTCCGCGCACGGTCAAGGGCTACGCCACCGATATCATCACCGACAAATGCCTCGATTTCCTCGGCAGGCGCGATCCGGACAGGCCGTTTTTCCTGATGTGCCACCACAAGGCGCCGCATCGCAGCTTCGAGCCGCATCCTCGCGACCGGCATCTCTATGCAGATGGCACTCTGCCGGTTCCGGAGACTTTTTCCGACGATTATTCAAACCGCGCCGCCGCAGCGGCGGCCGCGAAGATGCGCATCCGCTCCGACATGACTTACAAGGATCTCGGTCTTGTGCAGCCTGAAGGCGGCGATGAGGTCGGCGAATTGCTGCTGCCTGGATGGAGCCAGCGCAAGGTGCCCGAGATTGCGCCGGGAGAAAGCCTGCGCCTGATCGACGGCGCGACCGGCGAGAATTTCGTTTTCACCGATCCGCAGGAACTGGCGTTGTTCAAGTATCAGCGCTACATGATGCGTTACCTGCAGACCATCGCGGCGGTGGACGACAATGTCGGGCGGCTGCTCGACTATCTCGATGCGGAAGGACTGCGCGACAATACCATCGTCATCTACACGTCTGACCAGGGCTTTTTCCTCGGCGAGCACGGCTGGTTCGACAAGCGCTTCATGTATGAGGAATCGCTGCAGATGCCTTTCCTGATCCGCTATCCGGAGGGCATCGAGGCCGGCGCGCAGGCAAGCCACATCGCCACCAATGTCGATTTTGCGCCGACTTTTCTCGATTATGCCGGCCTGCCTATTCCAAGCTACATGCAGGGTGCCAGCATGCGGCCCATCCTCGAGCAGACGGCGGTCGAAGGCGAGGAGGGTTTCGCCTACCATCGCTACTGGATGCACAAGGACGAGTTCCACAATGCCTTTGCCCATTACGGCGTGCGCGACACCCGCTACAAGCTGATCTACTGGTACAATGATCCGCTCGGACAGCTCGGCGCCTTTGCCGGTGACGAGCCGCCGGAATGGGAGCTGTTCGATTGCAAGGAGGATCCGTTCGAGCTCCACAATCGTGCCAACGACCCGGCCTATTTTCGGATTTTCGAAGAGATGCTGGCCAAGCTGGATGCACGGATGGCAGAGATTGGCGACATCCCCGAGCATGTCAGTGGTGAGGTGCTGGCCACCCTGCGGGCCAAGGCGGCCTGACGCCTGGGTTGCCGCTCGACCATCGGGACGACAAGAGGCGGATTGATTTCCGTCTCTTCCCTTAAATGGTGCGAGGCCGTCGGTCGATAGCCTCCTTCGCCACAAGACGAGTAGAAGCAAAGGAACGGCGAACGGGCAGCGACGATCGTCGACAAGACCAAGAGCGAAGCCCTGGCCGTGGTCGACAATCGTACCGGACGGCCGGTGACCGGCCAGTTGAGAGAAGCAAACACGTTGAGACGATACAGAGAAGACCTGGACAGAGAAGACCTGGGTCGCCGGCGGCGGGATGCCGTTGGCGAAGCTTCCTAATTTCCTCGACCAGGGCGTTCTCTCAGGTTGGACAGGAGCGCAGGAGCGTCCGGTTGCTTCCAGGACGCGAGCAATTGCCGGATCGGTCTGGAATCGACGAATGCGAGCTTGCAGATCAGTTCGATGTGGATGACCCACAGCAGATCGTCGAGCACAAGAGGCAACAGACCCAGTGTCTTTGCTCTCGGCAGCATGATTTCGTTGACGATTGCAAAATGATCCGTCGATGCGAGGACGTCCAGCATGACCGAGACGTCACTCGTGCGCACCGCGGCGCGCAGATTATCGACGCGCTCGCCATAGGCTTTGCGCGCATGCGAGTCGAAATCATGATCGTCGAGAAAACCGATGCGCCGGAACTGCAGAAGATCTTCGATGCTGACCCGCTCCTTTCTGCGCAATGGATGGTCGTGGCGGCAGATCGCAACCATGCGGTTGGTGAAGAGATGAACGGCGGCAAAGCGATCGGGTAGTTCGCGTTCGGGACGGGCGCTGACCATGACGTCGATGTCGCCGCTGATCACCTGTTCGATCAACCGCGTGGTGATGCCCGTTTCGACACTGATCTGGACGTCTGGGAACCGTTCACCGAACGACACAAGAACCGATGGCAGGCTGCTGACCGCAAGGGCAGGACCGACCCCCAATCGCAACAGGCCCTTCGCCTCGATCGCGGAGCGCTTGATGTCCAGCGTCGCGAAACGCGCTTCCTGATCGATGGCGTGAGCGTAGCGATGCAGCGCATCGCCCGCCTCTGTCGGTTCCAGCCCCCTCGACGTCCGCTTGAAGAGATCGCCGCCGACCTCGTCCTCCAGCATCTTGAGGCTTTTGGTGAGAGCAGGCTGGGTAATGCCCTTGCGCAGAGCCGCCGTGTGCATGTTGCGGGTCTCATAGAGGGCCAGGAAATTTTCAAGATGCCGGGAAACGAGGAGACGCATGCCGATAACTGATGGATATCGTGAATGTAATAACATCTATTATCACTTATCGCCGCGCCTCGCTACACTGCGCGAACGGCAATGGGAGGAAATTGCCGAAACTCAGTCTATCCAGCCCGTTCGTGCGCTGTGGGAGCATCTGCGCGAGGGGATATCGATCAGGCCGAGTGCGAGGAATTTGGGAGGAGGAGAACCATGCCCATCGCATCGATTCATTTGAAGCGCCGCACCGTGTTGAAAGGCCTCGCAGGAGGACTTGCCGCTGGTCTCTATGCGCCAAACATTCACGCACAGAGCAAATCCCTGTCATTGATGGTCCTCGGACCTGACCAGAAGGCGACGGCCTGGCTCAAAGGCGCACTTGCTGAGTTCAAGTCTCAGACCGGCTACGAGGTCGAGCTTCGCCAGTCCGACTGGGGGTTCGGGTTTCCAGCGACTGCTGACGGCGGCCGCAAGCGGCACCATGGCCGATGTCAGTATGATGGGCCAGGTGATGACGCCGGCGCTCGCCTCGCGCGGTGCGTTTCTTGCGATCGACGACCGTCTCTCCGGATGGGCTGACAAGGACAAGTTCTATCCGGCAATGCTGGCCGATGGCACCTACGGCGGCAAATCCTACGCGCTGCCCGTCTATGCCGATGTGCGCACGGCAGTCTATCGGTCGGACCTTCTCGAAAAGGTCGGCGTCGGCGCCGATGCGCTTCCGTCCAACTGGGATGATTTCAAGGCTCTGGCGACCAAGCTCTCCAAGAAACAGGGCGGGCCGCTCGATGCGCCGTTCTTCGCCAATGCCGATACGTCGGTCGGTCTCATGCAGACCTATGCGCAGATGCTCTATCAGGCCGGCGGCAGCTTCTTCGACGAGGCCGGCAAGTCGATCCTGTCGAGCCAGGCCGGTCAGCGCGCGCTTGAATATCTGGTGTCCTTCTTTGTCGAAGGAGTTGCCAATCCCAATATCGTTTATCAGGGCACGGGGCCGCGTCCGCTGGTCCAGGGCCGCGCCGCCATGACGTATAACAGCGTCACGGAATCGCAGAATGCCGCGCTCAACGCGCCCGACACGCAGAAGTTCGTCCTGGCGGGGAAACCACTGTCGGCCGATCCAAACGGCGCGCCGAAGACGATCGCCTGGATCAACAAGTTCGGCATCGGCGCCAACACGAAAGATCCGGATGGGGCGTGGACGCTTCTATCCTTCATCGCGTCGAAGGAGCAGTCGCAGAAAGTCGCGGAAATGTGGGGCGGCCTGCCGGCCCGCACCGACCAGAACGATGCCCCGTTCCTTGCAAATGTCAGCCCCGGCTTCCTTCAGGCAACACAATATGCCGGTGCCCTGCCGACAGCGCCGAACCTCCTGCAGATCCAGCAACAGGTCAACATCGCCATGCAGGCAGCGGTGCGTCAGAGCGGCAAGCCCGCAGACATTCTCGCCGGCCTCGACAAGAAGATCGATGAGATCAATGCGAAGTGACGCGGCGATGGCCGTTGAAACCGGGATGGGCAACCGCCGACGATCGTTGCCCCTCCATGACAGTCTCCTTCGGCGCCAGCGCATCGCAGGCGAGATCCTTCTCAGCCCGGCGGCGGTGGCGATCATCGCCACCTCGGTCGTGCCGCTGCTTCTGGCGTTTTTCTTCTCCTTCACCCAGTTCTCGCTGCTGACGGCACCGCAATGGGTCGGGCTGAAGAACTACGCTTCGATCCTTCAGGATCCGGTATTCTGGGAGGCATTGGGCAACACGCTGACATTTGCCCTCAGTCAGGTCGGGATCGGCATCGTCGTCGTGGTGCTGGTCGCAGCGCTCTTCAATGGTTATCTGACCGGCGGACCGCTGATGCGCACCGTCATCTATCTGCCGCAGGCCGCCTCCTATGTCGTCGTGGCGCTTGTATGGAACCTGCTTCTCGATCCGGCGGTCGGACCGATCAACGCCATGCTGACCCGGATCGGCTGGGACCCCGTCTACTTCCTGTCCGACCCGGTCTGGGCGCTGCCGTCGATCGTCGTCATGAGCATGTGGCGCAATCTCGGTTACTTCATGATCATCGTCCTGGCCGCTCTGAAGTCGGTCCCGTCCGATCTCCTCGAAGCGGCAAAGATGGATGGCGCCAACGCCATTCAACGGTTCTGGACGATCAGCCTGCCGACCATTCGAGGCGTTGTGGCTTTCGTGGCGATCACCTGGTTTTTGGGCGCGCTGCAGATGTTTACACAATCCTACGTCATGACACGGGGCGGGCCCGTCAATGCCACCCGCACCATCGTCTACCTGATGTATGACGAGGCCTTCACCAATCTTGATATCGGCAAGGCATGCGCGATGGCAATCATGCTTTTCCTGCTCGTCGTCGTGCTTTCGATGGTGTTGCGCTTCGTCTTTCGGCCGAAGAGGGCAATCTGATGCAGCAGCAAGCAGCCTCCGCAGCACCCAAGCGGCCTTCGCGCCACGTCACGACAAGAGCCAATGCCTCGGCGACGTTTCACGCAATCGCCCTGCTGGTGACGGCACTTTACGCCGTGCCCATGGCCTACACGGTCATGGTGGCGCTGACGCCAGATGGAGAATGGGTCGGCGCCTGGCCCTCTCGGCTGGAATTTTCCAATTTCGTCAATGCCTTCCTGAGTGCCGACTTCCTGCGTTTCTTCGTCAATAGCGCTGTCGTCGCCATCACCTGCACGCTGCTGCAGGTCCTGTTATCCTGCGCGGCCGGTTATGCGCTCGCCATGCTGCCGGTGCGCGGCCGCAATCTCGTCCTCATGCTGCTTGTCGCCCTCCTCGTCGTTCCGCCGGAAGTGTCTCTCGTGCCGCTTTTCGTCATGGTCTCCCATGTTCCGCTCGCGGGTGGGAACGACATTTTCGGCTTTGGCGGTCAAGGGCTGCTCAATACGCTGCCGGGGCTGATGGTGCCCCATATCGTCAGTGCGCTCGCGATCTTCCTGATGCGGCAATTCTACGCCACACTCCCCGCCGAACTCGGCGATGCCGCCCGCATGGATGGAGCCAGCGAGTTCAGGATCTTCTTTGAAGTCTATACGCCGCTCGTCAAACCGGCCGTTGCGGTCGTGGCGGTCTTTGCCTTCCAGTCGGCCTGGAACGATTTCGTCTGGCCATTGGTCGTTACCTATTCCAACGACATGCGGACCCTGCAGCTCGGACTGACGGTCTTCTTTCAGGAAAATTCGACGCAATGGAACCTGCTCATGGCGGCCGTGCTGACCATCAGCCTGCCGATCGTCATCCTGTTCCTGATGATCCAGAAATATTTCCAGGAAGGAGCGCTTGCGGGCGCCTTGAAATAACGAAGGTCGGCAGCAATCAGATAGCCGATCCCGGAAATCAGCCATCCCGAGCGGTTCGCACCGCGGATGCACACGTCTCCAGGAGAGATCATGAAAGCCATCATGGTAATGTTTGACAGTCTCAACCGGCGGCATCTGCCGCCCTATGGTTGCGATTGGATCCATGCGCCGAACTTCAAGCGCCTTGCGCAGAGGACTGTCACATTCGACAACTGTTATGCCGGCAGCATGCCGTGCATGCCGGCGCGCCGTGAATTGCAGACGGGTCGCTACAATTTCCTGCACCGGTCCTGGGGCCCGATCGAGCCTTTCGACGATTCCGTGCCCGAAATCCTGCGCAAGGACGGCGTCTATACGCACATGATCACCGATCACCAGCACTATTGGGAGGATGGTGGATCCACCTACCATAACCGCTTCGATTCCTACGAATTTTTCCGCGGCCAGGAAGGCGACCGGTGGAAGGGCAGGGTGCCGGCCGCAGGCGAGACGCTGAGCACGAACCACAATGTCGCGCTCAGGCGCCAGGACCAGATCAACCGGCAATATCTCCGGCAGGAAGCGGATCACCCGCAGACGAAGGTCTTCGACGCCGGCCTCGATTTCATCCGCACCAATAGCGACCGCGACCGCTGGTTCGTCCAGATCGAAACCTTCGATCCCCACGAACCTTTCTTCAGCTATGAGCGGCACAAGAGCCACTATGCCAGGCCCTATGATGGGCCGAAGCTCGACTGGCCGACCTATGGGCGCGTGACGGAATCTGTCGAGACGGTCCAGCATGTGCGAGACGAATATTCGGCACTTCTGTCGATGTGCGATGCCTCGCTCGGCCGCGTGCTCGACACGATGGACGAGCTCGGCCTCTGGGAGGACACGATGCTGATCGTCTGCACCGATCACGGTTTTCTGCTCGGAGAACACGGCTGGTGGGCGAAGATGGTCCAGCCCTGGTACGACGAAGTCATCCATACGCCGCTCTTCATCTGGGACCCGCGCTCGGGCGCCAAGGATGAGCGTCGCCAGTCACTCGTCCAGACCATCGATTTCGGCCCGACGCTCCTCGATTATTTCGGGCTCTTGCCAACCGAACGCATGGAAGGTCGTCCGCTCGCCGAGACGATTGCGCGTGACGCTCCGGTGCGCGCGGCAGGCCTGTTCGGAGCCTTCGGCATGCATATCAACGTCACCGACGGACGCTACGTCTATATGAGAGCACCAGAGAACGCCTCCAATCGTCCGCTTCTGGAGCATACGCTGATGCCGACGCATATGCGCTGGCAGTTCACCCCCGAAGAGTTGAAGCGCGCGGAACTGATGGAGGGTTTTTCCTTTACACAGGGCGTGCCCTTGCTTCGCATGGACGGTCTGCCTTTCGGTGGCGGCGATGCCTTCGAGCTTGGAACCCTGTTGTTCGACCTTGAAACGGATCCGGCGCAGGACCGTCCACTGCACGATCCAGCGCTCGAGCTGCGGATGATCGACCTGATGCTGGACCTGATGCGCCGCAACGATGCCCCGCTCAGTCAGTTTGAACGCATGGGCCTGCCGAGACATGGACCTGCAGGCATCGAACATACGCGCCTTGGCCGGGGCGAGGCGGCGGAGAGTGACGACGGCTCCGCACCGGTCGAACGCAGGAAAGAACCGTCCGGCAAATAGCTTCGCTCGCTAAACAATCGTCGGCGCTGATTGGGAGGAATTGTCAGCATGTCCGCCATTCGCATTGAAAATCTCCATAAGGAGTACGGCGCCTTTCCCGTGCTCAAGGACATCAATCTTGAGATCGATTCGGGCGAATTCGTCGTCTTTGTCGGGCCATCGGGTTGTGGCAAGTCGACCCTTCTGCGCTGCATTTCCGGGCTTGAATCGGTCTCGCACGGCAATATCCTGCTCGATGGGAAGGTGATCAACGACGTGCCGCCGGCCAATCGCGGCATTGCAATGGTCTTCCAGAGCTATGCGCTTTATCCGCATATGACGGTGTTCAAGAATATCGCCTATTCGATGCGGATTGCGGGACTGTCGAAGGACGAGCAGAAACGGCGTGTCGAGGCGGTCGCCGACAAGCTGCAGCTGACCCCCTATCTCGACCGCCTGCCGAAGGCGCTTTCCGGCGGTCAGCGGCAGCGTGTGGCCATCGGGCGGGCGATCGTGCGCGATCCGAAGGTGTTCCTTTTTGATGAGCCGCTCTCCAATCTCGATGCGGCCCTGCGCGTCCAGATGCGGCTCGAACTGATGGCGTTAAAGGATCAACTGCCCCAGACGACGATGATCTATGTCACGCATGACCAGGTCGAAGCCATGACCATGGCCGACAAGATCGTCGTTCTGAAGGATGGTGTGATCGAGCAGGTCGGCTCACCACTCGAACTCTACGATACGCCGCGCTCGGAATTCGTTGCCGGTTTCATCGGCTCGCCGAAGATGAATTTTCTTGGCGGTGAGCGCGCCCAGACCTTCGATGCATCGCGTATTGGTGTGCGTCCCGAACATCTAGAGATTGTTTCGGACGGACCGTGGACCGGCACGACGACCCACGTGGAGCGACTGGGATCGGACACATTCGCTTACCTCCGGCTGGAAGGGGGAGAGCCGATGACGGTGCGTCTTGAGGGCAAGACACCGATCGGCCCCGGCAATGTCGTCGCGATCGGTCCGAAAGGCCCCGTGCACCGGTTTGGGGCCGATGGTCACGCGCTTGCATGAGAAGGCAGAATGCCTTGCGCGTCGTGAATTGGTCTCGTCCGCGTCTTCATGGTGCGCGACTGGATGATGACGATGATGCGCCGGGACGGGGAATGGGTGGCGGGGCTTCTGTTGCGCAAAGCGCTGAGGATGCAATCGCTCGCTCGTGACGCATCCGCGCGCAAGGAGGTCAGGCGCGCGGATGCGCTTTCTTGACTGATGAATGCAGCGAGCAGATGCGGCCCATGGCGCACGCATCAATTGTGGCCCGCGAACCCCACGGTTGTCTGACCGGCCATCGGCGCTCAACGATCTGTTGCAGCTGGACAGGACAGCGATCTCTCCGTCAGTCGCGAACACCAATCAACCCGCATTATTGATTTGCGAGGCCGCGAGTAGCCCAGGCAGCTTTATTCCTGTCCGCTCCTCGGCGGCCCAGCGAATCCGCAGGGAGCTTCCGATGGTTTTTCGACCGATCACCGACGGTTATCTCTGTCGAACCCGGATCGATTATGCGCGTGCAATGCAAGTCTCTAGAAGGGATTGAAAAGGGAGACTTGCCGTGAAAACAATCTTTGTCCTGTTTGATTCACTCAACCGCGACGCGCTCGGCTGCTACGATGGCACCGGCATCAAGACCCCGAATTTCGATCGCTTTTCGAAGCGTTGTGTCACCTTCGATCGGCACTACGCGGGATCATTGCCCTGCATGCCGGCGCGACGTGATCTGCATTCGGGACGGCTGAACTTCATGCATCGCTCCTGGGGACCGCTCGAACCCTACGACAATTCCTTTGCGCAGCTGATGAAGAAAAGCGGCGTTTATACCCACCTGATCACCGATCATCTGCACTATTTCGAGGATGGGGGACACGGATTTCATACCAAATTCTCGAGCTATGATTATATCCGCGGCCAGGAATACGATCCCTGGGTTGCACTGGTCCAGCCGCCTCTGGACGAGATTGCGGAACGGTTCGATCAGCGACACTATAATGTCGAGAGGCCGACCAAACGCCTGCAGCATGCCATCAATCGCACGCAGATGACCGACGAAAAGGATATGCCGGGTCCGCGCTGCTTTGCCTCCGCCTTCGATTTCCTCGACAAGAACCGGGATGCCGACAACTGGTTCCTGATGCTCGAATGTTTCGATCCGCACGAGCCTTTCCACGCGCCAGAGCGTTTCAAGGAGATGTACAAGACCACATATAGCGGCGGCATTCTCGATTGGCCCCACTATGACAAGGTCGCGGAATCGCCGGAGGAAATGGCCGAGATCCGAGCCAATTACGCGGCCCTGGTCGCGATGTGCGATGACTATTTCGGTCAGCTTCTCGATTACATGGATTCCAACGGCATGTGGGAGGACACATGCCTGATCGTCAGTACCGACCACGGCTTCCTCCTGTCCGAACATGGCTGGTGGGGCAAGATCCGCATGCCCTACTACGAGGAAATCTCCCACATTCCGCTGATGGTCTATCACCCGGGTTTCAAGGACAGGGCGGGCGAGCGCCGCAATGCGCTGACGCAGGCCGGTGATCTGATGCCGACATTCATGGAACTCTACGAGCTTCCAATCCCGCAAGAGGTCCAGGCCCGCAGTCTGCTTCCGGTTCTCGACGAGGATCGCGGGCAGCGAGACGTGGCTGCGTTCGGCGTGTTTTCAGGCCCGATCGGCGTGACCGATGGTCGGTGGGTGCTGTATCATTATCCACCCGATATCCTGGCGGAGGGATTGGTGGAATATACGCTGGCACCCAATCACATGACGGTTCCTTTCGAGGTGAGCGAACTCAGGACCGCGCGCCTTACCCCGCCCTTCGATTTCACCAAGGGCATTCCGCTTCTCGCCATCGATGCCTTGAGAGGCATGGCGCGACCGCCCGGCAATGACGGGAAGGGTTTCGAGGATCTCGGCACGCGCCTCTATGATCTTGCGCGCGATCCCCGACAGCAAGACCCCATTGAAGACGAAGCTCAGCGTGCACGGCTGACAGAGCTGCTGGTGGGCGAACTAAAGGCTCACGACACGCCGGCTGAAGTTTACCAATGGTACGGGCTCGTCGCCTGACCTGAAGAAGGGGCGCCGGGTTCTGCGCGGCGCCTCCTGTCGCTAGCGCCGTTCTGGCGCACCGGCGAGCGGCGTGGCCTTTCGAAGGAAATTCCGCATCACTTTGATGGGCGCAAAATCCTTGGAAGACTGGTGATAGGTTATCCCCGTCGGAATGCTCCAGCGGAAATCCGGAAGGTCGATTTCCCGCAACTGCAGCCCTGCATAATTCTGCGCAAGCGGCACGGGCATACAGGCGATGAAATTGTGTTCGACAAGCATCTTCAGCGCAATTTGCAGTGAATGCGATTCAAGCGCCAACTGTGGTGCCGGCAGCTCCTGCGAGTCGAAATAGCGATCGATCCTGCCATTGGCCATCTGACCGCTGAAGAGGCTAAGCCATGGGAAATCCAGAAGTCTCTGCGGCGTAATATCCTGCTCGGAAAAGACCGGATGCTGGCTCGATGCAAAGAGCGAATTCTCCTGATGGTAGAGGATGTCGGTAATGAAGTCGCGCCCGAGGCCATCGATTTCTGTTGGGATCCCCCCGGCATAGGCGCGCAGATCACCACGCTCCAGATAGGGCAAGAGATCGGCGCCGACGCCGGTGGAGACGGCAACCTGCAGGTTCGGAAAGTTGGTTCGAAGTTCCGCCAGCATGCCGGGAAAGTATACGGCGGAATAAACCGGGCCGCCGCCGATGCGCATCCGCCCGCCGAGCCCCTTGGTCTGAACTTTCAATTCAACGAGCGAGGCATTCCACGCAGCTTCGATCTCCCTTGCGCGGTGATGGAAAAGCTCACCGGCCTCGGTCAGGCGTACGCCACCCGGCAGACGGACGAACAGCGCGCAACCGAGATCCTGTTCGAGCAGCCGCATCGATTTCGTCAATGCCGGCTGGCTGACATTGATTGCCCGCGCTGCCGCATGGAAGCTCCCGTGCTCGGCAACACCGAGAAAATGTTGCAGGCGCCAAATGTGGTGCATGGCCATGAGCGATTTCCCCAGGTTATCGGCCTTAGTGCCAGATGTATTAGCGCACACGGTGAACGACCGCTAGGTTCCGGGCATGGAGGATATTTCATGCGTGCTGTTTTCGTGCTGTTTGATTCTTTGAACAGACTTGCTTTGGGTTGCTACGGCGGGACGGCCGTGCCCACACCGAATTTCGATCGATTTTCCGCCCGTGCGCTGACATTCGACAATCACTATGTCGGCAGCCTTCCTTGCATGCCGGCGCGCCGCGACCTTCATACCGGCCGGCTCAATTTCATGCATCGGTCGTGGGGCCCTCTGGAGCCTTTCGACAATTCGATGCCGGAGCTTTTAAAGACGTCGGGTGTCTATACCCATCTCCTGACGGACCACTTCCACTATTTCGAGGACGGGGGTGCCACCTACCACTCCCGCTACTCGACCTGGGATTTCGTGCGTGGCCAGGAATACGACACATGGAAGGCGCTGGTGAAGCCGCCGATCGATCGGTTCCGCACCCAATATTCCAACCATCACTATAATGGTCCCAATCAGGCCAATCGGCTCCAGCACCAGATCAATCGCGAGTTCATCAAGGAGGAGAAGGATTTTCCTGCCGTTCAGTGCTTCGAAAAGACCTTTGAATTTCTCGATAACAACCGCGCTGCCGACAACTGGATGCTGCATCTGGAATGCTTCGATCCGCATGAGCCCTTCTATGCGCCGGAACGCTTCCGTCAATCACTGAAGACCGGTTATGACGGTCCGATCCTCGACTGGCCGAAATATGCGCCCGTCAGCGAGAACGAGACCGAAGTGGCCGAAATCCGTGCCAATTATGCAGCACTGGTCGCGATGTGCGATGAGTATTTCGGCAAGCTGCTGGATTATTTCGACACGCACGATCTTTGGAAGGATACCTGCCTCATCCTGACGACCGATCATGGCTACCTGCTGTCCGAGCATGATTGGTGGGCCAAGAATGTCATGCCCTATTACGAGGAAATCTCGCATATCCCGCTGATCATCCATCATCCGGATCTTGGCGTCCGTAAGGGGACGCGTACCAATGTCGTGACGCAGACACCCGACCTGATGCCGACGATCCTCAAGCTGTTCGGACAGGAACCGCCGCCGGAAGTTCAGGGTCAATCGGTTCTGGACCTTGCGGAGGCCGAGCGTCGGGACCGGTCCGTGATTTTCGGCATGTTCGGCGGCGCGATCGGAGTGACCGACGGCAGATATTCCTGCTTCGTCTATCCACCTGATCTCGATGACGAAACGCTGCGGGAATATACGCTGATGCCGACCCATCTGCACAGTTTCTTCGCCCATGGCGAATTGAAGACGGCCGAACTTCATGCGCCGCTCGATTTCACCAAGGGATTGCCGCTTCTCAGCATCAGAGCGCTGAACGATGCCCGTCGCCCGCCGGGCGGCGACCGGACCCATTTCAAGAGTTTCAGTACAGCGCTCTATGACAATGTCGAGGATCCGCGTCAGCTCAATCCGCTTGATCTGCCTGACGTCGAGGCGCGCCTGAAGGCAGCTGTCGCGACGATTCTTGACCAGCATGGCGCAACACCCACCTACCGCGATTGGATGGGCCTCGAGACCGCATAGAGATTTGAAAGACTTGACCAGGGAGGAAATTAGTCATGTCAGACAGACTGAATGGTAGAACGAAAAGAACTGGATTGCGGCTGGCGGCGGCCGGGCTTGTGGCCGCGACTATGCTTGCGACATCGGCCAGCGCTCAGGACTCACCACCGATCCGCATTCTGATCAGCCAGTCACCGTGGCTGAACGCCTTCGTGTCGCTGGTCGACGAATATCAGAAAGACACCGGAACGACGATCCAGCTCGACGTGACGCCGTTCAACGGCATGGTCGACAAGATGCGCAATTCCGTGCGTGGTCAGCAGGGCAGCTACGATATCGTCAATATCAACGCCCAGAGCCTGGCGGAAATGTATGCGGGCGGTTTTCTCAAGCCGCTGAAGGATATCGATTCCAGCTTCTCGCTGCCCGACGGCGTCCTCGACTTCGGCGGTTCCTCCTATTGGAATGCCAAAACGAGCAGCTTTGATGCGAAGGCGGAATTGCTCGGCGTGCCGACCAACGGCAATGTAGAGGTCCTCTATTACCGAAAGGATCTCTACGATAAGGCGGGCCTCAAGGTACCGGAGACCTGGGATGAACTTCTCGCCAATGCCAAAGCCTTACAAAACCCGCCCCAGCAATATGGCTTCGTGACGCGCGGCACGCGCGAATCCATCCTCTTCGATTTCTCGCCCTTTCTCTTCAGCTATGGCGGCAGCTTCTTTGCCAATCCGGAAAACGGCGACTATTCGGTGACGCTCAACAGTCCTCAGGGACTGCAGGCTCTGGAAATGTTCATCAAGCTTGCCAATGAGGCCGGGCCCGGCAATACCGGCGCCATGGAACAGGCAGAACTGATCCAGCTTCTGTCGACCGGCAAGGCCGCGCAAGGATCAGCCGTGGTCGCCGCCGTCGCCGACCTTCAGGATCCCAACAAATCGATCGTCTCGGACACGATCGAAACCGCATTGCTGCCGGCCGGGCCGGGCGGCAAGCATGCCTCGGTCGCCGGCCATTGGATCGCCGGTATCCCGAAGAACGTGCCGGAGGAAAACCAGAAGGCTGCGTTGAGCTTCCTCAAATGGTTCCTCGAAAAGGATACCCAGGTCGTCTATACGGAGGCCGGCGGCATCCCGATCCGTAAGGATCTTGCCGACACGAAGCTTGCCGACGATCCGCAATACCGCTTCATCAAGGCCTTTTCGGAAAACGCCGATGTCGCCAAGATGAACACGCCGCTCAAAGAGGGCGTGCGGCTCAAGGAAGTCATCTCGCTCTATCTGAACCGCGCCCTGATCGGCGAGATTTCCCCGAAGGATGCGTTGAACGGCGCTGCCAAGGACGTCAATCAGGTTCTCACTGAAGCGGGTTATAAGCTCACTCCTCCCAAAATGCTGTGAGCCGCCCGGTGTCCGGGCTAAGAGCCCGGACACCCCTTCAACGGAGTATCTTTTCGATGGCGACACGTCCCATCATTGCGGCGAAAGTCGACCGCGCAAATTTCTGGTGGCGGGTCGGGTCCCTCGCGCCGGCGGTCCTGGTCCTGGCCGCGCTGTCTATCTGGCCCGTCTTCAACCTTGTCTATCTCAGCCTTGCCGACGTCAAATGGACCTCCGGCTCGGCGGTCGTCGACTTCGTCGGCCTGCGCAATTTCCAGGAGCTTTTCGCCAACGAGCCGGTCTACTGGGCGGGCGTCAGGAACACCATCGTCTTTGCGGTCTGTGCCGTCACGGCCCAGATGGTCTTCGGCTTCTCGATGGCCCTGCTCGTCCGGCGCGCTTCCAAGCTCAATCGCAGCATTCTCACCGCGATCTTTCTGCTGCCGATCATCATCCCGCCGATCGTCATCGGCGCCATGTGGCGTCTCCTGCTTGGCCGCGATTTCGGGATCGTCAACTCCTTGCTCGCCTTTTTGGGCCTGCCCCTGGTCGACTGGCTGGGTGATGCCCGCTTTGCGCTGATGTCGGTCATCATTGTCGATGTCTGGCACTGGACGCCTTTCGTTTTTCTGCTGACGCTTGCCGGTCTGGAATCCCTCGATCAGGAAGTGTTCGACGCTGCAAAACTTGACGTGGTCAATCGCTGGCAGGAACTGCGCTACGTCACCATACCGCTGATGATGCCGACCCTTCTCATCACGCTGGCGTTCCGCATGATCCTGTCCTTCAAGGTGTTCGACGAAATCTTCCTTTTGACCGGCGGTGGTCCCGGCACGTCGACCGAGGTGATCAATTTTTCCATCAACCGCGTCTTCTTCGCTCAGGACCGGGTCGGCATGGGATCGGCCATGTCGCTGATCACCATTATCGGCGTCGCAGCGCTGATCGTTCTGGCAAATCTGGTGGCACGCCGCCGCCGCAAATCGAGGACCCTGACATGATTGGCAAGCCAACATCCGCGGGCGGCATGGCCGGCAATCTTGTTGCATGGGGCTATGCCTTCCTGATCCTTGGACCGATGGTCTGGATCCTGTCGAACTCCTTCAAGCGGCAGATCGACATCCTGATGGGAACGACGATCGCACCCGTCACGCTCCTGAACTATCAGTCGATCATCAATTCGCGACAGTCGCATTTTCTCTGGAATCTCTGGAACAGCGCCGTCGTTTCCGTCGTCTCGACGGCTCTGGTGCTGATCATCGCGACGCTTGCGGCCTTTACCGTCGCAAGGCTTCAGCCGCCGCGCTGGGTCACGTTCATCCTTCTCGGCTGGGCGGTCGTCTTTCATATGCTTCCGACGCTCACATTCATCGGCTCATGGTACGTGATGTTCACGCAAATCGGCCTGCATGGGACTTATACCGCCCTTATCCTGACGCAGGTCGTCCAGGGGCTGCCCATGGCATTGTTCCTGATGATCGGCTTTGTCAGCAATATTCCGAAGGAACTCGTTCAGGCCGCCCGGCTTGACGGTTGTACCTATGCCCAGGTTTTTCGCCATCTGATCCTGCCGTTGTCCTTCGGCGGCATGGCGGCTGCCGGCGCACTCGCCTTCATCTCCGCATGGAGTGACTTTGCGGTCGCGCTCAACCTCTCCAACAAGGACACGATGACCGCGCCGGTCGCCATCGCAAACTTCGCGCAGGAGCATCAGATCCTGTACGGCCAGATGGCTGCGGCCTCCATCCTTTCGATGATCCCCGCGCTTGCCTTCATCATGTTCGGGCAGCGTTTCGTCGTGCGCGGCCTTCTGGCCGGCGCCGTCAAGTAGGAACAATCATGGCACATCTGCAGCTTCAAAATGTCGGTAAGTCCTATGGATCGGTCGAGGTCATTCCCGGCGTCGATTTCGAAATCAGGTCCGGCGAATTCCTCGTCCTCGTTGGCCCGTCGGGAAGTGGCAAGTCGACGCTTCTCAAGATGATCGCCGGGCTCGAGGAGACCACGAGCGGCAAAATCCTCGTCGATGGCGAGGACATTACCCATCTCGATCCCTCCGCCCGCGACCTCGCCATGGTGTTCCAGACCTACGCGCTTTATCCGCACATGAGCGTCAGGGACAACATGTCCTTCGCCTTGCGCATGCGCGGCGAAAACCCGGCCGAAATCGACAAGCGCGTCAAAGAGGCGGTGGCGATGCTCGATCTTTCCGGGCTGGAAAACAGGAAGCCTGGCCAATTGTCCGGCGGCCAGCGCCAGCGTGTCGCGATGGGGCGCTGCGTGGTGCGCAATCCCAAGGTTTTTCTCTTCGACGAACCGCTCTCCAATCTCGATGCGAAATTGCGTGCACAGACACGCATCGAGATCCGCAAGCTGCATGAAAGACTGAATGCGACATCGGTCTTCGTGACCCACGATCAGGTGGAGGCAATGACGATGGCCGACCGCATCGCGCTCCTGAAGGACGGAAAGCTGCAGCAGATCGGTTCCCCGCAGGATCTTTACCTGCGGCCGAGAAACACCTTCGTCGCCACCTTCATCGGCACGCCGGAAATGAACCTTCTCTCAGGGACACTTGACGTTGCAGACGGGGCATTCTGGCTCGGAGGCTCATCGGGCATGCTTTTGCCGGCCTCGCAACAACAGCAGGCGGTCATTGCCGCGGCAACTAAACCCGGCCGACAGGCGAAGGTCGGGGTCCGGCCCGAACATTTCGAGGTCGCACCGGCAGGAACGACAGGAGCGATCGACGTCAAGGTCACGGTCGTGGAATGGCTGGGGCACGAGATCTTCATTTTCGGTCAGTCATCATTTGGCCCGATCAGCGTGCGTCTCCCCGAAGGCATGACGGCATCTCCTGCTGCAGGCGACGTCCTGAGTTTCCGGCCAATTTCGGATCGCTGGCATGTCTTCGACGCGGCGAGCGGCGACAATCTCATCGTGGCCCAATAATCCGCGAGAACAGGTCGAGGTAGCGAAATGGTGATGTTATTCGGGCAGAGCTTCACGAAGCAGGAACTCGATCGCGTCTTTCCCGACCTGTCACAGGTCGCCGGTTTCAGGAAGTTGGCGGTCGAGGATGGATCGGGTCGCGGCATGCGGCTGTTGCAGATCGACAGCGGGGGCGGATTGCGCATCGACCTGCTGCCGGACCGCTCATGCGATATCGGCCAGGTCTGGTGCGACAATATCCCGTTCGGCTGGATTGGCCCCATGGGAACAGCGGCACCCTACGCGGTCCGGGCCAATACTGCTCTTTCGGGTCTGATGGCGACCTGCGGCCTCGATCATATCCGCCAGCCGGAATCCGATGAGGGACGCAGCTATCCGCTGCATGGCAACATGATGCATATGCGCTCGGAAGTCACGGCTACGGATGTCGTCTGGGACGGGGACGAGTGCCTGTTTCGCGTGAAGGCGCAGGTCACGCAGTTCCAATTGAACCAGGGGGCCATCCGTCTGCAACGGCAGATCGATGTGCCGCTCGGCGGCCGCTCGCTTACGATATCGGACCGCGCGACTGTCCTGGCCGGCGACCTGCCTCTCATGGCGATGTATCACATCAATCTCGGATTCCCCGCCGTAACGCACGATAGTACCCTGCTCTTCAACGGGGAGGACATATCGCGTGATTGCCTGTCGCAGAATGGAATCGAGGTGCGACCGTCCGGTGCGACCCGATGCGAGGTCGAGCTATCGGCGACCAAATCCGGAGGCCCGGCTTTCCGACTGAAATATGATGGCGACGAACTACCCTTCCTGCAGACCTTGCGCAACGCGGACGAAGGAATAAATCTATTCTGCATCGAGCCTGCGACTCACGATCGATTGCCGCGACATCAGTTGCGGGAGAGTGGGGCGCTGGTACCGACGCCGCGCGGAGGCTCTCATCTCTTCCACCTCGAAATGCAATTCGACAGTGGCAGGTAGCTCGGGAAAACGCGTGACACTGGTCGATCATATTGGACGCAAGTCATGAGTGAATGCTGTTCGGCGGTCAGCCGCAACAATCAGGCCAAAGGGGCGCAAAACGTCACCAAAATCGTCTCCCGTGGGAGGACCGGCACCGTCATTGCGGTCAAGGGTGGTGACAGTTTCGTTGGAACCAATGACGCCGTGATTGCGGTCGACGGCGAGGGGCCGGAACGCAAAGTCACTATCAACGACTTTTTCCTCGAGGCCGAGACAGTCACTGTTGCGCGCTTTGCCGCGTTCGTCGAGGCGACCGGCTATGTGACGGAAGCCGAAACCTTGGGCTGCGCTGCGGTCTTTTCCGGTCTGCTGCAGGACAAGGCGTTGCTTGCGCAAAGCGTCTCGCAGACCCCGTGGTGGGGGAGGGTGGATGGCGCCATATGGCGCATGCCGGAAGGCCCTGGTAGTTCGATCGAGGAGCGTCTCGACCATCCGGTCACGCAGGTTTCCTGGAACGACGCCATCGCCTTTGCGAGCTGGGTCGGTGGTCGTCTGCCGAGCGAGGCAGAGTGGGAGCATGCTGCACGCGGCGGCAACAGAAGGCGGCGTTATCCCTGGGGTGACGACGAGCCTACCGATGAGACGATCTTCTGCAATATCTGGCAGGGGCGCTTCCCGCATGACAATACGCGGGCGGATGGGTTCTACGGCACGGCACCGGCACGCAGCTTTGCACCGACCGAGGACGGTTTCTACAATCTCTCCGGCAATGTCTGGGAATGGACGAGCGATCCGTTTCGCGTGCGCTCTTTGTCGCGCCAGGCAAAGATACGCAATGAGCACGCAAAGCAGAGCGCCGACAAGGTCCTGAAGGGCGGTTCTTTTCTCTGCCACAAGAGCTACTGCTTCCGCTACCGCATCGCAGCCAGAATGGGCCTGTCTCCTGACAGCGCATCCAGCAATACCGGCTTTCGCATCGCCTACGATGTCCTGCCGGGCGACGTTGGAGCTCTATAGCGCATTTCCCGAGGCAGGCGCGGCGCACGAAGGCACAAGCTTTGGAGGGAATAGGTGGGAACGTCCGTAAAGCGTCCGAACATCATCTTTGTCATAACAGATCAGCAGCGGTTCGATACGATTGCCGCCGGTGGCTTTCCCCACATGAAGACGCCTACTCTCGACCGGATGGTAAGCGAAGGGACCTATTTCCGTCAGACCTATGTAACGTCACCCTCCTGCGCGCCATCGCGCGCCAGCCTGTTTACCGGCGTCTACCCGCACACCAATGGCGTCTTCCGCAATGACGAGCAATGGGCTTTCAGCTGGGTACAGCAACTGGCCGAATCCGGCTATCGATGCGTCAACGTCGGCAAGATGCACACCTCTCCATTCGAGGATTCCTTCGGCTTCCACGAACGCCATGTGGTGGAAAACAAGGACCGGGCAACGGCAAGACTGCCGTTTTTCCTGGATCATTGGGACAAGGCGATCTGGGCCCGTGGCTTTGAAAAACCGAGCCGGGTCACCTATCGCCGACGGGAGGACTACCGCTCGTCGCTCGGCGCCTTCGTGTGGGAACTTCCGGACGAACTCCATGCGGACAATTTCGTCCCTGAATTCGCACAGATGTGGCTCGATTCCTATACAGGTTACGAGCCGTTCTTCCTGCAGATCGGCATCCCCGGCCCACATCCGCCCTATGATCCGACGCAGGATTATCTCGACCTCTATGACGGCGTCGATCTGCCCGAGCCGATCCTCAGCGACGATGATCTTGCCGCACAGCCGATGGCCTTGAAGAAGCTGCGCGAGCAGCATCTCGCCGTCGATCATGATGCCGTCGTGCATCTGGCCGAGCCGACCAGGGAGCAGTTGCGCCGCCAGCGGCAGCATTATTTCGCCAATGTCTCGATGATCGACGCGCAGATGGCCAAGCTGATCGAGGCTGTCGAGCGGCGCGGTGTTCTGGACGATACGATCATCATCTTCACCTCCGATCACGGTGACAGCCTGAACGATCACGGTCACAGCCAGAAATGGTCGATGTACGATCAGAGCGTGCGTGTTCCTGCCATCGTCTGGTCGCCGGGGCGCGTCGCGCAGGGCAGGGTCGTGGACGACCTCGTCTCGCTCTTCGATTTTGCGCCCACCATTCTCGAAATGGCTGGCCTGCCCGTTCCCGACTGGATGGAGGCGCTATCGCTGATGCCCTACCTCGAGGGCAAGGTCTGCGAGCCGCGCCAGTTTGTGTTTTCCGAACATGCCGGTGATCGCATTTTCAACGGCAGCGAATTCATGACGATGATCCGCAGCCAGCGCTATAAGCTCGTGCATTTCGTCGATAGCGACGAAGGCCAGCTATTTGACATGGAAAGCGATCCGCAGGAAGTCCGCAACCTTTGGGACGATCCGGCTCATCACGGCACCAAGCAGGAACTGATCGCGGAAATCCTGAAATGGCGGATCCGAAGTGCGCTGAAGACGCAAGGCTGGACGCTGGCGAGCGTCAAGTTCGGAGCACATTCCGGCCGCACGCCAACCAGCAACGCACGACAGGGCGGAGAATGAAGGGGACGCCATAGCGGCGTTCGCGCACCTTTCAGGCGCGGCCCTACCCATCGATGGTTAGAAGGTCTCGCCAACTGCCTCCCGGCGCCTCCGGTCGAGTTCCTCGCTGTAGCGGCGCAATGTATGCGCTTCGCTCAGCTGCCCGATCACCTTTCGCTCGATCAGATTGTTGACCACGGCCAAAGCTTCGCTGCGGCTCTTGTCGAAGAGGGCGGCGGCCTGTTTCGCATTCATTTGCGGCTGCAGGAAATCATTGCGATGGCGAAGGAATTTCTCGACCGTCTGCGGCCCTTCGGTGTCGGAGGGATTGGCAAACACGTCCGAAATCAGAACCAGGCCGACATATTTGTCATTGTCGTCGACCAGGAAGGCTCTTTGTGCCGACCCCAAGGGAAAGGCCTTGCGAAAGTCTTCAAGCGACGTGGAGACCTTTGCTTTCTTGACGTCGGATCGCATAAGCTTGTCGACCGTGAGATTTCTGATCCAGCCGACATCATGAGCGCTTCGAATGCTTTCACCGCGCAGGTGAAAACGCCAGGTCGCGAACGAGTAACCAAAGGTTACGCGGACAACGACCGAGGAAGCGATGACTGCGGAAAGGACAAGTGCCGTGATCGGAAAGTCGCCGGTGATCTCGAGCGCCAAGAATGCCATGGTCAATGGGCCGCCAAT
This sequence comes from Rhizobium sp. FG113, assembly GCF_057809895.1. NCBI lineage: Bacteria > Pseudomonadati > Pseudomonadota > Alphaproteobacteria > Hyphomicrobiales > Rhizobiaceae > Rhizobium > Rhizobium sp. FG113. The sequence continues at coordinate 19,095 of NZ_JBMDKV010000026.1, read as the reverse complement.
GAGGGCGACCGCAAGCGAACTCATCCCAACGATCGCAAAAACGGTTGGAGTAAGCGTAGCGCTCGCGAATAGTTCTGCAGGGAAGAAAAACGCTTTTCCAAGCACCGCTCCCATAAAGAGTGATGCGAAAAACAGCCCGCCGCGGAAGCCGGATCCGATCGACACCGCCGAAGCGACGGCTTTCAGCAGGAAGAGCATGGTCAACACCTGAAATGTCTGATCCGTGGCAAGATTGAGATGAAGAGCGCCATGTCCGGCTGCCAGAACCTGAGGCGAAACAAGTGCCAGAAGGCCTACAACGATACCGCCGAGTGCCGGCTTGAGATAACTTGGAATTGAAGCACGACGGGCCAGTTGTTCGGTGAACGCCACGCCTCTCATGATGACGATACCGATGACGGCGCAGACAGCGCCAAGCAGGATTGCAGGCAAAAAATCGCTCGGAACGATTGTGCCGATGTCGCCGACCTCGATCAGGAAGCTGTTCCCGGAAAGGCTGCGGGCAACAAGAGTCGCCGTGATCGCGGCGATGACGACAGGCGCCAGCGCAACTGCCGTATACGACCCGAGGATGAGTTCAAACGCATAAAATGAGCCGGTCAGGGGCGCGTTGAATGCTGCCGCAATGGCACCGGCGGCCCCACAGCCGACGAGGATGCGCAAATCCTCGCGCCGAAGATGAAGCTTTGATCCAAACTTGGAGGCCATGCCCGAGGATAACTGGGTATATCCGGCCTCCAGACCGACCGAGGCGCCAAAGCCATTGGAGATCAAATTCTGAACGGCGACGATGATGCTGTCGGTCAAGGACAGATGCCCGCCATAGAGCGCATTGGCTTCGATCGGATCCACGATGGCACGCCGGCGCCGCAACAGGAGTAGCAAAAGGCCAAGGACGATACCGCCCGCGATCGGCGCGATCAAAAGCAGCAGCTTGTTTTCGATCTGCGATGAACTCAGCCAGGCATCGAACGGAATCTGGAAAATCAGGCTATGGAGTGTTTTCGACACCCAGCTCATGGCACTGACCGCGCAGCCGGCAGCAATGCCCACCAGACAGCCGCAGACGATGAGAATGACTTCACTGCTGCGATCAAGGGACTTGCGGCGGATCAGCCGCAGGCGTGCTTTGAGGCCCGCGAACCGTCTGCTTATGAGTGCGCCCGGCATGTCGGGCTCTTCCCTGGAAACAGTGTCGCCCGACACTTTGTTGTCGATCGGTGCTCTGTCATTGGCGTCAAGCGGGGCTAAGGTGTTCATGTGTTTATTGCTTCGGGACAAGCCAATTTCTATCGGCAGGAACAGCGGATGAGATGGTCAGGTGCATTGCAAGGGGTGCATCGTGTTTGCCTCGCGTCGTCGTCGATACGGATCGGTCGGCAGATTGGTCGGTTGCATACATAGCTTTCGAGGGTCTCAAGGACGTCACGGCAAGTGATGAGGGGAGAAAATCTCGGTGGCCGTGAAGTAATGTTGGAGACGTGTCAGATTGGCGACTGCATCATACTAGCGAAATCTGGGGTGGTGCCGATAATATCTTCTGATCTACTTGCGATCGCCGGAAGTTATCGCTTGCTTCGTACGCGGCCATAAAAGGTGGGCAAAGCGCGCCGGGCCACCCATCGCCTGCGGCGTTCAGCCTGTCATCATGTCTCCTTGCGAATGGCACTTTCGCGCACCATCATCTTCCACTCGACCAGTGTCGTGCTGGACTGGGCTCCATTGATGCGTGCGAAGATGGCTTCGGCCGTCAGTCTGCCGATCGTCTCGCGGTCCGGGCGGATCGTCGTGAGCGCCGGGCTCACGCAACCGGCCGCCTCGTTATCACCGAAGCCGATGACGCCGATCTCTTCGGGTATGCGCTTGCCGCGCTTCTTGAGCGCGCGGAGTACGCCGAAAGCGACCACATCACTGTTACAGGCAATCGCATCGATATCCGGGTGACGTTCGAGAAGCTCATGGGCAAGGCGCTCTCCGAGTTCGGAACTGCCGCCCTGCTGATCCGTGTGCGTGACGATCTCGGGCAGGCCGGCCATGGCGGCGGCGGATTGCAGTCCCTTCAGGCGCTTCTGCGCACGCCTGTCATTCTCTCGGACGCTGCCGAGGAAAGCAAGCCGCCGATAGCCGCCGGCAATCAGCTGATTGGCCTGCGCCGCGCCGACTGCGGTGTGGTCGAAGCCCACGGCCGTATCGATCACCTCGCCGCCCGTATCCCACATTTCGATGATCGGAATGCCGGATGCGTTGAGGAGTTCGACCACTTTCGGCGCGTGATCGACGCCGATGATGGCGACCGCGGCCGGGCGCCAGCTGAGCAGCGAGCGAACGAGCCGCAGCTCCTGGTCGGCATCATATCTTGTATTGGCGAGCATGACCTGCATGTCCCGCTCCAAAAGTGCCGATTGCAGGGAATCGATGATGCTCGCGAATTCCGAATAATAAAGCGACGTCACGACGACGCCGACAATATCGGAGCGCGTGCTCGACAGGCCGCCGGCAAGCCGGTTCGGTACGTAGTTCAACTCTTCCATCGCCGCATTGATGCGGCGGCGAAGTTCCGGCCTCACTGTATTGGGCGCGCGCAATGCGCGTGAAACGGTGTTGACGGAAACGCCCACTTTCTCCGCGATCGAGGCAAGTGTTGGCGTAGTGCGCGCTTCCTTTTCGACAGTCTCGAATTCCATTTCCAAAAAATCCGTGAAAGTGATCGTTGCGTTATCGATAACTTTATGCAATTTTTTTGATCGAGAGGCAAGCGGAGAGGGACGGCGTCTGCCTATTTCAACAGGACGGAGGCCCATTGCCGGGATCGGCGGGCTGGAGGAGAAAGCATGGCTGAAAGGCCGAACATCATTCTGATCATGACGGACCAGCAGCGCTACGATTCGATTGCGGCGCTCGGTTTTCCCTATGCCGTGACCCCGAATATCGACGCGCTCGTCGAAAAGGGCGTGACGCTGACCAACTGTCACATTACGGCGCCGAGTTGCGTTCCCTCGCGTGCAAGCCTTTTCACCGGCTACTACCCGCATACGACCGGCGTGTTGGCAAATGGCCAGAAATGGCAGCGAACGTGGGTCGAGCAATTGCGCGATGCCGGCTATCGTTGCGTCAACGTCGGCAAGATGCACACGATACCCTACAATTCGGATTCGGGTTTCCATGAGCGTTACGTCGTGGAAAACAAGGACCGCTACATGGAGGGTCGCTGGTACTTTGACGAATGGGACAAGGCGCTTGCCGCCAATGGCCTCGTCAAACAGCAGCGCGAATCCTACCGTACGCTCGACGACTACCGAGAGCGACTTGGCTGCTTCAACTGGGAACTGCCCGACGAACTGCACGCCGACGCCTTTGTCGGCAACATGGCCAAGTGGTGGGTCAACACCTATCCGCCGACCGAGCCGCTATTCCTGCAGGTTGGCTTCCCAGGGCCGCATCCGCCCTTCGATCCGCCGGCGCGTTACTCGGAAGCCTATCTTAAGCGCAACGACCTGCCATTGCCCAAGCCTACGCCGGAAGAATTGCAGTCGCTTCACCAGGAGTTGAAGGACAAGCGGCAACATGATGTCGAGGTCGATCACGACTCCGTCGTCTGGAGCCTCGATCCGACGCCGGACCAGATGCACAAGCTCTGGGCGCACTATCTCGGCAACGTCACCTTGATCGACGAGAAAGTCGGCGAGCTTCTCGCCGTGCTCAAGGAACGTGGCTATCTGGACGACGCGATCGTCATTTTCACCTCCGACCACGGCGAGTGCCTTGGCGAGCACGGGCTGATCCAGAAGTGGTCGATGTACGACATCGTTACCCGCGTACCGACAGTCATCTGGTCGACCGCCAATCGCTTCGAAGGCGGCCGGTCGATCGATGGGCTCTGCCAGCTCTTCGACCTCGGCCCGACAATCCTCGAATATGCCGGTATCGCGCCGACGGAAAGCTTCGAGGCTCAGAGCCTCAAGCCGGCGCTCGAAGGCCGTAACTGGACCCCGCGCAGCCATGTGTTCTGCGAGCAGATCGGGGACGTTGCCATGGCAGGCGGCGTGGAATTCATGACGGGGGTCAGGAGTGAGAGATGGAAGCTCGTCCACTTCAAGGGATCGACTGACGGTCAGCTGTTCGACCTCGAAACCGATCCGAAGGAGGTGAACAACCTCTGGAGCGATCCCGTTTACGCTGGGCAGAAGCAAGAGCTTCTCGACGTCATGCGCGACTGGCTGATCAGTTCGAACTTCAAGACGCGCGACGTGATGGCAGGTGCCCGATGACCGGTCGCCTTCAGCAATTCAGACAGGCTTTCGCGAGGGAGGCATGACATTGTCCGTTGCAGTATCTGAGGAAAAGCCGGAGCCAGTGGTACGGCCATCTCTTCTATCCGGTTCGGCAGGCATGCTGGCCATCAACATTATTGCGGTCGTCGTTGGTATTGCGATTTGGGCGCTGGTGACGAGCCAGGGCATTGTCGGTCTGCCGACACCGATCGCGGTCGCCAAACAGGCCGTGATCCAGGCTGAAAACGGTCTTCTCTGGTCGGATGCGCTGGCCAGCCTCGGCCGCGTCTTTACCGGTTTCGCCCTTGGCATCATTGTCGCCATCCCCGTCGGCTTCATGATGGGCTGGTATCGCATTGCGCGCGGCATCGTCGAACCCTATGTCCAGTTCTTTCGCACGATCCCGCCGCTCGCCATCATTCCGCTGGCGATCGTTACGATGGGCATCGACGAAGCGCCGAAAATCTTCGTCATCTTCCTGGCCTCGTTCCTGACCAGCGTCGTTGCGACCAACCAGGGCGTGGTCAATGTGGACAAGACGCTGATCAACGCCGCCCGTGTGCTTGGCGCCGACGACTTCACGATCTTCCGCCGCGTGATCGTGCCGGCCTCGCTGCCCTATATCATGGTCGGCATCCGTATCGGTCTCGGTTCATCCTGGGCGACGGTGGTGGCCGCAGAGCTGATTGCCGCACAGTCGGGTCTCGGTTTCCGCATGCAGCAGGCGCAACTCTACTACGATCTTCCAACGATTTTCGTCAGCCTCATCGCCATCGGTGTGCTCGGTCTCATCATGGACCGGATCGTCATCGCGATCGATGGCGTGCTGACAGCCTGGCAGGAAAAGCTATGAGCACCAAGATCTCGTTCCAGAACGTCAACAAGACCTTCAATATTGCCGGCCAGACCTCCTTCGCTGCACTCCAGAGTCTCAACCTCGACATCGAGGATGGCGAATTCATCACTGTTGTCGGTCCGTCCGGCTGCGGCAAGTCGACTGCGATGAACATCGCCGCCGGCCTGATTGCTCCCTCGTCAGGGCAGGTGCTGGTCGACAGTGTGCCGGTGAAAGGCCCTGGGCCCGAACGCGGCGTGATCTTCCAGCAATATGCCCTCTTTCCCTGGCTGACGGTTCGCCAGAACGTGGAATTTGGTTTGAAGGTTGCGGGCCACGCCAAGGCGGAGCGGCGCAGGATTGCCGATCACTTCATCGGTCTCGTCGGCCTCAGTGATTTTGCCGATTCCCTGCCGAAGACGCTTTCCGGCGGCATGAAGCAGCGCTGCGCCATTGCACGAGCCTATGCGGTGAACCCCAAGATCCTTTTGATGGACGAACCTTTCGGTGCTCTCGACGCTCTGACCCGCGTACAGCTTCAGGACCAGTTGCTTGCCACCTGGAGCAAGGAGCGTCGCACCGTCATGTTCATCACCCATGATGTCGACGAGGCGGTGTATCTGGCGAGCCGCGTCGTCGTCATGGCTGCTCGTCCCGGCCGGCTTCACCGGATCATACCGGTCGATCTGCCCTATCCGCGCACCGAGGAAATGCGCCTTTCAACGGAATTTTCGACATTGCGCAACGAGGTCTGGCGGTCGGTCTACCATCCGGCCGCCGCCTGAACCTTGCGTTCATCATCGGCTGTCACAAGGAGGAAATGAACATGCTGACGAGACGTAACCTGATGAAAACCACGGCCGCGGTGGCTGCGGTGAGTGCATTTTCCATCGGCGGAAGGGCAAACGCACAGTCGGCCGACATGACGATCGGCTATATCCCCGATTTTCCGAATGCAAGCGTGCTGGCAATTGCCGAGGATCAGAAGCTCTGGGAAGCCGAAGGCGTAACGCCGTCGATCAAGGTCTTCACCAATGGTCCGATCCAGATCCAGGCCATGGGTGCCGGCAGCCTGAATTTCGGCACGATCGGCCCTGGCGCCCTCTGGCTTCCGGCCAGCGGCAAGGCAAAGGTACTCGGTGTCAACGATATCGGTTTCTCCGATCGCGTCATCGCTCAGGCCGGCATCGGATCCATTCAGGATCTGAAGGGCAGGAAAGTCGGTGTTCCGCAGGGGACATCCGGCGACATGATCCTGCGCATGGCGCTGACCAAAGCTGGCATGACGATCGGCGACATTCAGGTCGTGCCGATGGATCCGTCGACCGTGGTGGCTGCCTTCACCTCCAAGCAGATTGATGGCGCCGGCATCTGGTACCCCCTGATCGACACGATCAAGCCCCGCGTTCCCGACATGAAGGAGCTGGCATCCAACCAGGATTTCTATCCGCAGACCTCGTTCATCAACACCTTCGTCGCCCGCAACGAAGTCGTCGAACAGAATCCCGATCTGGTGAAGAAATTCCTGCGCGTGATGAAAAAGGCGATGGACTACCGTGCGGCCAATCTCGACCGCTCCATCGAGATCACGACAGCGTTCATCAATGCGCCGGCAGACACGACCGAGAAGGTCGCCCGCAGCCGCAAGATCCTGACCAGCAAGGAACTGGACGATTTCACCAAGGATGGCACAGTCAACAAGTGGTTGCTGGACTTCAACAAGATGTTTGCAGAGTTCGGCACGGTAAAGGATCCGCTCCCGCCCGAGCAGTTTTTCACCAGCGATCTTTTTGTGAATGCCTGATAGCGGCCGGCCGGCGCAATCCGGCCGGTCTTTTTACTCGGAAGGCGAGGGCCGCGGTGAACACCGGACAATTCTAGCACTGGCGATAGGTGGGGCTGGCGGTAAGGTAAGGCTGCGCTCGGTGTCTTGCTCTGCCTGGCAAGCGCCGGTGATTTTCTCCGCCCAAGCAGTTTTCTTGGGTTGGTTGGCGTGGGCGCTATCGTCCCGGCTTGTAGAAGGCTTTTGCCATCTCCATGAAGCGCATCGCCGTTGCAGATCGGTCATCCAATCGTTTGGCGATGAGCATCTCCGCCATCGGTGTGTCACCGGAATGAAGTGCTTTGTAGACGACGCCTTCGAGCTGCAGTTTGATGATCGATTGAGGAAATAGCGCTATCCCGAGCCCACCGGCAACGAGCCCGAGCATGGCATGGAGTTCGTTGACCTCCTGCACGGTCTTCAACTGGATCCCAGCCTTCTTGAGATAGGGTCGAAAATTGCCTTGGACGTATCGGGCCTTGATTCCCTGCGTGGTGATCAGACCCTCATCACCGAGTTCGGCAAGGCGGACCACACTGGCGGATGCGAGCCGGTGCGTGGCGGAAACCGCAACAACGTAAGGTTCGCGCAGCACGAGCGCAGTCTCGAAATCCTCGTCGTCAAAAACCGGACGGAGAAACGCGATCTGGATGCGGCCGGCGCGAAGGGCCTCGACCTGGTCGGCGGAGATCATCTCGTGAAGGATGATGTTGACGCCCGGAAACAGGCGTGAAAATTCCGAAGTCAAAGTCGGCAGCACATTCAGCGCAGCGGCATCGGCAAACCCGATCGTGAGCCGTCCAATATGTCCGCGTGCTGCCCGTTTCGCCATATCGACTGCCAGCGCCAGCTGCTTGAGCGCAATGCTGCCTTCTTCAAGCAGACTTCGGCCGGCATCCGTCAGCGCGACGCGTCGCCGGGTTCTGTCGAAGAGCTGGACGTCAAGCTCTTGCTCCAGTTTGGCAATTTGCTGGCTAAGGGCGGATTGGGTTACGCGTAGCCGTGCAGCCGCCCTGACAAAATGCAGCTCTTCGGCAAGCACGACGAAGGACGAAAGAAGCCTCTGGTCCATGGTTACTTATTAGAATCTCTAATTTCTAAATCAGGAAACGATGAGATACCTAATATTTTATCTTTGGTACAGCTATTGTCGCGGCGTGGGAGCGCCGTGGGGCTTAGGGAGGGATCATGAAGAGACTATTTTCAACCGCAGTCGCGGCCGCTATCGTTTTGGGCATGCAAGGGGTAGTCGCTATCGCCCAGGATGCCTGGCCGACAAAGCCGATTACCTGGATCGTGCCATTCGCTCCAGGCGGTAATACCGACCTTCTTGCACGCTCGATCGCGCCAAAGCTCAGCGAAAAATTGGGGCAGACGGTTATCGTCGAAAATCGTCCCGGCGCGGGCGGTACGCTTGCGACGACGCAGCTCGCCGCCGCCGCCCCCGATGGCTACACGATGCAGATCGGCGATATCAGCACGCATGCGATCAGCCCTTATGTTTACAAGAACCTCACTTATGACCCGATCAAGGATTTCAAACCGGTCATACAGATTACCTCTGTTTCGCTGCTGCTGGTCGTCAATCCCCAGCTGAAAGCAAATTCGGTTGCCGAGCTGATCGCTCTCGTGAAGGAAAAGCCGGATGATTTTTCCTACGCTTCGTCCGGGATCGGCTCTCCGCAGCATCTCGCATTCGAGTATTTCAAGACGCTCGCCGATATCGCCCCGGTCCACATTCCCTACAATGGCTCGGCGCCGGCCTTGACCGATGTGGTTGCCGGTCACGTGCAAATGATGATTGATGGTACCGCCATACCGCAGGTCAAAAGCGGCAACTTGCGCGCCCTTGCTGTGACCGGGACCGAACGCTCCAAGGCGCTGCCGGATGTTCCGACGATGGCGGAAGCCGGCGTCAAGGACTACGCCTTCAGTTCATGGCACGGTGTGTTTTTCCCGGCCGGCGTCCCCGACGAGGTCGTCGGCAAGGTCAATGCCGCGATCGACGAAATCATTCATCAGGACGACATCAAGAGCAAATTTGCCGACCTCAACATCGGGATTGCCGGCGGCTCGCCGGAGAAATTCGCCACCTTCATCGCAGCCGAAAACGAGAAGATGAAAGCTCTCGTCGCTTCGTCCGGTGCCACCCAGGAATAACAGGTCTCTTATCCTCATGAAGCATTCACCGCTAAGCGGCGAAGCCGTGCGCCCCAATGTCATTTTCATAACCGTGGATCAATGGCCGGGCAGTCTGCTGGGATGCGCGGGGCATCCGGTGATTGAAACCCCGACGCTGGATCATCTGGCGTCGGTCGGAACGAGGTTTTCGCGCGCCTATTCCGAATGTCCAATATGCATTCCGGCACGCCGGACCATCATGACGGGCACCAGTCCGCGTCGCCACGGTGACCGCACGTTCCAGCCGTCACTTCGGATGCCGTCCGACCTTCCGACGCTCGCGCAGACCTTCGGGCGGCATGGCTATCAGACCCAGGCGATCGGTAAGCTGCATGTTTACCCGCAGCGCGACCGCATCGGGTTCGACGACGCGCTCCTGGCCGAGGAGGGGCGCGGTGCGCTCGGTGGCACGGACGACTACGAGATGTTCCTCGCCGACAAGGGATATGCCGGCCAGCAGTTCATGCATGGGATGAGCAATAACGAGTACAGCTGGCGTACTTGGCACCTGGCAGAGGAATTACATGTCACCAATTGGACGACCTGGGCGGCGGCGCGCAGCATCAAGCGCCGCGATCCGAACCGTCCTGGACTTTGGCATGTCTCTTACACGCCCCCACATCCGCCGCTCATTCCGCTGGCAAGTTATCTGGAGCGCTACCGGGCAAGAACGATCGACGAGCCCTATGTCGGATCATGGGCCGTCGATGAGGAACTTCCCCATCCTCTGCAATTGACCCGTGATTATTGGGCAAAGTTGCCGGCCGAACAGCTCGCCGACATGCGGCGAGCGTTTTATGCCCTCTGTACGCATATCGATCATCAGATTCGTATTCTGATCGGCACGTTGCGCGAGGAGCATATTCTCGACAACACAATCATCCTGATCACGAGTGATCATGGCGACATGCTCGGCAATCATGGTCTCTACGCGAAACGGCTGATGCACGAGGGATCCGCAAACGTTCCTATGATCCTTGTCGGCGCCGCGTCAGACAGGCGCGTGCGGGCGGGAGCCGTGGACGATCGTCTCGTTGGTTTGCAGGATATCATGCCGACCCTGCTGGCGCTCGCCGGGTTGCCGGTTCCGGAAACATGCGAAGGCCTGTCGATGGTGTCTGACGAGCGCCGCGCTTTCCTCTATGCCGAGGCCCTCGCCGGGCCGAAGGCGATGCGAATGGTGCATGACGGGCGTCACAAGCTCATCTGGTACCCGGCCGGCTCCCGTTTCCAGCTCTTCGACCTGCAAACGGATCCATACGAAATGACCGATCAGAGCGATAATGCCGCCTATGCCGACGTGCTCTCCGCTTTGAAACAGCGCTTGCGCGGCGAGCTTTACGGCGAGGATCTGCAGGCGGTAGCAGGCAATGAGTTCGTCGGCGTTTCCGTGCCGGTCGCAGCAGTCGCGCCGAACCGCGGACTGTCGGGTCAGCGGGGCCTCCATTTCCCTGCCCCTCCACTCCAGGATCCCTCCGTCATCGTCGGTGGTGTTTAAGCAGGCAAAAGCGAAGTGGGTATCAATGTGAATAGGTCGATGGGTACAGACCGCTTGGCGGGAGCGTTTTTCATCGCGGCAGGATTGATCTTCCTGCTGCTCGGCCGGGACTTCGGCTTCGGATCGATGCACAGGATCGGACCAGGCTTCTTTCCGATTATTCTGTCGTGTTTGCTCATCCTGTTGGGCGGTGCGATCTTGGCAAAGAGCCTGATATCCGATGAAACCTTCGTCATGCCGAGGCTTGGTCCCTTTGTTCGGGTAATAGCGGCTATTGCGATCTTCGCTGGCCTGACACAGCCCGTCGGCACCTATGTGATCCTTCCGATCGTGGTTGTGCTTGCCGCTTCCGCGAGCGTGCATTTTCGCTGGAAATCTGCCCTCGTTCTGGCCGCGGGCATCACGATCTGTTCCGATCTCATTTTCCGTATGGCCCTCGGCCTGCCGCTCTACGCCATCGGCTCCTGGTTCGGAGGCTGATATGGAACTGTTGTCACACCTTGCGCTCGGTTTCGAAACCGCCCTCTCGCCGCTTAATCTCTTCTATTGTTTCGCCGGTGTGCTGATTGGGACGCTGATCGGCGTTCTGCCTGGGCTTGGACCGGCTCCGACTGTCGCGATGTTGCTGCCGCTGACATTCGGACTTCCGCCGGTTTCCGGTTTCATCATGCTTTCCGGCATCTTCTATGGTGCCCAGTATGGCGGATCGACAACGGCGATCCTCATCAATACACCCGGGGAGTCATCCTCCGTGGTCACGGCGCTCGATGGCTATCAGTTGGCCCGCAAGGGCAGGGCCGGGGAGGCGCTCGCGATGGCCGCGATCGGTTCGTTCATAGCCGGTACGATTTCCACCGTGATCATCGCCCTACTTGCGCCGCCACTGGCACGAGGTGCCCTTCTGTTTGGGCCGGCAGAGTATTTTTCGCTGATGGTGCTTGGCCTGATCGCGGCGATTGCCCTTGCCAACGGCTCGGTTTTGAAGGCGATCGCTATGGCGGTTCTCGGACTGCTTCTCGGTCTGGTGGGCACGGACGTCACATCTGGCGTTCAGCGCTACACGTTCGGTGCCCTGCAGCTCTCCGACGGCGTGTCGATCGTTGCCGTCGCAATGGGGTTATTTTCAATCGCTGAAGTCCTGCGAAACCTCGAGGACCCTTCAAAGGAACAGGCGACAGTGGTGCAGATCACCGGGCTTGCGGCAGGTCTTTCCCGCTTTCGCAGCGCGCTCGGTTCCATCCTTCGAGGAACAGCGATCGGATCGGTTCTTGGAATTCTGCCTGGTGGCGGAGCCACGCTTTCCTCATTCGCGTCCTACGCGATCGAGAAGAAAATCTCCCGAGAGCCCGAGAAGTTCGGGACGGGCGTTCTGCAGGGACTGGCCGGTCCGGAATCGGCAAATAATGCCGGGGCGCAAACCTCATTCATCCCGATGCTGACGCTCGGCCTTCCATCCAATCCTGTCATGGCTCTGATGATTGGCGCGCTGATGATCCACGGGATCCAGCCGGGTCCGAACGTCATCTCGGAGCAACCGGCGCTGTTCTGGGGATTGATCGCCTCCATGTGGATCGGCAATGCGATGCTTGTGGTGCTCAACCTTCCTCTGGTCGGGCTGTGGGTCAAGCTTCTGACATTTCCCTATCACCTCCTGTTTCCGACGATCCTGGTCATCACGTGCATCGGCGTCTTCAGCTTCAACAATTCGATGTTCGATGCATGGATGCTGGTGCTTTTCAGCGTGATTGGATACGTCCTTATGAAGTTGCGGTGCGAACCGGCGCCGATGCTGCTCGGGTTCATTCTCGGCCCCATGATGGAAGAGCATCTCCGCCGCGCTCTGCTTCTGTCACGCGGAAATCCCATCGTCTTCGTCGAACGTCCGATCAGCGCCACGATGCTTGCGATCGCAGTTTTGCTGATCGTCGCTCCGGCTCTGTCGATCGTTAGAAAGCGACGCGAGGAAATATTCGCTGAGGCTGACTGAGACTTCACATTTTGGGGCCACTTAGGCCGAATGTCGTGCCGTAGCGTTATCGAGATGGGCTTGTATGGCTGTACCTTCCGAAAACGGTGGGGTTAGGAGCTGGAACATCCGGCATCTGAGCTACGACGATGCCATTGCCAAACCCATTGGTTCCATAATACATGTTATGCGATAAAATCGTGTAGCCGCAAAGTTAGAATGTCCTGTTTCTGCAAAGTTGGAATGTCACACTCCCCGGGTCTGAACGGCACCTGGGAGATTGCAGATGGGATTGATAGCGATGAGCGAGCGCGATCTGCAGCGGATTGAGATTTTATCGAAGGTGGCCGCTGGCCGGATGACTACGGTGTCAGCGGCACACGTTCTTGCCGTGAGTGAGCGCCAGGTGCGTCGGCTTTTGGAGCGGATGCGAACTGGCGGCGCGGCGTCGATCCGACACAAGGCGATCGGCCGACCATCGAACAATCGGATCAGCGACGGGGTTCGCGATTATGCGGTGACGCTGATTCGCGAACGTTATGCGGATTTCGGCCCGACGTTGGCGGCGGAGAAGTTGGCTGAGCGCGATGGCTTGCGGGTGTCACGCGAGACGGTGCGCGGTTGGATGTCCGAGGCCGGACTGTGGCTGTCGCGCAAGCAGCGCCGGACGTTTCACCAGCCGCGGCTTCGACGCGAGGCTTATGGCGAGTTGGTGCAGATCGACGGATCGGAGCATCGCTGGTTCGAGGATCGCGGGCCGCCTTGCTCGCTGCTGGTGTTTGTCGACGATGCGACCGGCAGGCTGATGCAGCTGCGTTTCGTGCGCTCGGAAAGTGCCTTCACCTACTTCGAGGCGCTGGAACTCTATCTCCACCGTCACGGCGCGCCGATTGCCTTTTATTCGGACAAGCATTCGGTGTTCCGGGTGGCGAAGAAGGATGCCAAAGGTGGCCAGGGCATGACCCAGTTCGGGCGTGCACTTTGCGAGTTAAACATCGAGATTCTATGCGCAAATTCGAGCCAGGCCAAGGGTCGTGTCGAACGCATGAACCGGACGCTGCAGGACCGCCTGGTCAAGGAGCTCAGGCTTTGCGGCATCGACAGCATGGAGGCCGGCAACGCGTTTTTGCCGGACTTCATGGAGGACTACAATGCGCGTTTTGCGGTTACCCCTGCCCGGTCTGATGATCTGCATCGGCCGCTGAATCTGGCGCCAGATCGGTTGACGGAGATCCTGTGCAAACGCGAGCAGCGCTATGTTGGATCGCAGCTGACGTTTTCGTTCGAGCGCCAGCGGATCATGCTGGAGGAGACCGATGTGACGCGTGGGCTGGTGGGGCGCTATGTCGAGACCTATGCCTATGCCGACGGTCGTCTGGATGTGCGGTGGAAAGGCTACTCCCTGCCCTACACGGTGTTCGACAAGGACCAGCGGGTGACGCATGCCGCGATCACCGAGAACAAGCGGTTGGGTGATGTTCTGGCCTATATCAAGGAGCGCCAGGAGCAGCAGGACAAGCCGAAGGTGAAGAGCAGCAGTGACAAGAATGGCTACGTCAAACGGGCTCGCGGACCTGGCCGGCGGAAGGATTTCATGATCGATCCGGCAGTGATCGCACGGCGCCAGAAAGCAATGTCGCGACAGCAGGCTGCGGAGTGAGGCGTGTCAAAGCTAAAGCCGAAGAGGTGTATTTACCACCCGCCCCGATCTGATCTTGCAACCGGGATCAGCCGCTCAGATCGGGGCTGACCGTTGTGCCGTGTGATGACCACGCGGACATTTCTACCTTGCAAACCGCCGGACATTCCAACTCTCCCGCCACAAATCGAACGAAAAGATACATTCTATTTCCAAGTGCGACATGCCAGTAATTTCAATGGCTTCACTTTGGAGATTTTGGCATGTCCCGATGCTACACGCAGTTGACCCTAGCCGACCGACGACGCCTACATCAGTTGGTGGCGGCAAGAGCTCCCGTCAACGAAATGGCCCGTCAGCTTGGCCGCCATCGCTCGACCATCTACCGCGAGATCAAGCGCAATAGATTTGAGGATCGCGAACTGCCTGGCTACGACGGCTACTACAGTACGGTAGCGCACGATATCTCCAAAGAACGGCGACGCCGGCTGAGAAAGCTGCGGCGGCACACGGACTTGCGCACGGAGATCATCAACCAATTGGAGGCACGCTGGTCGCCTGAGCAGATCGCCGGACGCCTGTTGTTGGCCGGACCTAGCCTCGTCCGCGTCTGTAAAGAGACAATCTATCGCTTCATCTACAGCAAGGAGGCTGATGAGCTGGGCCTTTATCAGTATCTGCCGGAGGCGCGTCGCAAACGCCGTCCACTGCGCTCCAGGAAGCCGCGCGACGGTGTGTTTCCTGCCACTCACAGGATATCCCAAAGACCTGATTTCATTGGAGATAGATCAAGGTTTGGGCATTGGGAGGGAGACCTCCTCATCTTCGAACGTCCACTTGGCCATGCCAATGTCACCACTCTCGTGGAGCGTAAGAGCCGCTACACCGTTCTGATCAAGAATCCGAGCCGACATTCTCGCCCGATCATGGACAAGATCATCAGAGCTTTTTCTCCTTTGCCGGCATTCGCGCGTCAGAGCTTCACGTTTGATCGCGGTACCGAGTTTGCCGGGTTCAGGGCTTTGGAAGATGGCATTGGTGCGAGGAGCTGGTTTTGCGACCCAAGTGCGCCGTGGCAAAAGGGAGCCATAGAAAACACCAACAAACGCATTCGCCGCTTCATGCCAAGCAAAACAGATCTGGCAGCCGTCTCGCAGCACGACCTGATCCACCTTGCCCGCCACCTCAACGACCAGCCGCGGAAGTGCCTTGGCTACAAGACGCCAGCCGAGGTGTTCATGGCGCATTTGCAGGATGAGGCGTGATGACCTACCCTGCAAGCGGCCTGATGCACTTGGGTTAGCTTCTCCACTATGTTGTTACGCGCTGGCAGGACATGCCCCCTAAGGATCTGTCGCCTAGGTGAAGAAATTGGACCAGCGGTCTTGGCCCTCCTTTGTTTCTATTTCTGCCATGCATCGTGCAAGCGCTCGAAGCTAGACTTTCAGCCAAGGCTTGCCTTCTGCAGGGGGGCTACTTGGCCGGTTCATCTTGGGCTCATGCCGACATCGCCACACTGCTCGCATGATAGAAGCAGCCACGTACACTCCAAAGCCCCTTGGTCCCGCGGTTGATGTGCCGCCTTGGGCCACGGCATCAGTAAGCGGACTCTTCTATTTTACCGTACCACCAGAGCCCAATCGGGCTACCGTTGTGGCGCCGACCGTGCGATTGAAGTGCTGCCGCTACTCCCCCAATGGCAGGCGGCTACCTCAGCGCGTCACCAGGCGGGGTTTTTCTTGAGCCCGGGCAGGCAACAGCAAGCTACGCATATTAGGGTGTGAACATATATGGAGATGTTCATGATCTACGAATGGAATGCTGAACGGTTTGCCAAGATGAGAATCAGGAAGATCCGGGCGTCGGTGACGCTGGTTGCCGTGGCATCTACAGCTATGCTTCTCTTCTATTAGCGGCTTCTGTTGCAGGCTTGCACTCGACTCAGTCTCACTTCGATGGTTCTCTGCCGCAGCAGTGGGTGGAGTGGCGCATGAAGTATGAGTGGGACGCGGCCAAGGCGAAGCGGACGTATCTGATAAAGTTTGGCGTCAGCTGGCTGGTCGCCATCGGTCTCTCGGCAGTTCCACTCTGCTTGGCAATGAAGGCTGGAGCTTTCTAGGCTGAGGAACTAAAGGTCGGCCTGCTTTATTGGAGCAGCAACCGAGGTCATATGGTGCCGTTCTTGCTGTGTCGCGAGAGCAATGCGGCCGTCCCCCGAACGAGTTCCCACCCTCGAACTCCTTGCTCTCGTGACCGCCCTTAGGAGCTATGGGTGCCCGCTATCGTTGAAGAGGGTGTAGGCCTATACCTCTTTTTGATGAAGCTGGTGGTGTTTGCCTGCGCCTGTCGCTGCCTTAGCTTTTTCCGCCCGATCAATGGCGGAGGATGAGCGATGTCAGAAGGCGAGGAACTTGAGGCAGTTGCAGATCGAGACGACGTTGCCTTGTCTCAGGCGGTTGCTTCTCTCATGGTCATTGCAGGCGAGCTTCGCGGGCTAGCGGACCAAGTCGTGGATCTGAATAATCAGCCGCTGGAGCCGGCAGCGTTCAACAACGAGCCGATACGCTTCGATCGCGGCATCACCTCTTGAATGGTGTAGCGTCAACTGTCGCGAGCTTCACGCGGCCTCAGCCCTGTTCACTCATCTTGAAAATATCCGCATTGTCCTGCCGCTCTCGCAGCCCCTTATAGCTTGGATGCCGAAGCTTGCCGTCGTCCGTCCAGGCGCGATACTCGATTTCCGCAATCAGCGTCGGGCTGCATAGCACCAGGTTCTTGCCCGGCACCTGGACCGGAGGAAGGCGTGTCTTCAGTTTGTCGAGGGTCTTCTTCAGCGCCCTCGCCTCGTCATGTTTGAAGCCGGTCCCGACACTGCCGACATAGACGAACCCGTCTCGGTAACGGGCAGCGAGCAGCAGGCTGGCTATGGCACCGGGCACGGCGGTGGATGGCTCATAGCCGACGATCACGAAGCTGTCGCTCTGGACGCACTTGACCTTGATCCAGTCGCCGGTGCGGCCGGATCGGTAGGGACGGTCGCGGTGCTTGGCGATAATGCCTTCGAGTCCCAGGCGGCACGCATGTTCCAGCAGAACATCCGGGTCCTCATTCACCTCTTCCGACAGGCGGATCGCTCCCTGCTGCCCTGCCAGTGCATCCTCCAACAGATGCCGGCGGGCGCGATACTCTACACCTCGCAGGTCGTGGCCGTCGAAGTAGAGAAGGTCGAAGGCATAGAGGATGGAATTCTGCGACGGCAGCTTGCCGCCTTGCTTGCCGGTTGCTCCCAATGACCGCTGCAGCAGTCCGAAGTCAGATCGTCCTTCGTCGTCGAGAACCACCGCCTCGCCATCAAGGATCATTGTGTGCGTCGAGAGGGGCCTGGCCGCTTCAGCGATGGCTGGGAAGCGATGCGTCCAGTCATGGCCGCCGCGGGTGATGATCCGCACCCTCCCCGGCTCAATGTGGAGGGAAATCCGGTACCCGTCCCACTTGATCTCGTAGGACCACTCGCTGCCATGCGGGGGCTTGGGTTTAAGCAGCGCCAGGCATGGCTCCACCCGCTCCGGCATCGGATCAAACGGCAGCCGCGGCTGCTTCGGGTCGCGCTTCCTGATCGGCCTGCTCTTGAGCGGGGGCTTGTCGTCCTTCAGCAGCGGCTTTGTCGTCGGCTTGCGCGGCGGCTTGGTCATGCAGCGATTGCAGCAGACAAAGCTTAAAAAGAATCCTCATTGACTCTGGCAGTCATAGAAGAACATAATAAGAACATCGGCAGCCGCGCTGGAGTGGCTATCCACAGATTGTCCACAGGTTGAGAACATGCTCGCGCGTGAAGGAGAAGCCGTGTCTGCAAAGCCCAAAGATGCCGCACACGAACAGGCGCGGAACGAACTTGAGGAACTGCTTGCCTATCACGGCGGAGATGCCCTGGCGGCCGTCCAGACGCTGCTCGACGACTGCCGACACCTGCGTCGCGAGCTGGTGCTGACGGAAGGGGCCATGAGCCATGGCATGACGCGCGGCTGGAAACCGAGCTACGACCGATGATCCCGATGCCCACTCCGTATGTCGACATTCGTAGTGCATCCCGCAGAGCCTGATGCACGCCCTCGGTTATCTACAAAGGGCGTGCCCACCCCTACCGGGAGAACCAGATTCCGAAACTCTCGGACGCGGATCGACAGGGCATGTTCGTCAGGGTCAGATGCACCGACTGAAAGATTACCAGATACTATCGGCCGAACGACATCCAAAAGCTCTTGCAGCAGGACCTGCATGTGCTGAAACTGCAGCATCGCTTCCGCTGCGACGGATGCGGAAGCAAGACCCACATGATCGTGCAGTTCAAGATGCTGCTGGCCAGCGAAGTGGTCGGGCTTGTTGTCCGTGAGCTGGTCGAGGTGAAAACCGTGCGCCGCCCGGTGTGGCGCGACAGAAAGCTGTGAGGGGAAGATGTGCAATCTCTATAACGTCTCCACCAATCAGGAGGCGATACGAGCGCTGACACAAGCGATGGACCGGCTAGGCAATCTGCAGCCATCGCTCGACGTCTATCCGGACCGGTACGGGCCGGTGGTGCGCAATACGCCGGAGGGGCGTGAGATGGCGATGCTGACCTGGGGCATGCCATCACCACCGACGATCCTGCAGGGCAAGCCGGACTGCGGCGTCACCAATATCCGCAACATCAGCTCCTCGCACTGGCGACGCTGGCTGGGCCCCACCAACCGCTGCATCGTCCCCTGGACGACCTTCTGCGAATACGAAGACACCAGGCCGAAGAAGACCAAGCGCTGGTTTGCACTGGACGAAGATCACCCCCTCGCCTTGAGAGCGGCGGTGCAAAAGTCGGCCACGGTAGCGGCGGCATAATGCTGCCGCGG
>NZ_JBMDKV010000025.1:0-65457 GCF_057809895.1 Rhizobium sp. FG113 | reverse complement strand
AGATCCTCGGGACGAGCCCGAGGATGACGGCTGAGTAAATGGCGCATCTCCGTAATCTATTGAAACACCGAGGCAAACATCCTTTCGACGTCATCCTCGGGCTTGTCCCGAGGATCTGCGCACAGTCCGATTTGCTCGACTTTCATGGACACTTGGCGCCAGCAAGAAGTCAGCAGTGTCGTCTCGTCGGCAGCGGGTAGGCCACGCCAAAGATCGGCCAACGTCTGCAATGACAGTTTCGTCTACTGCCGCCGTCCTGCTTCCCCATTTCCGTTGCATTCTTGGATGCGTGCTTAGATCCTCGGGACGAGCCCGAGGATGACGGCTGAGTAAATGGCGCATCTCCGTAACCTATTGAAACACCGGGGCAAACATCCTTTCGACGTCATCCTCGGGCTCGTCCCGAGGATCTGCGCACGGTCCCATTTGCTCGACTTTCATGGACACTTGGCGCTAGGATGCAACGCACGAGGTCATGCGAGGGGGAGGCGAGGTGGCGGAGGTTCCGAGTGAGACGCAGCGCAAGCTGACGACGATCTTTTCGGCGGATGTGCAGGACTATACGCGGCTGATGGGCGTCGACGAGGAGGGGACGCTCGAGACGCTGAAGCGATATCGCGACCGGATGTCCCGGCTGATTGAGGCGCATGGCGGGCGGGTGGTCAATACCTGGGGAGACGGGCTGATCGCCGAGTTTCCGAGCGTGGTCGAGGCGGTGCGCGCCGCCGTCGACGTGCAGAACGAGCTCGCGGGGTTGAACGCCGCCCGGCCTGCCGATGGCCGCATGCTGTTTCGCATCGGCATCAATCTTGGCGACGTGATCGTCGAGGGCAGCGATATCTATGGCGACGGCGTCAATATCGCCGCGCGGCTGCAGGCGCAGGCACCGGCCGGCGGCGTGGTGATTTCGAACACTGTTTACGACCAGGTGCGCAACAAGGTAGCTGTCGGGTTCGATTTCCTCGGGCCGCTGAACGTGAAGAACGTCGCCGAGGCGGTGCCGAGCTATGTCGTCAGGATCGGGGACGGTGCTGGCGATGCGGCGGCGGGGCATGTGCGTGCCGCCGGGATGCCGTCGGGCGCTGCGGCTCAATCGGCGGGGCCGGGTCCGTTGGGCGGTAATCGACCGGGTCCGATGGCCGGCGTGTTGCCGGGTCAGCGCGAGGGCCAGAGCGCGGACCAGCGACGGAACCTTGCGGTGCTCGGCGTGATCGCGGCAGCACTCGTCGTCATCAACACGCTGACATGGCACGGGGTCTTCTGGGCGGCTTGGCCGCTCTTGGCGCTGGCCTATGTCGCGGCGATGCGCTGGGCGCATCTGCAGGAGCGGTTCGATGCGCGGCTTGTGGCGCTTGCCATCTCGGCGCTCGGGCTGATCGGCATCAACCTTCTCTCATGGCACGGCACCTTCTGGGCGATCTGGCCGCTTCTTGCCATCGCCGTCGTGGGCGGCCTGCGCTGGGCGCGGCGGGGCTAAGCATGTCGCGCAAAAGTGTGCAGCGGTTTTGCGGCGACGACATGCGATAAAACAAAGAGTTTTTCTCGGCCTACGCCACCACCTTCGTAGCCTTGGCCGGCAGCTTGGTCGCTGCATAGTCGCGGACGGCGTCGCCGAATGCGGTGAAGAGCTGGTTGGAGGGCTTGTCGGTTTCGGCCCAGTATTCGGGATGCCATTGCACGCCGACGGCAAAGGCTTTTGCGTCGATGACGGAGACGGCCTCGACCGTGCCGTCCTCGGCGACAGCTTCGACCGCAAGGCGGGGTGCTGTCTCGGCGATTGCCTGGCGGTGCAGTGAGTTCACCTTGATCTCGCCGGAGCCGACAATGCCTGCGATGCAGGAACCTTCTCTGACATGCACGTTCTGGCGGATCGCGTACATGCCGTCGCGGTCGACATTATCGGGCTTGCGGTGGTCCCAGATGCCGGGCTGGTCCTGGATCTCGCTGGCGAGCGTGCCGCCGAGCGCGACGTTCAGTTCCTGGATGCCGCGGCAGATGGCGAGCAGCGGGATGGCGCGGTCGATGGCGCGGCGGATGAGGGGCAGCGAGGTCGCGTCGCGGGCGGGGTCGAAGGGGCCGTCGGCCTCGGTCGCTTCCTTGCCGTAGCGCGCGGGGTGGACGTTGCTGGCCGAGCCGGAAACGAGGACGCCGTCGACGCGGTCGAGAATGGCGTCGATGTCGTAGCCTTCCTCGAAGGCCGGGATGATGAAGGCCATGACGCCTGATGCGTTCAGCGCGGCGCGGACATATTGGTGCTGCACGGCATGCCAGGTGGCGCCGTCAAAGCTGCGGATATCGGCGGGAACGGCGACGATGGGCTTGGTCATTGTCTATCCTGAGGGCGATCATCTCTTGCCAATGAGAGAAACCAGAACGGCTTTCCTGTCAACGTGTGCCTGATGTGCCCGGCCAAATTGCGGCAAAGCCATGCGCCGCCCACGCGACGAGACGGCAACGAGACGACTAAGCCGCTGATTCCGATCGAAATGCGCTACTCGCCATATTGGTGTCGTGATCCCAAAGACTAATAGGCCGGCGCTTGAATCACCTGCGTCCGCATGCTTAGCTTCCCTCGTTCCGCGGGTGGGGAGAGTTTGGCCCTGCTGAACCAACAATGGGAGGTTTTTGATGGATCGTCGTTCATTCTTCAAGAAGGCAGGAACAGCGGGCGTCGGCGCCGTTGCTGCCTCGGCTCTGGCGGCACCCGCCATCGCCCAGGAAAATCCGAAGATCGCCTGGCGCATGACATCGTCGTTTCCGAAGAGCCTGGACACGATCTATGGCGCGGCCGACGATATCGCCAAGCATCTGGCCGCATCGACCGACGGCAATTTCACCATCCAGCCCTTTGCCGCCGGCGAAATCATTCCCGGCCTGCAGGCGGCCGATGCCGTCAGCGCCGGAACGGTGGAAGCGGCGCACACCTGCTCCTATTACTTCGTCGGCAAGGACCCGACCTACGCGATCGGCACCGCCATTCCCTTCGGGCTCAACGGGCGCCTCACCAATGCCTGGTTCTACGAGGGCAACGGCAATACGCTGATGAACGAATTCTACGCCACGCAGGGCATTTACGGCCTGCCGGCGGGCAATACCGGCGCCCAGATGGGCGGCTGGTTCCGCAAGGAAATCAATACGCTGGATGATCTGAAGGGCGTGAAAATGCGCATTGCCGGCCTCGCCGGCCAGGTGATCAGCAAGCTCGGCGTCATCCCGCAGCAGATCGCCGGCGGCGATATCTATCCGGCGCTGGAAAAGGGCACGATCGACGCCTCCGAGTTCGTCGGCCCATACGACGACCTGAAGCTCGGCCTGCATAAGGTCGCGAAGTATTACTACTATCCCGGCTGGTGGGAGGGCGGGCCTACGGTGCACGCCTTCTTCAACCTGGAAAAGTGGAATAGCCTGCCGAAGCACTACCAGGCGGCACTCACCGATGCCTGCGCGTTTGCCAACACCAACATGATGGCGAAGTACGACATGAAGAACCCGCCGGCGCTGAAGCAGCTGGTCTCCGAGGGTGCTACGCTCAGGCCCTTCAGCCAGGAGATCATGGAAGCCTGCTTCCAGGCATCGCTTGGGATCTATGCGGAGATTTCGGCGTCCAATCCCTACTTCAAGAAGATCTACGAGGATCAGACGGCGTTCAAGCGCGACGCGTATCTCTGGATGCAGCTGTCGGAATATACGTTCGACACGTTCATGATGATCCAGCAGCGGGCTGGGAAGATCTGAATTTGAGGGGGCTGACGTTCTGCCGTTTGGCCCCCTCATCCGCCTGCCGGCACCTTCTCCCCGCTGGGGAGAAGAGACTCGGGGCGAGCCGCTCGCTCCATCTTCCCTTCGCCCCAGCGGGGAGAAGGTGGCCCGAAGGGTTCAGGTGCAGCTTGCTGCACCGGGGATGAGGGGGCTCCGGGCTCCGAGTTATCTACCCCCTATCCAACTGAAACCCCTACTTGATCACCGGCGGCTGGCTCAAATCCGGCTGCGCGGGCTTCACCTGCGCCGGCGGCTGCCCCGGCAAGCCGTTCATCGGCGGCAGCGCCAGGCCCGGCATGCCGGGTGGAGTACCAAGCCCGTTGCCGCCAAAGCCAGGGACCTCGATCTTGATCGTGTTCAGATCCACCTCCGGCCCCTTCTTCAGCCAGTAGGTCACCGATTGCGGCCAGAAGATCACGATGGCGACGAGGATGAGCTGCATGCCGACCCAGGGCAGGGCGCCCATGTAGATGTCGGAGGTCTTGACGCTGCGGTCGGCGATCGAGCGGAGATAGAAGAGTGCGAAGCCGAAGGGCGGGTGCATGAAGCTCGTCTGCATGTTGACGCAGATCAGCACGCCGAACCAGATCAGGTCGATGCCGAGCGCGGAGGCAACCGGGGCCAGCATCGGGATGACGATGAAGGCGATCTCGAAGAAATCGAGGAAGAAGGCGAGCACGAAGATGAAGATGTTGACGAAGATCAGGAAGCCGACCGGGCCGCCGGGGATGCCCGAGAGCATGTGCTCGATCCAGCGCGAGCCGTCCATGCCCTGAAAGACGAGGCTGAAGCAGGTGGAGCCGATCAGGATCATCACCACCATGGACGTGATATGCATGGTGGAGCGCATCGCTTCCTGCATCAGCGGCCAGGTCAGGCGGCGGTGCATGGCGGCGAGCGCCATGGCGCCGACGACGCCGAGCGCGCCGGCTTCGGTGGGGGTCGCGAGACCCATGAAGATGGTGCCAAGCACGAGGAAGATCAGCACGATCGAGGGCACCATGCCCGACAGAACCTTGAAGAGCAGCGCCCAGGTGAAATCGCCGCGCACCTCCTTCGGTAACGGCGGCACGGAGGCGGGTTTCACGATCGACAGGATCAGGATGTAGATCATGAAGATCGCCACCTGCAGGATCGAGGGGCCGATGGCGCCGAGATACATGTCGCCCACCGACTTGCCGAGCTGATCGGCGAGGACGACGAGGACGAGGGAGGGCGGGATGACCTGGGTGATGGTGCCGGATGCCGCGATGACACCGGTGGCGAGCCTCGGGCTATAGCCGTAGCGCAGCATGATGGGCAGCGAGATGACGCCCATGGTGATGACGGAGGCGGCGACCGTTCCGGTGATGGCGCCGAGCACCGCGCCGACGAGGATGACCGCATAGGCAAGGCCGCCGGGGATGCGGCCGAAGAGCTTGCCCATGCCCTCGAGCAGGTCCTCCGCCAGGCCGCAGCGCTCCAGGATGGCGCCCATGAAAGTGAAGAAGGGGATGGCGAGCAGGAGATCGTTGGAGACGATGCCGAAGAAGCGCAATGGGAGCGCCTGCAGGAAGGCCTCGCTGAAATGGCCGGTGGCGACGCCGATGATGCCGAAGAACAGGCCGACGGCGGCGAGCGAAAAGGCCACCGGGAAACCGTAGAGCATGAACAGGACCATGCCCACGAACATGGCCGGCGGAATGATGCCGAAATCGAACAATGGCTTTCCTCCCGGTCGCGGTTACTGCAGCGGCTTTTCGTATTTGGTCTCGACGACCAAATGACCCGTCAGCGCGGCGATGCGCTTGATCAGCTCGGAGAGACCCTGCAGCGTCAAAAGGCCGAAGCCCGCGACCAGGATGAGCTTGACCGGCCAGCGGATCAGCCCGCCGGCGTTGGAAGAGACCTCGTGCTGGACATAGGAAAGCCAGAAGAAGGGCCAGCAGAGCCATGTGAGGAAGATGCAGGCCGGAAGCAGGAAGACGATCAGGCCGATCGTGTCGATCCACAGACGCGCCCGGTCGGACACCGAGCCGTAGATCAGGTCGACGCGGACATGTTCGTTCATTCGCAGCGTATGGGCGGCGCCGAGCACGACGACGAAGGCGAAGAGATACCACTGGATCTCGAGCCAGCCGTTGGAGCTGTAATTGAAGGTGTAGCGGATCAGCGCGTTGGCGGCGCTGATCAGGCAACAGAACAGCACCATATATTCGGACAGCTTGCCCATGAACTGGCTGACAGCATCGATCAGCCGGCTGGCGGCTAGAAAAACCGGCATGCCTTTCCCCCTCCTATTTCATGGGTTTTACCCCATGCTCTCCCACCTCAAGTGGTAGATCAGGGACCCTGAAATTGGAAGCGGAAAGCCCGGATGTTGGATTATAGTCTTATATGGCGGGCGAACCGCCAGCAGCACTTGCCGGGGAGGATGGCGACAACCTCTGGATGGACCGCCTTATTGTAAAACATCCCCGACAAGCTGCAAAAACAGCCGATTCGCGTCGTAGCTCTCGCTAAGATTGTAGAAAAATCAACCAAATGTGTGCGTGGCCTGAAATCAATTTTTAAAGGGTTGGCGGTAATGTTTCGCCGCACAGGGAAAGTATGGATGAAGCCACATAACCCGAACAGGGTCCCTACTGACGTATATCTGTCTTTCGTGAGTTCCCTTTTCGGGAACCGGATGACGCTCGTCGCGGGTGTGGCCGTGCATGTCGTCGCGTTTCTCGCCGTCGCCGCCAAAACCGATTCCCCGTTTTACGTCCTGCTCTCCATCGCGTTCCTCATCGTCTTTGTCGCGCGCATGATCACCTTTCGCATGTTCGACAAGGTGGACAAGTCGACGCTTTCGCGCGAGCGGATCGAGCATTGGGAAACGGTCTATGTGATCGGTGCCGCCTCGACCGCCGCCATTCTCGGCATCGGCAGCGGCTACGCGATCTTCTTCCTGCAGGACCCGTTCGCCGAACTCGCCTGCACGGCGGTGACGATGGCCTCCATGGTCTCGGTCGTCGGCCGCAACTATGGTTCGCAGAAGGCGATCGACCTGCAGACGCTGGCCTGCTGCCTGCCGATGATCCTCTGCAGCCTTATGGCGCTCGATTTCTATCGCACCATGCTGTCGGTGTTTCTCATCCCGTTCGGCCTGACGACGCGGGCCATGGCAAATGGCGTGCGCGAGTTTCTCTATGAGAACGTGATTGCCCGCCGCGAGATCACCCAGATCGCCGATCGTTTCGACACGGCGCTTAACAACATGCCGCACGGCCTCGTCATGGTCGATCCGGAAAACCGCATCCAGGTGATCAACCGCAAGGCCTGCGATCTCCTGAAGATCGGCGATCCTGGCCGGCTGAAGGACCGCGATCTCGGCGCGGTGCTGCGCTATGGCGCGCGCTACAGCTTCATGGATTCGACGCAGCCGGAGCTGATCCTCAGGCAGATGACGCATGTCGCCGAAGGCAAGTTGTCGCGCACGCTCATTCATTTCCCCGAAGACTTGTCGCTCGAGTTTTCCGCCAGCCGCCGCGCCGATGGCGGCGCCGTCTTGATCTTCGAGGATGTGTCGAGCCGCGTGAAGGCGGCGCAGAAGATCTTGCACATGGTGCGCTACGACGCGCTGACGGGGCTGCCGAACCGCGAGTATTTCAGCCATCTCGTGCAGGATTATCTCAACAAGCACCACAAGAAGCGCGGCCCTGTCGGCTTCATGGTTCTCGATATCGACGAGTTCAAGCACGTCAACGATATGCGCGGCCATATCACCGGCGACCATCTGCTGTGCAATATCGCCAACCGGATCGAGGAACAGGCGCGCAAGGCCATCGTCGGCCGCCTGATGGGTGACCAGTTCATCCTGTTCTTCCCGCATGCCAAGGATAACGAGGCGCTCGACGCCGAGATTCGGCGCGTCCACACCGCGATCCAGGGTAATTACGAAGCCGATGACGTGACCTTCCTGGTCTCGCTCTCGGCCGGCTTCGCGATCCTCGAGAGCGATGCATTCGCCATGGACGAATGGAGCATCAAGGCCGATCTCGCGCTATCGGAAGCAAAGTCCAAGGAGCGCGGCGGCATTGCCGGCTTCGAGCGCGAAATGGATGGCCGCTATATCGAGCAGCAGAAGCTGAAGGCGGATCTGCGCGAAGCCGTCGCCAACCAGGGCCTCAGCGTCGCCTACCAGCCGATGTTCAAGGCCGATGGCACGCGGATCGAATGCGCCGAGGCGCTGTCGCGCTGGGTGCACCCCGAGAAGGGCTCGATCCCGCCGGATGTCTTCATCCGTCTCGCCGAAGAGATGGGCATCATCTCCGAGATCACCCGCTTCGTGCTGATGAAGGCCTGCGCCGACTGCATGACCTGGCCGGAGCACGTCGCCGTCTCGGTCAACCTCTCGGCGCGCGACCTGCGCGACGCCGATATCCTGGCGGTCGTTGCCCAGGCGCTCGACAATTCCGGCCTGGAGCCGGAGCGGCTGCATCTGGAGATCACCGAAAGCTGCCTGATCGACGAGCCGGCCGCCGTGCGCGCCATCCTGGCGCAGCTTCGCGCCTCGGGCATCACGATTGCCATCGACGACTTCGGCACCGGCTTCTCCAGCCTCAGCTATCTCGACACGCTGCCGCTTGATATCGTCAAGATCGACCGCTCCTTCCTGCGCAACATCGTCGAGGATGGTCGCCGCCTGAAGTTGCTGCGCGGCACGGTCAACCTGGCGCGCGAGCTCGGCCTGAAGATCGTCACCGAGGGTGTCGAGACGACCGAGCAGCTGGCGCTTCTCAACAAGTACCGGGCGACTGATCTCGTCCAGGGCTACGTGTTCTCGCCGGCCGTTCCGTCGCAGAACATCGTGCTCCTCTCGCAGAGCCTGAGCCGCCGCTCGACGCCGCGCAAACGCCCGAGAGTTGCATAAATCCACCCGTCAGAATGTTTAAGACCACGCTTATAAGCGTGTGTTTTCCGTGTTCGCGTTAACCTTAACAGCTCAAATCTAAGGCAAATTTTAATTAATTCTTGCCCTTCTCGCGGTTCCATATGATTAATGGCCCATTAACTTTTGGGCCGGGATGCAATGGTGGACAACTCTTTAAAGACGAGTGATTTCAGCAGCAAAATTCTCGAAATAATGGACCACGTGGAATACCGCCGTATTGAGAGCGGTGAGGACATGGAAGAGGTCGAGCGGCTGCGTTACAAAGCCTACAAGGCGCGCGAGGTGCTGCCTGTCGCGGCCAAGTCGATGATCGACGATGCCGACTTCGACAGCCAGGCCTATGTGTTTGGTCTCTACTATTACGAGCAACTGGTCAGCACGATCCGCATCCACCACGTGACACCCGATCATCGCGTGTCGCAATCGGGTGGGATCTTTCCGGCCGAGATGGATGCGTTCCTCGATGCCGGCCTCAGCCTCGTCGATCCGGCGCGGTTCGCCGCCGATCCGGAGCTCAGCACCGAGTTGCCGTGGCTGCCTTACCTGACGCTGCGGCCGAACATCGTGGCGGCCGCACACTTCAGGGCCGACCGCGTGATGCAGCATGTGCGCCCCGCGCATGCGGCTTTCTACAAGCGCGTCTTTTACGCCGATACCGTCGTCGCCAACCGGATGACAGAGACCTACGGCTTCGAGCTGACGCTGATGGCGACCAATGTGATCGAGGTCGGCCGCAAGCTCTTGACGCGCTATCCGTTCTTCATCTCCAGCGCCAGCGAGCAGCGGATGATGTTCTCGCGCGATCCCGTCGGGGGCATGCCGCCGCTCAACATCATTCCCACGGCGCGCTTCATGCCCGAGGGCGATCTCGGAACCGATCTGCCGCTTTGAGCGGCGATCAGCAATGCATGAGACGGCCGCTCGCCTGCGGCATTCTCATGCATTGCGCTTTTCCGGGCTTTGTGTAATTCCTCTAGCGGGACATTTGCGCGTGGGAGCGCGTGGATGAGAAAGGCATGCGGCCGCATCATATTGCGGGCCGGGGTTTCAGGGAGATGACAAGCATGGCCGAGCACAATACCGGACCCGCCGAAGTCGGCGCGCCGATGGACTATCCAGCGCACGAGCAGACCTACAACATGTTCCTGGTGGCCGCGAAGTTCGGCACGCTGTTCCTCGTTGCGCTGCTGCTCGGCATGACCGCCGGCTTCTTCGCAGGCGCCGGCCTGCTCGGCGGCATCGTGGTGCTGCTGATCGTCTTCATCGCCGGCCTCGTGCTGCTGCGCTAAGCGCGGCTAACGAGCTTATCCAGATAATTTGAAATGATCGATCCGGGTGGGTGACTACCCGGATTTCGTTCGTGCGCGCATATCAGGCAGTCGATCGTCTCAGTCGCGCTGCAGCACGCGGCGCGGCGCCGTCAGTTCCCAGCGCAGGCCTTCCGGGCGGAAGTCGACATGGACGCTGCCGCTGAAGGCGGCGGCGGCGTGGTTCTTGATGACGGTCGTGCCGAAGCCGGAGCGCTCGGGTGCTGTCACAGGCGGGCCGTTTCGCTCGTCCCAGACGACGCGGAGCATCTCCTCGGTGTGCTCGTCTTCCTGGATGCTCTGCCAGTAGAGCCGGACGCGGCCCTGGGGGACGGAGAGCGCGCCGTACTTGATCGAATTGGTGGCGAGCTCATGCAGGGTGAGGCCTAGGTTCTGCACGGCTTCGGGCTTCAGCATGAAATCGGTGCCCGTCACCTCGATCTGCTGCAGGGCGTGGGGGAAGGCTTCGAGATGGATGTCGATGACGCGGCGTAGCGACGCGCCGGCCCATTGTTCGCTGGTCAGAAGCTGGATGGAGCGCGCCAGCCCCTCCAGACGATCGGCGACGGCTGCCTGGTATTCCTCGACCGAGCTTGCCTGCCGGGCGATCTGGCGCATCATCGCCTGGGCGAGCGCAAGCAGGTTCTTGGTGCGGTGGACGAGCTCGTTCATGACGAAATGCAGCCGGTCTTCCGTCTGGCTGCGGTCGAAGGAGGCGTTGGAGAGGGCCACGGCGACGCGGTTTGCCTCGATCACGCTGGTTTCGATCGGCGCGACGATGTGGCCTTCGCCCATGCGGTTTGCCATGTCGGCGATGGCTCGGATGGTGGTGCGGACCTGGCGGGCGACGATATAGGCGCCGAAGATGGCGACCAGAAACAGCGCGATGCCGCCGATGATCAGGAAGCGCCATGTCGTGAGGATCGAGGCCTGGGCGGTGGCGACCGGTCCCCAGACCACGGCCTTCCAAGACCAGCCGGGGATCTGCGCATAGCCGAGCAGAGCCTTTGGCATGATGACGCTATCCTCGTAGACGCCGCTCGAATTGATCAGCTGAGGCAGAATGCGCGGGTCGAAAGGCTGGCCGAAGGCGAGGTTGGTGGCGCCGGCGGAGGCGACGACATGGCCGCTCTGATCAAGGATAGCGGCCGACCAGTCGGACGACAGGCCCTCCGTCGAGACCATCTTGGCGAGGTCCTTGGCGTTCTGGGTGACGATCAGGGCCGCGACGTCGCCGATCTTGACGGGCATGGCGACATTGTAGACCCATTCGCCGCTGGTGCGGCCCATGAAGACATCGGATGCCTCGATGCGGCCGGAGCGGATGACCGATTCGACCGATGGCAGATTGGCCACCTTGCCGAGTGGCGTGCCGTAATCGACGCGGGTGTTGAGAAGGAGCTGGCCCGATTTGTCCACCGCCAGCACGTAGAGCGTGTCGCCACGCATCGCGGTTTCTGTGCGGTTATGGAAGGCGGCGAAATCGTCGTGCTCGAGTTCTGGCGAGGTCGAGAGCAGCCGCAGCGTGGTCGCCATGTCCTGCAGCTGGCGGTCGACAGTGCGGGCTAGAGCGGTCGCGTCCTGCGCGGTCTCGCGCTTCAGGATCGAACGCTGGCTGTCTTCCAGCTGGCCGAGCAACAGCGCCACCAGCGCGAAAATGGGGAGCGCCACGGCAACAGCCATCGCGATCAGGTATGTACCGATCGAAGCCTTGGGGAAGAAACGCAGGCTACGCTTCATCGGCACTGGCACCGCCTGACGCGTGAGAGAGCGGCCGCGGACACAAGTTTCCAACAGGTAACAGCAGAGACTTCAATCACGATATCCGCCCTCAACGCGCTATCACATTCCCGATAGCCTGCTATCGAACGTGTCGCATGTTAGGGGCAGGGGGGATCGCTTGCAACATACTAAAACATAGCCGAGGGCATTTGTCGGTCAGCGCTGCTTGCGTTGTCAGAGGAAGCGGGTGGGCCGGAACGGCGCGAGCATCGGATCGCTCTCGCCCTGCAAAATCTCGCTGGAGGCGAGCAGGCCAGCCAGTGGCGCCAGCGTCACGCCGGAGTGCATGACGGCGATATAGAGGCCGTCGCAGACATCGCCGATCATAGGGAAACCGTCCTTCGGCGTCGGGCGGTAGCCGACGGTGAAGAAGTCCATGGCGAGCGACTGGCTGTCGGCAAGTGCTGCCTTCACCTTGGCGAACAGGGCTTGCGCCGTCGCATGCTGGTCCTCGCCCGGCTGACCGCCGCCGAAATCGCTGCCGGCGATGATGCGGCCCTCTGATGTCTGGCGCATGTGCAGCTCCGGCGCCATGACGAGGCCGTTCAAGAGCCTTGCATGCGGGCGGGAATGGACGATGAGGCCGGCGGGCGTTTCGATCGGCAGCGTGATGCCGATGCTTGCGGTCAAGGGTGCGGTGCCGGCGCCGGATGCGAGGACGACATGATCAGCCTCCATCACGCCTGCCGACGTCACCACGCCGGAGATGCGCTCGCCGGTGCGCAACAGCCCGCGCACGGCGGCGTCGATGACGGTCGCGCCGCGCGTCTTGGCATCGGCGAGCATCATGCGGGCGGTGGCGACAGGCACGACGGCGCCTTCCTCGGCAACGACCACGGCGTGGTCGGGATAATTGGCGAGATGAGGTTCGCGCTTACGGATCGCATCGCCATCGATGCGTTCGATGCCGTAGCCCCAGGCGCCGTGCTCGGCGATGAAGGCGTCCAGCCGCTCCGGCGGCAGGTCCCATGAGAGGCTGCCGCACCATTCGAGCGGCAGGCCGGGCAGTTCTCCGGCCAATCTCTTCCACTCGGCCATCGAGCGGCGGCGGAAGCGATAGTAGAATTCGGGATTGCCCCAGCTGGCGTTGATCCATGCGAAGGAGCAGGGGGTGGCGACGCCGCCATTATCCTCGGCGACAACAGTGACCCTTGCGCCGTCGCGGGCCAGATGCCAGGCGATGGAGGCGCCGATGATGCCGGCGCCGACGACGATCACATGCGGTTTGGCAGCCATCGTCGTCTTTATCCTTCGCTGATTAGGCCGGATCAGCCGGCGGCGCTTACGCGGGCGAGGCCGTCCTTGGCAGGCTGGTACTTCGGGCTGAGGCCGATCGCGTGGCGATAGGAGCGGGCGGCCTTCTGCTTGTCGCCGCGGCGCTCGTAGACCAGCGCCTGGTTCGCCCAGCTCTCCGCGATGTTGCCGTTCAGCTCGATCGCGTGGTTGAAGTCCGCGAAGGCGTTGTCGTCGTCATTCAGCGCGATGTAGGAAATGCCGCGGCCGTTATAGGGCTCCGGCGAGTTCGGCGAGAGCGAGATCGCCTTGGAGAAATCGTCGATCGCCTTGGCCTGGTCGTTGCGCTTCTGGAAGATCAGGCCGCGATTGTGGTAGGCGCGGCCGTCGGTGGTGCCGTTCTGGATCGCCTTGTTGAAATCGTTGAAGGCGGCATCGTCCTGGCCGGCGGTGCGGTAGACGTTGCCGCGGCCGATCAGAGCCACGTCGTAGTTCGGGTTGATCTGCAGTGCCGAATTGTAATCCTGGATCGCCTGCTGCTGCTGGCCCATGTTGCGGTAGACGAGCGCGCGGTTGGCGTAGGCCTGGTAGAACTTCGGATTGATCTGCAGGGCGGTGTTGAAATCGTTCAGCGCCGCGCGGAAATCGCCGCCGCGACCATAGGCGGAGCCGCGGACGTTGTAGCCTTCGGGATCGCGCGGGTTGGCGTTGATGACCGAGGTCAGCGATGCGATGTTTTCCTGCGAGCCCTGGGCCTTGTCGATGCGGATGACGGCATCGGAGGTGCTGTTCGTGGTGCAGCCGGCGAGGCCGAGAGCGGCGACCAGCGCCAGCACGGGCAGGGCGGTCATTTTCGTCGACGAACGCAAGGATCGGGCATTCAACATCGTATCAGCCATGCGGGCTCGTTTTCCCCATTACGGCCGGCCGGTCTTGAGACGGGCAGGCGAAGCAGCAAACAAAAAAGGCGGTGGCGACCAGATCGCCCCCGCCAACATGCATCTGAAAACGTCGAAATAACGACGGGAACGCCTTAGCGTGCAGCAACTCCGCCTTCGCGCTGAAGGCGCTTGCGGGCCAGCTTGCGAACGCGACGAACAGCTTCAGCCTTTTCGCGAGCGCGCTTTTCCGAAGGCTTTTCGTAGTAGTCGCGCATCTTCATTTCGCGGAAAATGCCTTCGCGCTGCATTTTCTTCTTGAGAGCGCGGAGAGCCTGGTCAACATTGTTGTCGCGGACGAGTACCTGCACGAGAATCACGTTCCTTTGGTTCGGTTGATGCCTGGGTCATCCCAATGACAGAGGCAAAAAATGTTCATTCCGCGCGGCAGCGCCTCGCGATTGGTGTGCGGGATAGCAGATCACTTGGCCGAAGTCCATATGGATCAGCGGGTTTCAGCCGAAAAAACCCTGCAATCCAGGCTCGCATTGGCGCAAAAGGTATTTTCCCCCTCGCATCGCGCCACAAGTGCCCCATGCGGTGCCCGAAAGCCCCGTGGCGGCAGGGCTTGGCGGCTAATTCCGGTTCGTTCCTTGCATCGGCTGTCGTTTGCACTATAATTGCGCCATCGACTATTGCTTGTGACCTTTGTCAAAGAGCCCAATCGCTCCGTCAGATCTCCTCTCAAAATCGATCATGCCCGGCACGCAATTGTCGGGAAATGCCTCGCATTGGAAGTGATCATTGGTATCGCTGCGAGGATCGGCTTTTTGCCGGTCGCCTCAGGATTTCGATCCTCCGGCGCAGCAGTTCAGACCGTTTCGGGGCCCTGGGTCTCGATTGTTGAAATTGCCGGCGGCGATTTCGGCACCACTTAGCCGGCATCCTCGATGCCAGACACGAAACCGCGACGATTGCCGTCAAGACATCCCGGCCTCGCTTATGGCGCCAAGGGCGGGAAACAGTTTTCGGCTCGTCACAAACCGGCAATTCGTTGCCGCAAGAAAGGAATACAATTTGCAGGTTCTCGTCAGGGATAACAATGTCGACCAGGCGCTCCGCGTCCTGAAGAAGAAGATGCAGCGCGAAGGTCTCTTCCGCGAATTCAAGGCGCGCAGCGCCTATGAAAAGCCGTCGGAAAAGCGCGTGCGCGAAAAGGCAGAAGCCGTTCGCCGCCAGCGCAAGCTGACCCGCAAGAAGCTGCAGCGCGAAGGCCTGCTTCCTGCACCGAAGAAGGCTGTGCGTCCGGCCCGCTAAAGGCTGGCCCAACGCTTAGATGTAGAGAGCGCAGATGACTTCAGATGATGAATTCTTCAACCAGGCCAAGCTCTCGTCTCGCGATAAGGCTGTCGTGACCGACACGACGGCCCGTGCGATCATTTCAGCCGAGGCCGCGGCTCGCGAATTGAAGACGGAGAAGCTCAAGGCTCTCCGCCTGCAACGCGCTGCCGAGGCCCCGCCTGAGGCCGAACCCGTCAAGAAAAAGCGGGCAACGTCCAAGACCGCGTCCTCCTGATCTCGGAGCCCCCGATCGGGTACGCGTCGTTCCTCCCGACAATCGGTTGACTGTGCACATTGGCATCTGGCCCATTGGGTCCGTGTCGCCGATCCGTGGTTTATTCCTCTGTTCTAAAATGACCCGAACTTCCCGATAGGCTTACCTCCGGTTAAGTGCGATTCAACGTGCGCTGGCACTTTTGCGCCGCGTGCTCGTTTTCGAGCATGCTGTACGTTCAAGACATAAAGCGTCTCCTGAGGCGCCGGGATGGAAACTTCGGCATCACCACCGCGCTCGTGTTGCCTATACTGGTCGGTGTGGCGGGGCTGGCGGTCGATACCGCGAACCTCTCTTTGTCGCAGCGCCAGTTGCAGGAAGCGACGGATGCGTCGGCACTTGCCGTCTCGACCGCGCTTATGAAGGGAACCGCCGACGAGACGTCAGGAAAGACGCTGGGGCTCGATTTTCTCTCCGGCCAGGTGGCCAGCATTGCGGGTAGTACCGCCGCTACGGCCGCGAAGAATGCAGGCACGGTCTCGATCACGACGACGACCACTTCGTCCGGAAAAAGTTTCGTCGTGGGCGTGGCCGCCTCGATGCCGGTGACGTTGACGCCGCTTAGCGCGCTCATCGCCGGCAATACGAGAACCGTGTCGGCCGCCAGCAAGAGCACAAGCGGCACGGGAACGACGAAGAACGGAATCTCGATCGAGGTGCTTCTCGATGCATCGACCTCGATGTCCGAGGATACGACAACGCAGAACGGCACGAAGTGCGCGATCTACCTGCTCGGCATCTGCATCGGCACGCAGCCTGCCTATTACAGCAAGATCGACGCACTGAAGATTGCTGCGGGCAAGCTGTTCGATTCGCTCGACAAGTACGATCCGAACGCTCGGTATGTGCGCAGCGGCGCGATTTCCTATACCAGCAGCATCAAGGGACAATCGCCGATGGCCTGGGGCACGACGAGCGCCCGGGGTCACGTAAGCGGCATAACGATCGAAAAGAACAATGGTACGGACGCCACGGCGGCGATGAAGGCGGCGAACGCCAACATCGCCAAGAACCAATATGGCACCGACACGGAAAGCGTCGAGCAGAAAAAGAGGGACAACACCAATTCCGACCGCATCATCATCTTGATGACCGACGGCGACATGACCGGGGATACCGGCAGTTGGGTGAGCAAGCTCGACCAATCGGTGCGCGACGAATGCACCAACGCCAAGGCGGCCGGCATCAAGATCTATACGGTGGCCTTCATGGCGCCGGACAAGGGCAAGGCGCTCTTAAAATTCTGCGCCTCCGCCGAGGCCAACTATTACGAACCGAACACGATGGACGCGCTGACGGCCGCGTTCAGCTCGATCGGCGAGGCGACGACCAAGTCGACGAGCCGGCTGACGAATTGAGAAACGGAAACGGCTCGCCTCTCTGTTTAAGGAGAAGCGAGCCGCGGCATCATAACATCGATATCGATCAGAATTCCTGGGCGGTCGGGCGCAGGACGATCTCGTTGATATCGACATCGTCGGGCTGGGCGATGGCATAGGCGATGGCGCGGGCCACCGCGCTTGCCGGAATGGCGATCTTGTAGAAATCGAGCACGGTCGATTGCGCGGTGCCCGTGGTGTTATGCTTGAGCTCGCTGTCGACGGCGCCGGGCTCGATCGAGGTGACGCGAACCTTGGAGCCGACTTCCTGGCGCAGGCCGTCGGAGATGGCGCGGACGGCGAACTTGGTGCCGGAATAGACGGTACCGCCCGGCGCGAAGACCTTGATGCCGGCAACCGAGCTCAGGTTGATGATGTGGCCGCGGCTCTTTTCCAGGAAAAAGGGTAGGGCGGCGGCGATGCCATAGAGCGTGCCCTTGATGTTGACGTCGATCATCGCGTCCCATTCCTCGGTGTTGACCTCGGCCATCGGACGGATCGGCATGATGCCGGCATTGTTGATCAGCACATCCAGCGTGCCGAAATCGGCGATCACGGCGTCGGTGACCTGCTTGACCTGGTTCTTGTCGACGACGTCAAGCTGGTAGGCGCGGGCCTCGCCGCCGGCCTTGGTGATTTCGGCGACGACGTCATCCAGCTTGTCCTTGCGGCGGGCGGCGATCGCGACCCGGGCGCCGTTTGCTCCCAGATGGCGCGCGGTTTCAGCGCCGAGGCCGGTGCTGCCACCGGTGATGAGTACGACTTTACCCTTGATGTTCTCACTCATGATCGTTCTCCTTGTTTGGCCTGAACTCTGCTGGCCTTCGATGACGGGATCATGCGCTCAGCAGCGGTATTTCAGAAATTTATTTGTTTGATCCTAGATATTCATGCGGCATTATAACTGTATGCGATACGACCTCAATCTGCTGCCTGTCTTCGTGACCCTGATGGAAGAGCGCAATGTCACGCGCGCCGCCGACCGCCTGGGCATTACCCAGCCGGCGCTCTCCAATGCGCTGTCTCGGCTGCGCGTCGTCATGCGCGATCCGCTGTTCGTGCGCGAGCGCTATGGCATGCAGCCGACGCAGATGGCGCTGGAGCTGGCGCCTGTCATCGCCACCGCGCTGGCGGCGATCGACGGGGCAGTGCTGGGGCAACAGGAGTTCGATCCCGCAGAGGCCGATCTATCCTTCACCATCGCGCCCAACAGCTATGTCGAATATGTGCTGATGCCTGCCATCGTCGCGAGGTTGCGCGAGACGGCGCCGGGGATCAGGCTTCGGCTGACGCCCTATGGCAACGACCTGATCGAGACCGGCGTCATGTCTGGCACGACGGCGATGGTGCTCGGCCGCATCGTCGAGCCGCCGGACAATCTGGTGGTGCAGCATCTGATGGACGAGGGGCTCGCCTGCGTGATCAGGGCCGATCATCCAGAGATTTCGGGCAGCCTGTCGAAGGAGCAGTACGAGCGGATGCGGCATGTGAACGTCGTGCCCCATGGCCGCTTGCGCGTCGGGCTGTTCCAGGCGCTGGAGCAGCGGGGGCTACGGCGCGAGGTGGCGGTGTCGGTGACGCATTTCCTCGCCGTGCCGGAGATGATCGCGGTCACCGATTATTGCGCGACACTGCCGCGGCTGATCTGCCGGCACCTGGCCGCCGACCCCAGGCTGAAGATCGTGCCGGCGCCCGTCGATCTCGGCAGCTTCCCAGTCGATCTCGCCTGGCACGTCCGCCACCGCAACGACCCCGCCCATCGCTGGCTGCGCTCGCTGATTGCGGATGTGGCGCGCGAGGTTTCGGAGGTGCGGTGGATGCCGGGAGAGTGAGGGGGAGCGGCCGGCTTGAGGCGGTGTGGCGACGGCTCTTCGCCGATATCGATGCCCTCAGTCCAGTTCCTGCGCAAGGCCGATCAAAAGCCCGCCCGGACCCCTGATGTAGCAGAGCCGATAGGCATCCTTGTATTGCACCAGCTCGCCTTCGAGCCGGGCGCCGCGTTTGCCGAGCCGTTCGAGCGTGTCGTCGATGTCTTCAACGGCGAACATGACGCGGAGATAGCCGAGCGCGTTGACGGGGGCGTCGCGGTGATCGGCGATGATTTCGGGCGAGATGAAGCGGGAGAGTTCGAGGCGGCTGTGGCCATCCGGCGTGCGCATCATGGCGATCTCGACTTGCTGATCGCCGAGCCCGGTGATGCGCCCGGCCCACTCTCCTTCGACCATGGTGCGGCCCTCGAGTTCGAGGCCGAGTTCGCGGAAGAAATCGATCGTCTCGTCGAGGTCGTCGACGACGATGCCGACATTGTCCATACGCTTGACCGCCATGCGTCGTGCCTCCTTCACGCGAACCGGAGTGCCGATTTCGCCCGCGCCTTGGCGGCCACCTCCTCGCGATCACGCGGCGGCTGCGAGGTCTCCAGCGTGTCCAGCAGTTCGCGGGCGCAGGCGGCGATCGACGAAACGGCGGCCTCGAAGGCTTCCTCGTTGCGTTTCGACGGCTTGTTGGTGCCGCTCAGCTTGCGCACGAACTGGAGCGCCGCATCATGGATTTCCGCGTCCGTTGCCGGCGGGTCGAAATTGAACAGGGGTTTGATGTTCCGGCACATGCCTTGCCTCCCTTTCTCGTCATGCCGCACGGTTGTGGGGCGTGATCTACAGGGAAAGCTAGGCGAGGGGGCGGTGATTGCAACTGATGGAGTGGCCGATGTCGGTGTTCGGAAGGACACGGCAGTCTTGCTGAGGAAGACGCAAGTGTCTTATCCGCTTGCGACCTGAAATGGACGTTTGCACCTGGGGAAGATGGCTCAGAGGGTGCCGCTTTTCCCTTCTCCCCAGCGGGGAGAAGATGCCGGCAGGTCAGGTGCAGCTTGCTGCACCGGGGATCAGGGGGCTCCGGGCGCTGACCTTGTTTGGTGGAACGACTATCTTGCCGACCACACAGGAGCCACCCTTTCAAACATTCGGGAGCTATGATCGAACCTCAACTTCTCGCCTTTTCATAGGCCTCGAATAGATCGGTGACGAGAATTCCGTTAATCCGCATTCCGGTCAAATCGGCATCTCTTATGTCTGAATGTGCCAATGTGACGTCGCTTATGGTCAATCGTGATAGGTTTGCATTCGTGACAGCGGCTCCAGACAGATTGACGTTATCGAAGCGCGCTCCTGCCAGGTTCACATCGTCAAAATCCGCTTGGCACAAATTGGTGTCGATGAACTTCGCGTTCGTCAGAACGGCGTAAAATCGAGCGTCTGCGAGATTTACGCCATCGAAGCTGGCGCCTGACATATCGGCATGCTGGTAACGCGCTCCCTGCATTTGAGGGCCATCAAACGGGCTGTTTTCTCGCCGATCGTTCATCGTCGTTTCCTCCAGTCGATTGTGATCGCGATAGAGCGAATAACTCACATGGTGATGTCGCAAACTTCTTATGAAAGCAAAACTTGTTTTCCTGCATTTTGCAACCTGTAAAGTCGACGATTTCTCGATAGCCGCAATAACCGAAACCAGCGCAGACCGATCGGCGCCCCGCCTTATGCAGGCCTTAGATATCTCGGCTGATTTGGCATCATCGACCCCGGCCGTACTCGTGCTCCCAACCGAGGCAGCAAGGTCGGATTTGCGCCTGCTGGAAGCGCTCCGGAGCCGCGATTGGCGCTGCAGCCCAGCTGTGGGTAAAGCCGCCGCTTACGGATAGAGGTAGTACCGTGTCCAGTCCTTGTGGGCGATGATTGTGCCGCGCTTGAAGGTGAAGGCGACGATCGAGAGGTGGTCGGGGCTGGTCGTGCAGGCGTAGGAGAGGCGGTACCAGTTGCCGTTGCGCCGAAATACCGCGCCATCCGCATCGACATGCACCGCCGTGCGCTTGGGGTGCGAGAAGGTGTAGGAAATGACCTTGTCGGCCTGAAGACGATCCATCGCCTCGATGTCGCAACGCTGGTCGAGTTGATCGACCGGCATGAGCTTCTTGATCTGGGAGATCGTTCTGCTGTCGAGCGCCAGCGCGTTGGTCGAGAGGGCGCAGATCGTGAAAAGGGCGAGGGCCGGCTTGAATAGGGCGAGGCCCATCGGGGGTAGTAGCTTTGCCATGCGGGGCGACTAGCACGCGCTTTCAAAGCCGATCAAGGTCGGGCGGGACGTGATCACGACATTGGGATTTCCTCCGGCGATTTCGTGTAGGCCATTTCGCGCGGCCGGCGGAAATGTCGCAGCCTCACTTCCGCCGCATCCGGCGCAATCTTTCACCGTGTCAAAACAAAAGCCTTCCGGCGTCGCAAAAGAAACGTTGTGCCGCATTTGGATTTGCGATTTGTATGGCCGACGACAGGGGATTTTCCCCGCAAGGAGATCAAGGCGGATGCGCAGATATTCGGTTTTTGCCGTGGCACGTGAGGCTCTCAGGGGGCACAAGGGCTGGGACAAGCAATGGACTTCGCCGGAGCCGCGCGCCGAATACGACGTCATCATCATCGGTGGCGGCGGACATGGCCTGGGCGCGGCCTATTATCTGGCCAAGGAGCACGGCATCACCAATGTCGCGGTGCTCGAAAAAGGCTGGCTCGGCGGCGGCAATACCGGCCGTAACACGACCATCATCCGCTCGAACTATCTCTATGAAGAGAGCATGCACATCTACGAGCATTCGATGAAGCTCTGGGAGAACCTCTCGCAGGATCTCAACTACAATGTCATGTACTCTCCGCGCGGCGTGATGATGCTGTCGCACAATGTGCATGACCAGCAGTCCTTCAAGCGTCATATCCATGCCAACCGTCTCTACGGCATCGACAATGAATGGCTGACGCCGGAGCAGGCCAAGGCTTATTGTCCGCCGCTCGATATCTCTGCCAGCGCCCGCTATCCGATCAACGGTGCGGCCCTGCAGCGTCGCGGCGGCACGGCGCGCCACGATGCGGTTGCCTGGGGCTATGCGCGTGCTGCGTCCGATCGCGGCGTCCACATCATCCAGAATTGCGAAGTGACCGGCATCCGCCGCGGCCCTGACGGTCGCGTCACCGGTGTCGAGACATCG
Source organism: Rhizobium sp. FG113 (assembly GCF_057809895.1). NCBI lineage: Bacteria > Pseudomonadati > Pseudomonadota > Alphaproteobacteria > Hyphomicrobiales > Rhizobiaceae > Rhizobium > Rhizobium sp. FG113. The sequence goes on along the minus strand of NZ_JBMDKV010000025.1, from coordinate 43,551 downwards.
CGCGGCTTCATCGGCGCCAAGAAGGTCGGCGTTTCGGCCGCCGGCCACACGACCACGGTCATGAAGATGGCCGATGTGCGCGTGCCGCTGCAATCGAGCCCGCTGCAGGCGCTGGTATCGGAACCCTTGAAGCCGATCTTCCCCTGCGTGGTCATGTCCAACACGGTGCATGCCTATATCTCGCAGTCCGACAAGGGCGAGCTCGTCATCGGCGCCGGCACCGACCAGTACAATTCCTACAGCCAGACCGGCGGCCTGCAGATCATCACGCATACGCTCGATGCCATCTGCGAGCTCTTCCCGATGTTCCGCCGCGTCAAGATGATGCGCCAGTGGGGCGGTATCGTCGACAACACGCCGGATCGCTCGGCCATCCAGTCGAAGACGCCGGTTCCGGGGCTCTACGTCAATTGCGGCTGGGGCACCGGCGGCTTCAAGGCGACGCCGGGCTCGGCCAATCTCTTCGCGCACCTCATTGCCCGCGACGAGGCGCACAAGTTCAATGCCGGCCTGACGCTGGACCGCTTCCGCACCGGCCGTCTGATCGACGAAGCCGCCGCCGCAGCCGTCGCGCACTGACACGAGGACATCATGCTTCTTATCTATTGCCCATACTGTCAGGAAGAGCGCTCCGAGCTCGAATTCCGCGGCGCCGGCGATGCGCATATCGCCCGCCCGACCAACATCGCCGAGATCTCCGATGAACAGTTCGAGGAGTTCTTCTTCCTGCGCGACAACCCGAAGGGGCTGATCTTCGAGCGCTGGCGCCACCAGCACGGATGCGGCCGCTTCTTCAATGCGGCGCGCGACACGATCAGCGACAAGTTCATCATGACGTACAAGGCCGGCGAGCCGAAGCCCGATATCGGTGCTGCGGCTGCGCCCCATGCTCCCGTCGAGACCTATGAGCAGCTCGAAGGAGAAGCGAAATGAGCGCTGCGAACCGTATATCAGGCAAGGGCCGCCTGACGCCCGCCAAGACCGCGCGCTTCACCTTCGACGGCAAGACCTATACGGCGCTCGAGGGCGACACCGTCGCCTCGGCGCTGATTGCCAACAACATCCATCTGGTCGGTCGCTCGTTCAAGTATCACCGCCCGCGCGGGATTCTGTCTGCAGGAGCTGAGGAGCCGAACGCGCTGATCGACGTGTCGCGCGACGCCGCCCGCAAGCAGCCGAACGTGCGCGCCACGGTGCAGGAAGTGTTCGACGGCATGATCGTCGAATCGCAGAACCGCTTCCCGTCGCTTTCCTTCGATATCGGCGGCATCAACAACCTGCTTTCGCCGTTCTTCGCGGCCGGCTTCTACTACAAGACCTTCATGTGGCCGAAGGCCGCCTGGAAGAGCCTCTACGAGCCGATCATCCGCCGCGCGGCCGGCCTCGGCGTTGCGCCGAAGGAAGCCGATCCCGATCACTATGCCGGCCGTTACGCGCATTGCGACGTGCTCGTCGTCGGCGCCGGCGTGGCCGGTCTTTCGGCTGCACTGGCTGCGGCGCAGACCGGCGCCAAGGTCATCCTCTGCGACGAACAGGCCGATGTCGGCGGGGCGCTACGCTACGATAGCGGTGTGACGATCGACGGCCTTTCCGGCTACGAGTGGGCACAGAAGACGGTTGCGGCTCTGAAGGCGATGGACAATGTGCAGGTTCTGACCCGCACCACGGCTTTCGGCTATTACAACCACAATTTCGTCGGCCTCGCCGAGCGCGTGACCGACCATGTCGCCAACCCGAGCCGCCACCTGCCGCGCGAGCGTCTGTGGCAGCTGCGCGCCAAGCGCGTCATCCTCGCCAACGGCGCCATCGAGCGCCACATGGTGTTCCCGAACAACGACCGTCCGGGCATCATGCTGGCATCGGCCGCGCGCATGTATCTCAACCAGTACGGCGTTGCCGTCGGCCAGAAGGTCGGCGTCTATACGGCGCATGACTCGGCCTATGAGGCGGCCTTCGACCTGAAGCGCGCCGGCGTCGAGATCGCGGCGATCGTCGATTGCCGGCAGACGCCGGGTGCCGCGGTTCTGGCCGAGGCCCGCTCGCTCGGCATCGATGTTCTCGCTGGCCAGTCGGTCGTCAACACCTCCGGCAAGCTGCGCGTCTCGTCGATGACGGTTGCCCGCAACGGCGGCGGCTCGCCGCGCAAGATCGTGGTCGATGCTCTGCTGGTTTCGGCCGGCTGGACGCCATCCGTGCACCTGTTCTCGCAGTCGCGTGGCAAGGTGAAGTTCGAGCCGGAGACGCAGCGCTTCCTGCCCGGCACCTATGCCCAGGATTGCCTCTCCGTCGGCGCCTGCAACGGCACCGACGACCTGCAGCGCACGATCGAGGAATCGCTGGCAGCCGGCGAGCTGATGGCGCAGGCTGCCGGCAAGGCGTCTGCTGGCAAGATCAGCATCTCGGCCGAGCAGGCGCATCAGTGGACCGGTGGGATGATCGGTGCGGCCGAAGGGGCGGGCCCCGAGACCAGCGCCAAGGCCTTCATCGATTTCCAGCACGACGTCTGCGCCAAGGATATCCGCCTTGCCGTGCGCGAAGGGATGCACTCGATCGAGCACATCAAGCGCTTCACGACGAACGGCATGGCGTCCGACCAGGGCAAGCTCTCCAACATGCACGGCCTGGCGATCGCCGCCGAGATGCTGGGCAAGGAGATCCCGCAGGTCGGCCTCACCACCTTCCGCGCGCCCTACACGCCGGTGACCTACGGCACGCTGATCGCGCATTCGCGTGGCGAGCTGTTCGACCCGACGCGCAAGACGCCGCTGCACCAGTGGGAAGAAGCCCAGGGCGCGGTGTTCGAGGATGTCGGCAACTGGAAGCGCGCGTGGTTCTATCCGCGCGCCGGCGAAACCATGCACCAGGCGGTCGCGCGCGAATGCAAGACGGCGCGCGATGTGGCCGGCGTGTTCGATGCCTCGACGCTCGGCAAGATCGAGGTCGTCGGGCCTGACGCCGCCGAGTTCATGAACCTGATGTACACCAACGCCTGGGACACGCTGAAGCCGGGCAAGTGCCGCTACGGCATCATGACCCGCGACGACGGCTTCGTTTATGACGACGGTGTCGTCGGGCGTCTGGCCGACGATCGCTTCCACGTGACGACGACGACGGGCGGCGCGCCGCGCGTGTTGAACCACATGGAAGACTATCTGCAGACCGAGTTCCCGCATCTGAAGGTGTGGCTGACGTCTGTGACCGAGCAGTGGGCGGTCATCGCCGTGCAGGGTCCGAAGGCGCGCGAGATCATCGCGCCGCTGGTCGAAGGCGTCGATATCTCCAACGAAGCCTTCCCGCATATGAGCGTTGCCGAGTGCACGGTCATGGGCGTTCCGGCCCGTCTCTTCCGCGTGTCGTTCACCGGCGAAACCGGCTTTGAAATCAACGTGCCTGCCGATTACGGCCAGTCGGTTCTCGAAGCCGTCTGGGCCAATGCCGAGCCGCTCGGCGCCTGCGTCTACGGCACCGAGACGATGCACGTTCTTCGCGCCGAGAAGGGCTATATCATCGTCGGCCAGGACACGGATGGTACCGTGACCCCTGATGATGCCGGCCTCAACTGGGCTGTGTCGAAGAAGAAGACCGACTTCGTCGGCATTCGCGGCCTGAAGCGGCCGGATCTCGTCAAGGAAGGCCGCAAGCAGCTGGTCGGCCTCGTCACCAAGGATCCGACGCTGGTGCTCGAAGAGGGCGCGCAGGTCGTCGCCAACCCCAACGAGCCGAAGCCGATGACGATGCTGGGTCACGTCACGTCCTCCTACTGGTCGGAAAACCTCGGAAAGTCGATCGCGTTCGCGCTGGTCGCCGGTGGCCGCAAGCGCATGGGCGAGACGCTCTACGTGCCGATGCCCGACAAGACGATCGCGGTCGAGGTGACGGATATGGTGTTCTTTGACAAGGAAGGAGGCCGCATCAATGGCTGATACGGCAGTTCGCACATCCGTTCTCACGGGCAAGCAGGGCGGCTCCGCCAGCGTACGGCTGACGGCAGCACCTCACGCCACGCGCGTCGCGCTGCGCGCTCCGGCGGAAGCGCTTTCGGCTCTCTCGTCGGCGCTCGGCGTCACCATTCCCGACGCGCCGAAGACCTCTGGCCGCAAGGGCGGCCGCGCAGCACTCTGGCTCGGGCCTGACGAATGGTTGGTCATCGACGAGAGCGGCGCCGACATGATGGGCGCGCTGAAGGACGTGGGCGTCGTGCATTCGGCGACCGACGTCTCGCACCGCAATGTCGCGATCATCGTCTCCGGCCCTGGCGCCGAAACGACGATCTCCACGGGCTGCCCGCAGGACCTCTCGCTCGAAGCCTTCCCCGTCGGCGCCTGCTCGCGCACGCTGTTCGGCAAGGCCGAGATCGTGCTCTTCCGCACCGAGGAGGATACGTTCCGGGTGGAATGCTGGCGCTCCTTCGCGGATTTCGTCTTCGGCCTGCTCGCCGAGGGCGCCGAGGATGCTGGGCATTAGGCACCCGCTCGATTGCGTTTATGAAGATCGGGGACGGTGCCAGCGCGCCGTCCCCGATTTGGTTTTGGTTCTGCCCAAAGCCCTGAGTACCGACAGGCGACGCCAGCCGCATCAGCAATTTATAACGTCGACGTAGCCAGTCGATGCCATCGCTAGCATCACCTTGTCGCGTGAGACGATTGGCATCCTTCTCACCCGCGCCGTTGCTATCAGATAGCAATCGCCGGGGTCCTTGTGTCCTGTGGTCATGACCACATCCGCCGCCTCTATCGCAATTTTCTGGTTGATTGAAACCACCCTTGCGGCGGTTTCACGCACGGCGTCTCGAAACCAGTTGGCAATGCCGGCGCCGCCTATGTCAGGCGCATTGTTCGGCTTTCGCACTGCAAGCGAGAGCTCCCACGCCGTGATCGGCGAGACGTAGAGGCTGCGAGCCTCCTGGCCCTTGCCAATCGCGACGAGAGCTTCATCGGAGAGTGGGTGAGTTCCGCTGACCAGCCAGTAGAGCGCGTGCGTGTCGAGCAGAACTCCCGGCAATATTGTTGGCCTCTACTTTCGCCGATCTTTCAAGGCTTGCGATGAGATCGGCTTGGTCAGATCGACGTCCTTGCGAATCTTCAGGTCGCTATCCTTCAAAGCGCCGGCACCACGCACAGTGACGGTTTTCCCGGTCTTTGCGTCGCGAACGATAACAGCCGATTGTGCCGAGGATTTTGCCATGTGCTCAGTATAGTCGATCCGCGTTATGAAAGCGACGCCAACTTTTGGGTGTGTTTTTATTGCGCGCTCGCTAGGGGTGATCTACTCGCCCGGCTGATCGCGATGCTTGCGCCACTCGCGCTCGTGCCAAAGAACAGCGGCATAGGCGAGGATGCCGATAATAGCCGGCAGGCCGAATGATATGAACAGCAAGGCGCCAGTGTTCATGGCTTCAATCCCTTCAGCGTTCGTCTCGCCAGAGAATGTAATATCGCAGCAATCAAAAGCCAACCTGCAAGATAGCAGACGAGCCACAGGCTGGGTGTTTGAATGAAATTGCCGATGCCATAAAGCACGCCGGCGATCGGGGTGACGATGCCGACCGTGAAGCAGGCGGTGGATGCCCGGTCCAAGGCGTTGGCCAGGAGCTTGATCTGTTCATTTTCAACCAAGCTCATCGCCGCCCTCCGCGCGCTATATCTGGCCCCGCCTAGTGGTCCTCCGGCCGATCCTTCGGGTCGAACTGGATGATGGTCGTCCAGCGTGCCGTCAGCGCCGGCTTGCGTTCGTTTTCGATCTCGATGGTGACGTCGTAGGTGGTCATCAGCATGCCGCCGCCGCGGAAGCGGGCTTCGGCGAGGATGAAGCGGCCGCGGATGCGGGCGCCGGATTTGACGGGGGCTACGAAGCGGACGGTGTCGAAGCCGTAATTGATGCCCATCGTCTGCTCGCGCACCTTGGGCAGGCAGTTGTAGTTCATCGCGGACAGCAGCGAGAGCGTCAGGAAACCATGGGCGATCGTGCCGCCGAAGGGGCTGTCGGCGGCGCGGACCGGATCGACATGGATGAACTGATGATCGTGGGTGGCGTCGGCGAAGGCATTGATCATCGTCTGATCGACGACGATCCAGTCCGAAAGGCCGGTTTCCGTGCCGACCAGCCCGCGGACATCAGCGAGCGAGATTTCCTTGACCATCAATTCCTCTTGAAAAAAGCTGCTTCGAAAAGACTTACAATGGGTTCGTGACGATTACGATAAGGATATTAATGCAACTTACGGGCGCGTCAATTTCCCAGGAAGAAAGAAACCGATCGTGCCGGGACGCGTGCCTGTGTTTGCGGCGCGGAGCCTTCATCCTGGTCAACCCGGCGCCATGTCGCATCGGCGGGCAGCGAAAACGTCTGTTCGGATTGGGCGCGGTTGAAAAGCACCGCCAGCCTGATCTGTTTGCCGGTGTTTGCGTCGTCGGTTTCAAGGATCATGCCGAGGGTGGCGAAATCAGGCGTTTCCCAATCCGACACGGCCATCTGTTGGCCCGAGGGTGCGATCCAGGTGACGTCGCCGTTGCCCTTGAAGAAGGAGAACTGCGAGAAGACGCTGAAGCGCTTGCGTAGGCCCGAGACGAAGGCGGTGTGGGCGATCAGATCTTCGTCGAGTGCTGCCCAGTCGACCCAGGTGATGGCGTTGTCCTGGCAATAGGCGTTGTTGTTGCCGCGCTGGCTGCGGCCGCCTTCGTCGCCTGCCGTCAGCATCACGGTGCCGCGCGTCGCAAAGAGCGTGGAGATGAGGGCCTTCAGGTCGGCGCGGCGGCGCGCGATGATTACGGGGTCGTCGGTCTCGCCCTCAGCGCCGTTGTTCCAGGAGTGGTTCTCGTTGTGGCCGTCGCGATTGTCCTCGCCGTTGGCCTCGTTGTGCTTGCCGGCGTAGGAGACGAGGTCGTGCAGCGTGAAGCCGTCATGGGCCGCGAGGAAGTTGACGCTGCGGGTGGCGGTGGCGCCATCGCGGGCGAAGATGTCGGAAGAGCCTGATAGTGCCGAGGCCAGCGCGCCGGTTTTGTAGTGGTCGCCGCGCCAGTAGCATCGGAGGTCGTCGCGGGCGCGGTCGTTCCATTCGAGGAAGGGGGCGGGGAAGTTGCCGAGTTGATAGCCGCCGGGGCCGATGTCCCAGGGTTCGGCGATCATGATGCGGTCGCGCAGAACCTCGTCGTCCAGCATCGCCTTCAGCGTTTCGCCGTGCGCTTCGAAGCCTGAAGCGGTGCGGCCGATGATCGGCGCGAGATCGAAGCGGAAGCCGTCGATGCCGGCGTTAGCCACGAAATGGCGGAGTGTGTCGACGATCAACTGGCGGACATAGGGATGGTCGCAGGCCACCGTGTTGCCGGTGCCGGTGTCGTTGACGAGAGTCCCGGGTTGGCCGGGGACGTGGCGTAACATGGAGCGGTTGTCGAGGCCGCGCATGGAGAGCGTCGGGCCGAAGCGGTCGCTTTCGCCGGTGTGGTTGAAGACCAGGTCAAGGATGACGCCGATGCCTTCAGCGTGGAGCTTGGCGACGGTGTCGCGCAGCTCTGTCATGCCGCCGGGGGCGAGGCGCGGGTCGAGCGCCATGAAGGCGACGGGGTTGTAGCCCCAGCCGTTGGTCAGGCCGAGCGGGGGAAGGTGGCGCTCGTCGATCCAGGCGGTAATCGGCATGAGCTCGATCGCGTCGACGCCGATGCGCTTGAGGTGGGCGATGATCGAGGGGTGGGCGAGGGCCGCGATGGTGCCGCGCTGTGCTTCCGGCACATCCGGGTGCAGCATGGTGAAGGGGCGGACCGCGACTTCGTAGATGAATCCGCCGGGGCGGAAGACTGGAGCCGCGGGGTTGACGGCGACGTCGCGGGTGACGATCGCGCGGGGCACGAGGTGTTGCGTGTCGGCGCCGAATTTCGAGAGCAGCGGATCGTAGCGGAAGGGGCGGTCGATTTCTCTAGCGCAGGGGTCGACCAGGAGTTTGGCGGGGTCGAACCAGAGGCCGTCGTCGGGGGCGTAGGTGCCTTCGGCGCGGTAGCCGTAGCGGGTGCCGGGGGCGATACCCTCGACGAAGAGATGGTGGAGGTCGTCTTCGCCTCGGGCCATCGGCAGGCGGTCTGTTTCGCGGCCGGTCTGGTCGAAGAGGCAGAGGTGGAGTTGCGTGGCCTCGCTTGAGCGGACGACGAAGGTTGCGCCTGTGGCGGTGAGGGTTACGCCGGAAGCGAAGGGCATGGGGTGCTAGGTCCTTGTTCCGGGAATGCGGGTGATGTGGATGGGTTTAATAGGGTTGATGTGGTGCGGTGTGGCCCCCTCATCCGACCCTTCGGGCCACCGACCGGGGTCGAGCCACTGGTCTCGACCCGTCCTTCGGACCCCCGTTGGGGAGAAGGGAAGGTGAAGCGAGCGGCCCGCTCCGGGTCTCTTCTCCCCAACGGGGAGAAGGTGGCGGCAGCCGGATGAGGGGGCTGCACGGTAGGAGGCAAGAGGTGGAAGTTAGCAGCTAGGGTTGCGCCGTGGTTTTGGGCAAATAGAGGGGTCGGCATGCGGTGTTACCCCCCTCTGCCCTGCCGGGCATCTCCCCCACAGGTGGGGAGATCGCAAGCGGCTAGCGCTCGCCCAGCCCGCAACGTGGGCTTGGCGGAAACGCTAAGTTCGAGGAAGGATACCGATCGGTGCTTCCAGCCGATCTCCCCCCTTGTGGGGGAGATGCCCGGCAGGGCAGAGGGGGGTAGAGGCATCCGCTGCTCCCGATCGGGCATGTAGAGACTATCTCAGGTAATCACCGAAGGGGCGTCGCGGCCGGTGCGGGACTTGATGTCGGCGATGGTTTCGGCGGCGGCGATGAGGTCGGCCAGCGCTTCCTGGGTCTCGATGTTGTGGCGGCTGGAATCGGGCTCGTAGCGCTCGATGTAGACGCGCAGCGTGGCGCCCGAGGTGCCGGTGCCCGACAGGCGAAAGACCACGCGGGAGCCGCCTTCGAACATGATGCGGATGCCCTGATGCTCGCTCACCGACTTGTCGACCGGATCGTGATAGGCGAAATCGTCGGCCTTTTCGACCTTCAGCGGGCCGAAAGTCTTGCCGGGCAGGCTGGATAGCTGGGCGCGCAGATTGTCCACTAGGCCGTTGGCGGCTTCGGTGTCGACGCCTTCATAGTCGTGGCGCGAATAGTAGTTGCGGCCGTAGGTCTGCCAGTGCTGGGTGACGATGTCCTGAACGCTCTCGCCGCGCACGGCCAGAATGTTCAGCCACATCAGGACCGCCCAGAGGCCGTCCTTTTCGCGCACGTGGTTGGAGCCGGTGCCGGCGCTTTCCTCGCCACAGATCGTCGCCATGTTGGCGTCGAGCAGGTTGCCGAAGAACTTCCAGCCGGTCGGCGTTTCGTACATGCCGATCCCACGCTTTTCGGCGACGCGGTCGGCCGCACCCGAGGTCGGCATGGAGCGGGCGATGCCTGTCAGGCCGCCGGAATAGCCGGGGGCGAGATTGGCGTTGGCGGCGATGATCGCCAGGCTGTCCGAAGGCGTCACGAAGATGCCGCGGCCGATGATCAGGTTGCGGTCGCCGTCGCCGTCGGATGCCGCGCCGAAATCAGGGGCGTCGTCGCCCATCATCTCGTCGTAGAGTTCCTTGCAGTGAACGGGGTTCGGGTCCGGATGGTGGCCGCCGAAATCGGGTAGCGGCATGAAGTTGCGGACCGAGCCGGACGGGGCGCCGAGGCGGTTTTCGAAGATTTCCTTGGCGTATGGGCCGGTGACGGCGCTCATCGCATCGAAGGCGATGCGGAAGCCGAGGCTGATCAGGTTGCGGATGGCGCCGAAGTCGAACAGCTCTTCCATCAGCGCCGTGTAGTCCTCGACCGAGTCCAGCACCGAAAGCAGCATGCCGCCGGGCAGCTCGTCTTTGCCGATGCGGTCGAGATTGACGTCGGGGAAGTCGGCGATCTTGTAGGTGTCGATCACCTTGGTGCGCGCATAGATCGCGTCGGTGATCTTCTCCGGCGCCGGGCCGCCATTGCTGATGTTGTACTTGATGCCGAAGTCTTCGGTCGGGCCGCCGGGATTATGGCTGGCGGAGAGAATGATGCCGCCGAAGGCCTTGTACTTGCGGATCACGTGCGAGGCAGCCGGCGTCGAGAGAATGCCGCCCTTGCCGACGATGACTTTGCCGAAGCCATTGGCGGCGGCCATCTTGATCGCCTTCTGAATGACTTCCTTGTTGTAGTAGCGTCCGTCGCCGCCGATGACGAGGGTCTTGCCCTGAAATCCTTCCAGCGAATCGAAAATCGACTGGATGAAGTTTTCCGCGTAGTTCGGCTGCTGGAATACCGGGACCTTTTTACGCAGTCCCGACGTGCCGGGCTTCTGATCCTGATAGGGGGTGGTGGATACGGACTTGTTCATTTTCTGTCACTTGCCTTTCGGGGCGAGGCTTGAATAGAGGGCAGCATAGCGCTCGGCGCTTTTCTCCCACGAAACATCCGATTTCATGCCCTGCTTTTGCAATTGGGTCCAGACCTTTTGATCGGTATAGAGATGTAGCGCACGGCGGATTGCCTGCAACAGACCGGAAGCGGTCACCGGAGAGAATTGTATCCCGGTTGCCACTTTGGCTGCAAGTGCGGCGTGATTGGCATCGATGACGGTATCGGCAAGGCCGCCCGTGTGGGCGACGATCGGCACGCAACCATAGCGCAGGCCATAGAGCTGTGTCAGGCCGCAGGGCTCGAAGCGCGAGGGGATGATGATGGCGTCGGAGCCGGCCTGCATCAGGTGCGACATCGGCTCGTTATAGCCGATCGAGACGCCGATGCGGCCGGGATGGCGGGCGGAGGCGGCGAGCAGCGAGCCCTCGAGCGCCGGATCGCCGGAGCCCAGAATGGCAAGCTTGCCGCCCATGGCGACGATCTCATCGGCGCAGGCGGCGATCAGGTCCATGCCCTTTTGCCAGGTGAGGCGGCTGATGATGCAGAAGATCGGCGCGTTGTCGTCGTGCAGGCCGAAGAATTCCTGTACGGCGGCGCGGTTGGCGGCGCGGTTCTTCAACGTCGCGCCGGTGTAATGCGTTTGCAGCACGGCGTCGGTGGCGGGGTCCCAGACCTCGTGGTCGATGCCGTTGACGATGCCATGCAGCGCCTCGATGCGGCTGGCGATGACGCCCTCAAGGCCCATGCCGAATTCGGAGGTCAGGATTTCGCCGGCATAGGACGGGCTGACGGTGGTGATCGCGTGCGCGGTCTTCAGGCCACCCTTGAGGAAGCCGATATTGCCGTAATATTCCAGCGCTTCCACCGAGAAGGCCTGCGGGGGAAGGCGCAGGCCGGAGAAGATCTCGGCGCTGAACTGGCCCTGAAAGGCGATGTTGTGGATGGTGAGGATGCTGGGGAGCTCGGGCGTCGGATAGAAGCGCATGTAGACGGGCGTCATCGCCGCCTGCCAATCATGCGCATGGACGACGTCGGGGCGCCAGCCGGGCATCAGGCCGGCGGCGATTTCGGCGCCGGCAAGCGAGAGTGCGGCAAAGCGGCGCCAGTTGTCGTGGTAGTCCTTGCCTGTCGCGTCCAGATAGGGGCCGCCGGAGCGGTCGTAATAGGCTGGCGCGTCGAGGACGAGGATATCGAGCCCCTCGTGATTGACCTCCAGCACCGTTGCGGGTTCGCCCAAGAGATCGTCGAAACGCATGCGGACGACCGGGTCGCGAATGACCTTCATCACCGCGGGGTAGCCGGGCATCAGCGTCTTGGTTTCGATGCCGAAGCGCTTCAGCGCGATCGGCAGGGCGCCGGCCACATCGGCCAGGCCCCCTGTCTTTATCAATGGGAAGACTTCGGACGAAACCGAAAGAACTTTCATCGCTTACATATCCAGCTTGTCGATCATCGGCTGCGTGATGAGGCAGATCCCGCCCTCGGAGCGGCGGAAACGCTTGGCGTCGAGAACCGGGTCGTCGCCGACAACAAGACCTTCCGGAATGACGACGCCATGGTCGATCACGACATTCGTCAGCTGCGCGTGGCGGCCGATCTTTACGCTCGGGAGCACGACGGCGCCCTCAAGCTTCGAGTAGGAGTTGGCGCGCACACCGGTGAAGAGCAGGCTGTTGTTGAGCGTGGCACCGGAGATGATGCAATCGCCGGCGATTACCGAGGAGGTCGCCGAGCCGCGGCGGTTCTCGTCGTCGTGGACGAACTTCGCTGGCGGCGAAATCTCGGCATAGGTCCAGATCGGCCAGGACTTGTCGTAGATGTCGAGTTCGGGAACGATCGCTGTCAGGTCAATATTGGCCTGCCAGTAGGCATCGATGGTTCCGACGTCGCGCCAGTAGGGCTCGCGCTCGAAATCGGAGCGCACGCAGGAATTGGCGAAGCGGTGGGCGACGGCTTTTCCGTTCTTGACGATATAGGGGATGATGTCCTTGCCGAAGTCGCGGCTGGAATTCGGATCGGCGGCGTCGCGGCGCAGTTCCTCGATCAGGAACTTGGTGCGGAATACGTAGATGCCCATCGACGCGAAGGCGCTGTCCGGCTTGCCGGGGATGGCCGGCGGATCGGCGGGCTTTTCGACGAAATCGATGATGCGGTCGGTCTCATCGACATGCACGACGCCGAAGCCCACGGCTTCCATGCGTGGCACTTCCAGGCAGCCGATGGTGACGTCGGCGCCACTGTCGACATGCTGCTGCAGCATGTATTCGTAGTCCATCTTGTAGACATGGTCGCCGGCGAGGATGACCATGTATTCGACGCCGTAGTCCTGGATGATGTCGATGTTCTGATAGACCGCGTCGGCGGTGCCTTCATACCACTGCGTCTCGGAGACGCGCTGGGAGGCCGGCAGGATGTCGAAGCTCTCGTTGCGCTCGGGGCGGAAGAAGTTCCAGCCGCGCTGCATGTGGCGGATCAGCGAGTGCGCCTTGTATTGCGTGGCGACGCCGATGCGGCGGATACCCGAGTTCAGCGCGTTGGACAGCGCGAAATCGATGATGCGCGACTTGCCGCCGAAATAGACCGCGGGCTTGGCGCGTCGGTCGGTGAGTTCCTTCAGACGGCTCCCCCGGCCGCCGGCGAGAACATAGGCCATTGCATCGCGGGCAAGTGGCTGAATGCGTTTTTCTACCATTGTCTTCCTCCCACCAGTCTCAAGTCTCAGGTTCAAGCATGATAACCGCCAGCGGCGGCAAGGTCAGTGATGCAACGACGGTGCCGCCGGCGTTGACCGCCTGGACACGACCGCCATTGCCTTTGCCGCTGCCGCCATAGATGTCGGCATCGGTATTCAGGATTTCGCGCCAGCGGCCTTCGGTGGGCAGCCTGACGGCGTAGTTCTCGCGGTATACAGGCGTCATGTTGCAGATGACGGCGACCGGCTTTTCACCTGGCGACTTGCGCAGCCAGGCGAAGACCGAGTTCTCGTGGTCGTCGGCAACCAGCCATTCGAAGCCTTCGCCCTCGCAGTCGCGGGCGTGCAGGGCCGGCTTGCTGCGGTAGGTGAAGTTGAGGTCGCGCACCAGGCGGCGCATGCCCTCGTGCATGCGGTACTGAAGCAGGTTCCAGTCGAGCGAGCCGGCCTCGTTCCATTCGCTCCACTGGGCGAATTCCTGGCCCATGAAGAGAAGCTTCTTGCCAGGGTAGCCCCACATCAGCGCGTAATAGGCGCGCAGGTTGGCGAACTTCTGCCAGTCGTCGCCGGGCATCTTGGCGATCAGCGAGCCCTTGCCGTGCACCACTTCATCGTGGGAGAGCGGCAGTACGAAGTTCTCCGAGTAGGCGTAGAGCAGGCCGAAGGTCAGTTCGTTGTGGTGGTGCTTGCGATGGATAGGCTCGCGGCTCATGTAGCTCAGCGTGTCGTGCATGAAGCCCATGTTCCACTTGAAGCCGAAGCCGAGGCCGCCTTCATGCACCGGCTGCGATACCTTGGGCCATGACGTCGATTCCTCGGCGATGGTCATGACGCCGGGGTGTTCGGCGTAGATGCGGGTGTTCATGTTCTGCAGGAAGCGGACGGCCTCGAGATTTTCGTTGCCGCCATATTCGTTGGGGATCCACTCGCCGTGCTTGCGGGAGTAATCGAGGTAGAGCATCGAGGCGACGGCATCGACGCGCAGGCCGTCGAGATGGAACTTCTCGGACCAGTAGAGCGCGTTGTTGACGAGATAGGACACGACCTCGGTGCGGCCGAAATTGTAGATCGCCGTGTTCCAGTCGGGGTGGAAGCCCTTGCGCGGGTCCTCGTGCTCGTAAAGTGCGGTGCCGTCGAACCAGCCGAGGCCATGCGCGTCGGTCGGGAAATGCGCCGGCACCCAGTCGAGGATGACGCCGATGCCGACCTTGTGGGCGCCGTTGACGAAGCGGGCGAAGCCCTCCGGCTCGCCGAAGCGGGCGGTGGGGGCATAGAGGCCCGTCGTCTGGTAACCCCAGGACGGATCATAGGGGTGCTCGGTGATCGGCAGGAACTCGATATGGGTGAAGCCCATGTCGACGCAGTAGGGGATCAGGCGGGCGGCGAGCTCGTCCCAGGAGAGGAACGTGCCATCGTCGCGGCGCTGCCAGGAGCCGGCATGCACCTCGTAGATGGAGATCGGCTGACGGCGCTTGTCGATCTCGCTCCAGTGCTTGAGGTGGGCTTCGTCCTCCCACTCCTGCAACAGCTCAGGCGTGGTCACCGAGGCGTTCTTCGGGCGCAGCTCGCTGCGGCGGGCGAAGGGGTCTGCCTTGAGCGGCAAGAGCACGCCGTCCTGGCCACGGATCTCGAACTTGTAGGCGACGCCTGTCGGCACATCGGGGGCGAAGATTTCCCAGATGCCGGCGCCGGCGCGCAAACGCATGACATGGCGGCGGCCATCCCAATTGTTGAAATCGCCGACGACGGAGACGCGCTGCGCGTTCGGCGCCCAGACGGCGAAGTGGATGCCCTGCGCGCCCTCGTGCTTGATCCAGTGCGCGCCCATCTTGTCGAAGAGGCGCAGATCCGAGCCTTCTCGGGCGTAGTAATCGTCCATCGGTCCGAGAACGGGGCCGAAGCTGTAGGGGTCGGTGACGGCCCATTCGGCGTCGCCACGGCGGGCGCGATAGCGCACCGGCACCTGCTTGTTGACCGAGATGGTGCCGGCGAAGAAGCCATCGGGATGCTGGAGCGCCAGATCGCCGATCGCGGTGCCGTCGAGCGACATCGCGGTGACCTCTTCGGCGCCGGGAATGAAGCATCGGGCAACGTAAACGCTGCCCGATTTGTGGACGCCCAGAACGGCAAACGGATTGGAATGCGCGCCAGCAAGGATTGCCGCTATTTCATCTGCCGAAATTTCCCAGGGACGCTTGTCTTCGGGGGTCGCCTTCGGCGTTTTCATCCGGCTCTCCAGATTTCCTTGGCATACTGCCGGATCGTGCGGTCCGACGAGAACCAGCCCATGCGGGCGGTGTTGCGGATGGTCTTTTCGCTCCAGGCGGCCTTGTCGTTCCAGAGTTCGTCGACTTCGCGCTGGGCCTGGGCGTAGGCATCGAAGTCGGCGGCGACCATGAACCAATCGTGCGAATAGATGCCCTCGATCAGCTCGGAATAGCGGTTGCGATCATCCGGCGAGAAGACGCCGGAGCCGATGGCCGAGAGCGCTTGAGCCAGCTCGTGCGAGCCTTCGATGATGGCACGCGGGTTGTGGCCGTCGGTGCGCAGGTTGGCGACCTCATCGGCGCGCAGGCCGAAGATCTTGATGTTGTCCTCGCCGACATTGTCGCGCATTTCGACATTGGCGCCATCGAGCGTGCCGATGGTGAGCGCGCCGTTGAGGCCGAACTTCATGTTGCCGGTGCCCGACGCTTCCATGCCGGCGGTCGAGATCTGCTCGGAGAGATCGGCGGCCGGAACCATGACTTCGGCCAGAGAGACGTTGTAGTTCGGCACGAAGACGACCTTGAGCAGGCCGCGCACGGCCGGGTCGTTGTTGATGGTGCGGGCAACGTCGTTGATCAGCTTGATGATCAGCTTGGCGTTGTGATAGCTCGGCGCCGCCTTGCCGGCGAAGAGCTTTACGCGCGGCACCCAGTCGAGCTCGGGACGCGAGCGGATCTGGTCGTAGAGCGCGACCGCCTCGATGACATTCAGGAGCTGGCGCTTGTATTCATGAATGCGCTTGATCTGGATGTCGAACATCGCCGACGGATCGATCTTCACGCCCATGCGCGATGCAACCAGATTGGCGAGCGCCACCTTGTTGTTGCGCTTGACTGCCGCGAACTTCTCCTGGAAGGCGCTGTCGGTGGCGAACTTGTCCAGCGCGCGCAGCTTTTCGGCGTCGTCGAGGAAATCGTCGCCGATCGCCTCGCGGATCAGGCCCGTCAGACCCGGATTGCACTGCTGCAGCCAGCGGCGCGGGGTGATGCCGTTGGTCTTGTTGTTGATGCGGTCGGGATAGAGCTTGTGCAGGTCGGCGAAGACGGTGACCTTCATCAGGTCGGTGTGGAGCGCCGAGACGCCGTTGATCGAATGCGAGCCGACAAAGGCGAGGTTGCCCATGCGCACCCGGCGGCTGCCGCCTTCCTCGATCAGCGAGATCGAGCGGATCTCGGTGTCGGAGAAGTTCTTGGTCTTGCGGGCCTCGAGCAGAACCTTGGCGTTGATCGCGTAGATGATTTGCATGTGGCGCGGCAGGAGACGCTCGAACAACGGCACCGGCCAGCTTTCCAGCGCCTCGGGCAGAAGCGTGTGGTTGGTGTAGGCGATGGTGCCGCGGGTGATGTCCCAAGCCTGATCGAACTCCAGCCCGTGCACGTCGCAGAGCAGGCGCATCAGTTCGGCGATGGAGACGGCCGGATGGGTGTCGTTCAGCTGGATCGCCACCTTGTCGGGCAGCGAGGTGAAATCGTCGTACTGCTGCAGATGGCGGCGCAGGATGTCCTGCAGCGAGGCGGACGAGAAGAAGAATTCCTGGCGCAGGCGCAGCTCCTGACCGGCAGGCGTCGCGTCGGCCGGGTAGAGAACGCGGGTCAGGCTTTCAGCCTTGTTGCTCTCGCGCAGCGCGCCGATATGGTCGCCGGCGTTGAAGGCATCGAGCAGGATCGGGTCGATCGGCTGGGCCGACCAGAGGCGCAGCGTGTTGACGCGCTTGCCGCGCCAGCCGACGACGGGCGTGTCGAAGGCGGCGGCGATGACGCGCTCGGCGGGCTTCCAGACATAGCGTGGTTCGCCATCGGCGCCGTTGGCGACATCGACCGAGCCGCCGAAGCCGATTTCATAGGCGCTTTCGCGGCGTTCGAATTCCCACGGGTTGCCGTGGGCGAGCCAGCTTTCCGGCAGCTCGACCTGCCAGCCATCGGCCATCTGCTGGCGGAACAGGCCGTGGACATAGCGGATGCCGTAGCCATAGGCGGGCACGTCGACGGTCGCCATGCTCTCCATGAAGCAGGCGGCGAGACGGCCGAGACCGCCATTGCCGAGCGCTGCGTCCGGCTCAAGGCCAGCGATGACTGACACATCGACGCCGAGCGAAGCGAGCGCGTCACGTACCTCTTCCATCAGGCCGAGGTTGGACACGGCATCGCGCATCAGGCGGCCGATGAGGAATTCGAGAGATAGATAGTAAACGCGCTTGGCGCCCGTGGCGTAGACCTTGCGGGTGCTCTCCATCCACTTGTCGATGATGCGGTCGCGGATGACGAGGATGGTTGCCGTCAGCCAGTCATGCGGCTTGGCGACCTTGGCATCCTTGCCGATGCGATAGGTCAGGCGCTCGATGATTTCTTCTGCGAGAATTTCCGGCTTGGAACTGCGCGGTGCGGGAGAGGGGATGGTGGGCTTCGAAACGGTGGTCATCGTCAGGGCTCGCCAATTCTGTTTTGGTTTCAGTAGGTTATACGTACTTCAATCGATTTACTCACGCACTAGCGATGCAGTTTATGCACCGTTACTACGCACTTGCAACAAGGGAAAACCGGCAAACGGAAAAATTGACGCGGGGCACCCGTGGACGACGGAAAGAACTTGATTTTTATCGGCTTTCTGATTTTGATAGACCGGATTACACAACAACGAAAAGCCGCTCCGGTTTGTTCCGGAGCGGCTTTTTTGTTTTGTGGGATGGGGCGATCAGTTGATCAGGCGCGTGGTCTGGTTGGCGGCCTTGGCGCCGATCTTCTTGAAGGCGGCCAGGAGGTCGGCCATGCTTTCGGCCTGGAAGTAATGCGAGGCGTCGGTCGCGCAATATTTCAGCAGGGCCTGGCCGGTCGTGGGGGCCATGAAGGCGACGGTGTAGATCTCGATGCTCTTGGCCTTGGCGTCATCGCAGGTCTTCTTGGTGTTCGTGTCGTATGAACGGCCGCCCCACTTGTCGTTGTTGTTGTCGCCATCGGTCATGAAGACGATGTATTTCTTCGGCAGCTGTTTCGTCTTCGCCATGTGCGTTGCGTCTTCGTTGTCGTTGCCGGCCGCGTTCTTGGCCGTTAGCGATGTGAAGGCGACATTGACGGCGCCGCTCGAGTTGGTGCCCCCGTCGGCTTCAAGCGCGTCGACGTAGTCTTTTGCGGCGGCTGTGCCCCAGGCAAGCTTGCTTTCCGCATAGGTATTGATGTCATAGGACACCGCGCCCGTGCGGGCATAGATGTGTGATGGATCGGCGGTGTTCAGCTGCCCCATCAAGCTGGCAACGGCAAGCTTGAGCGCTTCGATCTTCGAGTAGTAGTTTGTTTCCGTTTTCGTGCCGGTGGCCTGTCGTGTTCCCGTGCAGGTTTTCGGCCTCCTTTGGGTGCCACACTCATAGGTATATGTTTCGGTGTATGTATATTGAGTGGTCTTGGTCGACTGCTCGGCGTTGACCGTCGATGTCGCGTAGTCCATCGAGCCGGACTTATCCAGCGCGAGGAACATGGAGACGGAGCCCTGCGTCTCGGAATAGCCGCCGGCCGTCTGGCTCGATACCCCGATCTTCGTTGTCTTGAAACCCGCGACCTGGGCTAGGCCGCTGAACTGCATCGTGTAGTTCGACGAAATGCTGACGCTGTAGCTGGTCGCGGCGCCCGAGGTCGACTTCGTCGCCGTGGCGGTCGTGGCGTCCTTCAGCTCCGTGGTGTCGGAAAGATAGTTCGCCATCTGGCCGGCGATGAAATCCTTGGCGAAGGCGGCAGCCCCTGAGGTATCGATCTTGCCGTCGGCCAGCGCCGATGCCGTGGCGAGCGCGGCGGAATCGGCCGCTTCCTGCAATTGCCGCTTCGACATGGCCGCACTGGCTACATCGACAGCGAGGCTTCCCGCGCCGAACAGGACCGGGATAACGAACGCCGTCGTGATCGCGAAATTTCCGTCCCGATTGGATATCAGCCGGGAAATGCCATTCATCATAAATAGTAAGGTGTTCATCATGCTCACCCGAATAGTTGCTTTTAAGAATGTGGCAGTGATGCGCCCAACATGTTGAGGTTGTTTTTACGGGGTTGCTTCAATTTTAACGAAATGTTGCTTTCCAACACGAATTCGGGCGGGGCTCGCCTTTCCGCCAAATTGCGTCCGACGCTGTTGCTTTCATGCATCATCATTGCGTCATGCGACGTGGCCGTCCCCGACGTTTCACGACAACAAAAAAGCCGCCCCGGATTGGTTCGGGGCGGCTTTTTCGAGCGATGAAATCGATGTTACTGCGTCAGGCGAACGTAGTTGCTGTCGGTAGCAGTGCAATCCGACGAGATGGTGTAGAAGATGTCCTGACGATCCCAACCACCGCCGTCTTCCCAAGCGTGACTTTGCGGCTTCGCGCAACCGAAGTATTTTTCCAGCGGGAAGTTGATGCCCTGGGGCATCTGCTTGCCGTCGACAAACAGGTAGTTGCTGGTGTCCGGATTGTCGGTTCTGAGTGTGTTGTTGTAGGAGAAGTAGCCGGAGTATTGGCTCTTGTTCTTATCCTTGGGGTCGATAACGTTGCAGGTGACGTCTTTCTTGCTGTTGACCGTCGCATAGGCGCCGAGCGGGCAGCCGTCGGTCTTGATGTCCATCTTCAGAACCAGCTTGGTATATTTGCCGAGATCGATTGCTCCAGAGGGGCTCATGACCTTCGTACCCTGGCCGCTATTAGTCTGCGTTGTCGGTTGATAGGTATAAGTGCCGAGTACGACCTCAGCGGTCGTGTCCGGGCGCACGACGATGATCGAGACGACCTTGTACCAAAAGCCTTGCGCATTGGTCGGTGTCAGCGTGATTTTTTGCGGCTTCATCGGTGCGATTGCTGCTGCGTCGGCACTGATCGGGATCGAGTTGTAATTGGCGATCTTCATCAGCGAGGTATCGACCGCTGCGCTCAAGGCAACCTTGAACGTCCGTCCATCGGCGGTCATGCTCGATTTGACATTGCTCGGCATCTGCGCGGAGTAGCCCTTCAGGAAGGCCTGGGCCGTGGTGGTGGCTGCGGCAAGATTGGTACCGTCGAAGATCTTGCCGCCTTCGAGCGCGGTCGCGTCGGCAATTTCCTGCAGATTTGTCCTTTGCGCGGACGCATTGGAAAAATCGATCGCAGCGCCGCCCGCCAGAAGCAGCGGGGTGGCAATCAACGCCGTCACCATGGCGAAGTTGCCGCCACGGTCGTTCGAGAAGCGGGAGATAGTGGTCTTCAGCAGGGACAAGGCGCGCATCATGTTCACCGAGATGGTTTTGCAAAGTATGCGAATATCCTTGGACCATCTTCATTTAGCTCAGCTTTATGAGTCTGATCTAATTTTATCGATTTGTCGCTTTCTCGTGCGCTTTCGTTCGATGTCGGCCTCCGGCCCTGCTTCATCGGCCGTACTTCACAGGCACTACTTAACCGGAATGACATCCACCGCCTGCACGGCGCGCTGGCCGCCATAGCTCTTCAGCACGCCGATGACGGGGGCGACGTCGGAGTAGTCGCGGCCGTAGCCGACGACGATGTGGTCGGTGCCGGCGGGGATGTTGTTGGTGGGGTCGAGTTCCACCCAGCCGGTGGTCTCGCCGCACCAGACGCGGACCCAGGCATGCATGGCGTCGGCGCCTTCCAGCCGCTCCTTGCCCGGCGGCGGGATGGTGCGCAGGAAGCCGGAGACGTAGCCCGCGGGTATGCCGAGGCTGCGCAGCGCCTGGATCATCACATGGCTGAAATCCTGGCAGACGCCGCGCTTCAGCCGGAAGGCCTCGGTCGGCGTGGTGTCGACGTTGGTCGCCTCGGCATCGTATGTGAAGTCCTTGTGGATCGCGGCGCAGAGTGCTGTCGCGATTTCGAGCACGGTCAGCCGGGGCTGGACGACGCCTTGGGCGTAGTCCGAAATGATGGGCGTTTCGATCAGGCGCGGGCTGTTGCCTAGGAAATGATGCGGGGAGCCCGGCTTCAGCGACCAGACGCCTGCGATCTCCTCCGGCAGATCGGCGAGCACGGGCGAGAAATCGGCCGTGATCGAGTGGCTCTCGACCTGAACGCGGGCGTGCATGCGGATGTCGAGCTTCTCGTGCGGCGCGCGGACCATGAAGGAGGTCGCGGGGTGCTCGAAGAAATCGGTGAAATTCGACTGCTCGTCCGGCGTCGGAGAGACCTTGATGGAGCCCGCGATCAAGCGCTGGCGATCGGGTAGCGAGAGCGGCAGGAGGCGCATGATGTGGCGGGCGCCGGAGGCCGGCCAATCGTAGCTATAGCCCATGTGCAGCGACAGATCGTAGAGCACGTAATCACCCCAGATAGGTTTGCGCGAGGAGATCGGAGAGGTTCTCGAGCTCGCGTTCGAGGCTGCGATAGACGTCGTCGGTCATCGTCTCGGGCGTCATGACGGCGAGGCCGGAGCGCAGGCGCATGGATTCGCGGTAGAAGGGCGACATCTGGCCGTTGTTCAGCGCATTCGGCAGCTGTTCGACCTCGCGCAGGATCTCGTTCATCTGGAAGAGGATCGAGCGCGGGTTGAGCCCGTCGAGCGCAAGCAGGTCTGTGACGGTCAGCCGCGCGGTGTTGACGTTGTAGCGGCGGCGGTGGGTCATGACGCTGTCGCCGATCTCGAGCAGCATGTCCAGCGCGCCATCGGGCGCTTCGGGGCCAGCCATGTGGCCGAGCAGGCGGGTCATGTGCAGCGCGCGCTCGATATGGCGGCCGAGCGACAGGAAGCGCCAGCCGGTGAAGCGGTACATGTTTTCATGCACGAGACCGGCGAAGCCCGCGAGCTTGCGCAACAGGATCGTCATCGCATGGCTCGCGTCGTCGCCCGGCGATACTGTCGCGTGGAAGCGGCGGGCGGTCTTGGCGAGATCGGTCAATGCCAGCCAGCCATCCGGCGAGAAGCGGTCGCGGATGTTGCTTGCCGAATAGACGGCGCTGTCGATGTTGCGCAGCAGCGTGTCGGGCACCGCGTCCTCGGTGTCGATATCGACGGCGGCGAGATAGGCGCTGACATCGGCCAGCAGCGGCTGGCTAGGGTCGGCGGCCTCGGCGAAGCGGGCGTGCCAGGCGCGCAGGATGCGCAGCGCCCCTTCGGCGCGCTCGATATAGCGGCCGAGCCAGAAGAGATTGTCGGCGGCGCGGCTGGGCAGGCTGCCCGGCATGTTGCGGGTGAAGCTCGCCTCCGTCGGCAGCAGCGTGTGGCGCTCGACGGGCTTGTCACTGACGATCCAGACGTCGGCGGCGGCGCCACCCGATTGCATGGCGATTGCTGCCACGTCGTCGCCGGCGCCGATGCGGGCGAAACCGCCGGGCATGATCTGCCAGCCGTTCTTTGTGCGGGCGGCGAAGACGCGCAGCGACATCGGCCGCGGCACCAGCTTGCCGTTCACCCAGCTCGGCGTGGTCGAGAGCGTCACGGCTTCCTGGCCGACGAGCTTGGGGCCGTCGGTATTCAGCCAATCGCCGATGGAATCGCGGGCGGTGGCGCGCAGGGCCGAGCCGAGCACGGATTCGCCGTTGTCGTCGAAGAAGGGCGCGCGCGAATAGGCCGGGCCGATTACCATCTTCTCGATGTTCTGGGCGACATGGTCGCGTTCGCTCTTCTGGCCGCACCACCATGTGGCGATGGACGGCATCTTCAGCTCCTGGCCAAAGAGGCGGCGGCAGATGGTGGGCATGAAGGCGAGCAGTGCGCGCGTTTCGATGATGCCGCTTCCGAGCGCATTGACGATGGTGACGCTTTCGGCGCGCAGCGCTTCCACGAGGCCCGGCGTGCCGATGTGCGAGGTCTGGTTGAGCTCAAGCGGATCGGCATAGGCGGAATCGAGGCGGCGCCAGAGCACGGTGATCGGCTTCAGGCCGGAGACGGTGCGCACCATCACCTTGCCGTTGACGACAGTCAGGTCCTCGCCCTCGAGCAGCATGAAGCCGAGATAGCGGGCGATATAGGCGTGTTCGTAATAGGTCTCGTTGGCGGGGCCGGGGGTGAGCACGGCGATGCGGTCGTCGCCGCTGTGCTTCATGCCCTGCAGTGCATCGCGGAATGCGCCGAAGAAGGAGGCGAGACGATGCACCGGGGTTTCCGCGTAGATGTCGGAGAAGGCGCGGGTGGTCGCCACCCGGTTCTCCAGCGCGAAGCCGGCGCCTGATGGGGCCTGGGTGCGGTCGGCCAGGACCCACCAGTTGCCGTCGGGACCGCGTCCGACCTCGAAGGCGCAGAAATGCAGATAGTGGCCGCCGGCCGGCTTGACGCCGACGAGCGGGCGCTGGAACTCCGGATTGGAGGCAATCAGCGCCGGCGGCAGCACGCCATCCTCGACCAGCCTGTTGTCGCCATAGATATCGGCGACGATCGCTTCGAGCAGATCAGCGCGCTGGACGAGGCCTTCCGACAGGCTCTCCCATTCGCGCTCGTCGATCAGCACCGGGATGGGGGATAGCGGCCACGAGCGCTCGGCGCTGCCGGTGCTGCCATAGGCGCGGTAGAAGACGCCGGCATCGCGGAGATAGCGGTCGGCGCGGGCGAAGCGCTCGGTCAGGTCCTTTTCCGGCATGCCGCTCAGATGCGCCATGAAGCGCTGCCAGACCGGACGGATCGCGCCGTTCTGGTCGACCATCTCGTCGGCGACGCCAGGCGGCGGGCGATAGCCGAGCACCGCCTCGTTGCCGATGCGCTCGCTCTTCTGCTGCCGCAGCTCTCTTGCCGGTTTCTTGCCCATGGACCCCTAGTCTAATGCGTCTAAATGCCTGCCGGCCGTCTCAGATCCAGCGTCAGCGGGAATTCCGGCGATCCGGTCTCGATCGCGGGGATATAGCCGCCCGATGTATGCCCCCATGGCTCGAATCGCGCCAGACGCCTAGCTTCGGCTTCGTTACCATTGACCGGGAAGGTGTCATAGTTACGCCCGCCCGGATGGGCAACATGATAGATGCAGCCGCCGATCGAACGCTTCGACCATGTATCATAAATGTCGAAGGTCAGCGGCGTGTTGACCGGCAGCAGCGGGTGCAATCCCGACGCCGGCTGCCATGCCTTGAAGCGGACGCCGGCGACCGAGACACCAGCGGTGCCCGTCGGCGTCAGCGGCACGGTGCGGCCGTTGCAGGTGACGGTGTAGCGGGACGAATTGCTGGTCTCGAGCCGCACTTGCAAGCGCTCGACGGAGCTGTCGACATAGCGCACGGTGCCGCCGATCGCGCCTTCCTCGCCCATGACGTTCCAGGGCTCCAGCGCCTGGCGCAGCTCCAGCTTCGAGCCCTCGTATTCGACCTCGCCGCAGAAGGGGAAACGGAATTCGAGCTGCGCCTTGAACCATTCCGGGCTGAGGTCGAAGCCGTTCTGCTTGAGGTCGGCCAGCACGTCCTGAAAATCCTGCCAGACGAAGTGGGGCAGCATGAAGCGGTCGTGCAGCGTGGTGCCCCAGCGCACGAAGCGGCCATCGGCCGGGTTCTGCCAGAAGCGGGCGATGAGGGCGCGGACCAGAAGCTGCTGGGCGAGCGACATGCGCGCGTTCGGCGGCATTTCGAAGCCGCGGAACTCGACGAGGCCGAGGCGGCCGGTCGGCCCGTCGGGCGAAAACAGCTTGTCGATACAGATCTCGGCGCGGTGGGTGTTGCCGGTGACGTCGATCAGGAGGTTGCGGAACAGGCGGTCGGTGATCCAGGGCAACGGGGTTGCGCCCCTTCCGGGCGCGGGGATCTGGGCGAGTGCCGTTTCCAGTTCGTAGAGGCTGTCGTGGCGGGCCTCGTCGATGCGCGGCGCCTGGCTGGTCGGGCCGATGAACATGCCTGAGAACATATAGGAGAGCGAGGGATGGCGTTGCCAGTGCAGCACCAGGCTCTTCAACAGATCGGGACGGCGGAGAAACGGGCTGTCGCCGGGATTGGCACCGCCGACCACGACATGGTTGCCGCCGCCGGTGCCGGTGTGGCGGCCGTCGATCATGAACTTGTCGGCGCCGAGCCGCGACTGGCGGGCCTCTTCGTAGACAACGCTGGTGATCGCCACGCAGTCCTGCCAGTTCGACGCCGGGTGGATGTTGACCTCGATGACGCCGGGGTCGGGGGCGACGCGGATGACGTTGATGCGCTCGTCCTGCGGCGGCGAGTAGCCCTCGATATGGACGGGCAGGCCGAGCTCGGCGGCGGCGTTTTCGGCCGCCGCGATCAGCTCGAGATAGTCCTCGATGCGCTCGACCGGCGGCATGAAGACGCAAAGCCGGCCGTCGCGCGGCTCGACCGAGATCGCGGTGCGCACGGCGCCGCCGATCTCGCCCAGCGTCTGCTCGACGCGGCTCTGCCCGGCCTCTTCGCTATGGCGCGAGGCTTCCGGCATGGCTCGGCCCGAGGGCACGAAGACGTCGGGGAGCGGCTTGCGGGGAATGGAGGGGTCGGCGGGGTGAATATAGGGGAAGCGCGCGGGGGGGACGTAGGGGAGCGTGCCGAGCGGCAGGCGGTAACCCACGGGGCTGTCGCCGGGGACGAGGAAGATCTTGCCGCGACGGGTCTTCCACCGCTCGCTCATCCAGCGCTGGCCGGACGCCTTAGCGTTCCAGGCCTGAACGGGGAGGATGTAGCCTGTCGGTGTCGTCAGGCCACGCTCGAAGACACGGGCGATGCGGTTGCGCTCTTCCGGGTCCTTCAGCTTGGAATTGGAGGGATCGACATTGTCAGGGAGGCTGCCTTCCTTGAGGATCCATTCGGCCGGGTCCTCATAGGCCGGCAGCACCATGTCGGTGTCGATCGCCAGTTCGCGGGCGATGGCGCCGAGCAGGTTGGCGGCGTCATCGGCCGCGACACCTGTGTCCTTGCCTTCGCCGGCGATGAGATCAGGATTGCGCCAGATCGGCTTGCCGTCCTTGCGCCAGTAGAGCGAGAAGGTCCAGCGCGGCAGGCTTTCGCCGGGATACCATTTGCCCTGGCCGTAATGCAGGAAGCCGCCGGGGGCGAAGCGTTCGCGCAGCTTGCGGATCAGGATATCGGCCTTTTCGCGCTTGGTCGGGCCGACGGCCTCGGTGTTCCATTCGGCGGATTCGAAATCGTCGATCGAGACGAAGGTCGGCTCGCCGCCCATGGTGAGGCGGACATCCTCGGCCTGCAGGATATTGTCGACCTTGGCGCCGAGGGCGTTGAGTTCGTCCCAGCTGTCGTCGGAGAAGGGCTTGGTGATGCGCGGATGTTCGGCCACGCGCGTCACCTTCATGTCGAAGGCGAATTCGGTGTTGGCGTGGCCGTAGAGCGCACCTGATATCGGGGCGGCGTTGCTATAGTGCGGGGTGGCGGCAAGCGGGATGTGGCTTTCGCCGGTCAGGAGGCCCGAGGTCGGGTCGAGGCCGATCCAGCCGGCGCCGGGGATGTAGACTTCCGCCCAGGCATGCAGATCGGTGAAATCGACCTCGGTGCCGGAGGGGCCGTCGAGCGCCTTCAGATCCGGCGTCAGCTGGATAAGATAGCCGGAGACGAAGCGGGCGGCGAAGCCGAGATTGCGGAGGATTTCGACCAGCAGCCAGCTACTGTCGCGACAGGAGCCGAGCGCCAGCTTCAGCGTCTCCTGCGGCGACTGCACGCCGGGCTCCATGCGGATGACGTATTCGACGTCGTTCTTCAGCCGGGCATTGAGGCCGACGATGAAATCGGTGGTACGCATCGGCGTGCGGTCGATGCCGGCGAGATAGGCTGCCAGTGCCGGCTCCACCGGCTGCGGCTGCATATAGATCTTCAGGTCGTCCCTGATCTCTTCGGGATAGGAGAAGGGCCACATTTCGGCGCTCTCCTCGATGAAGAAATCGAAGGGGTTATAGACCGTCATGTCGGCGACGAGATCGACCTCGATCTTGAACTCGGTCACCGGGTCGGGGAAGACGTAGCGGGCCAGATAGTTGCCGTAGGGATCCTGCTGCAGGTTCACGAAATGGTTCGCCGGCGAAACCTTCAGCGAATGGCTGATCACCCGCGTCTTGGAATGCGACGCGGGCTTGAGGCGGATGATCTGGGGCCCGAGGCGGACCGGCTTGTCGTATTTGTAATGCGTCAGGTGATAGATGCTGGCTTTGATCGACATGGACTGCCTTATCCGCGGCCGTATCGTTGTACGGCATTTGCTGTTCCCGGGTGCAGTGTGTGCAATGCAGCGAGAGAATGCAAGGCGGAAGGGGAACCGGCTTACGGCGTTATCCGCCGAAGCCGGTCATGTCACCCACTGGGCGGAACCCGCTTTTTCTCCTCAGGAGCGCGACATGGCATCGATCCCCTCCTGCCAGGTCAAGCGCGGCTCATAACCGAGATGACGCTGAGCCTTGTCGGTGCGCAGCGTGAAGGGTTTGCCGATCAATTGCAGCATCTGGCGGGTGAGCGGCGGCTCGCCGCCGAGATGCAGCAACCGCCAGATCGTTTCCATCACGGTGGACAGCCGCCAGGCCATTGCAAAGGAGACGGATTTATCCTTCGCCGTGACGCCCTGCGTGGCCAAAAGCGCGCTCAGCACGCTCTTCAATGTGCCCTTTTCGTCATCGGCGACGAAATAGGCCTGCCCGCCACGCCCGCTATCGGCCGCTAGCAGCAGCGCTTCAACGAGGTTTTCGACGTGACAGGTGGACATGGCCTGCGTGCCGCCACCCACCCATTGCCATTGCCCCTTGCGGACGGTGGCTGCCATCTGCTCCAGCATGGGCATGTCCTTGCCCCAGATCATCGGCGGGCGGATCGCCATCGTTTCAAAGCCCGGACGGCGATTGTTGGCGGCCAGCAGGCGCGCTTCTGCTTCGGCCTTTGAACTGCTGTAGGGCGCGAAGCCGCGCTGCTGCGTCGGCGCGGTCTCGTCGATCTCGACCAAGTCGACGGGGTCGCCCATGACGACCGCCGCGGCGCTGACGTAGATCAGCTTGCGCACCGAGGAAGCGGCGACCGCTGCGGCGATCAGATTGTCCATGCCGTCGACATTGACGGCGTCAAACTCGCGACGCGTGCCCCAGAGCTTGAACATGGCGGCGGCGTGGAAGACGACGTCGCAGCCTTCGAGACCCGCCGACAGGGCTTCGCGGTTGCCGATATCGCCTGAGACCGGCGTGGCGCCGAGTGCCGCAACGGCGGCCATGCTTGCGTTGCTTCGCGCCAGGGCGCGCACGTCCCAGCCTCGGGCGACCAGTGCCCGGATCAGCCTTCCGCCGACGAAGCCGGACCCGCCAGTTACGAAGGCAATGCGTCTTTTGATTTCGATGTCTGCCATGTTGCAGCTCCTGTTTCCTGAAGATGATGTAAATCATGCTCGAACAAAATTCAACGAACAAAATATGAAATTTGTTCGTTGTGGAAATGCGACGGCAACTGGGTTATGGAGAGCCATGAGCAAGGAAACGAATATGGCCGACGACGGCCTGACAACGACGAAGATCTTGGATGTGGCTGCCGCGCAGATCAGACGCCACGGGCATGTGAAGACGAATATCGTCGACATTGCCAAGGCTTTGGGCACCTCGCACACCACGATCTACCGGCATTTCCGCTCCAAGGCCGAGGTCTTCGACGCAATCGTCGCTGCTGCGATGAAGGACGAGGAGGCGCTGGCGGAGAGCTTCGTCGCGTCCACGGCGCCGGCGGCCGAGCGGCTTTTGGGCCTGGTGCTTGCGCTGCATCGCCGCAAGCGCGAGAACTTCGTCGATGATTTCGAGGTCTACCAACTCTACCGGCGGATCGTTGATGAGCGGCCGGAACTCGTGCGGAGCTATGCGGCGGCGATGACACGGCTCCTCGCCGCGATCATCGAAGACGGCGTGCGGCGCAAGGAATTCACGGTTGACGATATCGGCGCTGCCGCCGAAGTCGTTCGCGACGCCGTGACTGTTTATGTCCATCCCGCCCATGTCGAAGCCGCGATGAAGGCGGGCGTGGACTTGGAGCCGTTGATCCGGCGGATGATGATGGCGCTGACCGTGGCGCTGACGAGCGGCGTGTCGTTCGACGCTGCAGAGTAACCGGGAGGGAGGCTGCGTCAGCCCCGCGGAAACATCACCACTGCCTTCAACCCTCGTCCATCACCACCGGGAACTAGCTCGAGCCTGGCATTGAACAACCCGCAAATCTCCTCGACGATCGGCAAGCCCAAGCCAGCGCCGGGGGCGCCGGATTGGTCGGCGCGGGAGAAGCGGCGGCGGACGGCGGCGAGTTGGTCGGGCGGGATACCGGGGCCGTTGTCTTCGACTTCGAGCAGCACGGCATCGTCGAGACCACGAATGCGGACGGTGACTTCGGCGCCGTGGCCGGCATAGGCGATGGCGTTGCCGGCGAGGTTGCGCAGGAGTTCGCCGATCAGGAGCGGTTCGGCGCGGATCATCTCTTGTTTGTCACCCTCGAAGCCGAGATCGATGCCGGCGGCCGATGCTGTGGGGATGAGTTCGCCGGTTATCTCCTGGGCGATGGCGGTGAGGTCGATGGCCGTCAGCGCCTCGCGCGAGGTGGCGGCGTCGATCTTCGCCATCAGGAGCAGCTGGGCGAGCACGCGTTCGGCGTGAGCGACTGCCTGGTCGCCCTTCAGCGCCACGGCCTGGGCATCGGCGAGCGAGGTGGCGCGGGCGGAAAGCGCAAGTTGCGTGCGGATGATGGCGAGCGGGGTGCGCAGCTGGTGGCTGGCATTGCCGGTGAAGTTGCGCAGTGCGTCGAGCGCCTGCTCGAGCCGGATCATGAAACCGTTGACGGTATCGACCAGCGGCTGGACTTCGCTGGGCACGGATTGCTCGATCGGGTGCAGGTCGTCGGGGCTGCGTTCGCCGATCGCGTCGCGCAGCTTGTAGAGCGGGCGCAGCGCTACCGTGACCGAGATCCAGACGATGACGGCGGCGCCGAGGATCATGACGGAGAGGCGCAGCGCCGAGCGTAGCAGGATGGCGCGGGCGAGCTGGCGGCGGGCGATGGTGGTTTCGGCAACGGTGACGGTGAAGGGTACCGAGCGGATGCCCGTCGAGGCCGATCGGTTGAGGGTGGCGACACGGATCGGCTCGTTGCGGAAGCGATCGTCGGCGAAGGCAGCACCTTCGCCCTTGGTCTCCGTGATGACGGGGAGCGCCTGGTAGCCGGTGATGAACTGGCCGGGCGGGCCGTCGACGCGGTAGAAGACGCGGTCCTGCGCCGCCGATGTCAGCATTTCCAGCGCCACATAGGGGATGTCGACCTGCAGCGAGCCATCCTCGGCCACCACGACGCGCTCGGCGATTGCCAGCGCCGAACCGGCGAGAACGCGGTCGGAGACGATGTTGGAGGTCTGCACGGCCTCGCGATAGGTGTCGGCCAGCGCCACGATACCGATGACGGCGGTGGAGATCAGCAGCCAGAAGAGGAGGCGACGGCGAAGCGAATAGGCCGACGTCATGAGGCCTCGGGAGCGGTCATATCGGGTGCGGGCTCGGGCAGCTTGTCGAGGTAGTAGCCGATCCCGCGCGCGGTTTTTACCGTCAGGCCGTGTGGGGCGAGGCGTTTTCTGAGGCGGCTGACATATTGCTCGATGGCGTTGGCGGAGATGTCGTCGTCGAATGCGGTGAGCGACTGGATGATCGCTTCCTTCGAAACCACCTTGCCGGCGCGCATGAAGAGGATTTCGAGCAGGCCGAGCTCGCGGGCGGGGATATCGAGCGGCGTGCCGCCTGAGAAGAAGGCGCGGGAGTTCAGATCCAGCGACAGGCCGCCGAAGCTCACGGTCGCCGAATGCAGGCCGGCCTGGCGGCGCAGGAGGACGCGCACGCGGGCCTCGAATTCAGAGATGTCGAAGGGCTTGATCAGGTAGTCGTCGGCGCCGAGGTCGAGGCCCTTGACGCGCTCTTCCGGGGTGCCGCGCGCGGTGAGGATCAAGACCGCGGCCTGGTTCTGGCGGGCGCGCATGGCGCGCAGCACGTCGAGGCCGTCCATCTCGGGTAGGTTGAGATCGAGCACCACGAGGTCGAAGCTCTCGGCCGCCGTCACCGCATTGGCGGATGCGCCGTCGTTCACGACATCGACGGCATGGCCGGTGCCGCGCAGAATGGCCGACAGCCCGTCAGCCAGCGCGATATTGTCCTCCACCAGTAGAATGCGCACGGATCCTCCCCTCGATCTCGCCGGAGACTACAGGGCGGCGCTGGCGATGTCACGATGCGCTTTTTAAGGCTTCACTGCTGAGCGATCGCGGCCATCAGCTCAATGAAGCGCGGGTCGGAGCGGATGTTGTCGAGGTCTGAATCGTTTTCGAACCAGCCGATCTGGTAGGAGGAGCTGTTGGGCAGCAATTGCTGCATATGCTCGACGGCGCGCTCGGTTTCTCCGAGCAAAGCGTGGACGCAGACGGCGTTGTAGCGGGTGATGACGTCGTGCGGGTCCATGGCGAGCGCGCGGTTGATCCAGGAGATGGCGCGCCTGGTGTCGCCGATCTGCGCGTAGGCAAGCGCCGCGCGGTGGACGGGGGCGGAGTTGCCGGGGTTCTGCTCGGCGGCGCGTTCGGCGCGGACCGCCCCTTCGGCCGCCCATTTGCGGCCATCCTCGGGAAGTCCGAGCGAGCGGAAGGCGGCGGCGAGCAGGACCGGGGAGACGTAGTCATCGCCGTAGAGGCTGGCGGAGCGCTCGAAATAGATGATCGCGTCCTCGAACTGGCCGCGCTTGAAGAGGCGGTGGGCGAAGTGGAAATTGGCCTCGAAGAGATTGGGGTCGAGCGCCAGCGCCTTGGCGAAATAGATGTCTGCCTCTCCATCGCGGGCGGCGTGATGCAGCGCGATGGCGCGGGCGGCGTGGGCTTCGGCGAGATTGGGGTCGAGCGCCAGTGCCTTTGATGTCATCTCGAGGATCTCGTCGATCGGCAGCTCGGCGGCGTACCAGATGTAGAGCGCGCTGTCGCAATCGGCGATGCCGGCATAGGCGCGGGCATAGTTCGGATCGAGCTCGACCGCCTTGTAGAACATCCGCCTCGCCATGATCAGATAGGACATGGTCATGGTGCGGGCGAATTTGCGGCCGCGCAGATAGTAGGTGTAGGCCTCGACATTGGTGGTGGGGTCGCTTTCCAGCGCACGCACTTCCTCCGGGCGCATCTTGACCTTCAGCTGGCCGACGATCGCATGGGCGATCTCGTCCTGGATGGCGAAGATGTCGGTGAGGTCGCGGTCGTAGCGGTCGGCCCAGAGGTGATCCTCGTTGCAGGCGTCGATCATCTGGGCGCTGATGCGCACGCGGCCGCCGGATGTGCGCACGCTGCCCTGCAGCACATAGCGCACCGAAAGCTCGCAGGCGATCTGGCCGATCTTCATCGCGCGGCCCTTGTAGGCGAAGGTGGTGTTGCGCGGGGTGACCAGCAGGCCCGAGATCTTCGAGAGATCGGTGATGATGTCTTCCGTCAGGCCGTCGGAGAAATACTCCTGATCCGGATCGCCGCTCATGTTGGTGAAGGGCAGCACGACGATGGAGCGTGTGCCGGCGACGGGCGTTTCGGAGGCCACGCCCGTGCTCTGATCAGGGAGATCGACGAGCACGGCGTAGACGTGGACTTTCTGCTCGATGTTCTTCAGCGTCTGACGGCCGCGATCCTCGAAACGCAGGTCGAGACGGGCGCCGACATGGTCGCGGACCGAGGAGGAGACGGCGATGCCGCCGGGGTCCGCGACGGCCTCGAGACGAGCGGCGACATTGACGCCGTCGCCGAAGATATCGCCGCCCTCGACGATGACATCGCCGAGATTGACGCCGATGCGAAAGCGGATGCGGCGGTCCTCGGGCACCTCGGCATTGCCGAGTGCTACGCCGCGCTGGATTTCGACAGCACAGGCGACCGCGTTGACGACGCTGCCGAATTCCACCAGCAGGCCATCGCCGAGCAGCTTCACCACCCGGCCGCCATATTCGAGGATCGCCGGCTCGATCAGCTCGACGCGGTGACGGTTGAAGGCCTTCAGCGTGCCAGCCTCGTCGATGCCCATCAGCCTGGAATAACCGACGACATCGGCGGCGAGAATGGCTGTCAGTCGTCGCTCCAATGCGGCCTCCGGGTGATAGGGCAACTGGGTCGCGGGAAGTCTAACGTCTTTGGCGCTGATTGTCGCGCGCCACGGTTACGCCTTTGGACGGGCATGGAGCATGTGCAGCATCACGCGCCGCCGGATAGCGCGGGCGCTGCTCCCTTGTGCCTGATCGAGCAGTCATGCATTCTCATCGCATGAGGAGACTGCCACTACTTGCGTTGATGTTGCTCTGTCCGGGCCTGGCCCTGGCGGAGCCGATTTTCTATCCGGCTGTGTCGGGCAATGCCGGGGCACCCGTGCTCGTCGTCTATTCGTCGCTCGACGAGCCGCTGGCGCAGCCGATGATCCGCGGATTTCAGGAGGCGAACCCCGACGTTGCCGTCACCTACGAGGACATGCTGACGGGGGAGATCTACGATCGCATCGTGCAGGAGACGGACGCGGGGAAGCCGACGGCGGATTTCGCCTTTTCGTCGGCCATGGACCTGCAGGTGAAGCTTTCCAACGACGGCTATGCGCAGCCAAGCAACCTGCCGATGAGCGGGATCTGGCCGAAATGGGCGAACTGGCGCAACACGGCCTATGCGCTGACCTTCGAGCCCGCCGTCTTCGTCTATCACAAGCCGAGCTTCGTCAATGAGGAGCCGCCGAGCTCGCGCGCCGAGTTCGTCGATTATCTGAAGCGCAAGGGCGATGCGGTGCACGGGCGGATCGGCACCTATGACATCGAGCGCTCCGGCGTCGGCTTCCTGTTCATGGCGCGTGACCAGGAGCAGTTCGGCGATATCTGGTCGGTCATCGGCGCCATGGGGGCGGCGGGAGTGAAGCTTTATTCGACGAGCTCGGCGATCCTGGAGCGTGTGTCGGACGGGCGCTTCGTGCTCGGCTACAATATTCTGGGCTCCTACGCCGCCGATTGGGCCAAGCGCCATCCAGAGGTCGGCATCGTGTTGCCGAAGGACTATACGGTCGTGATGTCCCGGATCGGGCTGGTGCCGCAGGCTGCGGCAAATCCGGAGCTTGGGCGGCGCTACCTCTCCTTCTTCATGTCGAAGGAGGGGCAGACGATCATGGCGCGCGAGCTGCAGATCCCCGCCGTCAGCCCCGAAGTAACAGGCGAAAACACCGCCAACACCATGCAGGCGCTGCTCGGGGCGCAGCTGAGGCCCGTGCCTGTGAGCCCCGGCCTGATGGTCTATCTCGACCAGGTGAAGCGGGCGCGGCTGATCGCGCATTGGAACGAGGTGCTGCGCACGCAGTAGATGCTAGATCAGGGCCGCATGAGCGCTGAGCGTGTTGTTTTGGTGCATTTATATCGGATGGGTTGCATAAGTATATTTTCGCCCGATTTCGTCGGTTTTCCCAGGAAATGCAGCATTTGTATTGAACATTTAAAGCCCAAAATTGGTATGGCGCGGCTACTATTCTTTTAACCCTCGGGCTCCATATTAGGAAATTGGAAAGGTCGGGAACCAATCGCGTCGTCACGCGTTTTCGAGTTTCAGGCTGGCATGCATTCCACAGATATGGGCACTACCGCATGAATATTCTTATTGTCGAAGACGAATTGTTGATCGCGCTCGATCTCGAATCCATCGTCGAGGATCTCGGTCACACCGTCATCGGCCCGGCCCGAACGCTGGACGAAGCGCTGGAGCTTGCCGAGCAGGCAGAAGTGGCGCTGGTGGATGTTCAGCTCGCCGATGGCGTGACCGGCCCCGCGATCGCCGAGCGTCTTTCCAGCGAGCATGGCGTGACCGTCGTCTTCGTTACCGGCAATCCCGAGATGGTGCGCAACAGCCGCAGTGCTGTCGGCGTGGTCTCCAAGCCGCATTGGCCGGAGAAGGTATCGGAAGCGCTGGATTATGCGGCCGCGATCCGCTTCGGCAAATCGCTGATCTCGCCGCGCTTCCTGATGCCGCTGGCGTCGTAAGCCGCCGGGCGGTTTTCTAAATTCTCATTTGTCTGATGTGAAACTAAGTCAGCCTCGGCATCGCGATGATGCCGTATGGGCGGGCCGCTCGATAGAGTGCCCGCGGTATTCACCGGGGATGGGTGTTTTGACCTATTTGCGCGACGCTCCGCTTTTCAGCGGAAGCGGCAAGGGCGCTGGGCGTTCGAGAGCAGTTCCTGCTTGGTCGCGAAGGAGCCGAACAGCTTGAAAAGGCGCTGCTCCTCTTCCTTTTCCAGCCGGTGACGGCGCGAAAAATCGGCGACGCTCCACACTTCCCGCAAGCGGTCATTCTGGCGGTCGTCATTGATCTGGTTGATGTCGATGTGCGTGCTCATGGCGCAAATTCCCCTATTACTTTCGTCTAACGTCGAAGGGCGACAAGGGTTCCCACCGTGGATCAAAAATCCGCTGCTTCGGCCAAGAATTCGAATTGCGGCAAAAAAGTGTCCGTCCTGACTGGATAAGCGCGGGGTGTCAGCTAAATGACAGCTTGTTGTGGTCCCTTTTGTCGAACTTCAACTCCGTGGAGGCGGATAGGGGAAGTTTCGGGAGGAGTTTCGCCAGATATTTCGGATGCCTTTTCGCATCCATGTGCGCTGTCCTTCCCGATCCGATCGAGAACAACGCGTGGTCACAGACCGCGCTCATGGAGGACAGTCTCTTGAAGCATATTTTCCTGACCAGCATTTTCGCGGCCGCCATCGCGCTGCCGGCCTATGCCGCCGAGTATTCGATCATGGCGCCTGCGGCCCCCGGCGGCGGCTGGGACCAGACGGCCCGCACCATGCAGACCTCGCTGCAGAGCGAGAAGATTTCCGGCAAGGTTCAGGTCATGAACGTTCCGGGCGCCGGCGGCACGATCGGCATCGCCCAGTTCGCCAGCCAGCAGAAGGGCAATCCGAACGCCCTTCTCGTTGGCGGCTATGTCATGGTTGGCGCCATCCTGACCAACAAGTCGCCGGTGACCCTCAAGGACGTTACCCCGATCGCCCGCCTGACCGGCGAATACGAGGCCATCGTCGTGCCGGCGAATTCCGATATCAAGACGGTCGCCGATCTCGTCGCCAAGCTGAAGGAAAATCCGGGTGCGGTTTCCTGGGGCGGCGGTTCTGCCGGCGGCACGGACCACATTCTCGTCGGCCTGCTCGCCAAGGCGGCTGGTGCCGATCCGACCAAGATCAACTACATCGCGTTTTCCGGCGGTGGTGAGGCTCTGGCCGCCATCCTCGGCGGTCAGGTGACGGCCGGCGTTTCGTCCTATGGCGAGTTCGAAGGCCAGATCAAGGCCGGTGCACTGCGCCTGCTCGCCATCTCTGCCGACAAGAAGGTTGAAGGCATCGACGCGCCGACGCTGAAGGAATCCGGCTTCGACGTCGTGCTGCAGAACTGGCGCATGGTGGCCGCCGCTCCCGGTCTTACCGACGAGCAGAAGAAGGCCGTGACCGACGATGTCGAGAAGCTCGCCAAGTCGAAGACCTGGCAGGACAACCTGAAGACCAAGGGCTGGATGGACACCTATCTCTCCGGTCCGGAATTCGAAGCACAGCTCGCGCAGGACATTTCCGCGACGGAAACGATCCTGAAAGACATCGGACTGGTTAAATGAACCCCGAAAACCAAGTGACATCGCAACAGCGCCGCCCTGATTGGGCGGCGCTTGTTATTGCCGCCGTGCTGGTCGCCATGGCGGCCGTCATCTTCTTCGACGTGGCGCGCCTCAACGAGACGACGGGCTATTCGCAGGTCGGGCCGGCGACGGTGCCGCACTGGATCGCCTACGTCCTCGTCGGCCTGGGGATCTGGACCGTCTTTGCCGCGTTCCGTCGCGATTTCCCCGAGCGCGAGCGCCAGGAATTCGGCCCGGTGGTCTGGGTCGTTGCCGGTCTCGTCGTGCAGATGGTGCTGATCCGGCCGCTCGGCTTTTCGATCGCCACCGGCGCCCTGTTCGGTCTTGCCGCCGCCGGCTTCGGCGCCCGCAGGATCTGGATCAGCATTCCTGTCGGCATCGTCATCTGTCTCGGCATCTACTGGCTTTTTGCCGTTGTGCTTCAGCTTTCGCTTCCGGCGGGACCGCTGGAACACCTGATCCATTGACGGGAGCCCTGAGAGTAGCATCATGAGCACATTCGAATTTCTTCTACAGGGCCTGGTCTCGGCGATGGAGCCGATGAACCTGCTCTATGCACTGATCGGCGTCACGCTCGGCACCATGGTCGGCGTGCTGCCCGGCATCGGCCCGGCCACAACAGTGGCGCTTCTTCTGCCCGTCACCTACCAGCTCGACGCGACCGGCTCGTTGATCATGTTCGCCGGCATCTATTACGGCGGCATGTATGGCGGCTCCACGACATCGATCCTCCTGAACACGCCCGGCGAAAGCGCCTCGATCGTCACGGCACTCGAGGGCAACAAGATGGCGCGCGCCGGACGCGGCGGGCCGGCTCTCGCCACCGCGGCGA
Source organism: Rhizobium sp. FG113 (assembly GCF_057809895.1). Taxonomy (NCBI): domain Bacteria; kingdom Pseudomonadati; phylum Pseudomonadota; class Alphaproteobacteria; order Hyphomicrobiales; family Rhizobiaceae; genus Rhizobium; species Rhizobium sp. FG113. The sequence continues at coordinate 5,866 of NZ_JBMDKV010000025.1, read as the reverse complement.
TCGGCTCCTTCGTCGCCGGCCTCATCGCCACGCTGGCGCTTGCCTTCATCGCGCCGCTGATCGTCAAGATCGCCCTCGTCTTCGGTCCGCGTGAATATTTCGCGCTGATGATCCTCGCCTTCGTCACCGTGTCCTCGGCTTTCGGCAATTCGTCGCTTCGCGGCCTCACCTCGCTGTTCATCGGTCTTGCGCTGTCGCTTGTCGGCATCGACCAGCTGACCGGCCAGAACCGGCTGTCCTTCGGCGTTCCGGATCTCCTCGACGGCATCGAGGTGACGACGATGGCGGTGGCGATGTTTGCGATTGGCGAGACGCTGTTCATCGCAGCACAGGGCGCATCCGCGCCCGACAAGATCGAGGCGATCAAGGGTTCGGTCTGGATGACGGCGCAGGACTGGGCACGCTCCTGGAAGGCGTGGCTGCGCGGCACCGTCATCGGCTTCCCGATCGGCGCCATGCCGGCCGGCGGCGCCGAGATCGGCACGTTCCTCTCATATGCGACCGAAAAGAAGCTCTCCAAGCATCCGGAAGAATTCGGCAATGGCGCGATCGAAGGCGTCGCCGGCCCGGAAGCCGCCAACAACGCGTCCGCCGCCGGCACGCTGGTGCCGCTCTTGACGCTCGGCCTGCCGACTTCGGCAACGGCCGCGATCATGCTGGCCGGCTTCCAGCAATATGGCCTGCAACCGGGGCCGCTGTTGTTTGCCACCAATCCGCAGCTCGTCTGGGGCCTGATCGCCTCGCTGCTCATCGCCAACCTGATGCTGCTCGTCCTCAACCTGCCGCTGGTCGGGCTGTGGGTGCGGCTGCTGACGATCCCGAAACCCTGGCTCTATGCCGGCATCCTGGTCTTTGCGACGCTGGGTACGATCGGCGCCAATCCCTCGGTGTTCGAACTCGGCATGCTTTTGGTGTTCGGGCTGATCGCCTATGTCATGCGCGTCTTCGACTATCCGATCGCGCCCGTCATCGTCGGTCTGATCCTCGGACCGCTGGCGGAGCAGCAGCTGCGCCGGGCGCTCGCCATCAGCCAGGGCGATGTGACGACGCTCGTGCAGTCGCCGATCGCCGCCGTGCTGCTCGGCCTCGCGGTCTTGGCGCTGATCCTGCCGCTCATCCTTCGCCTGCGCGGACGCGGCGATGTGCTGACACAGATGGCGGCCAGCGAAGACTGAGGCGCCTTCAGACAAAGAAAAAGACTGCCCAAACCCCTATCTTTCACGGCCGGCGATGGAGACATCCGCCGGCCGTTTCTGTTTACGGTAGCCCATCGCCGGCGCCGTTGACGTGTCTGAGGAAATCGAGGACGCGGCGGGTGAGCACTTCGGCGGCGTCGGAATCCCAGGAGGGGAGCGAACTGTCGGCGAAATAATGCTGGTCGCCGGGGTAGAGGAAGAGGCTCGCGTCCTTCACGTGCTCCAGGATCTCGCGGGCGGCATCGATATCGCCCTCGCGCATGAAGATCGGATCGGCATCCATGGCATGGATCTGCACTGGCACACCCTCAGGCCACGGGCCGAAGGACCACTCGCCTGATATCGGCAGGCAGGCGTGGAACAGAAGCGCGCCGCGTGCGCCGGGCCGCGTCTGCGCCAGCTGCTGCGCCGGCACGACACCGAAGGAGAAGCCGGCATAGACGAGCTCGGCCGGCAGGTCGTCCGCCAGCCTGACGCCGCGCTCGCGCAGCGCGTCAAACCCGGTCGCCTGGATATAGGCCATGCCTTCATCGATGCTTGAAAAGACATGGCCATCGAAGAGATCGGGCGTATGGACGACATGGCCTGCATCGCGCAGGTGATCGGCGAAGATATGGATGCCAGGCGTCAGCCCCTGGGCGTGATGGAAGAGCAGGACTTCGGCCATGGGTTACCTCCGGGAGGGGTAGGTATGGCGGGGGCGGGGGAAGTCCATGGGGGAGAGGTTTCGTCGCCGCCAGAGGCAACGGCAAGGCTATCTAGAAATATGCCGGAGCAAAAAATCCGGGCGGCGCGTCAGGTGGATCGACCAGCCTGCTTTTGAAGCAAGCGGCATGCGCAAACCAAGCCTGCCAGTTGCCATCGGCGGTTTCAGCGGTCAGGCGCAGCGGGTCGGGAAACGTGGGCTCAATGCCCTTGCCGCAAAGGCAACAGGGGCCCCATTCGACCTGCTGTTCGTTTATCGACATTTGGCTTCCTTATTGACCCGGCAAGACGAGTGCGGTGCTTGCACGTTTTCTGATTGCGACTTAAAGTTTTATAACATGCTCCCTACATGATCAGAATATCGCGGCGCGTTTTTCGTGCGATCGGGGGAGGTGGACTTGCTTGTTGTCGATTTTCTATTGGAAGTCATAGGCTACACCACAGCCAGAACGCTGTTGCCGCTTGCATCGCTGGGTAAAATCCGTGTCCAGAGTGTCTCATCAGGCGAGGGCGGATTTAACTGGCTTGGTTTCAAGCGCGGCCCGGATGGCTCTGTCCTCTGCGAGTCCTCGATGGCGGGATCGGTGGGCTTGTTGCCATGGGTATTGCTGATCGCGGCGATCATATCGTTCAGATGAATTGAGAAACCGTTGAGGTGGTGTTGTCATGCACGCAGAAGAGCCAACCGCAGTTGTGCAAGCTGCCAAATATGTTCTGATGTCGCTTTTCATGCTCGGCTTTGTCGGCGGCTTCATCACCAATGCAGTCATACTCTGGCGTACCAAATCGATGTTTTCGCTTCAGGAGGAGAGAGGCCTTCGCTGGGGAGAGCGGAAGGGAAGGCAATTTTCACGTTTAACGCCGTTCTTTATCGACAGTCGGTTCAAGCGGCTGCGACTGGTGATGACATGCAGCATTGGGCTATCTGTCTGCTCCTTTGTCATGATGCTGGTCGTTGACGGGCTCTTGAAGTAGCGCGGGCCTCCGCGCCCGGAGCCCCCTCATCCGCCCTTTGGGCCACCCCAGGGTCGAGCCACCGGTCTCGACCCGTCCTTCGGACCCCCGCTGGGGAGAAGGGAAAAGCGGCACCCTCTGCGGTCTCTTCGCCTCTCCCCTCGGGGAGAGGGTAGGGTGAGGGGGCCACACGCTCGGTCTCGCTTCTAGGAGCTATCGACGCCCACCCCGCCCATTCCCGCATGGCTGGGTTGAAATCCCGGCGGTTGTGGTTCCCGCCTCGCGCGCCCATATGTAAGCAGTCAATCATATGCTAGAGAAAGAAAGACAATGTCCTTCCGTCAGTCCATTCGTGATGGCTTGCTTGGCCGCGCCTTTGCGATGATCGGTGCCGCGAATGCCGCCAGCGCCGCCGTCCAGTCCGGCCGCCGCCCCCGGGAACGCGATCTCAACAAGCTTGGGATCGATCCGAGCCTGTTCGGCCGCATCAATCACTAAGCCTGGAATCAAGATGCGGTCTTTGGCCGCCTGAAATGAAACAGCCCGCCACCTCTCGGTCGCGGGCTTTGTTTTTGTCTGACGTTGGAGGCGAATGAGCCGCCGCCGCATTCTCCTCCTAGCGTCGCGGACGCGACGCTGCTGGATCCCGGCACAAGGCCGGGATGAGGGGTGAGGACGAGGTCGCCGCGTGCCAGTCGTCAGGAGCGCTCAGCTCAGGTCTGAGGCTGAACCTGCTGTTCCTTTTGCGCATGCGTCTCGCCATGCGCCTGCTCTTCGGCCTGTTCCTTCCTGTTGTAGCGGATGGAGGACCAGAGCGAGATGCCGATCAGGGTTGCGCCGCCCAGCCCGGTGATGACTTCGGGTATATGATACAGCGTCTGCACGTACATGATCACCGAGAGGATCAGGATGGCGTAGAAGGCGCCGTGCTCGAGATAGCGGTATTCGGCGAGCGTTCCCTTTTCCACCAGCATGATCGTCATGGAGCGCACATACATGGCGCCGATGCCGAGACCGATGGCGATGACGAAGAGATTCTGCGTCAGCGCGAAGGCGCCGATGACGCCGTCGAAGGAGAAGCTGGCATCGAGCACCTCGAGATAGATGAAGGCGCCGAGGCCACCCTTGGCAGCAGCGCTCATCGTCTTTTGCGAGGCATCCAGCAGGCCGCCCACCACCTCGACCGCGAGGAAGGTCAGAAGGCCATAGATGGCGCTATGGACGAAGGTGCTGGCTTCTTCTTCCGGCAGGAAGGAGGAGAAGACGAGGATGAGGGCCAGCACGAAGGCGATCTCGATGCCCTTGATGGTGGCCGAGCGGGCCATCATGCGTTCGAGGCCCGCGATCCAGTGCACCTCCTTCTCGTGGTTGAAGAAGTAGTTGAGGCCGACCATCATCAGGAAGGTGCCGCCGAAGGCTGCGATCGGCAGATGTGCGTCGTTCATGATGCGGGCATATTCGGCAGGCTCGCGGGCGGCGAGAACCAGGGCTTCCCAGGGGCCGATCTGGGCTGCGATGGCGACGATCGCCAGCGGGAAGACGATGCGCATGCCGAAGACGGCAATGACGATGCCCCAGGTCAGAAAGCGATGCTGCCATTCCGGCGTCATCTCCTTCAGCTTGTTGGCGTTGACGATGGCGTTGTCGAAGGAGAGCGAGATCTCGAGCACGGCAAGCACCGTACAAATGAAGAAGACGGTCGCCATGCCGCCGATCGTGCCGGTCGTCTGCCAGCCAAGGGCAGCGCCTAGCGCAAGGCCGACGGCGGTGACGATGAAGGACCAGGTGAAGTAGCTGAGTGTCGATTTCGTCTTGGTGGGGGTGCTCATGAGCGAACCTCCCCACTGATCGCGGTGTTCAAGGGCGTGGATACGCAAAGAGAATGCGACATACCACAACGGGCATGCGCATGAGGCATGGTGTGCTTTTTCATCGAATGAAAATCCGCCGGCTTATCTGCAGGCGGTACCGACATCACGAGAGCGCCGTAAAAACTCTCGCCAGAGGGGCCCGGCACCAGGTTGCCCGCCGGCCGATGTCTGAGGCCGCGGGATGTCCACAGAGATAGTCAAGTTCGCGGCTCAGTCAAGATCGGGCTGGGGCGCGTGATCGCTTTTATCGGGAACCATCCGCCGCTCCGGTCGTTAGGTCCTCAGTTGCCCGACAGATGTGTCGCCGATGGGCCGCCGACTTCAGTCGCGGCGCGCTCGGTGCGCGGTCGGGAAACGGAGCCAGTGTAAAGCGAAGAGTGCAACGATAAGGGAGAGGACGACCATGCCGACCCACAGCCACGTTCCAGACACCCATATTCCCGACAAGCGCACGCAAGCGGCCGACCGCATGAAACGGGCGAAGCCGAACCGGATGAAGACCGCCCAGGTGATGCCGCCGCATCAGGTGGACCTGACGCTGACGCCAGGTGTTCACCACGACATTCATGTGCCCGCGCATGTGACGGGCGGAGATTTGTCGCGCGAGGGGCCGATCACCAGCGACGACAAGGGCGACACGAAGAACTGAATTCCAGCAGACAGCGAGAGATATATGACCGTAAATACCGTGCCCGTTGACCTGACCATGAAGCATGAAAGCGAGTGGCGGGCGATTGCCGTTCCGGCCACCGCGGATGTGCGTGTTGGTGTCAGGGCGGGAGAGACGAAGCGGATTGGCGATGAGGCGCGATCTGCGGGTTGAGGGTGATCTTGCCGGGGAGTGTCCGTCACAAGATCGCTTATTACGGGAGCGATACCCCACCCACCAACGTCATCCTCGGGCTCGTCCCGAGGATCTGCCGAGGGTTGGTCTGGGCTGGACGTGCATGGATTTTAACGCCGGTGAGCGGTCCATAACCGTTGCACTCGCGGCGGCGTGCTTAGATCCTCGGGACGAGCCCGAGGATGAGGTCGCTGGGTGGGGTTGGCGTCGTGGTGCAGCCGCACGCGAGGCTGCCGTAGTCTGCTGGTAGAGCTTGTTTCGTCGTTATTAATTCGGCCGGTGCCCCACCCACCAAC
>NZ_JBMDKV010000024.1:0-68754 GCF_057809895.1 Rhizobium sp. FG113 | reverse complement strand
CCGCGCGGCGAGGGCGCGGAGTGGCAATCTGCTGGATGCAGCTTTCGCCATCCCGGCCGAATCGCCGATTGATCGTCAATCCTGCTGAGCTGGTATTGCCATCGTGCTGACCCGATGCCCGGCAGACATTGACCGTTTCGATGCATTGATCAGGTTCTCCCCGCCAATTGTTGTCGCCACCTCGCGAGGAGTAGCCCACCGTGGTGCCAGCAGGGCAATCCTCGTAGGTTTCATGACCAGGCTTTCCCGCCTTCGCCTCATGGCAGATGGGCCAGGAGAAGCCGGGTCTGGACATGGCGGTGATGAGTTTGCGCATTGGCGGCACGCAGTAGGAGATACCGTGCCAGGATGGGTTTTTCGATGCGGCGCACAGCAGAACCTGGCATCCCCATTCGGCGTCTTCGGCCTTTGCTGGCACCGCCGAAAGCGCGCCTATCAAGCCAGCGGACAATAACACGATCGCCTTCACAGTGCGTCTCCTTTGAGTGGCTTACTGGATTTGGACCCAGATGTTGTCGATTTTCGCGAACGACAGGGTGCCGGGCTGCGTCGTACCCGCGAAGGAACCGCTTGTTGTTGTGATGATGCCGGTACAGGTGACACCAGGTACGGCCTGACGAGGTTTGCACTCCGAGATACGGATCGTGCGGCCCGATTTGGCGATCGCAGCACTCGCTTGCCTGTCGTCGGGAAAGTCAAACGCCGGCTGCCGTTGAAGCTCACTCTCGAGCCGCGCGACCTCCTGTTCAAGTTCCACTATCGTGTCGGCCCGTACAGACTCGTTGATCGTGTACCCGCCAGCAGATCCCACGACGAAAGCAATGCCAGCGGCGATAAGCGATCCGTAGTCGAGCTTCTTCATCGGCAACCTCAATATCCTTCGATCCCGAGGCGTTTCAGGATCGCGATCGGATTGGTTTCACACTCCGATTTCCATTCGCGATGCTTGGCGCAGGCGTAGGCGTATTGGCTGAGGTCGGCCGAAGACAGGTCTGCAAGCCTGTTGCCAACCGCCTTCCATTGCTGCACGTCTGCCGGATCGCAACCAGCACCACCCGCGCCGCAAAAGTCCGGATCGCGTTGCTCGGTCTGGGTTTGGGTGGCGCCGTTCTGGGCGCCGGCGGCAAAAGGAGAAACAGCCAGTAGAATGGCAATAACGGTCGAAGTTTCGAAAGGGCGTTTCATTTAACCTCCGTGCACCTGCGTGAACGACAGTGCTTTGTCGGGAGTGACGGGTAGGGGAAGGGGAAGCCCCTCTTCTGTGGCTGACGCGGGGCCATCGGACAGATCACCAGGCTCTGGCGATGCATTGTAGAGCCAGGGAGGAGACAGGTCAGGCGACGACCAGATGCCGAAACCGAGCCCTCTCGCCCTTCTTTCAATATCGAAATAGGCAGGGACTTGGGGTTCATTACGATAGTTGAAGGCGTAGCCGATCCCTTCAGCGATTGCCGTCGCTGCCAGATTTGTCTCACCAACAAAACAATGCGCGATCAGGTTCTTGTTGCTGTCTCGACCTATTGGCGCGCAGTTGACGTCCTGGCCAAGCGTCCGAAGGATCATCCAGGCACGCGAGACCTGACCGACAGGCCATGTCACACCTTCGGTCGTTGCGTTCTGCGCCAGTCTGGGGGCTTCATATCCAGCCAAACGGATAAGCTGACGCGTTTTGACGAACTCGAATGTGGTGCCATCAATGACCTGAACCTTGCCGTATATCTGACGGGGAACGTCGGATGGGCGGGCTTGCGCCAGCGTCCCTGTCGGGATGAGAGCGAGGACAATCGTCGAGATGGTGGCAAGCTTCATCGCGACACTCCCGCTTGTTGCATCAGAACAGAGACAGGGTGCGGCATATCTGGATAGTCCCAAAGACCCGCGCGGGCGTTGCGGGCGCTTTCCTCAGCGACCCTATATCCGGGAACAATAACCTGGCCGGTGCTGTCGACTGCCGCAAATCCCCATCCTTGCGCGATAACGTAGGTCGCAAGATCATATTTGTGCTCCCCGGCAGTCGTCTGACATGCAACCACGGCATTGTTCTGGTCGACCATCTGAATGGTTGCGCAGACGGGCTTTGTGTCCCTGACCAATGCCTGCATCATGATCACGTTGAATTCACCGCAGTCGCGCGAGCTTCCCTGGGATACGGTAACGGCGGTCCCGCGAAGGCATGACTGGAGCCCATAGAGCCGATATCGTTGCCCGTTTGAGACCCAGCTATCGCCGGTCTCGAACTGTGCATGCGTCGGGAATGGTGCGAACGCGGAAGATGGCGGAAGCGCCACGTCTTCCGTGGCAGGAGCGTCAGCTTGCGAGGTCTGAACGGGGACGACGGGCAGCCAAGGCGGTTGCGTATGTGGAGCTTCACTGCCGGCCAGCATCGGCATTATGATGAAGCCTGCGTAGAAGCCGGAGACTGCGATCGTGGAAATAAGCATCAAGGTTCCGATCCGCATCAGTGCATTGTCGGATTGGCGCGGTAACGCTCACCGTAGGGATGGAAGAAATGGGCGCTGGCCCAGATACCGGCTTTCGCTCCTCGCGCGACTTGTTCCGCCCGAGCATATTCCGGGAAGATCGGCTGGCCAGTACGATCACGGAAAGCAAACGCTACGCCTTTGCTGATGAGTACCTCAGAGAGCGACCGCACCGTGTCTCCGTCCATAAAAAAGCATTCCGCATATCGTACCGTCGGCTGGCCGGAGTTCCGTCCAAGTTCATGGCAGGGGAATGCAGTGCCAGCGATAGCCTGTACCTCGCCGATGGTCGCCGTCATCGCTGCAAGTGAGATAATGGTACACGTGGCAATGACACCCGCATATTCGAGCGGCTCGGTCGACAGACAGCCTTGAACCCCTGCAAGTTTGATGATCGTTCCATCCGCTGCGAAAAATGCGCTGCCGCTCAACGCCGCTTTTGGGGTGACACTTTCAAGATCAAGTCGCGTTATGATCGAGGACGTGTCGAATGGTGTCGGCGATGCGGGGATCAGGTCTCGCCCCTGTACATAAGCCTGCTGGTAGTGGCTGACGAACTCTTCAGCCATGTCCGCCCTGACCGTCTCGGGCAGCGCGACCAGAGCACCCAAAAGGCTGTAAATGAGGCGGCGAGAAAATCGCCATGCGCCATTCTTCATGTTCGCATCCGTCACCTGTTGACTTTTTTGAACATGCACGAAATTGTACTGTAGTGCAAGTATGGAAAAGTTTTGAAAACTGAGATAAGGTCGTTCAAACGTTCGATTTGTATGTGGGGATAAGAGGATGGCGATGTATCGGAAGGCACTCACGGTCTTCACTCTTCCATTCCGTGCTGTTTGGTTGTTGATCCAGATTGCGTGTTTTTTACTGGTGTCAGCGGCATGCATTCTGGTTGCGGCCTTCGTCGGCTACTGGGTAGTCTTGACGTTTTCCTATGCCTTTCTGCCGCTTGAAACGACCGAGAACATTTGGCAGTGGGCTTCGGATCTCTATGAGCGATCGGCATGGTTCAAGGCTGCGACCATCACCGCATTCTTGCTGCTTATCCTGCCAATTCTCCGTTTCTGGCCGGTAAGAGATCCACTTACCGAGGCATTACGTGAGCGCGACATTATGCGGATCAATGAGGGGGTAATCGCAGCCCGACGTCAGGATGAAGCACTAGCAAAGCTTCGCGGCCGGTAAAGAACGCGTTTCCCTCTTGTCATGTGGAGAACGAAGGCAACTTGCCGAATTGAACGGATTTCGATCTTCCGCTTTCGAACTTGTGAGCGCGAGCGGGATTGGTTGATCGTAACATCGGCTTCGGCTCAAAGGGTGCGGATTTCATGACAGTCAAACCTCTCTCGCTCGCCATATCGACCTTCAAGGGCGGTGCTGGAAAGTCGACCCTGAACGTCAATCTTGCTGCGGAGTTCGCGCAGCAAGGTCACAGGACGCTTCTGATCGATTGCGACGAGCAGGAATCATCGACGCGCTGGTATAATGTCTCCATGAAGCGGGGGCTCTTGCCGACCGACGGAACGTTGTTACATTTGCGCGTAGCGCCCGGAGACAGGTTTCGTGAGCGGCTCGACAAGGCCCCAGAAGCGGACATCCGCATCTACGATGTCGGCGGTTACGTGCATCAGCGTGCGATCGAGGTTTACCACGAGTGCGATGCAATCCTCATTCCGGTCATTCCCGAACCAACAGCCGCGACGTCAGCCATCAAGGTGGCCACGATCCTGACCGAGATCGGCCGGAAGCGGGACAGGGGACCGATCCCCTACGCGGCGATCTGGAACTACATCGACATGATCGCCCTCAAACACAATCGATCCCTTCCCGAGGTTCATGCCATCCTGACGAGCGGCCGGATACCCATGGTCGAGACGGTCGTGCGCAAGAGCAATCATTTCAGCGATGTCGGGGCCGGTTATGGTTCCCTCTACTCCAAGCTTGCGGGCATCGCAGACAATCCGTCGTTGACGCCGTCGGCCAAGCGCAGGGCATCGGAAAGCGTGCTTGACGCAATCGATCTTGTGAAGAGGATCAACAACGAGTTCATCGGGCTTCTGCAGGCGGAGGCCGCCTAAACGATGTCGAGGGAAAGAACGCCTGCCGGAAACATTCTCGCCCTTGCCCGATCCCGCGAAGAGGAGTCTAAGGATGTTCTGGAGGCCGCGACATCGTATATGCCGACGACCATCGACCTCGACACACTCATGCCGGATGGTGATGCCCAAGGAGAGGAAACCGCACCTTCTGCGGCCAATATACCTAAGACCCACACCCCAGCCAGGCAAGAACGCAAGGAGAGACCTGTGGCGACCGCGCCCGCAAAAGCGGCTGGCGTGTCCGGCAAACGAAAACGGATATCGCTCTACATCGACGACGACGTGTTGACCAAGATTTTCCGAGTGTCGTTGGAGAGCCATGAGCAACTGTCCTCGGCGACGCACAGGCTCATCCTCGAGGCGCTGAAGGCGAGGGGGCTCTAGACCGCATGCGACACCCCCCCATCATGTTTCGTCTGCCGGATCACATCCTGAGCAATGTCGACGCACTTGCCGGACGGCTCGACGTCTCCGTCAACATCGTCGCCAAGCTGATCGTCACCAGGGAGATAATGCATGTTCCCGCAATGCTCGAAGAACATGATCGGCAAATGGCAAACATGCACCAGTTTCTGCGCGAACTTGCCTGGCGCAATGAGGAGTTGTTCGCGCAAGACGTCGGATTAGCTGAGGGGACAAGGTTGATTTCACAGAAGCTGGACGAGGTGATGGGGGCCATCGACGCCGTCCGCGATGCCGCCTTTGTTCGGCCGTCATCTTACATTGTCGAGCTGATCAGGAAACACGATGGACGAGGTCTTCAGAAATCCCTCGAAGTCTAGACCCGAAGGTCGACGACTACCGAGCTATCTTGAGTTGATCCAAGACGATCTGCGCCGACGTGGAGGCGGCGGGGGAGGAGGAGGGGGAAAACGACCGGCGGCCGGCCAGAGCAAACGACCGTCGACGAGACATGCTGGTGCTGCCTCGGCGATCAGTCGTGCTACAGGCAACAATGCAGTGGTGGTGAAGGTCCTTTCCTATGGTGCCGGCGCGGGTTCGGCCCATAACGTGCTTGCCTACCAGAGCAAGGAAGAAAAGGCGCTCGATCAGGATGGTCGCGAAGTATCGGATCTAAACCAAGCGGTGCGTTCATGGGAGAGGGATTTCGGCAATCGCAAGGGGAGCAGCGACGTGCTGCGTCTGACTTACGAGCTTGAAAAAGCCGATCGGGAAAGCGTAGGTCGCGCGCTTGCTTCGCTCGCCGCCGACGGTTTCCATGAAACCGGCGACACCAGCCGGACCTACGCTTTCAGTGTGAGCGATGGAGTGAGCGGTCAGACAAGAGTACATTTCGCACTCGTTATTGCTCATGAGAAGAAGGACAGGTCGGATCGAAGCACCGGCAATCGCATTCCAGGAGAACTCGATGTGGCGCATGCGATCGATGCACGCCTGGATGAAGCTTTCCGGAAAGAGGGGCTCACCCCGATCTCGCGATACCCCGCCGAGTTCTCGTCAGGCCCGAAAGGGCTAACGGCGACGCTGCACGCCATGCAGCGCAATGGCGCGGAGGTAACGCTTTCGACCACGACGCATGTCGAGGAGCGCCCTGGCAGGAGCGGACGTTATCTCCATGGCGCTGAGCGGCGCGAAATCACCACTGCTGATCACAAGCAACTGACGGCAGAAGGGAAAGTCGTTGGCGCTCTGATGCAGACCCGACAGCCGCGGGATTTCATGCACCTGTTGCTGTCAGGACCGGCAAATGTCGATCGCGAAAAGCTTATTGACGCTGGCCGTGATTTCCTGAGAGAGCAATTTTCAGGGCACCGCTATGCCTATGCAGTCCACAATCGCAACGATCTCGACAAGCATCCACACATGCATGTGATTGTCGCCCTGCGTAACTCCAATGGCAAAATGCTCAATCCGAACATCCGCGATTTTACCGAATGGCGGCTCCGTTTCGCCGACAAGGCTCGTGAACGTGGCATCCCGATCGATCGTCAAAAGCGCCTCGAGCGGGCCGGCCCGCCTCCCGTGAAGCGCTGGGAATGGGAGATGTTCCGGCGGATGGGAGCCACGGCCCCGAGCAACGTCGTCGACAAAGTCCTGGCGAAGATTCGAGATACACCGACTTCTCCCAGATTGCAGGATGCTCAAAAGCGGCTCGATCAGAGCCGGCGCTCAGTCGGACTCGTTCTGAAGATGCTGGACGGGATAGCAAAGGACCGATCCGCTCCCAGCACGGCGCGCGAACTTAGTCAGGACCTGTCTATAGGGCTCCAACGTGAATACCAGCGGCTTGAAACAGCCGTCCGTGCCGGTCGTGACCCAACAAACGAAAAAGGAGCAGAGCACATGCTAAGATCCACACCTATAAGCGCCGCCCAGGCGAAAGCCGCGAAGGAGACCCTGGCGAGCACCGCCGTTAGCCTGGCTACAAAGATTGCCAATCCATCCGATCGGCTGATCTTCGAGCACGCAACCAAGATCATTGGGAAAGTCGTTGGGCTCCAACTCGACTCACGTGTGGCCAAAAACCGCGATCGAGGTGAAGTCGGGAAAGACAAAAGCAGCCTTGATAGTTTGGCGACGAAATCTGCGGCCGGTCGAGATCACGTTGCAGAGCAGGGTGTCGTCAACAAGAGTTCGAACAACCGGACGATCGATCAAACGCGCATTGCCCGGTCCAATGCCGAGCACGACAGGCCCGAAGCCGATCGCGACCGTGACAAGACCCAACAACGTACGCGAGAGGCGCAAAAATCGGTCAAGCTTCGCGCTCCTCAGGAAAAAGATCGGGACCGCAGTCGCTGAAACGTTCTCCACCCTGCATCTAGGCTGAGCGACGCCGGTTCGAACTCAAGATTCTTTGGATCTCGTCGTTGAGCCATCGGGCTTCCATGGTTTCAGAGGGATAGGGAAATTGCGGGTTCGTTTCGAGCGGAGAAGGAACAGGTTGATCACCTTGCACCCCAAAATAGTGGATGCCGGTTACGCCCGCCTCACTTGCTGCAAGCAGTCCCGCGGCGGTGCTACTGACCAATATGGTCTCCTTCTTTTCGACACCGTACCATTCGATCGCACGCAACACCGTATTAGCGGTAACCCTGCGGCGCCGCCCATCTCGAACTTGAAGGAGCGCGGGTTCTTGCAAAAAAGTGCCCCATCGCATCCAGAAGTCCGGTACGGCGCCTCGAGTCTTCAATAGATCGTCGAGTATCCGGGTCAGAGCCACGAATTCAGAGCTGCCGTGGGTTCCGCCGTCCATGCCCCTTGTGTCCGAAATAAAGCCGAAACGAACCCCCGCCTCACGAAGCTGCTGCAGCATCTGGACAAACACGTTGCTGACATCCCCCAACATAAAGTCGCGGGTGGAATTATTCAGTCGCAAAAGGGTGCCATCTCGTTCAAAGATGACAAGGCCCGTTGAACCAATTCTTCGCAAAATGCTGTCGCTGATGTTCATTGCCTGGCGTTCAAAGCTGGCCGCCAGCTTTGCCTTCTCGAAACGAAAAACTTCAGTCCGTCCCTCCCGGTTCTGGTTGGCTTCCAGGAGTACCGGTCAAGCGGTCATGAGTGCTGGCATTTCGACTTCCCGCTTGGAAAACGAACGGCCCGAATACAAGGGGACGCTGACCTGCAGGCTTTGTTGCATTTGCGCCCGCACGCGCTGTGAGACCTCGAACACTCCACAGCACACCGGAAATCTGCCATAGCCATCTGCGCGACCGAGCTCATCGAACTCAGCTCCGGCGCGCTTGTACAATCTCCGCATTTGCGGTTCATAGTTCGAGATCAGGGTATCGATGCCGTTATCGAGGGCAACTTCGCAAAGCGCCAGAAGGAGCAGACAAAAGGCACGATCAGGACGTAGGTCAAGGAGATCGCGGTCTATTGCCTCTTCGTCTATGCACATACGTGTCCCTTCCCAGATTCCCGGTGCGATGAGATCGCAGGCATTGGGGAATGTCTCACGGAAGACGTCGTATAAAAGTGTGGGACCCGTCGTCGGCATGAGGCGGACCGATCCGTAGAGTTTCTCTGTGCTGTCATCACACCAGAACAGATAGGCAGGATGCAGATCGTCATATTGGTCGCGCTCGCAAGCGCCGGATACGCTAACCTTCCAGCATAATTGATCCGCGAACACTCTCTTGCGCAGTCGAAACGATTGATCAAGCAGATGCCGGTACCTGTCGAATTCGTGGGCTTGCACAAGAAGATACATCTTTGCCTCCATCGTTTGATGGTAAGCAACATGAAGATTGCTCGGATAACGATAAATACCCCAAGATGGTACCCCCAACTAGGGGTATTGCGAAAACGCCCATATTCGATAACGGCCGTCGCAAAGCCAGCAAATGTGTCTTTCATCCGCGAGCGTTTCGTCCGCTAAGGGAAAATGAGTGTTAGACCGTCCGGAAGCCGTTTCCCAGCAGTCAACTGGTTGACTGACTGCATCAGCGACTGCCTGTCGACGCGGAAATGGCGGTATAGATCGCGGATCGTTCCGGTTTGTCCAAAATGCTCGACGCCGTGGGAGATCGTCCGGTGCCCCGCAACGGCGCCCAGCCAAGACAAGGTCGCCGGGTGTCCGTCGATGACGGTAACGATGTCGCAGTCGCGAGGCAGGGGATCGAGCAGCGTCTCGATACGACTCCGCGCTCTCGGATTGCCGCGCGCGCGCTCCCTCTGCGCGGCCGTCCACCCGGCATTGAGACGGTCGGCCGACGTTACGGCGAGCACGCCGATGTCCCGTCTCGCTTCGCCGATCACACCGGCAGCGGCGATAGCCTCGTCGGCGACCGCGCCCTGATAGGCGATGACGACAGCGCAGTTCGGCCCCGGCTTGCGCAGCCAATAGGCGCCATCGATGGCGCCCTGCCGGAAGTCGTCGTCGACGCGCTTTACCGGTTGCTCGAGTGGCTTGGTGGTGAGGCGCAGATACACCGACCCGCCGGTCTCGTCGCGCAGCCATGTGCGCTCGTCCCTCTGTCCTTCACCGTCGCGCTGTAGATAGTCGAAAGCCCATTCCATGATGACGGCAAGTTCATCGGCAAAGGCGGGCTCGAACGCCGCCAGCCCATCCTGGCTCATGCCGATCAAGGGCGTTCCGATTGACTGATGCGCACCGCCCTCGGGAGCCAGTGTTACGCCCGAGGGCGTGCCGACGATGATGAAGCGCGCATCCTGATAACAGGCGTAGTTGAGCGCATCGAGGCCGCGGCACACGAAGGGATCGTAGACTGTGCCGATCGGTATCAGCCGCTTGCCGAATAGGGAGTGGCTGAGGCCGGCCGCGCCGAGCAGCAGGAAGAGGTTCATCTCGGCGATGCCCAGTTCCACATGCTGCCCCTTCGGCGTGAATTCCCATTTCGCGGTCGAGGGGATGCGGTGCTCGATGAAGGCATCCGCCATGGCCTCGCGGGCAAAGAGCTTGCGCCGGTTGACCCAAGGACCAAGGCTGGTCGTGCCGGTGACGTCCGGCGACGTCGTTAATATGCGAGCGGCCAGTTTGCTTTCGCCCTTGGCGAGATCGTCGAGGATCTTGCCGAAGGCGGCTTGGGTCGATATCTCGCGCGCGCTGTCGATTTCGATCGGCGGCACGTCGATGTGCGCGTCATCGTGGCGCCGGGGTCCCTTCGAGAAGAAAGGCACGTTCGCAAGAAACTGCTTCAGGCCGGGAATGTCGCCGACACTGGCGAACGGTTCCCACTCCTGCCCGGCGGCAATGCCCATATGCGACTGCCAGTCGGCGAACTGCTTGCTGTTCATCAGCCCGCCGTGGTTGTCCTTGTGACCGGCTATCGGCGTGCCCCAGCCCTTGATCGTATAGGCGAGGAAGCAGGTCGGGCGGTCATGGTCGATCCCGGCGAAGGCATCCGCCATCGTCTCCACGCAGTTGCCGCCAAGATTTTCCATCAAGGCGGCAAGCTCGAAGTCGCTGCGGCGGTCGATGAGAGAGGATATGTCGCCCTGGTCGCCGAGGTCGTCCATCAGGCGTTTCCGCCACACCGCGCCGCCCATGAAGGTCAGCGCCGCGTAGTCCTGGTTGGGGCACCGGTCTATCCAGTCCCGCAGCCGGTCTCCACCCGGCTCCTCAAAGGCCATGCGCTGCAGGGCGCCGTATTTGACTCGAACGACATCCCAGCCGAAGGCATCGAAAATTTTCTCGATGCGCTCGAACAGTCCCTCGCGAACGATGCCGTCGAGGGATTGGCGATTGTAGTCGATGATCCACCAGCAATTGCGCAGGTCGTTCTTCCAGCCCTCCTGCAGGGTCTCGTAGATATTCCCCTCATCGAGCTCGGCATCGCCCATCAAGGCAACCATGCGGCCGCATGCCAGATCGGCCCCCCATTCCTTCGCCCGAATGAAGTCCTGGACGATGGAGGCCAGCGCCGTGATGCCGACGCCGAGCCCGACCGAACCCGTGGAGAAATCGACATCATCGATATCCTTGGTTCGGCTGGGGTAGCTCTGCACGCCGCCCAAGCCACGGAAGTTTTCCATCTTCTCCCGCGTCTGGTTTCCCATGAGATAATGCATGGCATGGAAGACCGGCGAGGCATGCGGCTTGACGGCGACCCTGTCCTCGGGCCGGAGCGCCGAAAAGTAGAGCGCCGTCATGATCGACACCATTGAGGCCGAACTGGCCTGATGGCCCCCGATCTTGATGCCGTCGCCCTTGGGCCGGATATGGTTGGCGCTGTGGATCATCCAGTGCGACAGCCAAAGCAGTCGCTGTTCGATCGTCTTGAGGTGCAGGCGTCGGAAATCTATCATCGGTACGTCCACAACTGCGGTGAGGGTCGGGCTCGGAAAGAGAGCTCAGCCCTCCCTGTAGTAATAGCTGTAGCCGTTGAGCGCCGGCGCGCCGCCGAGATGGGCATAGAGCACTCTCGATCCCTCCGGGAAAAAGCCCTTGCGCGTCAGGTCGATCATTCCCTGCATCGACTTGCCCTCGTATACCGGATCGGTGATCATTGCCTCGGTGCGAGCGGCGAGGCGGATGGCGTCGTTCGTCTCCTCCGAGGGAACGCCATAGGCCGGATAGGCGTAGTCCGGATTGATGACGATCTCGTCTTCGCGAACGTTGCGCCCCAGGCCGACCAGTTCCGATGTATTGTCGACGATCGCCCGCACCTGCGCCCGGGTCTGGTCGAGCGTACCGGAGGCATCGATCCCGATCACCCGGTCGGCGCGGTCCTGCGCGGCGAAACCGACGATCATGCCGGCCTGGGTGGAGCCCGTGACGACGCACACGACGATGTAGTCGAATCTGAAGCCGAGCGCCTCTTCCTGTTCCGCGACCTCTTCGGCGAAACCGATATAGCCGAGCGCACCGTATTTGTGCACCGATGCACCGGCGGGGATCGGGTAGGGCTTGCCGCCTTGATCCTTGACGGACTGGATAGCGTCCTCCCAGCTCTTGCGGATGCCAATGTCGAAGCCGTCGTCGACAAGGCGGCTGTCGGCGCCCATCAGGCGGGTCATCAGGATGTTGCCGACGCGATCATAAACGGCGTCATAGTGTGGCACCCACTTCTCCTGGATCACCACGCATTTCATGCCGATCTTGGCGGCGGTCGCGGCGACCATTCGTGTGTGGTTCGACTGCACCCCACCGATCGAGACAAGCGTGTCCGCACCCGAGGCGATTGCGTCCGGCACGATATATTCCAGTTTGCGCAGCTTGTTTCCCCCCATGGCGAGGCCCGAATTGCAGTCGTCACGCTTGGCGTAAATCTGCACCTTTCCACCCAGAGCTTCGGTCAGGCGTGGCAGATGCTCGATCGGAGTCGGCCCGAAGGTGAGGGGGTAGCGTTCAAAACTTGCGAGAAGGGACATCGGGGGCTCCGGAAAGGGTGGATCGGTGTTTGCACGTCACCCACAGAGTAGTGTACCTTTGCTGAAAGGTGCTTCCGAAATCAGCCATTCTTATGTGGCCTATTGGATAAACGGGCGAATTAATGAACAGAATGATCTCGTCATAGGTAAAAATATGGAAGAATCTCTCAAGGGCATATTGGACCGTACGGATTTGCGCATCCTGCGAACGCTTCAGGCAGAAGGACGCCTGACCAATGCGGAACTGGCGACCCGGGTGAATGCCAGCGCAGCAACCTGCCATCGACGCACCCAGCGCCTATTCGAAGAGGGCTACATTACCGGCGTTCGTGCCGAAATCGCACCGGCGTCGGTTGGCCTCGGGGCACTCGTTATGGTCGGCGTCGTATTGGATCGATCGACCCCGGACAGCTTTGCCGCATTCGAGGGGGCGGTACTCGAACTGAAGGAAGTGCTGGACTGCAATCTGGTGGCTGGTGACTTCGACTATCTTTTGAAGATCCGCGTGCGCGACATGGCGGATTTCAACAAACTGCACGGCAACAAGCTGATCGCACTGCCCGGTGTCCGACAGACACGGACGTTTTTCGTCATGAAGAACGTCAAGGACAATGCGCGCCTTCCATTCTAAGGTTGGGTCACTTCACAGGTATGGCGGCGCCGCACCCCCAAAAGGATTGATCAGGCGCATCTGTATCGCCCGCGCGATGGTGAAGGTTATGGAGCCGCCTCCGAGTTTGTAGCGGGCTGATTTGATATAGGCGCGGATAGTATGCTCTGACAATTTTAACATGACCGCGATGTCGATGCTGTCCTTGCCCAAGGCCGTCCAATGCAGGCACTCGATTTCACGGCTCGAGAGTTGTGGAACCGGATCGTGTTCGCCGTGTAGCTGAAAGATAGCTTTATGATGGATGAGAAAGGCGACATCTGCCCATTCACTCCGGTATCGGCTGACGGTCTCGCTCCATTGATATGTAGACTGGTGTGAATTGATCGAGAAGAGTGCTCTGCGCGCCTTGTCGAGTATGGGAATAGAATAGCCGTTGGGACCGATCCCGTGCTTATAGGCATCCAGCAGGAAGTCTCGGGCATTTATCGGCACTTCAACTTCACGCCAGTCGAACGGCATTTGCCTGATGAGGCCCTCACGAAGTATCGGGTCGATTTTGACGTAATCGCGCAGCAGATAGCGGGAAACCCATGTCGGCCCGTAGGTGGTCCGGACGAACGGGGTGTCGACAACATCGGCCACCGTTAATGCGAGATGGTAGGTTACGAAGTCCAGACCATAGGCGCGCTGGAAGATTGGTAGGGCATCTTCGACGGTCGGTGCCGCTCCGACGTCTGCAAGAAGCTTTTCCACCCTGTTTGGTTGTTGCACTCCCATCAATCTTCCCCCTTGTGAGCAATCATTAAAGGTATTACATTTAACAAACAACCCTAGATTGCATAAGATAGCTTATGGAACTTTCCTCCATTTGGATTGTGATCGCTGTCTGGATTTTCGTGACCGGCATCGTTTGGGATGGCCACTGCACCACACCTTCCGGAACACGTTTGGAATCGTTAGCCGCGAACAGAACATGTCTAGCGCCGAGACCTGGGAGCCTGACATGTCGAATACAAAGCGGAAGGGGGCACCGCCTCGTGCACCCCCCCAACCTCTTCATTCATTTATCTTGAGCGGCCTTCCAGGCATCAATTCCGGCCTGGGCCACCGCTTGATCCTGTGCTGGTGTTCCAGACGAAACACCGATGCCACCGACGACCTCTCCGTCCCATATCACTGGCAGGCCTCCGCCGACGACCATCAGCCGGCCACCAATCGCGGCATTGATGCCGTAAGCAGGAGCGCCGGGCTGGCTGGCTGCGCCATACTCATGTGTCGCCTTTTTGGCAGCCGACGCAGTAAAGGACTTATCGATCGCGATCGTCGTGGAGGTGACTTTTCCACCTTCCATCCGCTCGAACGCAATCAACTGGCCGCTTTCATCTGTGATGGCTATGCACATCGGTACGCCGATTTCGGCTGCGTGAGCCGAGGCACCTGCGATCAAGCGCCGTGCATCATTGATATCCAATCTGGTCAGGGTCTTCATATACTCTTCCTCATTTCTGCTTGGCTATGCGACGCCAGGCGTGCAACAGCGGTTCGGTATAGCCAGATGGCTGCTCGGCACCCTTGACGATCAAATCGCGCGCAGCCTGGAAAGCTGGACCATCAAAGCTGGGTGCCATTGGCCGGTACGCAGGGTCGCCAGCGTTCTGGCTGTCGACCGCGACGGCCATCCGCCGCAGGCTCTCCTCAACCTGGGTGCGGCTGATCACGTCGTGCAGCAGCCAGTTCGCCAGGAACTGCGCCGAGATGCGCAGCGTCGCGCGGTCTTCCATCAGCGGCACGTCATCGATGTCCGGCACTTTCGAGCAACCGATCCCCTGATCCACCCAGCGGACCACGTAGCCGAGGATCGACTGGCAATTCAGATCGATCTCACGTGCGATCTGCGTCTCCGAAAGATTCCTTTTGCCCAGCAGTGGCGGTGTCATCAGCTTTTCAAGTTTCGCTCGTTCACGGCTCTTCAACTCGTTCTGGCGGGTTGCCACATCAACCTGGTGATAGTGGATGGCATGGAGCGTGGCTGCCGTTGGCGACGGAACCCAAGCAGTATTGGCGCCGGCATTGGGGTGGCCTCCCTTGACAGCGAGCATCTCTGCCATCGCGTCGGGCTTTGCCCACATTCCCTTGCCGATCTGCCCCTTTCCGTTCAAGCCCGTTGCCAAGCCTGTATCGACATTGCCGTCCTCATAGGCCGCAAGCCAATCGGACCCCTTCATCTCGTCTTTCGGAAGAACCGGTCCTGCTTGCATGACCGTGTGGATCTCGTCGCCGGTGCGATCCAGGAAACCGGTATTGATGAAGGCGATGCGATCCTTGAGTGCTCGGATGCATTCTCGAAGATTGGCGGACGTCCGGCGTTCCTCATCCATCAGTCCAAGCTTCACGGTGCCCTTCGCGAGCCCGAGAAGTCTTTCCACCGCAGCATATGTGCGGTCCGCAAAAGCGGCCTCGACCGGCCCATGCATCTTCGGCTTGACGATGTAGACGGAGCCTGCACGCGAGTTGCGCGGCCCTTCGGTCTTGCGCAGATCGTGGCTCGCGGCGGTTACCGTGACGATGGCATCAAGAATGCCCTCGGGCGTTTCCTTACCGTCAAGCAATACCGCATCGGTCGTCATGAGATGTCCGACATTGCGCACCAAGAGCACTGCGCGGCCAGGCAAGGTGAGCGTCGAACCGTCAGGAGCGATAAAATCGCGGTCAGGATTGAGGCGACGGGTCAGCGACTTTCCACCCTTCTCAAAGGTCTCTGTCAGGTCACCCTTCATGAGGCCCAGCCAGTTGGTGTAGACCGCGACCTTGTCCTCGGCGTCTACTGCGGCGACGGAATCCTCGCAGTCCTGGATTGCTGTCAGTGCGGCTTCCAATACAACGTCGCGCAGACCTGATGGGCTAGCTGCCCCGACGGGGTGAGACGGGTCGAATACCAACTCGATGTGAAGGCCGTTATGCCGGAACAGCAGGGAGCGCTTGTCACCTTCCTGCGTGTGACCGACGTAAGCCGCCGGATCGACGAGGCCACTCTCTTTGCCGCCGATTATTGCAATTGCCTTGCCGTCCGTGACCTGCCATGCCGTTACGTCTGCATGCTTACCCAAAGTCAGCGGAAGAGCTTGATCGAGGAATTCCGCAGCCTTTGCAACGGCCTCAGCGCCGCGCTTGGCATCATAACCCTTGCCTTCAGGCGTGCCAGGCAACGCGTCGGTTCCATAAAATGCATCGTAAAGCGATCCCCATCGCGCATTGGCAGCGTTAAGCGCGAAGCGTGCATTCATGACGGGAACAACGAGCTGTGGACCTGCGATACTCGCAATCTCGGGATCTGCCGGACCAGTTTCGACCTGGAATGCAGGACCTTCCGGGACGATGTACCCAATCTGCCGGAGGAAGGAGATCCAGACTTCATTGTCCCAGTCTTGATGCCGATGTTCTTTGAGCCAGCCGTCGATCTTGAGCTGGAATTCGTCACGCGCCTCAAGCAGCTTGCGATTCTCCGGAACGAGCTCTTTCAGGATCGTGGCGTAGCCACTCCAGAATTCCTCCGTTGAAATAGACAGGCCCGGAAGCAACTGCGTTTCAATAAAGTTCACAAGTCCCTGCGCAACCTTTAGACCTGCGCGTTCTGCATACTCCGTCATTATTCCACTCCATGAAAAACTTTTTGAAATCGAATAACGCCTCTTTCCCGCCGGTGGCCATATGGTCGATTAAACTTTTCCATCATACGGAACGAAACTTTGAAAATGAAAATCGGGCTCTCCATTGGAACTTCCGGCGTGTCAGCTTGGTTCGTCGGGTCTACATGACAACTAGGTCGATCCGCTCCTATCGGAGACGTAACGCTGCCCCGCATTTGGTGGAGAAATTCCGTTTACCCGGTCACCGGCTATCAATCATCGCGCGAGCCTTCTTTGTCTCATCGTCTACGCTCCTGGTTCCTTTTCGTGCATTCATGGAATGCTCTATTTCCTGCGGGAAAGGTGTAAGCCAATCCTGTGTCAAAGCCTGAAACGCATGTATCAAAAGTACCGAATCGCATAAGCTATGTAATTCGTTGCCGAAGCGATACTACATCCAAGTATTTTATGAGCGTATAGACTTGGATTGGTTTATTCAAATACGCGACAGCACCATCTTTAAGTGCCTCAGACCTGACACGATCGTTCTCACAAGATGTCACAAAGATAATTGGTGTTTTTCTTGCGCTGTTGTTGAGCTGTTTCTGAAGTTGTAACCCGCTCAATCCAGGCATATTGACGTCCAGAACGATACATCCTACCTCAGATTTTTTCGCAAAGTTCTGAAACTCTTCAGCAGACGAAAATGATCTGCAATAATATCCATACGACTTTAGAAAATCTTCCATTGATTCTCGAATGGAAATGTCATCATCTACTACGGCGACTAAACACTTACTATTCAAAGCATTAGCCTCTCATCTTCGGTATTTTATATTTATCGCTATTTTGCTACCTCCGGTACTCTGCCAAGATATAGGTTACGGCTGGAGGAGATTTCGCCAGGCTGATTGAACTATCTCCATCTCACTTGATGATAGACGTTGCATGGAAGTTGAACATCCATCTGGATGTCCGGGCATTTCAGCCCGGACTGCTTCGTCTAGCGGTTTTAGTTTCTCATTGGGCGGCCATCAGTTTCCACATCGGATCGATCGCATGATCACTCTAATCCTTCCGTCCAAACAGGCGGGCTTTGAGTGCCGCCCACAGAAGCCCCATGACACTCAGTGATTTCACGCCCTTGGCAGGTCCGCCATCACCCCGCAATGAAGCCTCCAGGTTCTCGACGAACACAGACGCGAGCCGATTGATGATGTCCAGAACAAGTCCGCCGCGGCTGAACTGCGCCAGCCTTCCGCTCAGACGCCAGGAAAGACCAACGACAATAACGCTGCTTGTATCGGTCAGGGGCTCTACGCTCCAATCGACTTCACCCGAGGCCGCAGAGCCCGATCCACTGTCCTTGCCGGCGCCTAACAGCTTGCCTTTGCGCGCCTCGTGATCGAGCGTAAACGACCCATCGCCATTGAATGAAACCTTCATTGGCCCCAGAGCCACGTTCATACGGCCGGAAAGGTTTTCACCCTCTACCGAGGTGATCTCCGCACCGGGAATGCAGGCGGCGACACTGCGCACGTCAGCAATTTTCTCCCAGACCTGATCCGCAGAGAACCCAACCTCTAGGCGCTTTTCGAGCGATGTCCAGCCCTTTTTCGATTGAGCTTCCAACTTCACAGGTGTTGCTCCAACCGACGGCGAAGCGCGCACCTCCTGCCGCGGTGGTGGTGTAACCGACCGAAGAGAGGACGGCGTCGTAGCGGTGGCTTCGACCGAACGTCTGTTCGGGGTGGGTTTACGACCTCGCGAGACTTCTTCCACCGCCTCCACGATCCCGACATAACCGGTGCAGCGGCAGATGTTCCCGGATAGTTCCTTGCGGATGGTTGCAGCGTCGACCTCACCTAATCTGGTCACAATATCATAGGACGTTATCAGCATTCCCGGCGTGCAAAAGCCGCACTGCAATGCGTGGTGCCGCGAGAAGGCGTCGCGGAGCGCCTCCATCGTTTCGTCTCGATCGAACCCCTCGACAGTCTGGATTTCCGATCTGTCGATGTCACCAGCGAAGCTGATGCACGAGCGCTGCGGTCTCCCGTCAACCATGATGGTACAGGCACCACAGACGCCCTGTTCGCAACCAATGTGCGTACCGGTCAAATTGAGATCTTCACGCAGCAATTCACAGACCTGAGTTCTCGCCTCTGCTTGCAAGAGCTTTTCCTGGCCGTTCACGACCAGTTTCAATTGATGGGTGCTCATTCAAATACCTTCCTCTTTCGAGAGAAGGGACAAACTCCTCTCAACCGCTACCATGACCTGCTGCAGGTGAAGACTGTCGAGGTGCGGAAGCAGCGATGGAAGTTCGTCCCTGATGACGGACCTTGCCGCAGCAGCTCCACGTTCCACCAACTCCGTTGACGCGTGTGGCAGGAAAACGGGAGGACCATCGACGGCTCCGGCGACAATCCGGGAGATTCCGCGTTTAGGATCGAGGATAGATGCCCCTATCGCCTTGGCGAATTCGCCTGTCTTGCGACACACCTTGTAGTAGCCCCACCTGGTCGCGTCGGAGAGCCGCGGCAGCTGAATACCGGTCACAACCTCGCCCGGTCTGATGTCAGGCATGAAAGTGCCCTGGACAAAGGTGTCTGCCGGCACGTGACGGGTCCCCTGCCCGTTACTGAGCAGGATCGTTCCACCGGCAGCCGCAATCGCGGAAACCCAGTCGGCAGCCGGATCAGCATGGGACAAGCTTCCTCCCATCGTGCCGCGATTGCGCACGGCGCGATAGGCTATTCCCGAGGCAACAAAGCTCAAGAAACCGGCGGTGAAATCCTCGAAGGTCCGATCCTCAATCTCCGCATGGGTCCATGTTGCACCCACGACAGCGTAGGTATCGTCCATCTCAAATCGCCGCAGCTCCTTGACATGCCGAATGTCGATCAGCGTCTTCGGCCGAGCGAGACGGAGGTTCAGCATCGGCCCGAGGGATTGGGAACCGGCGCAGATTTTCCCATCAAGCTCCGGATCTGCGACGGCTGCGACGACTTCAGCAAGGCTTTCGGGGCGGATATAATCAAACTGTGCAGGTTTCATTGCGCGCGCGACTCCTCGCTCTTGCGAATGGCGGAGAGTATCCGCTCGGGCGATGCCGGGATCTGAGTTACGAGCGCGCCGAGAGGCGACAAGGCATCGTTGATCGCGTTGACCAACGTGGCGGACGGAGCGATTGCCCCTCCCTCCCCAACACCTTTGAGCCCATGAGCGGAATAGGGTGACGGCGTCTCCATGTGTTCGATACGAAAGCGGGGCATTTCAGTGGGGCCAGGCAGCAGGTAATCGATCAATGTGGACGCAAGTGGTTGCCCATTCTCGTCATAGGGGCTCTCTTCGAACAGAGCCGTTCCGATGCCCTGCCCCGCACCACCAAACGTCTGACCGTCGACGATCATCGGATTGACCATTCGGCCGCAATCCTCGCAGATTGCATAGTCGAGGATTTCAACGAGACCGGTTTCGGCGTCGACCGCAATATAGGCCGCGTGACTGGCGTAGGAGAAAACACCGCTGTCAATTTCCGGCTTGTAGGCGCCTGTCGCCTCAAGACCGTCGCGGTTTACATCATCAGGGAGCTGATCGGGACGCTGATACCATGCCCTGCCGACATCCTCGTACTTGACACTCGCCTGTCCGGCCCAGATCAACCCATCGCGAAACTGCACATCCTCCACGGAAACTTGCAGCAGATGGGCTGCGATCGCCTTGATGCGGTCAGCAACGGTCTTGGCGGTCACGGATACCGCCCCGCCCGTCATGACGATGCCTCTGGATGCATAGGCACCGGTCGAAAATGGCGTTGTCGCCGTATCGCCCAAGGTCACCCGGATATCCTTGAAGGGGACGCCAGTCTGCTCATGCGCGATCTGGGCGAGTGTCGTCTCAAGACCCTGGCCAATCGTGTGAATGCCGGCCTTGACCTCCAGGGCACCATCCGGGGTCAACTTGACATGGGCCTGGTCGAAACCAGGGACCAGAGGCAGGCCCCACGTTGCGAAGACCTTGGTGCCGTGGGCGGATTGTTCAGTGTAAGTGGCGAAACCTACGCCGAGATAACGCCCTTTTTCGTCACGCTTCGGACCTTGGCGGATCTTGTCGAACCCAATCATCCGTTTAACTGCGAGGAGCGAGGCCGGATAGTCGCCGCTGTCGTAAAACTTCTTGGTGATGTTCGTGTAGGGCATCTGGGATGCAGCCACGAGGTTCTCCAACCTCACTTCCCACGCTTCTCGCCCCACTGCCCGGGCGATCGCATCGATCGTGAGTTCGATCGCGAAACATACTCCAGGTCTTGCAACCCCTCGATAGGGTGCGAAGGGAGGTTTGTTCGTCGCCACTGAGTAAGTGCTGCAACGATAAGCCTGAAGATCGTAGGGACCAGGCAGGTTGCCGCCAGCCTGGGACGCCTCAAGACAGGCCGAGAACGGCCACACCGAATATGCACCACAGTCAATCGCGACATCTGCATCGAGTCCGAGCAAACGACCCTTCGAGTCCGCGTAGGCCGTCAACTTATACTCGTGCTGGCGCGCATTGGCGCCGGCCGTCAGATGCTCCCGCCGATCCTCAAGCCACCGGAAGGCGGCTTTCTGGGTCATGGCAAGCCAGGCGACGGCAACTTCTTCCGGCATGAGCATACATTTGTAGCCGAATCCGCCGCCAACGTCGGGTGCGGCGACGCGTACCTGAGCCTGAGGAAGGCCCAGACATTCCGCCAAGCCAATGCGGATCATATGCGGAACCTGCGTCGATGTGTTGACGACGAGCTGTCCTGCCCGATAGTCCCACCAGGCGACGAGACCCTTGCCTTCCATCGGATGCATGACCTGGCGGGCTGTCGAAAGCTCGAGATCGACCTTGATCGGTGCTTCGGCGGCGACAGCGTCCAGTCCCTGGTCGAACGTCGTTTTCAGGAAGAGATTCCGATCCCAATGATCGTGTATCGGCTTCACCGCTTCGCCACGACCGCTTTCGCAGTCAACGATCGGATCGAGCTCTTCATAGTCAATTACCACAAGCTCGGCCAAGTCCTCGGCCTCGGCCCTGGTTGCTCCGACACACATCGCAACAATCTCACCCACGAAGCGAACGCGATCGGTCGCCAGCGACGGATAATCCGACTGCCGGTAACCGGGAATGGACGATCTGGTGGTGATGGGGGCCACGCCTTCGAGATCCTCGGCAAAGAAAACCGAATCCTCGAAACCCGCCGGCTTCTGCTTATTCGAAAGCAGAGCATGGGCAACCGGGCTTCGGACGAATGCAACGTCGCGCATGCCCGGAATACGGATGTCCCCTGTGAAATGTCCGCGCCCATGAAGATGGCGGACATCTTCCTTACGCAGGACGCTGGCGCCAATCCCTTCTGCATTCAGCTGGGCATTTGCTTCCGCTGCCATTGCCTGGCCTCCTTCACTACGGTGGTTACAGTTTGAAAATGCGTCGTGCGTTGCCGCCGCACACCTTTTCTTTTGTCTCATCGCTCAGCGTGCATGCCTCGATGAACTCTGCTGCGGCCGAGACGCTTTCGTAGGGATAGTCTACCGAAAACATCACGGCATCCTCACCCATTTCACCGAGAGCCGCCAAGAGGGTTGGCTCGGAACAAACACCCGAAGTCGTAATCAGGATGTTTGAGCCGAAATACTCGGAAGGTTTCCGGTCGAGAGAAATACCGTGGGAGTATACAGCGAAGCGGCTGTCAAAGCGCCAACGGAGAAACGGAAGCCCCTCGCCCATATGGCCGAGGATAATCTTCGCCGTTGGGAACCGATCGAATGTTCCGGAGAAGAGCAAGCGAAGGGCGTGAGTACCGGTTTCGACACCCCAGCCCCAGATGGCACCTGCCAGTTCGGGGTGACCGTTGAAGGCAGCAGAGCCACCAATCGGGTCGATTGGGTGAAGGTAAAGCGGAACATCAAGCTCTTCAAACGCCTCCCAGACGGAATTGTATTCTGCGCCATCAAGATAAGAGCCGTGGGTATGACCGTTGACCAGGGCGCCTTTGAAACCGAGTTCCAGTACGCAGCGCTTCAGCTCTGAGACGGCGGCTGCGGGATCTTGGAGAGGAAGCATTGCGAAGCCGGCAAAACGGCCCTGGCTGTCCGAAACCCGTTCCGCCAGGAAATCATTGGATTGCCGAGCAAGAGCTACGGCCGCACTCTTGTCCTTCTCCGTCTGAATTCCGGGGCCGGTCTGTGAAAGGATCATTTTTTCGATGTCATACTGATCCATTACGGCAAGGCGTTCACCGTCGAAATCGGACAGCTTCTTCCCGAGTTCATTCAGCTGGCTCTTCGACATCAGACTGGTAAAGGGCTTTGAATAGCCTTCGAAACCAGGCGTCATGAAGTGTTCTTCAAGTGCGATTTTCTTGGTCATCTTATTTTGTTTTCCTTTGTTTCCTCGGGTGCGCCATTTTATGCGGCGCAGGTTATTGGAAGGGGTCTGACGTGCCGAAATCCGGGCCTTCCACCTCGATGTTCACCGAGGCGGGATCAACGTCGCTCGCATGTGATGACTTGTAGTGGGTGACGAGGCCGGGAGCGGCCAGAACGAGCACGACCATTGCGATCTGAATGCCGATGAAGGGCAGCGAGCCGCGATAGATCTGGCCCGTCGTGACGCGCGCAATCATCTTCTTGGTGACCGGGTCACGATAGTCGGAGTTGGGAGCCACGGACCTCAGATAAAACAGCGCCATGCCGAACGGCGGATGCATGAACGAGGTTTGCATGTTCACCGCAATCAGGACACCGAACCAGACCATGTCGATACCCATCGAGGCAGCAACAGGACCAAGAAGCGGAATGACGATGAATGCCAACTCGAAGAAATCGAGAAAGAAGGCCGCGACGAAAACGAAAATACTCACGAATATCAGGAAGCCCAGTTCGCCACCGGGGAGACTCGTGAGTAGATGCTCGACCCAGATGTCTCCATTGACGGCCCGGAATGTCAGGGCGAAAACAGTCGAACCAACAAGGATGAACATTGCGAAGCTGGTCAGCCTCATTGTCGCTTCCATCGCTTCTTTCAGGCGAAGCAGCGTCAGTCGACCTTTGGCCAAGGCGAGCACGAGTGCGCCAACTGCGCCCATGGCGCCACCTTCCGTCGGCGTTGCCAGCCCTACGAAGATTGTTCCCAACACGAGAAAGACGAGTGCAAGCGGGGGAACAAGCGCAAAGATTGTCTTGCTCGCAATGCGAGACAGCATGCCGAGCCGGAATAGGTGGTCTACCAATGCCGTTGCGAAGAGCGCGCTGCACCAGACGACAAAGCCGATGACAAACTGCTCATCGCGGGCCAGGGTCTCATCGGTGAAGAAGCGGACGACGAGATGAGCGGCTACCGTTGCACATGCAATAGCCACGACCAGCGACCGACCACCTGAACGGCCGTTTGGTTCTCTGTCCATCCGGGCATCTTTCGGCATTGCCGGAACTGTCGCGGGCCTGAAGATCGCGAGGCTCGCGACATAGCCGATATAGACTCCGGCCAGAAGAAGACCGGGAATAATTGCACCTTGGTACATGTCGCCAACCGGACGTCCCAGCTGGTCGGCCAGAATGATCAGCGTCAAGGAGGGCGGAATGATCTGGGAAAGCGTACCCGTTGCTGCAATCACACCCGTCGCGACGCGGCGGTCATAGCCATAACGCAGCATGATCGGCAGCGAAATCAAACCCATGGAGATTACGGCAGCCGATACGACACCCGTTGTTGCCGCCATCAGGGTCCCGACAGCCACTACGGCGAAAGCAAGACCTCCACGAATGCGACCGAAGAGCTGTCCGATCGTTTCGAGCAGATCCTCCGCCATCCCCGATCGTTCGAGAAGCAGGCCCATGAACGTGAAGAAAGGCAGAGCCAGAAGAACGTCGTTCATCATGATGCCGTAGACACGGTACGGCAGGATCTGCAGCAATGACGGCGTCAGAAGACCCAGCTCTATTCCGATAAAGGCAAAGGCAATCCCGTTTGCCGCTAGAGCAAAAGCGACCGGAAACCCAAGCAGCATCAGGACGATCAATGTCGCGAACATAATCGGCGCGATGTTGTTGATGATAAACATCTCCATTATGCGTCCTCCGACTTGTCGTTGCGCTTTTCGATCTCGGCTTTCAGTTCCTCGAGATTGGCATTTTCTTCGGACGCAGCATTTGTGGCCAAGGGGTCATCACAGGCCCCGAGAAGACAGCCGACGCACTTGATGAGATGGGACAGCCCGGCCAGAAGAAGGAACGAAAAGCCGATCACGACGGCCAACTTGCCCGGCCACAGGATGAGGCCGCCCGAGTTTGGAGACGTCTCGCCGCTGTTCAATGAGGTCAGGAACATGGGCAGGGAGTAGGTCAGAATAAGAACCACCGCCGGCCCCATCAAAAACAGAATGCCGAATATTTCGATGAACAGGCGTCCCCGGCTTGAAAGCCTCGATGCAAGGATGTCGACGCGGACATGGCTGTTCTTCAGAAGCGTATATCCGGCGGGGAAGAGGAATATTGCCCCGAAAATGAGCAGTTGGACCTCCAGCCATGCATTCGAACTGACATGGAGGAATTTACGGCTGAGGGCATTTGCCGTCGCGATGACGACAACGAGCAGCACCAGCCAGGACGAAGCCTTGCCCACAGCAAGATTCAACCTGTCGATGGAACGTGAGAGTGAAAGAAGCGCGTTCATGGAATCCACATGGCTGTGCTTCGGCAAACCCGGGACGAGCTACCCGGCGCGGTGCACGCAGCAGCGCCAGGTAGTCAAATCCGATTGCGGAAGTCGTTGGCTTTATTGCTTGAGAGCGTTGCTGGTGAAGCCGTCGAGGGCGCTTTCAGCAACACGGAACCAATTGACCGAGTTCACCTGGAACTCTTTCCACTGCGGATATATTTTCGCGAATTGCGGGCTCTTGGTCGACAGCTCCTGCCAAAGCTCCTGCGATGCCTTGTAGGCGGCCTCCATGAGGTCGCGTGGGAAGTAAGACACCTTGGCTCCCTCAGCAATCAACTTGCGAAGAGCCTCAGGGTTGAGGCCATCATATCGCGCGAGCATCGTTCGCGCCTGCTCGTCGCAAGCGGCCCTGAATGCGGCCTGGAGATCAGGCGTGAGCTTTTTCCACGCCGCGTCGTTAACCATGCAAGTGATCGCAGCGCTGCCTTCCCACCAGCCGGGCGAGTAGTAGTAGGGGGCTACGCGATGAAGACCGAGGCGGTAGTCGTCGTGCGGACCGATCCACTCGGCAGCATCAAGCGCGCCACGCTCAAGAGACGGATAGATATCCGCAGGTGCGACCTGTTGAGCAATAACGCCGAGCTTGGCCAGCACCATGCCACCGATCCCGCCGATACGCATCGTCATGCCTTTAAGATCGGATACGGAACGGATCTGGTTCCGGAACCAGCCCCCCATTTGGACGCCGGTATTTCCGACGTTGAAGTTGACAAGACCATGTTCCGCATAGAGCGCACGGAGAAGCTCGTCGCCTCCCCCCTGGATCAACCACGCAGCCTGCTGTCTCGCATTCAGCCCGAACGACATGCCAGCGTCAAACGCAAACGCCGGGTCCTTGCCAATGTGAAACGAGCTCAGCGTATGGCAGCATTCTACCGATCCGTTGGCGACGGAATCGAAGTTCTGCGGCGGAGGCACGATCTCACCGGCAGGAAAAGCACGGATTACGAATTTTCCGCCCGAAAGCTCCTCGACGCGGCTGCACAGGGCCTGGGCAGAACCGAATAGCACGTCGAGATTGGTCGACCATGAGGTCGACATGCGCCAACGCACCACTTCCTGTGCCTTGACAAGTGAAGGTGCTGCCAAAACTCCCACCGCACCCAATCCACCAACATTCCTGAGAAAATTTCTCCGTTCCATACGTTCACTCCTCTTTATGGTTTTATCGTTGATGCCCATCAAGGACATGGCAGCCGGGTTCTTATATAAACCTCCGCATACTGACTAACTCTTCCGTATGCTGATTATTTTGTCAAGCCCGAGTTGATGTGGTAGTTTGCTCAGCTGCGTGTGACGGTTGAAAAATGGGGGCGATCTGAAACGGAGACGGCCGCGACGCAAAAGAAGCTTCAGTGGGGACACAATGATTATAAACTAGGCATGTTGCACTGAGCTGCGCGTGCTACCATAAG
The DNA here is from genome assembly GCF_057809895.1 of Rhizobium sp. FG113. Taxonomy (NCBI): domain Bacteria; kingdom Pseudomonadati; phylum Pseudomonadota; class Alphaproteobacteria; order Hyphomicrobiales; family Rhizobiaceae; genus Rhizobium; species Rhizobium sp. FG113. The sequence goes on along the minus strand of NZ_JBMDKV010000024.1, from coordinate 41,967 downwards.
AGAAGAGATACTGCGGTGCAAAGGCAGGCATAGCCGTTGTCCGTAACCGTCTACCTTGCCTTCATCGGCTCTCTCCAGAGAGAGTGATGGCGAGGTGACCTTTGACAAAGGGAGCGCCTTGCGTCGCCCGATTGATTGAGTTGGACCTGTTCTGTAACGGGTGCAGTAATTTGAATAGGAGCCTTGCCTTGATGTCCTCCCCCGCGATGCGTCGCGCTAAACGCCGAAGTAACGAAGGCGAAAACTCCGCGAAGGAGGTTCTTTTTGAACGGCCCGGATATCTGATCCGGCGCCTCAACCAGATACACTACGCGTTGTTCTTCGAAGAATGTGGCCATGAGAACATTACCCCGGTCCAATACGGCGTATTGACCGCAGTGATGCTTCGACCTGGAATTGATCAGACGGAAATCGGATCTGAGCTTGGGCTTGATCGAACGACGACCGCCGATGTTGTTCGCCGGCTTGAGATGAAGGAACTCGTGCGCCGGGAAATCGATCAGCGAGACAGGCGGGCGCGCCGGGTATTTATAACCGAACCTGGAGCCGCTTTGACCGAGCAGTTGTACGACGGGATGAGCAGCGCCTCGCAAAGGATGCTCAGCCCCTTGTCTCCGGAAAAGCAAGAGCTTTTCGTTTCCCTTCTGGCAGAGCTTGTTCAAGAGAATGACGAACTCGGGCGTAGCAAACTTTCTCGTGTCTAACGGCAGGTCATCTATTCTGGCGGGCATCGGCGAGATCACCCGTCGTATCGATATCACGCAACTCGTGTTGTCGTAGCTTCACTCTGCTCTCCTCCGGGATCTGCCGCAGGAGGGCAGATGCGCCCTTGTTGCCCGAAATTCCGGTAAGGGCCGAGTTCCATTGCGCGGGGAAAAGCGCAGGCGGAAGGACGACCTGTCCATAGCAGGCGCAGGCAGGCGCTCCCTTTGCAAGAATATCTCGAAGGCTGCCGACTTCGATGAAGGGCATGTCTCCGAGCAGCAACAGCGTGCGTGTGCAGTCCGGCGGTAGCGCCGCTATACCCGCCGCCAGGCTCTGCGACTGCTCACATCCAGGCGAGACAAAGATCGGCTTGAAGCCATGATGACGCGCAAGCGCAGCTGTACTCTCGTTGGAAACCACGGCCAGTCTCCAATCCAGATCGAGGGTCGGGTTACATAAAGTTCCGAAAACATGACCGACGAGCGGTTGACCATCGAGATCGGCCAGCAACTTGTCATCGGAGCCAAATCGTTTCGATAGACCTGCTGCCAACACCACTGCAGCGGTCTTGTGGTCAACCGAGCCGTGCACGATCAAGCACCTGTGCCAATACCCCAACAGCCAGCGTTCTTGGATCACGTGCGCGCGCGATCAGGCCGAAGGGTTTTTCGAGACGACCAATGTGATCTTCCGGCACACCCATGCGGCGTAACTCGGTATTCCTCGAGTCCCGTGCCCGGGCGCTGCCCTGAGCGCCTACGAAGAATGCAGGACTGTCCAATGCTCGAGCCAGAATGGGTGGCTCCCAATCGTGATCATGAAAAAAAAGCGCTACGGCTGTTCGGAAGTCGAACGCTGCGTTGGCGGGTATCCTCTGATAGGAAATCATGACTCCGTGCGGAACTCCCTCCAGTGTTTCTTCGTCGGGGGACCAAAGTTCAGCCTCAAGACCCGTGGCACGAGCCATCTCGTAAACGGTTCTCGCCTCTGGTCCCTTGCCTGCAACGATCAAGCGTACGACGGGCAGAATACGCAGATTGAAGCCAGTGTCGTCATGGCCGATGCTTAGCTGGCCACTGGTGTCAATTGCAATCGATATCGGATCCCGCTGCGCAAGCCTTGCGGCGACCTCGTTCAGGACTGCCTGACTGGGTGCCGGCACCAAAGTAATCTCAAGCCCACCACCACAGGGGAGCTGCATATCGATAAACGGAGATCCGCGGCCATATCGCAATCGCTTGGACGTTTTGGTGCGTATGGCCTCCTTCGCATGCAAGACGACATCGGCCTCGATACAGCCTGATGAGAGAGTGCCTCTGTGATGTCCGTCAGCGGTAATAACCATAGTTGCGCCAAGAGGGCGGTACGAAGCGCCGACCACATCCGTAATAACGGCAAGGCACATCGACTCCATCCCAAATCCCGCGGCAATCGGGAATTCGCTTTCGCAAATTACGACGTCGTCCCGAACCATCGGGTTCTGTGAATAACTCACCTTTGCGTTGTTAATCATGCGACCTCGACTTAATTGACAGGCCTGATCACTTCAGCCCTTCGCTTCTCTCCTGGATTGCAAGTCCTTCCCACCCAATATCCCGGCAATACTGGACCGATCGGTATATGCCTGCCCTCAACGGCTTCGTTGCGCAGTTGAAGGACGGTTGAGCTGAAACAGCTCGGTAATGGCAGCGAAATCTTCATATCCAAGCCGCGTGAGCGGATGATACTGCAAGACGTCAAGCTGCCCATCCGGGGTCAAGCAATCGTCGCGAAGATGTACTCCTTCGATACGCGCGACCATCAGATAGTTGCTGTCACCATCAAGTTGGATGGTTTGGCTAAGGCGGCACTCGAGGGATGCGGGTGCCTGCTCAAGCCGCGGACAGCTGATGCTGATACATTCAGCGGTCGGCAAACCCAACGCATCAATTTCGCTCTGGTCAGCACCGTAAGAGGCCGACGAGAGATTGACTGCCTCTCGATCACCATATCCTGCGATGTTGACACAGAATACACCGGTTTCCGTGATGTGACTGTAGCTGTCTTTGCCATTGGCGCGGTCGGCTTTTTTCCCAACCGAAGAAACAACGATTTGCGGTGGCGAATACGCTACTGCATTAAAAAATGAATATGGCGCAAGATTCGTTCTGCCATCCAGACCACGGGTCGAAATCCAAGCAATCGGTCTTGGTGAAACGATCGCAGCGAATGGATCACGCTGAAGGCCAGAGCCGTCTTTGGTCAAATAAAACATTGCAGAATTCCCTACTGGCAACGTCTACATATCTCGACCTGAGGATCCCGGCCTTCGAAAGGCCCGGGAATGAAGTCTCAGTGGGCATGAACCGCTGGGCTTTTTTCGGGAGCACGGCCGATGCTCAAGAGCTGGTAGACAATCAGCGCGGCCAGCGTTGCTGTGCCGATACCACCGATCGCAAAACCGCCGAAGCTCATCGAGAAATTTCCTGAACCGAACACCAAGGTGATGCCGACAGTGAACAAATTGCGCGGATCGGAAAAGTCCACGCGATTGTCGACCCAAAGTCGGATCATCGCAGCGGCAATAAGCCCGAACACCGCGACCGCCAAGCCACCGAGAACCGGTGCGGGAATCGTGCGTAGCAACGCCCCGAATTTGGGAGAGAAACCAAGGGCAATCGCCACAAGCGCAGCAATGACAAAGACCAGGGTTGAGAAGACCCGCGTGACAGCCATCACACCCATGTTTTCGACATAAGTGGTCACACCGGTTCCACCGCCCGATCCGGCAACCATGGTTGCAATGCCGTCACCAATAAAACCGCGTCCGATGAAGCGGTCCATGTTCTGTCCGGTCATTCCCCCAATGGCTTTGATATGCCCGAGATTTTCCGCCACCAGAATGAGCGCTACTGGCGCGATCAGAACCATTGCCGACATCTTGAACTCGGGAGTTCTGAATTCAGGCATGCCAAACCATGCCGCCTGCCTGACCTCGGAGAAGTCGACAGGAGGTAAAAGCCCCATACCATTACCAAGCGACAGGACCGCAATGTACCCCACGACAATTCCGATGAGGATCGAGATGCGTCTTGTTGCAAGCGGCCCGTAAGTTGAAACGATCGACACGGCAAGCAGCGTTATGATCGCGACGAGCGTATGAACGCCGGTCCCCTGGATGCCCTGGACGCCTACAGGAGCCAGATTGAGGCCGATCGCAGCTCCTATGGCGCCCGTTACCGCCGGAGGCATCAGCTTTTCGATCCAGCCCGTGCCCGTGAACACCACCGCAAAACCGATGAGAACGTACAGCGCCCCGGCCGCAATGATACCGCCCAGTGCAGGTCCGATATTCAGGTTCGGACCACTGCCCGCATATCCGGTTACCGCGATAACGACGGCAATGAAGGAAAACGACGAGCCGAGGTAAGACGGCACTCTGCCCGCAGTCAACACGAAGAAAATTAGCGTGCCGATCCCTGAAAACAGGATTGCGAGGTTCGGGTCGAACCCCATCAGCAAAGGCCCAAGGATCGTCGAGCCAGACATGGCAACGAGATGCTGAACTCCCATCGGGGCGGCTACACGAAATGGCAGGCGCTCGTCCGGAAGGACAACCTCTCCCTTTGAAAGAGGCCACCGGGGAAAGTAAGTCATTGTAGTTCACCCTCTACCACTTTGTTTTTTTATTATTCCCAGTATTTCATTCTCGATTGTGGCTGGTCTTCAAAGGCCCTCAAGCCAGTCGAGCACGTCTTTACTGCCAGTCACGTCGGCATATTTCTGATTCATGTCGTAAAGGTTCGCGTCATGCGGACCTTGAGCACGGTCGGCGCAGCAATCAGCCGGCACCAGGACATTGAAGCCCGCTTGGACGGCGTCAACGACCGTTGCCCGTACGCAGCCAGACGTCGTTGCGCCACAGACGATAAGGGTGTCGCTGCCGGAGCCGGTCAGCAACGACGCAAGGGTCGATCCGAAGAAAGAGGAAGCGCCCTTCTTTGTCACGATTGCATCCTCGGGCTGAATCCCGGTCGCGGCGTCGATCTCGACTAGTCTGCTACCTTCGACAAGCGCCCGCATACCGGTCGCTTTCTTTAGCCAGGGAAGCTTATCGATCTCCCCCGGATGATAGGCAATCGTCGTGAAAATGACCGGATATCCCTTGCTCCTCGCCCGGTCACAGATCGCCTTCGTTGCCGCAATCTGGTGGGTCGCATCTGAGGCCGTGGGATATTGTTGGTCTGTAAAGCCGTAGCTGAAGTCGACGACCACGACTGCCGGTTTTTTTCCGCGAGGGACAGCCGCGCCAAATCCCGCGTCCTTGTAAGTTTGCTCTTGCGACATGGCTCACCTTGATAAAAAGACCCCGCACCGAAGCGCGGGGAGTTGGGGAAACTGATCGATACGCCGCTGTCAGACGCGCTCCATCGCGATTTCCTTGATCACAATGTCGCCGTCGATCACCACAGCTTCATCATCGAGAAACAGCGAGCAACCCCGCATCGGAATATCGAGATGGCATGCGGTATCGTTCGGGCCGCCGAGTTCGTTGTTCGGGCCAGTTGAGAACATGACGTTGCCGTAGAAGGCTCGCGGCTCCATACCCATGCCGCCGGGGAAGGCGCCGGGTACGAAATTATGCCATTTGGCATGCGGGTTCATGCCCCAGCCGACATGGCTCATTCCCTTGCCGCGCTCATCGTTGAAGGCAGCCATGTAGCTCTTGACCAATTCGGCATCAAGGCCGCCGCGGATGTCGGTAATCCAGCCCTTCTCGATCGTGTAGATAATGGGATCACGAACATAAATATTCTGCGGCAAAAGGATATCGCCTGGAGAAACCACGATCGTGCCGTCCACCCCATCGTCGTCGCCGCCGGTGAAGACGAAGCCCGACGGCCAATGATCCCATCGGCCAGGCTCGTCGGTGCACGCATACTCGGTTACGGCAGGATAGGTGTTGAGCTTATAGGTAACGTCCGTTCCTTGTGGAGAGGTGATACGCATAACTTTTGCCTTCGACAGCAATTCGCCCGCGATCGTGACCTTTTCCTTGATTTCCTGCGTTGGCAGCATGCGAGCAAGCAGCTCCGGCGGCTCGACTGCGGTGAGGATACGCGTGCCTGCAGCCTGAATTGCGAATTGCTCCGGCGAGAACAGAAGGAAGATGCAGTCGATGAGCATGTCGCAATTCTTGAGAGCTTCAACTGCGTCAGGCATCGTTGCCAGGCCGGTTTGACCGACGGCCCATTCACCCACGATCGGGGGGGCCGGAAGGCGCATATGATACATATTGGCCCCAAGCATCCGTCCGGCGGCCATGAAGGCGTCGGCATAGTCGAGGCGCTCATTGCCCTGTGTCAGGACGATCAAACGCTCATCTTTTCGAACGCCGGACATCTTGAGCTGATGAAGGCAAATCTCGGTGAAGCTTGCATGATCCATGTTGTTCTCCTCTTTGTTACACCTTGAAATCCATAACTGCCGCGAGGAAGCCATTGAGGTCATCCCACGGGATCATGTGACCGGCGCCCTCGACCGTGCGTACATCCATCGAAGGGAGCAAAGCACGCAGCTCTGTTTCGTCTTCCGCTCCGATCACCGGTGCAGCGCCCGCAATCACCAGACGCGTCGGTGTCGTGATTTTCGGAATGTCCGCGTGGATGTCGTCCGTATGGAATCCGTCGTACGCGGTTCGGATCGCGCCCCAATGGCAGGTGTGCAGCCACTCGGCGCGCAAAGCGAGTTGTTCTTCTGTCCAGGTCGGGCAATAGGCTCGCATGTCGTCCGCCGAGCAGCCTCGCACGGCCATCTTGATGGAGTCCCCATACCAGCGCCAGGCTGAGGGATATGGCCGCCGGTTCGGCCCAGAGACCGGCGGATCGACGAGAATGAGGCCCTTGAAGGCGTCCTGGACGGTGGCCGCAGCACGGATCGCCACTCGGGCGCCCATCGAATGGCCCATGACAATGGGTTGCTCCAGGACTTCTGCCAATGCCAAGGCATCTGCGGCCAACGCATCGAGCGTATAGTCAAGATCACCCGTTTCACTCAGGCCCCGCCCCCGTACATCGAGGACATGGACGTCGAACGCTTCGGCGAGGCGCTGGGCCACGAAACCCCATGTGATTGCCGGGGATGTGATTCCAGGAATGAGGAGGAGCCGCGGTCCCGGTCCTTTGTAATGAATCAGGTGCTGACGGATGCCATTGGCGTGAACGTTGTAACCTGTTCCCATAACACGATCCTCAGTACGCGCCAGACAGTAGTGCGCCGCCGCCCGGGATCCGCGTGTCGAGATCCAGCGACTTCAGCATTTGCCAAGTTGTGGCAATTGCCGCTGTCAGAACTGGCTTGCCCGTAATTGCTTCCGCCATTGGTACAGCGGGCAGAGAAGGCATCTGGACGCAGGCCGACAGGACAACTGCATCGACATCGTCGGTCTTGAGAGATTTCACGATCTCGGGGAGTCTCATCGGGTCATGTGCCGCAACGGCAAGATTGTCCTGGATCTCGAGCGCAATGTAGTCGCTGACCTCAATGCCTTCATTGCGGATGTAGTCAACCACGAGTTCCGTAAGCGGTTTCATGTAAGGCGCAACGAGGGCGATCTTCATGGCGCCGATGGCCCGCACGCCTTCGATCAGTGCGCCGGCGGACGTCACGACCGGAGCGGCTCCACCATTGTCCGCTGCAACCTTCGCCAGCCGCGGGCCCGACACGCAGTGATACCCTTTTCCCATGGACATGATTGCGACGAGGCACGCGTAGCCCATGACATCGACCTTTGCGTCGGACAGTTCGAGCGCGCAGCGGTCGCTGTCCGCATCCATCTTCTGAAGCTCTTCCTTAGTGACGTGCTTCATGCGCATGCGGGCAGAATGGAACGTGAAGCGTTCGGGAGCGATCGATTCGCGTAGTCTCAACAGAGCCGGGATCTCCGTCTCCATAGTGACGTTGGAACTCGGTACGATTTGACCAATCCGATACTGTTTCAAGGTTCCTCCTAGGCAGATTGAACTCTGCTTCAACTCACATTGCGACAATGGCCATCCGTCCGTCTCAAAACGGGGTTCAGTCGACGAAACCGCATGGCCTCTTAAATATTCCGTATGCTGACGTTTTACTCAGTATGCGGAACATATGTCAAGACCGATCTTAGGTCTCGTGCCTGTTGAAGGCGTCGTCTTGTGCGTTTCCGGGATCGATTTTGATAGGTGTCAAGACGCTCGCCAGACGGGCGGCAATGGAGGAAATATGCCCGACGTAGAAGGTGCGTGAAAGAAGTGTCAAGGTTCATTCGGATCTCGACGGCAGGATCATCTGCGGCGGTCCGCGATCAGTGCGACAGATGCAATCATCGCCTTCCCTCACCGTCAGGCAAGCGACGTGAAAATGCTGTCAAACCTCCGTGGGTGCTACGGCCGACCATGATCGGTGGCAGCCCATGATGATGGATTGCGGTTCAGGCAACCCGCGCCGTGTCTGGCTCAGGGTGGCGACGAACGCTTCGGCAGCCTCAGCTTAGGGGGCCGGGCTCCGGCCGGCGATCGACAACGGTGTAAACACACCAGTCATTGACCTTGGAACAGATCACTCCGAGACTGATGAGCTCGTCCTCGAGCAGGAACGTGATAATCTTTTCGAGGCCGACGGCCGTTTCCATCCGGAGTGAAGCCTTAGAGCGTTCCCTACCGGGCGGCAGAATCGAAATTACCTCCAATAATGTCGAGCGCTCGACTATCCTCCCGTACATTAACCCTCTTTGCTCGAGGCGCCTAATGGGTAAAATGGGGCCGTCGACCAATGGTGGCTACCGAAGCGAGCGGTCAACGGCACCAGCGCGGGGCCGGATCGACACGTCGTCATCGTCCTGGTTAGCCTCGAGCCGCTGTAGGATCGGACAATGGGGGCGATTGTCGCCCTGGCAGGAATTAACCAGCATGGTAAGGGTATGTTCCATATCCTGCAGATCGGCGATCTTCTTCTTCAGCGCTTCGATATGGCCCTGCGCGAGACGCTTGACCTCGGCGCTCTGGCGGGTTTCGTCGCGCCAGAGCTCCAAAAGCTCGCCAATTTCAGCGCCTGCGAAGCCGAGATCGCGCGCCCGACGGATGAAACGCAGCATGTGCACCTCGGTCTCCGAATAGTCGCGATAGCCCGATGCCGTCCTGCCAGCGGCCGGAATAAGGCCGGTTTCTTCGTAGTAGCGGATCATCTTGGCCGAAACGCCCGATGCTTTTGCTGCCTGTCCGATATTCATGAAACTTCTCCTGATACAAGGCAGCCGGCTCGTGAAAGACCGGCTGCGTCCACTTGCTAGTTGTCGATCTTGAAGCGGCGGAGCCGAAGCGCATTGCCAAGCACGAAGACGCTGGACAGGGCCATGGCACCTGCTGCAAAGACCGGTGAGAGCAGGATGCCCAAGCTCGGGTAAAGCACGCCAGCCGCAACGGGGATCAGCGCCGTATTGTACGCGAAGGCCCAGAACAGGTTCTGGCGGATATTGCCGATCGTTGCCTTGGACAGGGCAATGGCGTTCGGCACGCCCTGGAGGCTGCCCGACATGAGCACGACATCGGCTGCCTCGATGGCGATATCCGTGCCTGTGCTGATGGCGAGACCGACATCGGCCTCGGCGAGCGCCGGCGCGTCGTTGATGCCATCGCCGACGAAGGCGATCTTGCCAAACTGCCCCTTGAGGCGGCGGACCGCCTCGACCTTTCCGTCCGGCAGGACTTCCGCCACGACTTCGTCGATGCCCAATCGCATCGCGATGGCCCTGGCGGTGCGGGCATTATCGCCGGTGATCATCGCTACTTTCAGGCCGAGATCGTGCATCGCCTTGATCGCTGCGGGCGTCGTGGCCTTGATCGGATCCGCCACGGCAATAATTGCCGCGAGAGTGCCGCCGATCGCGGCGTAAAGTGGAGATTTGCCCTCGTTGCCCAGGCGCTGGGCAACCGCGGAGAACATGGTGACATCATGCCCAAGCTCGATCATATAGCGGTCCGCACCGATTTCGATATGCTTGCCGCCGGCCATAGCCTTGACGCCGAAGCCCGTCACCGACATGAAGTCGGACACGGGTTGGAGCGCCACACCTTCCAAAGCCGCCGCCTCCACGATCGCGCGCGCGATCGGATGTTCCGACTTGGATTCGACGGCCGCAACCAGACCTAAGACGCTTGTCCGGTCGAAACCGGCTGCCAGTTCGAGATCGGTCAGCATCGGCTTGCCTTCAGTCAGGGTGCCGGTCTTGTCCAGGGCGACGACTTTGGCGTCCTTCAGCAGCTGCAGGGCTTCCCCCTTGCGGAACAGCACGCCGAGCTCCGCACCACGGCCCGTGCCAACCATGATCGAGGTGGGGGTCGCAAGGCCCATGGCGCATGGGCAGGCGATGATTAGGACCGCCACGGCGTTGATTAACGCGAATGTGAGAGCGGGCGACGGCCCGAAATAGAGCCAGCCTGCAAACGTCAGCGCGGCCACGGCAAAGACCGTCGGAACAAACCACATCGTCACCTTATCGACCATGGCCTGGATCGGCAGCTTCGAGCCCTGTGCCTGCTCGACCATGCGGATGATCTGCGCGAGCACTGTATTGCCGCCGACAGCGGTCGCGCGAAATGCGAAGGCGCCCTTCTGGTTGATCGTGCCACCGACCAGCGCGCTGCCGGCCCTCTTGGACACCGGGATAGGTTCGCCTGTTATCATCGATTCATCGACATAACTTTCCCCTTCGACCAGCTCGCCGTCGACCGGAACCCGCTCGCCGGGGCGGACTTCGACAATGTCGCCGGCAACGACCGAGCCGACCGGCAGATCAACAGCCTTGCCGTCGCGACGAACGCGCGCCGTTTTGGCCTGAAGGCCGACCAGGCGTTTGATCGCCTCGGACGTTCGCCCCTTGGCGCGGGCCTCCAACAGACGGCCGAGCAGGATGAGCGTTACGATGACGGCCGCAGCCTCGTAATAGACGTTGACCGTGCCGGGCGGCAGGAGGCCGGGCGCGAAGGTCGCAACCAGCGAATAGCCATAGGCCGCAAGCGAGCCGACGGCGACCAACGAGTTCATGTCGGGTGCGAGGCGCCAGAGCGCCGGGAGCCCTTTGTCGTAGAAGCGGATGCCGGGAGCGAAGAGGACGAGCGTCGTCAGCGCGAACTGGATATACCAGCTCCATTGCATGCCGATCGAAGCTTCGATGAGGCCATGCACTCCAGGGAGGAAGTGAGCGCCCATCTCCATGAGGAACACCGGCGCGGTCAACACCGCAGCGACGGTGAAATTGCGGGTGAGCTCTCGGCGTTCGATTTCCTTCTTCTCGGTGCGCTCGGCATCTTCGCTTTCGCTCCGGTCCGCTACGGCCCCGATTACCCTTGCGTCATAGCCGACATCTTCGATCGCCGTGATCAGGGGTGCTGCATTCGCGGATCCGTTAACTGTCGCCCGTTCGGTCGCCAGGTTGACGACCGCCTGTGTAACACCGGGCACGGCCATCAGGGCACGTTCGACGCGGCCAACACAGGAGGCACATGTCATGCCCTCCACCGAGAGTTCAATGGGATCGGAGGCCGCAACGAAGCTTGCAGGTACGGAGTAGCCCACATTTTCGATGGTTGCGATGAGTACAGTGCGGTCGATGGCCGCGCTGGCCGTAACGTTGGCCCGCTCGGTGGCTAGATTGACGGATGCAGTCTCGACGCCTGGAACTGTCCTCAAGGCTCTTTCGACACGACCGACACAGGACGCGCAGGTCATCCCCTCGATGGGTATTGATATCGCAGTGGACGTGTTTGTTGCTCGAATAGGGGCATTCATAGCCGCCTCCTTTTTTAGTCCAAATCTGAGTTCGAGCGGAGGATTCGGCTTCCAACGATGGGAAGGTCAATAGCAATTTTTTCGTTCGATGTCACTTGACCTTCCCATCGTTGGAAGCCCCACCTTGAGTGAAGTAAGATCAAAAACAAGGAGATGTTTCATGGAGCTCAGAATCGAAAACATGACCTGTGGCGGCTGCGCTGGGTCCGTCACCAAGGCGATCCAGTCGGTCGATCCAAATGCCAAGGTTGAGGCCAATCCCGCGGGTCGTCGGGTAAAGGTCGTATCGACCGCAGGTGAAGACTCTATCTTGCAGGTTCTCGCAGAAGCGGGCTATCCCGCCGTGACGAGCTGATCGGGAGCGGATTATGAGCAAGCTTACTCCGATCTTCATCGCCGGTGCCATCGCCATCAGTGCGGGGCTTGCAATTGCGCAGAGCCAGTTGAACAAGAGCGACCCCATGCAGGGCCACGACATGTCGGGAATGACTATGTCCGGCCAATCGACATCGATGGCGGCCAGTCCCTCCACGAAAGCGTTCGGCGAAGCCAACGACCGCATGCATAAGGCGATGATGATCGCCTACAGCGGTAATGTGGATGTCGACTTCATGCGGGGCATGATACCGCATCACCAGGGCGCAATCGACATGGCGAGAGTGGCGCTGCAATATGGCAAGGACCCGATAGTCCGCACCCTCGCCGAAGAGGTGATCAAGGCTCAGGAAGGTGAGATCGCTATGATGAAGAAATGGCTCGCTGAAAATGGCAAATGACATCCGCGAACGCAGCTCCGAAGAGCTGCGTTCGCGAAGACCGAAATTAGGGACGGGCCCGAGCGACCGCGTCGCGGGCAACTCGTCAGCAATATAAAGGAATACGGTCGATGCACCGGTGAACCTTTCTGACAAACCTTGCAGGCTCTGCAATTGCCAGGCCCAACGCGACGCAGATGAAGTATGTGCGGTAGGTACAGCCGCCAATCCGGCTTCCTTTCCTCCTGGCGCCGAAGATCACAAGCGCGAGCATTTCGAGTGCCGAGGTGCATCGCTGTAGGCCGGACGTTTCGTGCTGGAGACCCACGTCGACGAGATCACTAGAGTGTTTCACCTTTTTACGGAACCATATCCTGCATTTGTCAGATAGTTGGCGCATTCGTCGGGTTGGATTGTTTCGACCAGTTTGCCGATATGGCGCCAGGTATCGTCGATTGTGCGCTTTTGTGCATTGCGCATCCAATGCTTTATCTTCGAGAAGGCCTGCTCGATCGGATTGAGGTCTGGGGAATAGGGTGGCAGGAACCACAGCCGTGCACCTGCGGCCTTGATCAGTTGGCGGATTGTCGCCGACTTGTGGCTGCCGAGATTATCCATGACGACGATGTCGCCTGGCTTGAGCACCGGCACCAACTGCTGTTCGACATAAGCGCGAAAGCATTCGCCATTGATTGGCCCGTCGAAGACACAGGGCGCTGTCAGCCGATTGTTCCTCAAGGCACCCAGGAATGTCAGCGTGCGCCAGTGGCCATGTGGCGCAAACGCTCGCAGACGCTTGCCTTTTGGTCCCCAGCCTCTGATCGGCGTCATGTTGGTCTTGATCCAGGTCTCGTCAATAAACACCAGTCGCCCAGGATCGAGGTGCTGCTGCAGGGTCTTCCATCGCTCTCTTCTGCGGGCAACATCGGCACGAGCCTGTTCAAGGGCGAACAGCGTTTTTTTTGAAGCGCAGACCTTCGCTGCGGATGAACTTCCAAATCGTATTATGGGAGACGGCGAGGCCTCGCGAGGCGAGCTCGTCCTTCAGTCCGTGCAGCGTCAGATGCGGATTTTGAGTGAGCCGTTCGACAATGAAGTCACGATGTGGCTCCAGAATGCGCTTGCGATAACCACCCATCTTGTCTGGCCGAACCGATCCCCTCAGGCGATGGCGCTGAGACCACTTCACCACTGAGGACGCGGCCACCTCGAAGCGTGCAGCCACGGCACGCACACTCTCGCCGCTCAAAACAGCCGCAACAACACGCTCACGAAGATCATTCGATATCGGTGCAGTCATAGGATGCTGGCCTCCATCCAGCCAGCATCAGTGAATCAGAACACAGGTGATTTGGGAATCCGAGACGATTCAGAAATACCAGGAAACGCTCTAGCCCAATCCCCGACTTCCTCGGTCGCGTTGTGCCCGATCGACAGTAGGATCAACTCCCTGCTTTCGCTGTCCAAGGGCTGTACGCCGGTTTGCGGCGCCGCCAAGACCCAAACATCTTGGCTGTCTCCAAATATAATCGAGACAAGCCCGCATCGAGCTCCTTGATTGATGTCAATGCGCCTCATCCTTCTTCTGCTAGTTTCGGAGCAAAACGGAGACGAACATGGGAAGACGCGGCTTCCTGGTCGGCGCAGGTAGTGCGCTCCTGCTCGGCGGATTGGGCGCTTTTGCATGGCGTTCGTCGGTTGGCTCATTGTCAGCCTACAACGCACACGTTGGCGGTTTGCGCGCTCCATTGTCAGCTGATCCATCGATTGTAGACCTGATCCGCTACGCGACACTCGCGGCCAACGGCCATAATACACAGCCCTGGCGGTTCATCGCGAAAGACGGCGCTATCGACATTCTCCCCGATCACGCGCGCGCGACGCCCGTGGTCGATCCCGACGATCATCATATCTTCGTCAGCCTCGGCTGCGCCGCGGAGAACCTTGCGATCGCGGCGACAGCGACCGGTCGCCAGGGCGAGTTGCAGACAGGTCCGCAAGACGGTGTTCGCTTTGTCTATTCTGAAGGTGCTGGAAGACCGGATCCGCTGTTCGACGCCATTCAGCGCAGGCAATCGACACGGGCCAACTTTGACGGCCGGTCCGTTCCCGTCGGAGACATCGAGACCTTGCGGAAAGCCGCCGAAGTTCCGGGCGTCCGGCTTGTTCTGCTGACTGAACGATCACACATCGATCAGGTACGCGACCTCGTCGTCGCCGGCAACGATGCCCAGTTGCGCGATCCGGCCTTCATGGCGGAACTGAAACGTTGGCTGCGATTCAATCCGCGTTCGGCTCTGGAAGCCGGCGACGGCCTTTTCTCAGCCTCGACTGGCAATCCAATTCTACCTACCTTGCTCGGCAGGCTCGCCTTCGACACGTTCTTTGCCGCAAAGGCCGAGAACGACAAGTACGCCCAGCAGATTGATAGCTCTGCTGGCATCGCCGTCTTTCTCGCGGAGCACGAGGACAAGCCGCACTGGATCACCGTGGGGCGGGCATGCCAGCGCTTCGCACTCGCTGCCACACAGCTCGGTCTCAAACATGCCTTCGTCAACCAGCCAGTGGAAGTCGCGCGGTTGAGGCCAGAATTGGCGGCCGCGGTGGGCGAGTCGGGCACGCGGCCCGACATCGTGATGCGCTTCGGGTATGGAGCAGATCTGCCGTTCTCGCAACGGCGGCCCGTCGGGGCGGTTCTGGCCTAGTGCGGCCGGTCGGCTCAAATCTCTTCGCTCAAAGAAAGCTCGCGGTTCCCAGTCTACGGCGCAAGTCTTCGGCTGCTACACACTGCGAGGTACTTGAGATCGAGGGCGTCCTGAATGCCACAGTCTCGAATGTCACCGGCAAGTCATCCCGCCCGAACGCCATGAACACGCTTGCTTTGTCGCCTCATCGCCTACCAAGCGGTCCAGCCTCCGTCGGTCAGTAGATGATGGCCTGTAATGAGGTCGGCGGCATCTGAAGCAAGGAAAACGATGGCCGCAGCAACTTCTTCTGGCCTTCCTAAGCGACCAATTGGAATTCTACGAAGCGCTTCGGCGGCAATATCGGGATCCTCAAACATCTTCGACGCAAGAGGACTTTCGATATAGGTTGGACCAATTGCGTTCACGCGGATGCCCGAATGGGCCAGCTCGACAGCCATCGCTCGAGAGAACCCGACGACGGCCGATTTGCTGGCACAATAGGCCGATCGCTTGAAAAAACCGACCTCGGCCATTTGTGAAGACATGTTGATGATACGACCGGCAATGCCTTTCGTGATCATGCTTCGTGCCACGGCCTGAGCCATGAAAAACGCGCCTCTCGTATTGAGTCCGAAAACTGCATCCCACGCGTCCGGCGTAACCTCAAGAACAGATTGCTGAATATTCGTCCCTGCATTGTTCGCGAGTATATCTATCCTCGAAAACTCTTCCTCTACCGCCTTGACAACAGCGTTGATGTCGTCGGTCTTCGTGACGTCAGCTGTCAACGACAAGGCCCGGCGAGCAAAGCCACGCACTTCCCTTGCGACCCCTTCGAGCCTGGACTGATCCCGTCCGACCAGCACTAGATCGGCGCCCGCATGCGCCAATCCCAAGGCAATGTGTCTGCCGAGCCCGCCACCGGCACCCGTCACGACGGCGACCCGCCCATCCAGACGAAAACTCGGAAATTTTGACATATCCATCCTAAGCCAGCGTGTAGGCGGTCTTCACTGTTGTAAAAAATTCCGACGCATAGCTGCCCTGCTCGCGCGCACCAAAGGAAGACGCTTTGCGCCCGCCGAACGGCACATGGAAATCGACGCCCGCCGTCGGCAGGTTGACCATCACCATGCCGGCTTCGGAGTTGCGCTTGAAGTGCATTGCATGCTTGAGGCTCGTTGTGGCGATGCCCGCCGAAAGCCCGAACGGCGTATCGTTGGCGACGGCGAGCGCCTCCTCGTAATCCTTGACGCGGATGACGGACACCACCGGGCCGAAAATCTCCTCGCGGGAAATCCGCATCTGGTTGGTCGCTTCGGTAAACAGCGTCGGCTGCAGGAAGAAGCCGGGCGTACCGCGCGAGATCGTCTCGCCGCCGAATGCGACGTTTGCGCCTTCCGCCTTGCCGATGCCGATATAGTTGGTGTCGGTCTTCAGCTGGCGCTCGTCGACCACCGGTCCGATATGTGTGCCGGCCTTCAGCGCGTCGTCGACCACCAGTGTCTTGAGCTTCTCCGTCAGCGCCGCGACGAACCGGTCGTGGATACCTTCGGTGACGATCAGACGCGACGATGCCGTGCAGCGTTGGCCGGTGGAGAAAAAGCCGGAATTGGCGGCCGCCTCGACCGCGACCATCAGATCGGCGTCGTCAAGCACCACCATCGGGTTCTTGCCGCCCATCTCGAGCTGGAACTTGCGATTATGCTCCACGGACGAAAGCGCGACGCGCTTGCCGGTCCCGGTCGAACCGGTAAAGGTGATGCCGGCGAGATCCGGGCTGTCGAGCATCGCCTGACCGACCACGGAGCCCTTGCCCATGACGAGATTAAGCACGCCCTTCGGCAGGCCCGCGCGGTGCAGGATGTCGACGATCGCCCATGCGCAGCCGGGCACGAGTTCCGCCGGCTTGAACACGACGGTGTTGCCGTAGCAGAGCGCCGGCGCGATCTTCCAGGCCGGGATGGCGATCGGGAAATTCCACGGCGTGATGATACCGATGACGCCAAGCGGTTCGCGGGAGATCTCGACACCGATGTTCGGCCGCACCGACGGCAGAACTTCGCCCGCCAGCCGCAGCGCCTCACCGGCAAAGAAATCGAAGATCTGCGCCGCGCGGATCGTCTCGCCGATCGCCTCCGGCAGGGTCTTGCCCTCCTCACGGGCGAGCAGCCTGCCGAGTTCGTCCTTGCGCGCGAGGATCTCGTCGCCCGTCTTCTTCAGGATCGCATGGCGCTCCAGAATGCCGGAGCGCGACCATGCCGGAAAGGCCGCCTTCGCCGCAGCGATGGCCGTCGTCACATCGGCAGCACCAGCCGAAGCGTAGAGGCCGACCACGTCCTTCGTGTTCGAGGGATTGATGTTCTCGACACCGTCGCTGCCGACCCATTCGCCGGCGATCAGGTTCAGGTGAATTGTCATTTGTGCCCTCTCAACTGACCAGAAGATTGCGTCGCGCAAGATTGCGCATGAGATGGGAGATGCCGAATTCCCAAGGCGGGCACTCTGTCGAGAGCAGAACGCGGTTTTTCAGCGAACCGAGGTGCTCGTTCGAAATGGTGACAATGTCGCCAATCTTGTGGGTAAAGCCCTGTCCTGCGATGTCGCGGTCATCAACCGGGGCAAATAGTGTGCCCATGAAGAGGACGAGTCCATCGGGGTACTGATGGTGGCGACCGATCGTTTGGGAAACGAGATCGAGTGGATCGCGGCTGATTTCTTTCATCGAGCTTCTTCCATGAAGCACATATCCGTCTTTGCCCTCAACTGTGAGGTCAAGATTGGCGTTGCGAACATGGTCGATCGAATAGGTGTGATCAAACAGGCGAATGAACGGGCCGATCGCGCAAGATGCGTTGTTGTCCTTCGCTTTTCCAAGGAGAAGCGCCGAACGCCCTTCGACGTCGCGCAGATTGACGTCGTTGCCGAGCGTCGCTCCCTTCACTCTTCCGCGGCTGTCCAACGCCAGCACGATCTCGGGCTCCGGATTGCTCCACCGGGATACCGGATGAAGCCCGACATCCGCGCCGTAGCCGACAGCGGAAAGCACCTGCGACTTCGAGAAGACTTCTGCATCGGGGCCGATCCCGACTTCAAGATACTGGGACCACACGCCTTCCTCAATCAAGGCCGCTTTGACTTTAGCGGCCTCAGCAGAGCCAGCTTTCAAATCCCGAAGGCTGTTACCGATGATGGCAACTACCTTTTCCCTTATTTTGGCTGCGATATCGGGGTCACCGGCGGCGCGCTCCTCGATAACACGCTCGATCATTGATCGGGCAAAAGTGACCCCACATGCCTTGATGGACTGGAGATCGATTGGTGCCAACAAGTGCAGAATTGTGGGATCAGCACTCGCTGCAAGAAGCGCCTCAACTGTGCCGACCCGTTCGCCATTGGCTGCTCGGGCGATGGCGGCCGGATCGTCTTGTTCGAGTAGATCGCGCATCGTCGGCATATCGGCCGATGTGATGTCATAGACGCCCCCCTCCCGCACGGTGATCACGGAGGGGCCCTGTGCGTCCGGGCGCCACACGCGTCCTACGAAAGTGCCGGTATCAAAAATTTCAAACGTAGTCATGATTTCCAGTCCTACCCTTGGGTTTCGCAATCAGTGGCGAATGGAACTGAGGAAGCGTGCCGCGCGCTCCGTCTGGGGATTGGCGATCAAGTCCTTTGGTGGTCCCTGCTCGACGATCTTGCCACCGTCCATGAAAACCATCCGTGTACCGACGTCGGCGGCAAACCGGATTTCATGGGTGACCACCAACATTGTCCGACCCTCTTCGGCAAGAGCACGCATTGCTGCGAGAACATCGCCGACGGTTTCAGGATCGAGGGCGGATGTCGGCTCATCAAACATCAGGAGCGATGGGTTCACACATAGGGCGCGGGCGATAGCGACGCGCTGCTGCTCGCCACCTGACAACTGGCCGGGATAGGCGTCCACGCGATGGCTAAGCCGGACCTTGTCAAAAAGGGCTCGAGCCCGTTCTTCGACAATCTTTTTGTCTTCCTTCATCACCACCGTGGGTGCGAGCATGACGTTTTCCAGCGCAGTGAGATGCGGATACAGGTTGAAGTGCTGGAAGATCATGCCGATGCGCTTGCGAACATCCTTGATCCGCCTGGAGTGCGCTTCCACCTTCTCACCCTGAAAGCGGATTTCTCCACCCTGAATGTCTTCAAGGCCGTTGACGCAGCGAAGCAGGGTCGATTTGCCCGTTCCGCTGGGCCCGATAAAGCAGACGATCTCTCCAGGGTTGATTGAGATGTCCACCCCGTCCAGAATTGTCCTGTCGCCGTACCTTTTTACAATGCCGGTCATGTCGACGATAGGTGAAGTCGATGTGGGCTGCATGGGAGCCTCCTAGTGCTGGGTTTTGATTTCGAAGCGGCGCTCAAGTGCACCCCCGCCAAGCGAAATCACATAGTTGATGAGGAAATAGAGCACGGCCACTGCCAGAAGTGGCGTGAAGCTGCCGTTCAGGGATTCACGCATAAGCAGACCTGTTTTTGTCAGCTCTACATATCCGATGATCGCGGCAAGCGAGGATTCCTTGAGGGTTGCGATATAGACGCCAACGGAGGGCGGGAGAATGACACGGATGGCCTGTGGCCCGATGACGAAACGCAGAATCTGGCCATAATTCATTCCGGACGCGCGGGAGGCTTCCCATTGTCCCTTGTGGACGCTTTCTATCCCGGCCCGCACGACTTCCGCCATCATTGCGCTTGCGGAGAATGCCAACGCGACAGTTGCGGATGCGAACGTTGAGAGATCCACCTTGAAAACCAGGGGAGCTCCAAAATAGCAGAAGAACATCACAATGATGATCGGTAGCGACCGGAATACCTCAATGTACAAGATCGCAAACCAGCGGATGGCGCCCCAATGCGAAGTCCTAAGGAGACCGAAGACGGCTCCTCCAAGTGCTCCAAGAAGCAGGGCGAGCCAGCTCAGCCAGATAGTTGTACCCGCTGCAGAAAGAAGGAGCCCTGCATAGCTCGATACATCGAGACTCATCTACGCACCTCCTTGAAGAGCAGACGACCAGTGAAAATGCGGGTGAGATTGATAAGCTGACACAAGATCAGATAGATCACGGCCGCTACCGCGAAGCTCTCGAAGAAACGGTAGGAAGACGAGCCGGTGTTCTGCATCCATGCCGTGACGTCATTGAACGCGACGACCGAGGCCAAAGCCGAGCCGAGCACGACATTAATGAACTGGTTGCCCAAGGGCGCATATGCGGTCTTGAACACCTGCGGCAGAACGACGTGGCGATACATCTGCCAGGTCGAAAAACCTTGCGCATTGGCGGCCTCGAACTGCCCCTTGTGCACGGCGATGAGCCCGGCTCGCAGGATTTCTGTCATATATGCCGCGCTGTTAAGGGTCAGTGCGAGGAGCGCGGACGTGAACGAACTCATGCGGAAGCCGACGCTGGGGGCGGCGAAATAGACGATGTACAGAACGACAAGCAGCGGCACGTTCCGAAAAAACTCCACATATGCTGTCGCCGCGAAGCGTATCGCTCTGCTTTTGCTGATACGGCCCATGGCTCCGAAAGCGCCCAAGGCCATGCTGATCAGGATAGCCAAAGCCGAGAGGAGCAGCGTGTTTCCGACTGCGGCCGGCAAATCTCCCAGGTATGGATAGATGGTTCGTAGGGTGAAATTGTAATCCATGTGATGGGGTTGAGGCGCGTTGCCAGCGCGCCCCCCTTTCCGAGCTTGGCGTTAGAATTTGGCTTGAATTGGTGGCAGGGGATATCCGAACCAGTGCTCGAAGAGTTTGCTGTTCTCGCCGCTGGAATTGAATTGCTCGAGCCACAGGTTGATCACCCGTGCCCAATCGGCATCGCCGGCAGGAAAGCCGATGGCAATTTCGGCGCGGTTCATGAGCTCTGGCATCGCCCGGAACTGGCCGGGCCGCTCGATCTCTGCCTGCTTGTTGAACAGGACATCTTCCGACATCGCGTCGATCTGTCCGGAGAGCAGCGCAGACATTTCATCAGCAGTGCTGTTGAAGCGCACAAGTTCGGCTTCCGGAGCGAATGTCGGAAGAACTTTCTCAGCCGTTCCCCCGCGGGTCATCCCGATGCGGATGCCAGACTTGTTCAGGTCTGCAGTTGCCTTGAATTCCGCATCCGCTTTGACCAGGAGCTGCAGGCCGGTAACGACATAGGGGTCGGAGAAGCCGATGGTCAACGAACGCTCAACCGTCCTGGTGAAGGTTGCAATCGTGAGGTCGACCTTCCTGGTTTGCAATGACGTTACGCGCCCCGGAATGTCCGTGACGATGAATTCAGGCTTCACTTTCAGAGATTCGGCAATTCTCTTACCAATCTCGATATCGTACCCTTCTGGCTGGCCACTTGCATTCATGCGGCTGTAAGGGGGCAAGCCGCCGATGATGGCGATCCTCAACGTGCCACGGTTTATAACGTCATTCAAAATTGAACTGCTTTGACTGTGCGCTGGTGCAACAGTTCCCACAGCCATTGTCAGCGCGACACCAATTACCGCCGAAAGGCGCGATAAAAACCTCATTGATACTCTCCTCCACGGGTTGATTGCGGCTTTACAACTCGCCAGGCGCCGCATGAACCTGGCTCGAAATCTATCAGGCAGGGAGGCCGTGAATCTGCGCGACTGCGATGATCACGCCACGCACTTCGGCGAGCCCTCGCATCCGGCCGATTGCCGGATATCCCGGATGCGTCGGCTTGCCGACGTCATCGAGCAATTCGTGCCCATGATCCGGACGGAACGGTATCCGCCAGTTTTCGTCACCTGCCGTCTTGCGTCGCTTCTGTTCCTCGAGCAGAGCAGTCACCACCGCCACCATGTCGACGTCGCCGCCGAGATGATCGGCTTCCATGAATGAGCCATCCGGATAGTTGGTGACATTGCGCAGATGTGCGAAACGAATGTGGCTGGCGAAACGCTTGGCCATTTCAGGTAGATTGTTCTCGGGATTTGCGCCGAACGAACCGGTGCAGAACGTGAGGCCATTTGCCGGGGATGGTACAGCGGAAAGAATAAAATCTACGTCGTCGGCGTTGCAGACAATTCGAGGCAGCCCGAGAAGCGTACGGGGCGGATCGTCCGGATGGATACACATCTGAATGCCAACCTCTTCAGCGGTCGGAATGACCGCTTCGAGAAATCGCTTCAAGTTGGCTCGGAGGTCGGATTTCGACACATCCTTGAAGCGGTCCAGAATGCCGCGCAACGTATCGAGGTCATACCGTTCGAAGGCTCCCGGCAATCCCGCCATTATATTGGCAAAGAGCTTGTCTTTTTCGGCCTGGGTTGTCTCTTGCATCCACTGCTTGGCCCGCTCAAGGACATCGGGCCTCTGCTCAGCTTCTGCGCCGGCTCGACCGAGAATGAAGCAATCGAAGGCGGCGTATTCATGGGCATTGAAGCGAAGGGCACGCCCCCCGCCGACGAGCGGATGCCCATGCTGTGTTCTCATCCAGTCAAGTACGGGCATGAAATTGTAGCACACGATCTTGACGCCGCATCTGGCGAGGTTCCGCAGCGATTGGCGGTAGTTTTCGAAAAGAGGCTCTAGGTCGCCGTCTCCGAGCTTGATGGCTTCGGGAACCTGGAGGCTTTCTACGATCCTCCACCTCAAGAGAAGTGACCCGTCGGCTTCAATCTCACCTATCCGCTTCTGGATCTCCTCGACCGACCAGACGTCGCCGTATCGGATATGATGAAGCGAGGTCACAATACCGCTCGCCCCAGTCTGCTTGATGTGGGAAAGTTGTGTCGGATCTTCCGGCCCGAACCAACGCCATGTTTGTTCCACGATACATTCCTTCGTGCTATGAATTTCGGGTGCCACAGCCACTTGATCAGCGGTGACAGCGCATAAGAAATCGTTCCTGTTCGCGACGCGGTAGGCGAATCCGCAGCGTCGCTTTCACAGGTCATTGTTTTTCCTGATTTATTTCCTCCGCAGAGCTCCTCCTGCTCAACGCGATAAGCGTATATTCCTCTTGACACACTAGAACTTTAGTGTTCTAAAAGAAACATGAACGAAGTTACCCGCACTAGTCAAGGCCATTTGTCGACTCAAGTTTACGACGTGCTGAAAAAGCGTATCGTTGAAGGACAAATGTCGCCCGAAAGTCAGATCTCGGAACCTACGCTTCAGGAGGAGCTTGGTGTGAGCCGCACGCCGTTGCGGCGTGCATTGAACCAGTTGGCTGATGAGGGGCTGGTGACGGTCTACCCTCAATTCGGGAGTTTTGTTGCGCCGATCAGTCTTGAGGCAGCCGAGCAGGCACAGTTCGTGAGGCAGCACCTGGAGTGCGGTCTCGTGCCAGATATCATCGAGGCTATCGACAACAGGGGGCGCGATGAGCTCCAGTTATGCATAGAGCGCCAGCGAAGGGCCTGGGCCAACGGCGATGCGGCACTTTTCTATGAGCTGGACGAGGATCTCCATGCGCTGTTCGCTTCCATCTCTGGCCGTATCGGTGTTGGCCAGATCATTCGTCAGCAAAAGGCCCATCTGGACCGCATCCGGCACCTGAGCCTGCCGATGCTCGAGCAGATTCCGCGGCTGATCGAACAGCACGCAGATGTGGTCGACGCTATCATCAAAGGGGATGTACCTGGCGCCGAAGCGGCTCTTCGACTGCATCTGCGGGAGATCTTCAAGGTCATTGAGAGCTTGGGTTTGCGAAGTCACGCCACGACGAAGCTGCCGAAGCGTAAATCCAACCGGCATCCGTCGCCGCAATAACATGGAGCCGATAGCCTCTTCTGCCATCCATGCTCGAGACGCGATACAGCGTTTGCGATGATCGATAAATGGATGCACGGCCCGCTGGCGCCAGCTTCAGCGCCTGGCGGGATATGGTTCGCTATTTCACGAGAAATGGTGCCCACCGTTTATGTCAAGCACAACGCCGGACATGAACCCACTCGCTGCGCCACACAGGAATGCGGCTGGCCAGCCGATCTCATCAGGCGTTCCCATCCGTCCCGACGGATGGGCGTCAGGATTTAAAACCACACCGGAATTCATCGGCGTGTCGATAGGCCCCGGAGCAATTCCATTGACAAGGACGTTGCTCCTTATTCCCCTTCGGGACAGCCATCGGACCAAAGCATGTACGCCACCCTTCGCGGCGACATAATGCGCTTGTGTTGACGGCCCTGCCCCACCTGTGCGACCGGCGAGCGAGCCAATCAGCACTATTCGACCGCCTCTTCGTTCAATCATGCGAGGGAGGACGGCACGGGCGAGATTGAGCGGGCCGTATAGATTAATATCAATCACCTTCCGGAACGCCACGTCCCATTCGGGGTCATCTATCCAGTCGCCAGTTGGATAATAGCCGGCGCAATCAATTACGGCATCAATCGGCCAATTTGCATCGATGCAGCCCTCAACTTGCTTCCTATTGGTCAGATCCACCACCTGAGACGAAACCGTTGTGCCGTCTTTGCGGAGCTCGTCGCGGACATCGTCGACTGCGTTTATATCAAGCAAGACGAGTTCAGCGCCCATCTTCGCACAGGCTCGGGCGGCTGACCTTCCAATAGCGCCCGCGGCGCCGGAGATAAGAACCTTCTTTCCATCGAGACTAAACTGATTATCCATCAACATGGAGGTTTCCTTTGGATTCGTCGCTCATTCGGGTTCAAACGGCGTAGCCTCTTAGCCGCGCCGCATAATTGATGTTCTCGAACTCTCGACCACGCCCGAGCGAGGATCACTTCGCGCCGAGATGAGCGATCGAACTGACTTCCACCAGGAACTCTTCCCTGACGAGGTCGGCGCGAATGCAGTATCGCGCGGGGGGAGCTGAAGGGAAATACTCAGCATATATCTCGTTGAACGCTTGATAATCGCCGAGATTCTTGAGGAAAATGGCATTGTAGGTGACGTCCAGCAATGTGCCACCCGCGGCTTCTACAACTGCCTTTACGTTGTCGAGAACGTAACGGGTCTGCGCTCGGACGTCGTCTTTACCGACGACACCATCTGCATCGATCGCCAGCATGCCCGAGACATATACGGTGTCCCCGGCTCGCGTCCCGGATGAGTATGGCGCCAATGGCGGCGGTGCGTTGTCCGGTGTTATGATTTGCTTTGGCATTTCGAGATTCTCCACTTCTAAATCTAGGTGCGGTCGCACTGCAATTTCAGGAATTTTTGAACGTGCTCATTGAACTCGATTGGGTTCGTCAAAGAACAAGCGTGTCCGCCACGTTCAACCAATGCGAGATTGGATCCCGGAACCAGTGAGTGCAGCTCGCGGGAATAATACTCAGGCGTCAGGAAGTCGTCTTTTGCGCATACGACAAGCGTGGGCGCCTCGATTTCCGGCAGGTTTTTCATTTGATCATGGTTCAGAACTGCATCGATTCGACTCGCCATGATCGATGGCGCAGTGAAATGCTCGATGGCCGAGTCTTCCTGCGCGGTGAGGACGTTATTGTTTTCAACAATCCACCAACTCGGATACAAGAAGAGAGCCGTCGATCTGACGAACAGCTCTGTCTCGCCGCGTAGAAGCAGTTCCCGGCGCAAGCCCATCGCCCGTTTGGTAAACTCGTCGGCACGTCCACGGGTGCCGTAAAGGACCATGCTTTTAATGCGAGTCTTGGCTGTCGTTGCCAGCACCTGGGCGATCATGCCGCCAGTCGAGTGACCGCAGATGTGAATGCTGTCGATGTTCAGTGCATCAAGCAGATCCAATACATCTCGCGCCAGAAGTTCCACCGTGTAGGTCACGTCCGACCGTGTGCTTTTCCCGGTCCCCCTTTGGTCGAAGGTGATCACCTTATAGCTTTGTGAGAGCGCGTCGACTTGAGGCTTCCAGTAGGATGCCACGCCTCCCATCCCCGAAATGAGCAAAATCGGCTCGCCTTCGCCGGTCACTTCGTAGTAAAGTTCGGCATCTCTTATTTTAGCGATCGGCATTTCGCTATCCTTTCACATGGTCGTTGAGATCAGTTGCCAACGCGAAGCAGCGCGTCGTCAGAATTCTTCGTCGACTGTGCAGGCGCAGCGTGCCGGTGTGCGGATTTGCGCGATGCGCTGATGTGGCTTGCCAGTTCCAAGCCGAGCTGCGAGATTCGTTTCGACAAAAGATCGTTCGCCACCTTGCCATCCACAAACTCCTCGCCGCAGGCATAGACTGCCGTTGGCATTGTCAGCGCGCTGAAAAAGCCAAAAAGCGGCCGCAGCTGGTGTTCCACGACCAGCGCATGTCGATGGCCGCCACCAGTCGCAGCGAGCGCAATTGGTTTCCCGACCATTGAAAGTGGGTCGAGTAGGTCGATGATGTGTTTGAACTGGCCCGCATAGGATCCCTTGTACACGGGTGAGCCGACGATAAGGGCATCTGCTTGTTCGATTGCCTGCAGGCATGCCTCAGTTGACGAGGGCAGTCCCGATCGGGAAAAGGAACCCAATGCGGGTTGAACGTCGAGTAGGTCGATCGCAGAGAACTCGAAATTCAGGTTTGCACGTACACTGTCTGCGATGGCCTCTGCCAGGAGACGTGTCTTTGAAGGGCGCTGGGGGCTACCAGTGAAAGCTATGATCTTCGGTTTGTACATCGGAACCTCCGTTTTGTCGTTTCGCAAACTTGTTCTCGAGATTTATATCAAAATCATATGATAAATCATATAAATGGACGTGATGCCCAAGCGTCGTCAGCTCGCTCTCATCGAGACGAAATGAGATTACAAAGGGCAGCCATCTACAGTGATTATCGCGCCTGAAGAAACCGGCATAAGCGTTATGCTGGCCAGTATCGACGAGGCGACATCTTCAGGTTTCACAACGGCGCGCATGGCAGTCTGCTGTGCCAGACGATCAAGTTCCTCGCGTGAACGTCCGGCAACAAATGAACTATCAACCGCTCCTGGCGATACCGTCAATATCCGGATCCGAGGCCCAAGCACGCGCGCGAGAGTGAGGCCAAGGTTGTCGAGCGCGGCTTTCGATGCGCAATAAGCAATATTGCTTCCTCTCCCGCTTTTCGCAGAGGTCGAAGAAACATTGACAATGCAACCCGCCCCTCCCTTCGACAGGAGGGGCACGAATGCCCGGATGACTGAAAAGACGGCTCTGACGTTCAGACGCATAACTTCGTCAAAAATAGCGTCAGTCAAATCGTTCAATCGATCATGTGGTATCCGCTTTGTCGTCCCGGATGCGTTGACCAGAATATCGAGCTGCCCGAAGTTCGCATCAATTTCCTGAGCGGCCGCTGCGATGCTCTCGGAATTGCCAATATCTATTCTCACGACCTGATGACCAGCCGAGGGCAACGTTGAAATTGCTAACATGGCAGCCGCTTCACTCGAATTGAACCCGATAATGACAGTTGCACCTTGCGCCGCTAGGATTCTGGCGGTTGCCTGCCCAATTGCTCCGCTGCCACCAACGATGAGTGCAGTCTTGCCTTGAAGTCGCTGAGCCATAACACGCTCACTCCGCTCGACCAAAATTGTGGGCAAGAAGACGGGTCAGGTAGCGAAAAAGGATGTCGCAACCCCAGCCAAGGAACCCGAGCGCCAGGATCGAGACGAAGATGACATCGGTCGCCATCCAGAGCCGCGAATTGAAGATCAGGAACCCGAGTCCCTCATCAGACGCAATCATTTCTGCGGAAACAACCGCCGTGAAGGCGTAGCCCATCGCGAGCCGCATGCCAGTTAGAACGAACGGCAAGGCTGCCGGTATCACGATATGAAGGAAGATTTGGCGCTGGTTCGCCCCAAGGGTCTTTCCGGCCCAGATCTTGTTGACCGGAATGTTGCTGACTCCAACCGATGCATTAACGGCGACGGTAAACACCGTAGCGTAGAAAATGATCATTATTTTTGAGAAATCGCCGAGTCCAAACCAGATCACGACGGGCGTCAGCCACGCAATCGCCGGGATAAACCTGAAAAACTGGACGAACGGATCGAATATCGAGCGCATCACTTTTGAAGCACCCATTGCAAGCCCGATTGGCGCGCCAACCAGACTGCCGAAGATAAATCCAACGAGGATACGATAAAGACTGGCTCCGATGTGGGTGAATAGCTCTCCGGTCACAATCATGTTGTAACCGGTTATCGCGACCGTTGAGAAGGGCGGTATCAGGACACTCTGATAGACGTATTTTGCGAGGACCTCCCACACGATAAGGAGAGCAACAACCGAGAATATTGAAATATAGGAGCTTCGGAACGACGTTGTGATAAATCGTACCACTGATGAATCACTATACCGTCGGCGCTTTACGTATTCATCGGCACTCCGTGCCGTTGTTTTTACTGAAATGTCGTCACTCATGTCTTTACCTTAACCTGGTCGTGAATGAGTTTGTTGATCCGATCGTAAAGCTCGCCGAACCGTTGATCGGAGCGTCGCCTCGGTCTCGGCATGTCGACATCGATCATTTCACTGATCCGGGAGCCTGGGCCGCTGCTCATGATGCCGATCCTGTCGGACAGCACGATCGCTTCTGCAATGTCGTGCGTTATGAAGAGAACGCTTTTTTTGGTCTGATCCCAGATACGTATCAGCTCATCCTGCAGCTCGGTGCGGGTCTGGGCATCCAGGGCACCGAACGGTTCATCCATGAGGAGAATTTCAGGATCGTTTGCCAATACGCGGGCAATCTGAATCCTCTGACGCATTCCGCCAGATAATTCGGCGGGATATTTGTGGGCGTGTGATGCGAGGCCGACCATCTCGAGATATTTCTCGACGATTGGTTGATACTGCCTCTTCGCCATACCCCGCATCCGAAGACCGAAGGCGACGTTGTCGCTTGCCGTTGCCCAATCGAACAGCGAGTCGTCGCCCTGAAAGACAACTGCTCGATCGCGTGTGGGCTCGCTGACCAGCTTTCGATTGACTTTGATTTCTCCCTGTGTTGGGTGCTGAAACCCCGCCAGAAGACGCAAGACGGTCGTCTTTCCACACCCGCTTGGTCCAAGGAGGCAGATGAACTCGCTTTCCTTGCTGGTGAAGTCGAGATTTCGGATAATTTCGTCGCCTTTTCGCGTGGAGTAACGAAAATGTACTCCGTGCATTTCAATGATGTCGTTCGTGCCCATCATCAAGTGCCTCCGATCGTTTGAAATGTCAGATGTTCAATCCGGCCAGCGTTTGCATTCTGGATAGTGCATGACGCTGGCAGGATGAGACCTCAAAAGAGGTGTTGCATCTTCTATTTTACGCGGTCGGGCGCGACGGCTTTGAGCAATTCAGGGCGCAGGAACCCTTCGAAACTCGGTTTCGATGAGATCATGCCTTGCGCAATAGCGAAATCCCCTGCTCGGCTGAGGTTGGATTTGAAGGCAGCTTCATCGAAACTGATGTTCCAGGTCTGAAGGTTCATCACCGTTGCAGCGTCCTCCGGTTTCATCCGGAGGGCCTGAGCGACGATCGATACCGCTTCATCCCGGTTGGCGTGAATCCAGTCTGAGGCGGCGATGATGGCAGAGAGCGACTTTTCGGCAAGCGGTTTGTTGGAGGCCAGGCTTTCCGTGAATAAAACATAGGTGTTCATGAAATACGCGTGATCTGTCCCAGTGCGGGATATCACGTGGGTATTGGGTACCGCGCTCGTAATTCGCGTGAGCCATGGCTCCCAAACCGCAAATGCGTCGATGTCTCCCCTGGAAAGGGCCGCGGTTGCCTCAGGCGCCTGGACGAACTTGATCGTGACCTTGCTGAGATCCAAGCCAATTTTCTCGGCGAGATAGCCGAAATAAAGGTGGCCACCGGACCCCCTCGGCATCCCGACAGTCTTTCCAACCAGGGCATCAGGCGACTTGATGCTGGTGGATCCGACAATGCCATAGAGGTCCTCTGCTTGGACGCCGGACGCGACGACACATATCTTTCCGCCTTTTGCGCGACGGACTACCGTACCAACTTCGGAAGTGCCGCCGATGTCGGCGTTACCTGTCAGCAAATTATCGAGAGCCACATTGCCGTCGTCGAAAGCACGAATTTCGGCGGACAAGCCTTGTTTCTCGAAAAAGCCCTTACGGACCGCGACTTGCAGATGAGAAAATGTCGGGTCAACCCCAACAGCAATCCGCACGCGGTCTCCCTCGGCCGCAAGCAGCATTGAGTTCATAGCCGGCAACATCGTCGCGGCAGCAAGTGAAGCACGGAGTATCGTTCGTCTCGTAAGCGTATCCATCGTTTGTCGTTCCCAATTGTTGTTGTTCCCAGTTATGATTTTGTATGCGAATGCGTTTAGCTGGCCCGGTATCTCAGATACGGGGTTTGAAATTGCTGGAAAACTCAGGCGCAATCTCTTCGGCAAAGCGACGCAACCACACCTGCCGATCCTCCAGCGGTACGCCAGGCGTGCCCGTAAGAAGAATTACGTAGTTAAAGCCCACGTCGATGTACTTTTGGAGCCGCTCTTTGATCGTCTGCGGCGACCCAACGAGCGAGACATCGAGGAAGGGACCAATGTTCGCCGGATCACTCATATGCAGGCGCCGCGCCTGCATTTCGGCGAACGGCTGATAGTCCGGAAGATCGCGATTGCGGTTCACGTCGTGCTGGTAATGATCGGCCTGTGCCTGGAACCATCTCGGCATCAGCTTGCGGCCGATCTCATATGCTTCCTCATCAGTATCGGCGACAATGAGATTGCAGGCAACGACTCTCGTGACGTCCGTTTCCATCCCGTTGCTTTTTGCTGCTTCCGTCCAGGCATCCATGACGTCTTTCTGGACTTCGAAGGGATGCGTGCCGTTGCACATCGGAGGAAGCCCGAGGTCGGCAATTTTCTTCGCGCTAGACGCCTGCCACATGCCGCCGTAAAAGTTGATCCGATCACGGCGCGGTGTCGGGCGAATACGGACTTCGCGAGGTGCGTTCAGGACCTTGCCGTGATAGCTGAAGTGTTCGCCGGACATCGCAAGATCGAGGATGCGCCACTCGTCTTCGAAACGATCTTTGGCCTCCGCCATGTCGATATCAAAGGCATCATACTCCATCTGAGCATTGCCACGTCCAAGCCCGAGGTGCAGCTTTCCGCTGCATAGGTGGCTCAACGCGGCGATTTCGCCGGCCAGGCGCATCGGATGATGCCAGGGGGTGACCAGAACCATCGTTCCCAAGTCAAGTCCTGGGAACTTTGCGGCAAGATGCGAGAGTATTGTCAGCGGCGCCGGCTGAGGGAAGTAGTCGCTGAAATGGTGCTCGATGATCCAGGCACCACTATAGCCCAGATCATAGCCGAGCTGAGCATCTTTCAACATTGCCGCGTAAAGGCTGTGGTCATCGGTCCCGGGGTGGTCCGACGCGGCGACCATGTAACCAAACGAAACGTCATGTGAACTCACTTGCAAAGTCTCCTTCTTGAAAATTATCAAATGCAATATCATATGAAATTACATATAGAGTCAAGTGGTGGGGTTTCGCTTGTTCCTCGGATTTCGAACAGCTTTATTCGGAAAGAAAGCTCATTTGTACCAATAGCTTGATTGCAGTTGATGCGATTTTTTTGGCGAGAAAGATGTGGGGTAAGGCAAAATGATATCGACGGATCTCGGGCGTTTTTCACTGCACAATGATCGATTTCTGGCGAGGTTACGGCGATGGGTCGAATGCGAGAGCCCGACTTTTGATGCCGGTGCGATGGACTCTATGCTGGATCTGGCGGAGAGCGATTTGCAGGCAATTGGTGCTAACGTCGTACGCTCTGCCGGTACGATGGGTTACGCAGGACACCTTCTCGCGACATTTCCGCACCCGAGAGCCCACGAGCCAGGGATATTGATAATGGGGCACGTCGATACGGTGCACCCGGTCGGTACAATAGATGGGTTGGCGTGGCGGATCGAAGGAGACGCCTGCTATGGGCCAGGCGTTGCCGACATGAAGGGGGGAGTATGCCTTGTTCTCGAAACGGTGAATCAATTGAATTCCTTGGGTGCGCAGTCATCCCTACCCTTGTCGCTCCTTCTTACAGGAGATGAGGAGGCCGGTAGCCCGACAACCAGATGTCTGATTGAAGCGCACGCTGCGAGAAACAAGTATGTGCTGGTGCCTGAACCCGGTAGGCCCGATGGAAGCGTCGTGATCGGGAGGCATCCCGTTTCTCGCTATGCGCTCCTTGCAAAAAGTAATCCAGGGCATGCCGGGGCGATCGGAGCTGGTCGCCCGCCGACAGCTTTGCGGACAATTGCAGAGAAGATAATTAGAGCTGAGGAGCTGAGCGATGAATACGCGACATGTACAGTTGCTACATGCGCGACGGGTCGATGGTCAAACTGCGTGCCGGCATACTGTGAGGCTGAGGCTCTCGTTGTCGCGAGCTCAACTTCTGCTATGGAGCGAATCAGTCTACAATTAGAAGGCCTTGCCTCAACTGCAGAAAATGTCGAGTTTCGTGTCGAACATCGCCTGTCTCGCCCTGAATGGATGCCAAGTGACAGCTCGATGGATCTTTTCGGATTTGCAGGCGATGTCGCGGAGCAATTTGGTTTTCATCTTAGGGGCGTGGTGGCCGCAGGCGGATCCGACGGAAACTTCACGGGAGCCTTGGGCGTTGCCACTCTCGACGGACTAGGTCCGGTCGGCCGATTGTTTCATACCCTTGAAGAACATATTCTGCTAACGAGCCTTAACAATCGCAGCCGCTTGATAGCCGGGTTGATAACGACGCTAAAATAGCCGAGAGCAAAAATATAGCTGGGGAGTACGGAACTAGATGAACGGCCCGAAGACGGCATCAGACTTTGTCGATAATTTTGCACCATATCTGATCAATCAAGTTGCCAACAGGTGGAACTACGACTTCAACAAGATGTTGAAGGCGCAGCGGCAGATCAACCTTTCTGAATGGAGGATCATGGCCGTCGTTCGCGCGCGGCCGAATATTTCGATCTCCGAGCTGATTAAGCACGTTACCATGGACCAGCCAACCGTGAGCCGTATTGTCGATCGGCTCGTCGAACGAGAGCTTCTTGTCAGAGATCTCAAATCGGATGATAGAAGATTTGTTGAGCTGTTCCTCACCCCCACTGGACTGGAGACAGTTGACAAGATTTGGCCAATTGCCATGCAGTTTTATCAGGATGCGACGTCCTCACTGACGGCCTCTGAGGTTGACACGCTGGTGCGCCTCCTGAAGAAGGTCCGAAGCGGCTTTGACGGAGTTGGTGGCGTCAACCTGAAGGCATATCGGCTAAAATAGCCCCGAAAAAAACGGCTGAAACCTCCAGCTTGCTCCAAATACGACAGGATCGCCGGGCGCACTATTTCTCGGCGTATTTATCAAAGAGAGCGAGCACGTCGGGTTCCACTCGAATGCCACGCTCCAGAGCCCGCTGCGGGCATTCTGTCGGCGCCGGCCCGGCAGTCGGGTGCCGGGATCGGACAGGATGGTATCTGCCGGGAGCACAGGACGTACGCCTGTTCCAGCGCCGCCAGTCTTTTTCGGGTCGATGCAGACGATCATCTGACCGAGAGCGGGCAGCGCGCCCTTTCATCAAAGAGCGAAGAGGCCTCGAATGAAAACCCGGCGCCGGTCATGCCTGCCGCGAGAATCTCGACTATCAGGGCCAAGGCGGCGCCCTTCGCTTCGCCCATAGGAAGGATTGAGCCCGCCAGCGCGGTCGCGGCATCGGTGGTTGGTCGTCCATCACTGGCTCAACAGGGATCGCGGCGCCTGTGCAGGATAAGAGTGGGTCCGTGTTTACGGCACTCGATTTGCGACCATTGACAACCCGGTTCGTTGAATAACGTTGGCTTCTAATCCTTATGGTTCGCGACGCAGCGCATAGGCCAGTGCCTCGGAAGCCAGGCTCGCTTCTGAAACGTCCCCCTCCGATTGATGATACCTTCAACTGGGTAGCCACCATCGCAGTGCCTTCCCATTTCAAACTGTTTCCATCGAAGAAATGCCTTCCAGATATCCGAGACTTTTCCACATGGCGGAAAAGTGAGATATTTAATCTGCGCCATCTCTTCTTACTTTCAATCGCAGGCGCTATGAATATTCCATGATATGGAATAGATCGGTTAAAAATGGAAAAATCCACCGGAACGGTTCAATCCGTCGATCGTGCCTTGGCAATCATGGAGTTGCTTGCTTCATATCCCGACGGCGCTCGCCTAACACTTCTTGCGAAGAAAACGCATCTCGCACCTTCGACCGCCCATCGGCTTCTCACAACGCTTGAACGACGAGGATTTGCACAGTTCGATGCTGTGAACTCGCACTGGGTTGTCGGTCGCAAGGCGTTCGCGGTTGGAATCGCATTCACGCGCTGGCAGAGCTTCATTGCTGCGGCTATGCCCTTCCTGCGAAGGCTCAGAGATTTCAGCCATGAGACAGCCAACCTCGGCATTCTTGAGGAAGGTGAAGTCATCACTGTTGCTCAAGTCGAGAGCCGTGAAATAATCCGTGCGATAGCTTCTCCAGGTGGACGCGCACCGGTTATGAACTCGGGCATGGGAAAAGCAATCGTTGCGACGTGGCCCGACGAAGCGATCCTGAAGTTCCTGGAGCGGCATGGCCTCCAGCCCACCACTCGACGTAGTTTGCGGAAGATCGACGACGTGATGGACGAGATTGCCACTATTCGTGCGCGCGGTTTCGCGTTCGACGATGAGGAATTCACTTACGGGATGCGCTGCGTCGCAGCAGTCGTGTGGGACCCCTACTCGGAACCGGTCGGCGCGATATCGATCTCTGCTCTTGCGAACCGCTTACCCCAGACAGGCATGGCTGTGATCGGAGAAACAGTGCTCCATATCGCGAACGAATTGACCTCCGTCATGGGAGGAACTCCACCTCGGGAAAAGACGGCAGCTTCACCTGCGGAGGCGATGTAGAGCACCTTTCCCTTCCGTGTACCCATCGTGCCCAGCGACCTTGAAGGTTCAAGCGGCTTTGTCCGAAGCACAACAACAACCAGGATGTGTTTCCGAGTGCCTAGCTTACTATGACCTCCAACGGATCATAAAGGATACCCAAACCCCACGCGACTTTTGCAAGACTATCAGGCTTATGTCTGAGCATGGCAAGTTCGTCGCGTGTAACCAGACGTCGTTCGGTTACCACACCCTCTGGATCCCGCCAATTTACTGGAAAAGCAGGACTGAGTAGGGTGCAGCGAAAGTAGATATCAATCTGATGAAACCCTGACGTTGGGTCATGAAATTCATTCAGCAGACATGGATCACCAACATTCACATGCACTCCGCATTCTTCGAACACTTCGCGCTTTAGGTTATCATGCAATGACATCCCGGAATGGATACCTCCACCGGGCGCGCACCATAGATCGGAGACGCCGCGAGGATACGCATTCACGACCAGCAGGCGATCGCGGTGCACGATGATCGCGCGAGCAGCCGTCCGGGGCGAGCGAGGCTTCATCTTGGACATTGGGTACCTTTAGCAACCGACGAAACGGGAACCCAGCCGATGGATCCAAGAATCGAGAATGATGTCATGACCACAAAGCTCATTCGATTTCCGGATTGCCCTGCTATCAACAATTCACCTCGCTGAACAAAGTCACGCTTCAAAGAACATGTAAAGCGTGACTCTGTTCCGTTTCATGCCGGCGACTATCTGAAACGAAGATGGCTTCTGTTCAGCTGATCGAGTTTCGTTATTCCCATTAGCTTCATGTCACGCTCGATTTCGGTCCGCAGGTTCAACAAGGTCTTTTCGACACCTGCCTGTCCACCGGCGGCCAATGCATAAAGGTAGAGATGCCCTCCTGAGCAGGCTGTCGCGCCGGCAGCCATAGCCTTGAGGACATGCGTGCCACGGCGAATACCACCGTCGCAGATGATCTCAATCTTCCCGCCAACGGCGTCGGCTATTTCGGAAATCTGGTCGAAGGGTGAGCGGGACCCATCGAGCTGACGACCCGCATGGTTGGAAACCATGATGGCCGAGGCACCGATATCGACAGCCCGTTTGGCATCCTCAACGCTCATAACACCTTTCAGGCAGAACTGGCCACCCCAACGCTCTCGCACCTGCTCAGCGTCCTTCCAACTCATCGACTGGTCGAGCATTGTCGAGAAGTATTCGCCGACCGAAATGGCGATATTCGTTCCTTGGCTCACATATCCGTCAAGTTGCGGAAGGCTGAACTTTTCTTTTGTCAGATGGTTCCACGTCCAGCCTGGCCGCATGGCGAAGCTCAACAGGCTGGAGAGTGTGAGTTTCGGCGGAGACGTGAAACCTGTGCGCAAATCGCGCTCTCTGTTGCCGCCCGTGATCGTGTCGACGGTCAAGGCAATGGCGTCGAACTTTGCTTCACGGCATCGCTCAACCATGCTCCAGGTGAGCTCGCGGTCCTTGTGGAAATAGAGCTGGAACATCTTCGGCGTCTGAATTGTCCGCCCGATTTCCTCGATGCTCACCGTTCCAAGAGATGATACCCCGAAGAAGGTACCGAATTTCTCCGCAGCCCGTGCAACGGCCCTCTCCCCATCATGATGAAACAGACGCTGGAGTGCGGTCGGCGAGAGGAACAAAGGCAAGTCCATTTTCTTGCCCATGACCGTCGTGGACATGTCGACGGTCTCAACCCCAGCCAGCACATTGGGTACCAGGTCACACGTCGCAAACGCCTCTGTGTTGCGACGGTATGTGATTTCATCGTCCGCGGCGCCGTCAATGTAGTGGAATATTGGTGAAGGCAATCGCTGTTTGGCAAGCTGGCGGAAATCTTCGACGTTTCGGCAGCGTTGAATTGCTCTGGACATTGGGTCTCCTCCCTGGACACGTTAGAATAGACAGGTTGGCTTATACCTAACTATTCTACTCATGTTTAATTGGTAAAATATGTTGACCATATGTGTCAATTGGTAAAATGGATGAGATACTGATCGTCGCATCGTGCCTGGGGTGCGACGTGTCATCTCGGATTGTGGTGAGCGCCCACAAAGCAAAATAAGAAAATACGAAAGAGATGTTGATGTCGGAATTGTTTGCCCGGTAGAAAAGGAAATGTCCTCGAATACTACAGAGCGAAGCGGCAGCCGCCGCGCCCGTGGCCGCCCGCGTGAATTCAGTGTAAATCAAGCGCTGGAGAAAGCCATACGTGTGTTTTCACGGCGTGGTTATCAAGGAACATCCATTGCCGATTTAACGGATGAAATGGGTCTGGCCCAAGGTAGTATCTACAAGGCATTCCAGGATAAGGAGAGCTTATTTCTTGCGGCTTTAAAGTACTATCGCGCAACAAGTATTGAACGAATTCGAGAAGCGATTGCTGAGGGGAGCAATGGCCGCGAGCGCCTTGAAAAAGCGATGTTTTTCTACGCTAATACCGCGCATGACGAGGCAGGCCTGCTTGGATGTCTGCTTACAAAATCCGTGACAGAATTGCTAATCCTTCGTCCTGAAGCCGCTGGATACATAACCGCTATGTTGGAAAGCAATGAAGCATTTCTAGTCGATCTTATCTTAACGGGACAAAGCGATGGTTCGGTGTCTGGCCATGTTGATCCCGACGCAACGGCGCGAACACTTTCGTGTCTGCTTCAAGGAGTGCGGATTGTTGGCAAGACCGGTCGCTCACGCCAGGAAATGCAGGCCGCTGTGACCTCAGCACTGCGCATTCTAGACTAATTTGCAGGCTGAAAACTCCGCCCGAATCAGCTTGCACCAGATGTTGGTGTCAAACGGGGCCACCCGGCAGCTGGCTTGACGGAGTCAATCGGCTCCCTCGTCCGATAGCGCGATGCCGTGTCGCTATCGATCTTCAACTGCGTTTTTCTCTCATCCTTACCACGTATGGGCGTTTTGCTGTGGCCAAACAAACAAGCTCGGTGCAGATGAAGAGGAAGGATCGTCTGACCATCGGCAATGCCGCCGCAAACGTCCCGGACAGCACCGCTTTTCGTCGAGAAGTGGTCAGTGCTACCAGGTAGATGCATGTACAGGAATCATGCACGAGCATCGCGTCTTCAACGATATGGCCATAAGGCGCACGAACTCACTATGTCAATTCGCCGATATCTCAGAAGGTAGGCGGGGTATTGATCCACAGTACCGACGCAGCCTTTTCGCCCGTGTTCGCGAACCGATGGGGGCGGTGGCTGACGAACGTCATGGAGTCGCCAGGCTGGAGCTTGTATTGCTCGGTCTCGTCCAGAACGATATCGAGACTGCCATTGAGCATGAACAGAAACTCCTCGCCGTCGTGTTGATAACTTTCGCCGCTGGTTGCTCCAGGTTCGACGATGAACAGCAGAGATTCAAGCACCGTCTCGACTCGGAATAGTTGCTGGATCTCAACTCCGTTCAACTTGACATCAAGAGGGCGACGCTCATCAGGCTTCACGACAAGCTGATTGTCGAAGGTCTGTACTCCCAGAATCTGAACCATATTGGTACCGAGTGCTGCAGCAAGCTTCTGGAGAACCGCAACGGAAGGATTGTTGAGAGATCGCTCGATTGCGCTCAGGTGCGACGCGCTCAACTGCGCAGCTGCGCCTAGCTCACGGAGGCTTACGCCTTTGGCCTTTCGAAGGCGCTGGATGCGAGTTCCAAGTGCTGCTTGTTCCCCGGTTGCGTTTGGCTGGCGGACGGTTCCGCCATCTTCCTTTTGCAAAGCGAGCCGTATCCCAGCGGGATTGACACCCGATCGCACCAAGTCGCGCACGACATGCATCCGTTGGATCTGAGGCGCAGCATATGTTCGATAGCCAGAATTCGTTCGTGACGCTGCTATAAAGCCATGCTTCTCCCATTGCCGTATCATCGTTGTTGTCACGCCCAGCATTTCAGCGACCTGGCCAATGTAGAGGCCTTCGCTACCGCAACCGATTTCGGGATCGTGAGTGCTTATCGTGTCGGCCATGCCGCCTCCATGAAGGAATTTCGCAGCAGGCGCGCCGAAGTAGAACTACCCTTCGACCGCCAACCCTGCTGTTGTGCACAACACGTTTAAACGCTTTCACGTCATCATTGCCAGTATTTTCACAAAAAATTGGGAGACAGCTAAAAAATCAGGCATTTCCAATTGGGCGTGACAGGTCAAAGCCCAAGCTTAAAGGGATCTGCCATTGGTCCGTGGCCCTGCCGACGACGGGAATCCCGCGCTCAGATAGTTTTCCAAGGCAAGAGGATGGTCTGCCGAGCAGGTACTGAGCGTCACCCGTTTGGCAAAGCTAGACGCGATCCGAATTGCTCCGCCTAAGGCTTCCTTTTCAAAGCCTTTTCCAATCGCGAAAGGCATGAGATCGAAATAGGCAATCTCCGGCTCGATCGGAATACGACCGATCGAGATCAAAATAACCGAACGGTTGTACGCCTCATGAAAACCAAAGGCAGGCGGCGAGCCATTGTCGCCGTTGCCCGCAAAATTGCTGTCTTGCTCCATCGTATGTGGATTGAAGGCACAGAATTCCGGTTTGGATCGGAGGCTGCAGCATGAATTGAAACAGCAACCGAAACCGATCCTGGCCGGATCGTCCCATGCGGACGACGGGATGGATGAAGCCGACTACGACTGCTGCGCTTCGAGCGCGTCCAAAAGCGAGGCTCTCCAGACCATGATCCCATGCATGCGTGCAGCTGCTCCAAGCTAAACGGAGCCAACAGACTGCGAAGAGAAGCGTGACCCGCGTGAACGATCAGGCCATCAAAGACAGAAGGAAAGAGCTTGACCTGAATGCCCGATTAGAGAAGCGGACGTAGCCGCAAGCGCGGTCGCGCCCAGCAACGCAGACCTTCTCCCAATCTTGATCATCATTGACCCCTGTCTATTGTTGCGACAAACCAGCTTTGGCGTGCTCCAACATTATCTTTGTGCGATAATCCGTCAATAGAATTGCTTGGAAGGTGGTGGCGGCGGGCAGATACCCGCCCCCGACTTTTTCAAAGGATTGCAACAGCGCGGATCGGAGAGCCGGTGCCTTCGCGGAAATGCAAAGGCAAGCCGAAATACTCGAACCTCTTTCCAACGAGCTTATCGAGATTGGTGAGGTTTTCGGTATTGACGATCTGATACTCGGCGCAGACCGCATGACCGATGAAGGTCATGTCATCGCTGTGATCGATTGCGAGAGAATCGATGCCGATATTGACGACGCCACGTTCGGCAAGCCAGACCGCGCCAGACCGATCAAGTCCGGAATACACGTTGATGAATTCCTTCGTGCCGAAGGTTCGATCGCCGTGGCCGCTGTAAAGCAAGACGATATCACCCGTTCTTATCTCCTGGCCGCTCTTGGCAAGCGCACGCTCCAGGACAACGTCCGTCATATAGTCGGGATGTCGAACCTCGCTCACGTCCAGGCAGATCGCCGAGCCGTAGTAATATTCGAGCGGCATATCATCGAGTGTGGCGCCCCCCGGATCGTATTCGAAAATCGCGTCCGTATGCGTCCCCGTATGCTCGCTCAAGAGCCAGTTATGGGCCTGAAAGCCAAAACTGGTGTCCCAACGGTTCTTGAACCCCTCATGCGTCTGGTTCACCATCTTGAAAGGGAGCTGGTGGCCCGGCCACAGCGGCATCCCTTCATGGATGTCGCGCGAGAGATCGATCACGGTCCTGCTTCCACGATCCAGCGCCTTCTTGCCGACGCGAGGAACCGCGGTCTTGCCGCTCGAGTTGGTCATTGTCGCTCCCTCCCCTTACGCGGTTGCCAGCGCAGGCTCGATGAGCACCGGCAGGATTTCGAGGTTTTCGACATTGAGCAGGCCGCGATCGGTGAGCTTCCAGGTCGGACTGGTCGTGAGCGACAGGAAGGCCAGATGCATGAAGGGACCATGGACCTGCACGCCAAGACGCTCCTGAGCGATCTTGGTCATTTCAGCGACCTTTGCCGTCATCTCCGCGGCGTTGAGCTCATCGTTGATAAGTCCGGCGACCGGAAGAGGAAGCGTTCCGATGAGTTCGCCACTGTCCACCATGACGATACCGCCCTGGATCCGGATCACTTCGTTGACGGCCGCGACCATGTCATCGTGGTTCGTCCCCATGACAATGATGTTGTGGCTGTTGTGGGATACCGTTTCCGCGATGGCGCCGCGCTTCATCCCGAAACCGTTGATGAAGCCCTTCGCCACGCCACCATGACGCCCGTGTCGCTCGACCACAGCGGCCAGCAGCGTGTCACTGGCGACATCCGCCTGCGTGATACCGCCGACGACTGGAACCGTTGCCTCGATGGAACGCGAGAGATTCTGGTCCGGAATAAGGCCGACGACGCGAACTCGTGCAGAGTCGCCCTTCGCCTCAAGCGAAAGTTCGGACTTCGAGACCGGTCCGCGCTTCACGCTCTTTCGAACCCAGTCCGGGTAGCGATACGATGGGATATCGATGAGGAGCTTGTTGTTTTCGGCCACGAGTTTCCCGCCGACGAAGACCTGCGCGACCTTCATTTCAGCGATGTCACCCTTGACGACGCAGATGTCGGCGAGCTTGCCCGGTGCCAGCACGCCGACGTCGGACAGACCCATCCAGGTTGCCGGGTTGATCGTCGCCATCTGGATAGCCAGGACCGGCTTGATGCCGGCGGCGATGGTCCGCCTGACGACATCATTCATGTGCCCATGATCGCGCAGGTCGTCCGGCAACATGTCGTCGGTTGCGAGGCAAAGGTAGCGAGGGTCCAGGCCATCCTCGGTGTAAACGCGGATGCACTCGCGCATGTTTCGCTGGGTCGAGCCTTCGCGCATCAGAATGCGAACGCCGTAGCGCAGCTTCTCGAGCGCCTCTTCCTTGGTAGTAGTCTCGTGGCAGGATATATCCGTACCGCTCGCAATGATGTGGGCGGCAAGCTGGTCGTTGAAGATCGCTGCCGCGTTTCCGTCAACGACCTTGCCGTTGGAGCGGGCGTAGATGGTCGACTGCAGGGCATCGTCGAAGACATCCGGTGTGTGATCGTAAACGAAGCGAGGCGCACCGATGTCAACGGCGGAGTAAAAACCGGCCACGCGGCGGCGCAATAGTCGGCCACCTTGGCGGGGGGGGGGGGGGGGGGGGGGGGGGGGGGGGGGGGGGGGGGGGGGGGGGGG